>JAXLTZ010000001.1:0-4660 GCA_046329785.1 Chitinophagales bacterium
CTAATTAATGCCGGATTATTGGTTTCGTAGTTAGTAAATACCCTTATGTTTACAACATTTTCTTTAAGATCATTTTTTGGTGGGTTCTGCTTACATTCGACAATTAGCAGAGCCAGGATTATTAAGGATAAAATTGTTTTTTTCATAATTAATGTGAATGCATTAAGAGTTTAATTATGCTTTTTTACCAAATAATAGATCTAACCCAGCTGTCCTGAGTCTGCGACTCAGGACAATTATCAGATCGGATGTATATCCAACAATCCTTTTCCTTTACCCATATAATCTATTGCACTGCTGTAAAGATAGTCTTCAGGTTTTTCAACTAATCCGGAATCAACCGGATTATTATGCATATAGTTCATTTTTTGCCAGGTAAATCCGATTGAAAATAGCTCTTTAGGCTGGTTATCCTGTCGCCAAAACTGGTAAACGCTGTTTCTGCTGTTTTTTTCTCCCTGCGCCTTAAAAATTTGCAACATCCATTCTTTTCGGCTTTCACTTTTGCTTTCGGAAATTGCTTTTATGATTTGTTTACTCGTAAATTTCTTGAAATCACGCAATATATCACTTGTGTCTTCATTCTTGGCCGATACAACCAAATGCAGGTGATTGCTCATAAGGCACCAACCATGTATATACAGACCTCTTTCCTGCTGGCAATGCCACAAACTATCCAGTATTATATCACAGTAAACTTTTCTGGTAAACACATCAACCCACTCCACTACAGCAAATGTCATAAAATGGATGCCTTCCTGATTTCGGATTTTATATCCTCCTGCCGACATTTGAAATAGGTTGAAATCAAGCTAATTTACGAAAAAACAGAAACCAAAAGTCGGAATAAAATTTTATCGGAATCCGTAGTCGCAGACTACGGATAGCATATTTTAATTTTTATTTTGGAATACTACAGGCAGCGGGGGCCCCGGTTCACGGGTCTTTTTATCAGATGTATGCGGCAGATATTTTATTATTACTTATCATCGATTCGATATAGGTAGTTTAAAATTGTAAAAATTCATTTATTCTGTAAATCCTGATTCTGATGTTTTTAGTATCCTGAGTCGGAGACTCAGGATAGCAATTGTTTATTTTTTAGGAAAACTACCGACAGCATGGGATCTCCAACGTTTGCATTTATTTTATATTAGACTTCGGATAAAAATAAAATAGCTTAATCTTTCTTATAATAATATCCGAATTCCTTTTCATCTTTCGAGTAAACAATCAAATAACTCTCAAAGCAAAAAACAACATTTCCAATTAAAGAATTGTTTTTATACACTTTCCTATACTTAATTGAATATAGTGAATCCTTGAATTCTACCCAATCTCCGATTGATGCACCTCGACTATTTTTCCATTCATGTTTTCTAATATAATAATCAGAATTATAATAAATACAAATGGCTAAAATAATTGTCAGGAATAGTAGTAAGATTTTATTTCGCTTAACTGTTTTCATATTATTTGTTATTGCCCGGTTAACCAATTAGACGACCTAATGAAATCTACTTATATTTTGTGCCTCTCCAATTTACACCAATTCTTTTTTTCTTTTAATAGATTAATTGAGGTCATTATTTAGCTACATATTATTTGCTGATGTGTAACTTTATCAGCAACTACCATTCTTCTGATTAAATTATTGAAAATGGTTTCTTTCATTTGCGAACGGTTAATCCGATAACAAAACTCATTGAAGTATCGTTCAATATTTTTTTCGCTAACCCAGGAATAAGTAGTTCTTAGCCATGATTTGACTTGATGGATCATCGTGTGTAGGGCCTTAAAATTGCCTCCGCTTTTACTGGGGATTTGATCAATACTGTAATCTTTCATGATGGGCCGATACCCCTTCCATTCATCAGTCGTTACAGATGCATGTGTACTTACGTGTTTATCAAAAATCGTTCTTAATGATTTTGAGGAGAAATCTTTGATTTTTAAGGCATAAAATCTTTTAACTTTCCCGTCTTCAGTTAACTCAACGGCACAAATGGATTTCTTCTTTTTGCTGTCATAGCTTCGTCCTGGCTTATCTTCCTCTTTGCCACCAACAACAAACTCATCTATGTGAACATTCCCATCCATTGGGTAATTTTTACTTGATTTCATTGCTTCTCTAACCTTATGCATGAACAGTCTTGCGGTATTCTCCCTGACTCCAAATCGTACGCTCATTTGTGATGCTGATAAGCTTTTTGTTGTTGTAGCCATCTCAAAACACATAAAGAATGCTTTACGCAATCCAAACTTTACTTTATGGAAAAGAGTGTTTGCCATTGGAGATTCGGTATCACTACAAAGGTTACATGTTCGGGAATAGTTTTTTCGCTCTTGATACTTTGTATGACCACATTTCCGGCAGGTGAAACCGTATTCCCATTTAATTGCTGACAAATATTTTTTACAGTCATCATCTGTTTTGAAGCGTTCAGCAAACTCTATGAGGTTTTGACCCCTGAATATTTCCATAATTCTCTTTATTTACAATGCTCAAAGATATGAATCTAAATGGTGACCTCAATAATTTTAAATCAGTTGGAGATAAACCAATTGCTCAAATATAGAAAATGATTTCAGAATCACGTTATAAAGATAGTGCTATTATTTAGGCATTTATTCTAAACCAAAGGTAAGTTTTTTCAGCGCAGTTTTGATGAATATTGCTTCAACCAGAACAGCAGATTCATTAACTTAAAACTTCAGGGTAAGCTGGTGTCCCTGCTATTCGTAGTTTGTAACTACATACTTTCCCTGCTGTTCGTAGTTTGCAACTACTAGCTATTTTTATTAATCAATAATTAATTCTACGTTCTTACCAAGTGTCTTAAACCGAACTCCGCTTTTTTGAAAAATGGTAATTGTAATATGCCCTGTTTTACTTATTTTTATATCCTTTACAAATCCTGATTTACCTTTGTGTGTCCCTGCAATTACTTTACAAAAGTCTCCGTCTTTCAAAATCATTTCTGCATTACCCATAATGATTTGTTTCTTTATTATTTCTGGTCAAATATTTTCAGCACCTGCTCATAGGTCCAGATATTTCCTTTTTCAAAGAAATTATATGTTTTGTCCCATTGCTCTCCCTTTCCCCAACCAACCATTGATGATATAATTTTTGTCTGTTCATTTCCAATGTCAATGAATTGTATGATTTCCTGAAGATTTTTATCTTCCTGCTGAACTTCTTTCGGAAAGCTGTTATTTAAATTTACTTTTAGGGTCATTAATTCGTCTGTAAGATAATTAATGATATCAAGCCTGATCGCAGACTTATCATCTGGACCTTTTTCTTTATCGTAATTTGTTTTTATAGATCCACCTGTCTCCAGTTCGATTTTTGCAACGGGTGCAATCCATTTTACAAGTCCGTTATCGGTTGAAAAAAGTTTCCATGCTTCACACTTTACTATAGGTACAATAATAGATAGTTGCAGAATTTTTTCACCATTAGGGTCCTGGTATGATGTGTTCTGAACCTGGCCAAAGGTCAAATTATAAATTGTTAAAACTAAGAATATTAAAATAAGCTGTTTCATCATGATTTTTTTATTAAATTATTAATTGTCACACATCCCTCTTATGCAAAGTTTGGTTTATTCTCGAAGCACAAAATTATCAGTAACAGCCCTAAATGAGTAGAAGTATAGCTTCTCCCAATATAACGGGACCAGCCCACCTGACATAAAACACAGGTTTTGATTAGTGGTTTTTACTTTTTAGGAAGCAAACCATCCAGTTGTTGCTCTAATCCGTCATAAACAGCGTCAGGTTTCGCTCCCATGGCATCAAATGTTTTGCTTGCAAAGCTGCGCATGGTTGCGGCCAGCGTTATGTCGAGAATTTCGACGTCTTTGAAATCCAATTCTCGCAACGCATCAATATCAGTTTGTGATATTTCATTGGCGTTACGTATAATTTTTTGCGCGAACTCCATCATTGCGATCTCGTCTTGTTCCAATCCGGCATCATGAAAATTTATCAGGATCCTACGCAATTGATCCACGCTTACTCCATTTTTCATCAGTATTGTCCCATGAGCAAGCAGGCAATATCTGCAATCTAATGCCATTGCAGCCGCAAAAGTGATCAACTCATAATACCTCAATCTCAAATTTTTACGAATGCTTACCTGAAGGGTTCGCCAGGCTTCCAGTACTTCAGGGCGTAGACTGAAAACTTTAGCGTGGTTGGGAACGTATCCCAAACTCTTTTGGTCTCCATCATAAATCTCTCGGAGCTTTCCCTCAGCTTCTGTCTCCGCAATGGTTTCAATAAACATAATCTTCTCCATTTTCATTTGAATTTAAAACTTGCGATCCATTTTGGCCAAATGTTTATAGCTAAAGAATCGTTTTGATGTGGTTTTTAAGTTGTTACCTAATCAGGAAATAGTAACAAATACAGTAAAAATAAGTTTTTGGAATAAAAATGAAAAATACTGAATAACCGAAAATAGCTCTACCCCCATGACTTTTCTCCACCCTATGGCGCTGATCTGTAATCTCTGTTTACAATTTCATTGTCCAGCATGGTTTGCTTCATCTGAAAATCATACGAACCGGTCATTCCTCACTATACCTACCATAGGAAAAGCGGGTTTGTCGTCCCTCGCTGGCGCTGATTTGTAATCAGTGCCGGTATA
>JAXLTZ010000010.1:0-166723 GCA_046329785.1 Chitinophagales bacterium
GGATATCGAAGAGCAGACTGCAGCCGAAGGGATATGGCGAGACGCAGCCGAGAAATGGCTGTACGGACGGAGTACCATGTACGGAGTACGAACATCAAAGAAACCGAAGAACCACGTTTAGAGTGATAGGGCGCAACATCAATATAAAATCCTTGGAACGCTTTGATATGCAGGTAGACCCGTGTAAAGTCTGTCCGTTCTAAAAAGATTAATAAAACAGAGAGAGAAACATTGGCCACAGTCTTCCAAATGGAAGACTGTGGTTTTTTATTTTATTCAGAATATTTTATTAAAATTTATGGAATTCAGTAAATAAATGTCTCTCAATAGATATAAATGGAATATTTATGAGAGAGAGATTGTTACATTTTATCTGGCAGCATAAATTATTTAATACAAAAGAATTAAAAACCGCAGACGGGTATAATTTACAAATACTTGATTTTGGAAAATACAATAAAGACGGCGGACCAGATTTTTGGAATGCAAAAATAAAAATTGATAATATTATTCTCGTAGGAAACATTGAGTTGCACATATATGCATCAGATTGGAAATTACACAAGCACGAGCAAGATAAAAAATACAACAACGTAATCTTGCACGTAGTTTATTTTAATGATATCTCTATTCCGCAACTGCCTGCGTTAGAATTAAACGGCAGGATTCCAACTATTTTATTAGAGAAATATGAGACAATGATGTTGTCAAAACAAACATTGATATGTGAAAATCTAATAGGATGTATTGATGATCTTACACTTGAAAACTGGAAAGAACGATTAGTGATAGAACGCATGGATAGAAAATCAAATGAGATACTGGAAAATTTAAAATTAAATAATAATGATTGGGAGCAAACTTGTTATCAATTACTCGGAAAATATTTCGGGAGCCATATTAATAAAGAGCCATTTGAATTATTAACGCATTTCTTAGATTATAAGATTCTGTTAAAGCATAAAGATGATATTTTTCAATTAGAAGCATTGTTGTTTGGTACAGCGGGGTTTTTAAACAAAGACTTCGTAGAGATTTATCCAAGAGCACTCAAAGAAGAATATCTCTTTTTGAAAAGTAAATATGACTTAAAGCAGATTCATGAGCATCACTGGCAGTTTCTGCGCATCAGACCTGTTTCTTTTCCAACCGTACGAATTGCTTGGTTTGCAAAAATAATTCAGCAAATGCCATTGTTAAACAGTATTCTCGAATCGAATGTTGAAAATAATTTCTTAGAAGATATTGATGTGTCAGCATATTGGAACGAACATTATATATTAGATAAATTAAGTAAACCCAGGTCAAAAATTTTAGGCGAAGAATTTAAGTCAATTTTGAAAATTAATGTGTTTGCACCAATTTTATATGCTTATTCAAAATTTTCAGGCGAAGAAAAATATCAAGATAAAGCATTCGAGCTGTTGTATAAAACTCCAAATGAAACAAACACAAAAACAAAAATCTTTGAACAAGCGATAAGCAGTCAACGGCACGCATTTGATACACAGGCAATAATAGAATTGCATGATAAATACTGTACGCATAAACGTTGTCTGGAGTGCAGTATCGGGCACAAAATTTTACGAACGAACAACGCAGAATTTTCAGTAAATAATTTCTAACTTTAAAACATGTTAGAGAAACCATCCAAGTTATTTAAATCACGCTCATTGAGGGATGTTATAGAAATGAGCGTGTATGGTGTTTGCTCCTATCTTGGCAGGAAACTATCCATGCCGTCAAAACGCGTGCGTTTATTTTTTATTTATACCTCTTTTATCGCGTTGGGTTCACCGATAATTATTTATCTGATTCTTACATTTGTGCTGAATTTGCGTTATATGATTAATAATAAACGTAATCCTGTTTGGGATATATAATAAAGTCGTGAGTAGTAAGAAATAGCTCGTAAGTAAATGAAATCAACGCATCTCTCCGAAGAACAGATTATCAAGAAATTAGAATCGTTTTGCGCATACAGAGAGCGATGTGAGTCGGAAATTAAACAAAAATTATTTCAGTTAGCGGTAGAAAGAAATGAAACAGATTTTTACATAAATTATTTAAAAGAAAATAATTTTCTGAATGAAGAACGTTTTGTTGCAGCATTTGCGCGAGGAAAGTTTAATATTAAAAGTTGGGGAAAACGTAAGATAATTCAGGAACTACAGGCAAAACAGATCGACTCTAAAAAAATACAACAAAGCATCGAACAAATAGATGATAGTTTGTATTTTATACGACTGCAGGATTTGTTAGAAAAGAAGATTAAAAAAATTAAAGAAACAGATACCTTTATAATAAAACAAAAGTTGATGCAATATGCCATGCAAAAAGGATATGAGATGGAATTAATCAATGAAGTACTAAAAGAATTTAAGTTATAGAAAATGAAAAGACAAACTTATACAGAAGGGTCGCCGTGGGAGCCAATAGTCGGTTATGCTCGTGCCGTTAAAATCGGGAACATTATAGAGATTTCTGGAACAACCGCCACCGTAAATGGTGAAGTAGTTGGCAAAGGAAATGTATATGAACAAACAAAGTGCATCTTGCAGAAATTTGAAAAAGTGCTGAGAGAATTAGGTGGCACTATGAATGATGTAGTACGTACCCGTATTTTTTGTACAGATATCTCACAATGGGAAGCCATTGGAAAGGCACATGGTGAATTTTTCAGTGAAATAAAACCAACCACAGGAATGTATCAGATTTCTAAATTAATTTCTGAAGATTTACTCGTTGAGATAGAAGCAACAGCTATTCTGAGCGAATAGTTGGATATTTCCACTTTGTTTTTTACCTTTATTCTATGAAAAAGAACCTTTACTACTTTTTTTTATTACTATTTTTTAGTTCGGTAATATTGATGTCTTGCCATAAAGGAGTTGGTTGTCCTGCAGATCAATATAACGACTGGAAAAAAATAGAAGCATCACGCAAACAACAAACCAAGAGCCCAGGTAATCCTAATAAAGGAAATAAAAAAAGCAAAAAGCCAAATGTGGTGGGAGCAGGCGTAGTGCCTTAACATATACAGATGCGAAAAATTATCTTCCTGATTCCGTTTTTTATTTTTGCTTGCCAGAAGAATGAGCAAACTACCAGAGTGTCTGTACGTCAGCAACCAAGCAAAATTTCTGTATTTTCTGTCGATACCGGCACCGGCGCACAAACTTTGCAATATGAGTTTATTTATTATTATAATGATACAGCACTGAGATTCGATAGTGTCGGTATTGCCGGAAAAATGTACAGGTTTAATTACTCAAAAATTGTAGCTGAAAATAAAATCCTCTTAAATTTTATAAACACAGATTCTGCTTATGATGAATTGATTTTTAATGCGGATTTTTATTCTCTGAAAACCTATAACGAAATTTTATCGCCACCGGCAATTGCTGCTACTTATAGTTTGCAGTATGACAGGTTTAATAAAATTACTCTACTGAGTTATGGCAGCTCTATCGGAAGTAATGATTTTACACAAAATTATGAGTATAAGAATGATTCCATTTTTATACATACATTAAGAGATTTTGATGCATGCCAGACCAACGATACAATTGTCAATACTTTTATCAGTATGAGCAATACACTGCCGTATCTCTTATTTATAAATCTTAGCAACACTTGCGGTACTATTGATTTAAATATGTTGAAAGCATTGCCTGTTTCGAACAATATTCATAAGTTTCCCTACAAAATAATAAACGAACTGACAGAAATTAGTTTCGATTATTTTGGCGATTCAAAATCAAGATTAGCAGAAGCCAGAATTACTATAAAACAAAAAAGTACCAATCAGATAAAGCAGAAATTAAAATTCGTGGTAACGTATTAATGTGTTTTTAAGAATATGTTCAGGCAGCACAAACAACAGGTATTTATTGTCACCGGCGTCTTGTTGTCGTTGTTGTTATTTTTTATAAATCCCTTACAGTTAGACAGCAAAGCTGCAAAAGTATTTACAATTGCTTTTCTCGTTATTTTCTTATGGATTACGGAAGCTTTGCCGATGGCAGTAACTGCAATGTTGCCATTAATACTATTTCCTGTTACTGAAGTGATGACAGCTAAAGAAACTGCAAAATCTTATGGCGATCCGATAATTTTTTTATTTATGGGAGGCTTTTTTTTAGGGCTTGCAATAGAAAAATGGAATCTGCATAAACGTATTGCTTTGAATATTGTACGGCTTTCAGGAACAAACGGCAACAGTATTATCTTAGGTTTTATCATGGCAACAGGAGGCATCAGTATGTGGCTCAGCAATACGGCAACCACTATGATGCTCTTTCCGATAGCGTCTTCTGTTATTTTTGTGATGAAAGAAAATAATGCAAAAGGAAACCAACAGAATTTTGCTGTTGCACTGATGTTAGTAATAGCGTATGCATCTAATCTTGGCGGTATTGCAACAATAATAGGCACGCCACCCAATGTTGCGTACGTAGGGTTTATAAAAGATAAACTGAATCATGCGGTTAATTTTTTTGACTGGATAAAATTATGCATGCCATTGTCTGTTTTATTGTTGTTGATGTTATATTTTGTTGTTACACGGATTTTATATCCGAATAAAATGGAAGAAAATGAAGCTACCGCAAATTATATTCAGCAAGAGTTAAAAGCGTTAGGAGAGATTTCAAAAACAGAGAAACGTGTTTTAATCATATTTTCATTTACCGCATCATTATGGATAACACAAAGCATCATTAATAAATTATTCGGCATAAAATTAGATGATGCCATTATTGCCATTATGGGGGCGACACTTTTATTTGCAATACCATCCGGTGTTAGAAAAGAAGATAACTCATCAGAGCCTATTTTGATTTGGAAAGACACACACAAAATGGCGTGGGGAATTTTAATATTATTTGGAGGTGGTCTGGCGCTGGCAAAAGGGCTGGAAGATGCCGGATTAATTCAGTTGCTCGGAAATGTACTGGCACAAATTGCACCCAAAAATTTATTCTTGCTGATATTATTAATCACCACACTTTCTGTGTTTATGAGTGAAGTAATGAGCAATGTAGCGCAGGTCATTATTTTTGCACCGGTGGTTACAGCATTAGCCATTTCATTAAATATCAATCCTTTGTTTTTAGGAATTCCCATGTGCTTAGGCGCCAGTTGTGCGGGCATGCTGCCGATGGGTACACCGCCCAACGCTATCGCATTCTCCAGCGGAGAAATTGCATTGAAAGATATGCTGAAAACAGGATTTATAATGAATATCATCAGCATTCTTTTTATAACATTAACATGTTATTTTTTATTGCCGATGCTCATTGCAATGCAATAGATTAAACTAAGCAATAACTTTTTTCATACACACACTATTTTCTATATTCTCATATTGCCCGTAATTGGGAATAAGCATATATCCGCACTTCCTGTATAAATGAATTGCATCCTCTTGTTTTTTACCTGTTTCCAGTATAAGAGAGTGATAACCGATTTCAGCCGCCCATTTTTCTAACTCACTTAAGATTGAGGCAGCAATGCCTTTACCACGATATTCAGGTAATACATACATACGCTTAATTTCTACCGTTTCATCAGTATAATTTTTTAAAGCTCCACAGCCAACAGCGATATTATTCTCATAAAATACAAGTGCATGCTGTAGCATATTGGTTTTGTTGTACTGTGCATAAAATGCATGGTCATCACCGTCAATTATACGAAGGTATGCATCTAATTGCTCCACTAACCATTGAAAATCTTTATCGTTAGAATTAGTTCTTTTTATCATAAGTATGAATACTCGAAGATAATAACATAATTTATATAAGAGCACAAAACGAAGATGACACTAAATCTTTATAATCTTATCTTTTCTGTTTAATAATAAGATATGTTATTGTTTGGCTGCAACAATCATTTTCCATCCGGGTATAGACATAGCACCGATTGCCTTTAGTGGTTTCAATCCTGCAGCCGTTTGCCAGCCTGACATTTCAGATGCTGACCAGTTTCCGGAAGAACTTGTCAAAGAAAAATAAAGACTCGTTGAAGCAGCCATGACACCCCCTTCACCCGGTTTCTCATTGCGCAAAAATTCTCCGATTACATAAATTCCGTTCGGCTTTAATGCGCGCGCCACTTTTTTAGCGAGTGCTAAATTTTGTTCATTTGTAAAATGATGCACCACATTATTGATCATTACAATGTCGTACTTGCTTTCACCCAAATCGTCTGCCAGTGCATTTCCTGCTTTGTGTACCACTTTTCCCGATTGGTCATAACGTTTGGCAATATTACTTGCCGCTTCTACCGCCCCCGGTAACTCCAGTACAATCGAAGAAAGATTGGGATGCATCTTACAAAGTTCAATAGAATATAAACCATGTGAGCCACCTATATCCAACAGAGTAGTTGCACCATTAGGCACCGGAATTTTTCCTGCCAGTTCTTTTGACGCATTAATGGAAAGGTCGCGCATCCCTTCCTGATAAAATTCCCACGTTTTTTCATCGATGGTAGAGTGAAGGTCGAGCGTTTTTCCCGTTCGCACAAAGTCTTCCAGGTGATTGAGAAAGTTCCACTCCATAATCTGAAAACGGAGTTTACCGATAAGATTGGCTTCACTGTCTTTTAATAACCATTTCTGATATTTTGATGAAACGCTGTATTTGTTATCGCTGTATTTAAGATAACCTAAGCCAGTGAGCGCATTCAGCAATTGAGTAGTGCTGTGAGGGTGTGTACTACAGGTTTTTGCGACTTCTTCGGCGGTTTTATTCCCTTTTCCTATTGCTTCATAAATTCCTAATTCTGCACCTGCCATAATGATTCTGGCTATGGTGAAATAAATCTGCGTTTCTACCAATGGTACCGGTGCGAGATTCATTTTTAAGGCAATCCACTCTAATGGATTTTCGGCTGCTAATTTTAATTTCATATTTTTGGTTTTATTTTTTTAATAACATATTTGAATATGTTATTATAAATTTAAAGGAAGCAATCTATATATGCAAGTATTGAAATTTTTGCCCTTGACAGATTCGTCTCATTCGTGTGTATTAGAAGAACTAATCTTTGATTAGAAAAATTAAACGTTCGTTGTTAGTATCCGGTCAGAGACCGGTAGATTCAGCAGACACGAGACATCCTTTGGAAGTCTCGCGCCAGAGAGGGAGTTAGCGGTATTACTTTTTCTCAGTATGGTTCGCCACTTTTTAAAAATTCATAAACAAACTCCACCGCATCTTTTTCACTATTAAAATATTCTAAGTTCTGTCTTTCGCCACGTTCAACAAAATACCAAATATATAATCCGTCAACTACTTCCAATCCTAAACCTTCATCTGATACAAATCTATTATTTGATGTAAAAGTGTTTTTAATTCCATTTTCGGACATCCAATTTTCAAGTTCGGAAATAGTAGAAACTTTCATTTATGGAGTTGTGTTAAAGTATTACCACTAAGTTGTTTATATCCGTACCAAAAGTTCGCTTATCTTGTCAAATAGCTTAGAATTTGCGAATCTTAACTCCTTTTATAAAGATAAGTATTCTTTAAGTCTTAACTAACCTTACTCCAGAAATTACCTTCCTTTTTCTGCTGCTGTAAATAATATTTCAAGCTAGCATTTTCAGTTTTCTCTAAAGTGGCGTCTTCTTCCAATAAAGCAATAGCTGCCTTTCTCGCTTCTTCAATAATCGGTCCGTCAGTTGCTAAATTGGCAATCTTCAAATCTATATTGCCGCTTTGCTGTGTGCCTTCCATATTACCTGGTCCGCGCAATTCCAAATCCACTTCCGAAATTTTAAAACCATCATTGGTTTCTACCATTGTATTAATACGCTTCTTGCCATCAGCCGTCAATTTATGCGTCGACATCAAAATACAAAAAGATTGCTCTGCACCACGTCCCACGCGCCCTCGCAACTGATGCAATTGCGACAAACCAAAACGTTCCGCATTTTCTATAATCATCACACTGGCATTCGGCACATTCACTCCAACTTCTATCACGGTCGTCGCCACCATAATCTGCGTTTCGCCTTTTACAAAACGCTGCATTTCAAATTCTTTGTTTTCGGGTTTCATTTTTCCGTGTACAATGCTGACATTGTAATCCGGCAACGGAAAGGAACGCGAAATACTTTCAAAGCCATTCATCAAATCCACCAAATCCATTTTTTCGCTTTCTTCAATCAGCGGATACACGATATACACTTGTCTTCCTTTCTTAATTTCATCTCTGATAAAATCGAACACGGCAATGCGCTGCGTTTCGTAGCGGTGTACCGTTTTAATCGGCTTTCTGCCTGGTGGCAATTCATCTAAAACAGACACATCTAAATCACCGTATAAGGTCATTGCTAAGGTACGCGGAATCGGTGTGGCCGTCATCACCAAAACATGCGGTGCGATGGTGTTTTTCTTCCACAGCTTTGCGCGTTGCGCCACACCAAAACGATGTTGCTCATCAATCACGACGATGCCTAAATTTTTGAACACTACAACATCTTCCAGCAGGGCATGTGTGCCTAATAAAATATGAATCTTGCCTTCTGCCAAATCAGCCAGTAGTTCTTTGCGGTGTTTGGATTTGGAAGAACCTGTCAGTATCTCTATGCGCACACCAATTTTATCACACAATTCTTTTAAGCCTGCATAATGTTGTTGTGCTAAAATTTCTGTCGGTGCCATCAGTGCCGCCTGATAGTTATTATCGATTGCCATCAGCATGGAAAGCAATGCAACAATGGTTTTTCCGGAACCTACATCGCCTTGAAGCAAGCGGTTCATTTGTTTGTGTGATAATGTATCTTTTCGTATTTCTTTTAATACACGTTTCTGTGCATTGGTTAATTCAAAAGGCAATGCTTCATCATAAAAACGTTTAAAATAATGATCTACTTTTTCAAAGAAAATACCGGCTTCTCTTTTTCTGATAATTTTTAGTTGCAGCAGATTTAATTGTATCAAAAAAAGTTCTTCAAACTTTAAACGTTTGACAGCTTCATTTTGCAGTGCCAATGTTTGCGGTAAATGAATATTTTTTATCGCATCAAATTTTCCGAATAGTTTATACTTTGCTAAAATGTTTTTTGGTAAATTTTCTGTGATATGTTCCGGTTTTAATTGTGCCAGTAATGTCATCATCAGCTTAGATATACCTTTGCTATCCAGGCTTTTCGTTTTCATTTTTTCTGACGTGTTATACAGTGCACGAAATGTACCGGATTCCGCATCATTAAAAACAGACAGTTTTTCCAAATCAGGATGCGTAATGTTTAACTTGCCGTTAAACCAACTTGGTTTTCCGTATAATACATAGGTTTCTTTAGTGTCTAAACTTTTTATTAGCCATTTCACACCTTGAAACCAAACCAATTCTATTTCACCCTCGTTATCATAAAATGTAGCAGTTAAGCGTTTAGCTCTTCCATTTCCGATTTCCTGAATCTGTTTTAATTTACCTTTTAGCTGTATATAGGTTTGTGTATTGTCGATATGTTGCGTCGAATAAAATTGTGTTCTGTCGATATAACGATACGGATATAATTTCAGTAAATCACCAAAAGTAAAAATGTCTGCTTCTTTTTTTAAAACATCAGCACGCTCCGGGCCAACACCTTTCAGGTATTCAATAGGAGTTTCCAGAAATGATTTATGAGACGATAGCATTGAAACAAAGATAGAAAAGCATTTAGTTTTTTACATTGATAATAATTCCATTTTTGTTTTCTATTTTTATGAAATGGAAAAAAAGATAAGCGCATTTTGTGATGATGCATTAGGAACTATGGATGCAACAGCATTAGCGGAGGCTATTGCGAATAAAAAGGTATCTGTAAAAGAAGTAACGGAAGCGGCTATTGCACGTGCTGAAAAAGTAGACCCGACGCTGGGAGCTATTGTTATAAAAATGTATGATGATGCACGCAATAATGATAAACTAAATACGAACGGTCCTTTTTACGGTGTGCCTACTTTTGTAAAAGATAATGATTTTATCAAAGGGTATCCGACACAAAAAGGAACAGGTGCCTTTGTTTCTAAAATTGCAAAAAGAAACAGTAAATACGTTAATCAGTTTTTTTCTACCGGTGTAAATTGCTTGGGTAAAACGACACTTCCTGAATTTGGTTTTATATGCAGTGTCGAGAATGAACGCTGGGGCATCACCCGCAACCCCTGGAATATTGATTATACTACAGGTGGTTCTTCTTCCGGCTCAGGTGCTATGGTAGCGAGCGGTGTTGTGCCTATTGCAACGGCGAATGATGGTGCAGGCTCTACACGTATTCCTGCATCGTGTTGTGGATTGGTAGGTTTGAAGCCGACACGCAAGCGATTATTTTATATGGAAGGTACGGAGACTTTGCCGGTGAATATTGTGTATCAGGGCGTGCTGACACGCAGTGTGCGCGATACTGCTGCATTTTATGCTGCTGCCGAAAAATTTCATTACAATACAAAATTGCCAAGAATCGGTCATGTACAGGAACCTTTAAACAAAAAATTACGTGTGGCATTTTTTGAGAATTTACCGGAAGGCAAACAAGGGCACATGGATGAAGATACCTGGCGTGTACAATTAGAAACAGCAAAGTTGTTGGAATCTTTAGGACATACTGTAGAGATGATAAAAGTACCTTTAGATATTGAAGCTTTGACCTTGCATTATCTAACTTATTACGGTTTCTTATCGTACATGTCAATTAATTTTGGTGCTCTCACACACGGTGCAAAGGTTGACAAGTCAGTGTTGGAGCCTTTTACTTTAGGTTTGGCTGAAACCTTTTCCAAAAGAAAATTAAAATTAATTGGTAGTATAAATACATTGACACGGTCAGCAAAAAAAACAGAAGCTGAAATGGAGGAAAAATATGATCTTATCATGACGGCTGTTACTACAAAACGTACACCTGAGATTGGTTATTTTTCACCAAATCTGGATTATAAAGAAATCGCATGGCGTGGTGCTGATTTTGCATCTTTTTTACCGTTGTTCAACATTTCTGGTTCACCTGCTATTTCATTACCGATGGGAACCGCTTCCAACGATATGCCTGTTGGTGTGCAGTTTGTGTCACCATTCGGACAAGATAAATTATTGCTGGAACTGGCATTGCAACTGGAAGCAGCAAAACCTTGGAAGTTTATTTATGATAAATAATTATAGTTTATTTAATTGCAGGTTTATTTAAAAGTAGATGATATTGTGTTTCTTATTTTTTCAATAACATTTTGTATTAATAGCATTGTATTGTAATCAGGAGTTCTGCAAAAATGATTCCATCTTCTTTGTTCGATGTATAAAATAACTCTTAACTCATCTAAGGAAAGTTCATTTATATTACTTGTATTTAAGTCAATAGAACTATGTTCACTTTTGATATCTGCTGGGTTTAATAACAATGCAAAGTTTGAAATATCTTCCCAATTATTTGTTTTTGGAACGTCATTTATCTTTAAATCGGATGAAGATTTATAATTAACTGTATTCATAATTAAAATGATTCTAAATCAAGTATATATTTTATGGTTTATCTCCACTGTAGTGTTTCAATAATATGCTGTACATCTTCTCTGAAATAGGTAACTGCCGGTGCAATAGAATCGACATTTGGAGATGCATAAAAATAAAGCGAACCTCGCAGAAAATGTTGCTTGCTGTCTGTTAAATAAAACTGTACAGCACTTGCAGCGTTGCCGCCAACATCGTATAAAATACCATCTACATTTTTATTTTTTCCTTTTATAACCGTTTCATCAATATAATCAGCTTTGATGGTATGTTTGAAAGTAAGTTTATAACTGTCTTTTATTAATTTATCTAATGGTTCAGACGCACTGATGGCAGTATAGCTTAAATAAATCTTTGCTTTGTATTCCGGATAGATAATATTAAACCAGCAAGGATGATTGTGCATCTCTTCCAGATCGGAAGAATCTTTCTGTATCTTTCCGTAGTCTGCGTATTCAAAAGTAAATGGACAAAGAGTATTCTCGTAACTAATATATTTTCGCTCTTTCGGAAAATCAATTCTGAAATATCCGTTGCGTTTTGGAGTATAGTTTTCGTTGCAGGAAGTAATCATCAATGTAATGATGAAACAATGAAGTAATATAATAATGTTTTTCTTTGATGAAAGTAAGTTATTGTCTTTCCTTTTTCTCATTGTTTAATTGCTAAATTATTTAATTACTAAATTAATCACCAATCGTTACCTTCACCCGAATCACCCTTGTTATATCAGCCTCTAATATGATAAACGTAAAATGTTTATATTTCAGTTCATCACCTTCAATCGGAATTTCGGAATTCAGTTCCAGCATCAATCCCGCCAGCGAATCTGCATCACCGCGTACATCATCAAAAGTATTTCCCGGTATTTCCAGCACTTTACACACATCATTCAATGCCGTTCTTCCTTCAAATATAAAATTGTAGTTGTCTAATTTCTTAAAATCTATTTCGCTGGCATCATCAAATTCATCCTTGATATCGCCAATCACTTCTTCCAGTACATCTTCCAGTGTAACAATTCCTGAGCTGCCACCGTATTCATCCACCACAATTGCCATGTGCACTCGCTTTGCCTGAAAATCCTCCAGCAAGTCATCAATTTTTTTTGACTCAGGTACATACATCGCCGGTTTTATTAATTGCTGCCAGTTAAAATTCTTATCCGAGTCAATATATTTCAATAGATCTTTTACGTAAAGTATACCAACAACCTTGTCAAAATTATCTTCAACCACCGGAATTCTTGAATACCCCGATTCCCTTACAATATCTAATAAGGCAGCAAAATCAGCATCTCTATCAACGGCAACCACATCCATTCGTGAGCGCATAATCTGAGTTACAGCGATGTTACCGAATTTTACAATGCCTTTTAGAATTTTAGTATCATTTCTTTCCGTATCATTTTTATCCTGAGAATTTGCAATATCTATTGCCTCATCAATATCTTTGGCAGAAACACTGTCTTTAACA
Organism: Chitinophagales bacterium; assembly: GCA_046329785.1. GTDB lineage: Bacteria > Bacteroidota > Bacteroidia > Chitinophagales > JADIYW01 > JADJSS01. The sequence goes on from JAXLTZ010000010.1 coordinate 12,979, forward strand.
CCCTCTAATCGCTTTTCAAAAAAGTTAGAAGTAGCAATCAGCGTTTTTACAAAAGGTGCAAACATAATATCAAATACACGCAAAATCTGAATCGTATATCTCGCAACTTTATAATATTGTTGGGTAGCATATAATTTAGGAATTACTTCTGCAAATAAAACAATGATGAATGTTTCAAAAGAGATTTTGATGATGAATAATAATGTGCCGTGTGTTTCAGCAAATTCATGTTGCAACATGGTTTCTAAAATATTTTCAAACATCAGTACTATTGCCAGTGTAAACAAAGTAGTGGTTAATACAAACGTTGCCAGAAACCGTCGTGGTTTTTTTATAAAATCTAATATGACCATATCTGTATTGTCGTTACTTTTCTCCAGCTCATGAATTTCATCATGTTTAAATAAAAAGATAGCAACTTCTACAGCACACATCATTGCAGTAAATCCGAGTAAAATTAAAATGAAGATAAGTTCGTAAATAATTGCAGGGTCAAACGGGTTGAAAATTTCACTCCATGGAATTATAAACAGGAAATTAAATAAGTAAGGTATGGGAATTCCGTCGTCCAAGCTGATTAAATTACTTTATTCATTAAAATGGCAGGTCATCATCAAAACTTGGTTCAGTAGCGGAATCAGAAGTTGTTGTTTCTGTTCCGGTTTTATTTTCTGTACTTGTATTTTGTGACGGACCGGTTTGTTCTCTTTTATCTAACAACTGAAAATTCTCTACCACAATTTCTGTGGTATAGCGTTTATGGTTTTCTTTATCTTCCCAGGAACGCGTTCTGAGTTTTCCTTCCACAAATATAGTACTTCCTTTCTTTAAAATACGTTCTGCTCTTTCAGCCACACCACGCCACATAACAATATTATGCCATTCGGTTTGTTCTGTATAGGAGCCATCCTGATTTTTATAGGATTCATTGGTTGCCAGCGGGAAATTGCAAACCGTAGTGGTTGCATTAATTTTTCTCACTTCAGGGTCTTTGCCTAATCGTCCGATTAAAATTACCTTATTAACACTCATAGCAATACAGTTTAGTTAAAAATTAAATTTCTTGACTTATGTCAATCGTGTCTTTTTTTATCTAATCTCTAAGTTAAATAATTTAATCGAGCCTGCAAATAGCTTCGTACTATTTTTGGGAATGCAAAGTTTAAAATTTCCGTTTTTGGAATTTTTAGATACGATTTTTCCATTTTTGGCAGCTTGCTAAGCCTTATTTCGTAAAAATAACCGTTTATGTATTGATGAGATAGGGTTTGTTTATATAGTAGTCCATTGTTTTTGGTCGATAGTCGATGGTTTATTTTTTTCAGTATTTTACTATTGACCATTGACCATTGACCATTGTCTTCCTCAACAGGAAACTCAAACAATCCTTTCCAGATATCCATCTCTGTGCGTTGCCTAATAAAGATATTTTTGGCATCGTATAACACGAAATAATGAAAATGCCGTTCTGACTTTATCAGTTTCTTTGCTTTTACTGGTAATAAACTAATTTTACCTGACTCCAATGCCTTACACTCTGAACTGAACGGACACTGCCCGCACAACGGATTTTGCGGTTTACAAACCAAGGCACCAAAATCCATAATTGCCTGATTATATACTGAGGGATTTCTTTTATCGAGTAATTGCTGAGCTAATTGTTCAAATTGCTTTTTACCTTCCGTACTGTCGATTGGTGTTTCTATTCCAAAAACTCTCGATAGCACACGAAATACATTTCCATCCAAAACTGCGTGCGGTAAATTGTAGGCAAATGATGCAATAGCTGCGGCCGTATAATTTCCAATACCTTTTAACTGAATGATTTCTTGATACGTTTCAGGAAATTTGCCTTTATGTAATTCCATTATTTGCTGTGCTGCAACATGCAAATTACGGGCACGTGAGTAATAACCTAAGCCTTCCCAAAGTTTCAGCACATTGTCTAAAGGTGCGTTTGCCAGCTTTTTTACAGTTGGATATTGTTTTATAAAAGCTAAATAGTAAGGTGTGCCTTGCTCCACACGCGTTTGCTGCAAAATGATTTCTGATAACCAAATTTTATAAGCATCATTTGTTTGCTTCCAGGGCAAATTTCTTGTAGTTGGATTGTACCATTCTAATAGCTTTTTCGAGAAGGATTTCATTTATATCGCAAAATAAGTTAATTTCAAATAAATAATCATAAACGAAAATTATATTGTAATTATGATGCCATCAGACTTGATAAAAATTTTGGTTTGTTAGTGATTATAATTTTTGTGGTTATAGTTCTCTGGCCGGTTTCAAGATTACAAAAATATTCAATTATTAAGCAGGTAAAGGTTCCTCCCGAAGATTGTGAATTAAGCAAAGAAGATGTTGAACATTTTAAAACACATAGTGGCTATCGATATTCTTATACAAAAAGTGAGGGTTATAACGATGCATATGTAATTAGAGTTAAGATAGATAATCAATATCATTACAGTAGCCAAATTGAAATCAAAAAAGAAGATTTACAATTTTTAATCAATTGTAATCGCGGAGTCTATGTTAATTTCTATTCAAATGGGCTGTCAGTAGTAACACTCAACAAATAATATATATTTTTCCAGTTTATGCCATCTCAAGCGATAAGTATTACTAAGAAGGCTATTTTGAACTAAATCAATTAATTTGACTGTATATTAAAAAATCCCTAATTTCGTGTATATTAGTAAGTTAGTTAAGAATTATTTTGCATTTTTGTAGTCCATTTAAACAACAACCATGAGAAAAGCAGACATCATCACCACTATTTCAGAAAAAACAGGCGTTCCTAAAGTTGACGTATTAGTAGCCATGGAGGCTTTCTTCAAAGAAGTAAAAGATACTTTGGCTGACGGTGAGAATCTGTATGTAAGAGGTTTTGGCAGTTTTATCGTTAAAACTCGTAAAGCAAAAATCGGTCGTAATATCAAAAAAAATATTGCTATTGAAATTCCTGAACACCAGATTCCGGCGTTCAAACCATCTAAAGTTTTTGTAGAACAAATCAAAGATTCAAGCGCAAAACGTTTGAAGGATAAAGAATAGTAGACAACGTCGTGCAGAAGGGACAGATAGTATTGGGTGTTGGCACTCTTATTTTAGCATTAGCACTTTATTTTGGCGGTAAAACCGTTAGCAAAAAAGAAAATTCAACTGCAAGCAAGGTTGAGTCTTATTCTTTTGAGCAATACGAAGAACAGCAAATTGCCAAATTGCTAGCTGCTGAGAAGTCTCAATTAACTACTATTTCCGATGCAATAAAGGCAACAAAGCCAGCAGATACGGCTGCCTTAAAGAAATTATATCTGGAAAAATCAGCATTCTGGAAAAATCTCAATAATCCTGCTCTAGGTTCCTATTATTTTTATCAGTTTGCATCTGTTGAAAGCAGTAAAACTGCGATGGAAAATGCCGGTGATGTGCTCGTAAGTGCATATAAATCAACGGAAGACTCTGTTATTTTAAATAATTTAATTACCTTTGCGCTCCGTTCTTACGAAGCAGCTGTTCAGAAAGATGGCAATGATGTGGAGCTGAAGATAAAACTGGCAGATGCGTATGTACAAGGTTCGCAGGAGCCAATGAAAGGAATCGGAATTTTGAGAAAATTGGAAGACAGCCTTCCGAACAATGTTCCGGTCTTGTTAGCCTTAGGTAGATTGTCTATACAATCCGGTCAGTTTGACAAAGCAAAAGAACGGTTGCAAAAAATATTGCAGTTAGAACCGCAAAATACAGAAGCCTTGTATTTTTTGGCCATAACGGAAGCACAACTCGGTCATGATGATGAAGCCATCCGATTGTTTGAAATGTGCAAATTATTAGTAAACAATAAAGATTTCAATAAAGAAATAGACGAGATCGTCAAAAATTTAAAAAGTAAAAAAGTTTAATTATGCCTTGCGGAAAAAAAAGAAAGCGTCATAAAATTGCGACGCACAAACGTAAAAAAAGACTAAGAAAGAACCGTCACAAGAAAAAGTAATAAGTAAATAGTATTAAGTAATTAGATTCTTAATACTTAAATCTTACACCTGATATGATAAAAGAATTAGTAATACATGCTAATTCCAAAGGTGTTGAAATTGCTCTTCTTGAGAATAAAAAATTAGTCGAATATCATCTTGATGCGTACGACAAAGAAGGTTTTGCAGCCGGTGACATCTACTTGGGTAGAGTAAAAAAAATAAACCCCGGATTAAATGCAGCCTTCGTAGATATTGGTCACGATAAAGATGCTTTTATACATTATTCAGATTTAAGCCCGTATATCCGCTCCGTACGTAAATTTAGTTCGGAAGCTTTCAAGGGCGAGCAATCACACTTGTTGGATACCTTTGAACTGGAACCTTTTATTCAGAAAGATGGTCAGATGACTACTGCTTTGGAAAAAGGGGATATTCTTATTTTTCAGATTTCTAAAGAAGCTATTTCTACCAAAGGACCTCGCCTAACCTGCGAACTTTCTATTCCCGGAAGATATGTCGTATTGGTGCCGTTTACGAATACTGTTGGCATTTCTAAAAAAATAGCACTGCCCGAAGAACGTGAACGCCTGCTTGGTATTATGCAACAGATAAAACCAAAGAATTTTGGCTTTGTGGTGCGAACGAATGCGGAGGGAGTTGGTAAAGAAGAACTGCTATACGATGTTAAGAATTTACTGAATAAATGGAAATCCATGACGGATACTGCGAAGTATCAGAATCCTCCAAAGTTGTTGCTGAAAGAAATGAATAAGACTTTCTCTATCGTGCGTGATTTAATGAACGATAGCTTTTCTAAAATAATTACCGATAATCATTCATTGCATGGCGATTTGAAAGCCTATTTAAAAGAATATGCACCTGACCATATTTCTATTTTGAATAAGCATGATGATACCACTCCTTTGTTTGAGAAGTATGATATCAGCCGTCAGGTGAAAACAGCCTTCGGTAAAACGGTAACTCTCAAAAGCGGTGCTTATGTAATTCTTGAACATACAGAAGCATTACATGTAATAGATGTGAACAGCGGACCGAAAGTAAAAAAAGACGTGGAGCAGGATACACATGCATTTAATATTAACGTGGAGGCTGCTCAGGAAATAGCCCGCCAGCTACGTTTGCGTGATATTGGTGGCATCATTGTAATTGATTTTATTGATATGCGTTCCGGTGAGTATAAACATAAGTTATATGAAGCGATGCAAGAAGCTATGCGACCGGATAAAGCAAAGCATGTAATTTTGCCGGTAAGTAAATTTGGTTTAATGGAAATTACGCGTCAGCGCATGAAAGAACAAATTAGTGTGGATACGCGCGAACCATTGTTGCATGGAAACAGTAAATACAAAGTAGATCAACCGTTGCAAATTATAGATAATATAGAATCGGAATTAAATCATCTGAAAACACACACTGAGAAAAATTTCCTGTTGTATGTCCATCCGTTTATCTATGCGTTTATGAAAAAAGATACGTTTTCTTTTAGAATGAAATGGTATTCTAAAATTGGCAAAATTGTGCGTCTTGTACAGGATTCATCCTTGCATCTGGGTGAATATAAACTCATGACAAAAAACGGCGAGAAGGTTTAGTAATATAGCTGATGAAATAAAAAAGGTGTTCAATATTGAACACCTTTTTTGTCAACTTCCAACTGAAATTATATCGTCATTATCTCTTCTTCTTTCTGGTGCAGCATTTTATCTACTTTCGTATTGTATTCGTTAGTTAAGTTTTGAATAGCTTCTTCCGCATCTTTTCCAATATCTTCACTCAAGCCGTCTTTTACCAAATCTTTTACCATTTCATTGCCGTCTTTGCGAGCATTACGAATGACTATTTTGGTCTGCTCGCCATGATTTTTAGATTGTTTTACTAAATCGCGTCTGCGCTCTTCCGTCATTGGAGGTACAGAAAGTCGTATATTTTCGCCATCATTTTGTGGAGTAATGCCAATATTACTTTGAAAGATTGCGCGTTCAATATCACTGATAATTTTTCGTTCGAAAGGAGCAACCAGTAGTGTTCTTGCATCCAGTAATTTTATACTTGCCACTTGATTGATAGGAGTAGGGATGCCGTAATATTCTACCGTAATTCCCTGCAGCATATCAGGACTCGCTTTTCCGGCACGTACTTTACGCAATTCATCTTCTAAATGTTTCAATGCCTTAAACATCGAATCTTTGGTTTCATCCAATACCATTTGTACTTCTTCTTCCATTATTTGGTTGTTTTTCGTAGGCAAATATAAAAAGAAATAGTTTGGAGAGTAGAGATTTTATAAGAATAGATTGCAGATAGTTTGTCTTAATATGACGACAGATCTGAATTCTGAAATTTATTAACTCACTAATGTACCAATTTTCTCGCCTTGAAGAATGCGCAAGATATTTCCTCTTTCTTTGATATTGAAAACGATGATTGGCATCTTGTTTTCTTTGCATAAAGCAAATGCTGTTTGATCCATGATGCGTAAATTTTTCATCATCACTTCTTCGAAAGATATATTTTCATATTTAGTGGCAGCCGCATCTTTTTTCGGGTCGGCCGTATAAATGCCATCTACACTCGTTCCTTTTAAAATTACATCTGCTTCAATTTCATTTGCACGCAATGCGGCGGCAGTATCGGTAGTGAAATAAGGATTTCCGGTACCTGCAGCCATAATGATGCATCTGCCTTTTTCTAAATGACGTACAGCCCGTCTGCGGATATACGGTTCACAAACCTGCGAAATATTTAGTGCAGAAAGCAAACGTGTATAAATACCTTTGGATTCCACCGCTCCTTGCAAAGCCATACCATTGATAATAGTAGCAAGCATACCCATATAATCGCCTTGTGAGCGTTCTATGCCAATGTTGCCGGCTTGCAGGCCGCGGAAAATATTACCGCCGCCAACAACAATACCCACCTGATAACCGGCTTTTATGACTTCTGCAATTTCTTCTGCAAAAACAGAAAGTATATCTGCTTTTATACCGAATTGCTGGTCGCCCATCAAGGCTTCACCGCTAAGTTTCAGTAGTACACGTTTGATTGGTTTTTCCATGGTATTTTAGTTTATTGTATAATCAATTAATTCAATGGTATTATAGCTGTCACCGGTATCTAACGGGTTGCCGGAATTGTCAGTGAAATCTACATTAAAGCTATTTTTAATTTTCTTCATCAGGCCTTTATCAGAGAAATATTCAATGATGTCGATAGATTGAGGAAAGAATTTTCTCAGATAATTTAATTTGAATTTACAACATTTAAATGAACCTAAAGGTGTTGTAATATCTTCTTCTCCTTCAATCTCTTTTTCAATTTTTACCATTGAATTATCTACATAAATCCAATTAGCTTCATTAAACTTTAAAATTGTAAAGATATCATAGTTTGGAATTAAAATTTTATTGTCATTAAAAAATGGTTCATTATCAGAAATTGGTTGTTGCTTTATTCTAAGTACTTCAGATATGAGACCGGGTTCGCTCATATATTGGATAAAGGATGAATTTTCATTAATACAAATGGAATAAGATTTATAAGGATTCTTATTTGAATAACATTCTATCTTTTGCATTGACCTTCCATTAAATATTGTATCCTTAATAACTTCTAAATGGATAGTATCATATAAAACAGTATCTCTTAAATTATCATAATCTATCTGAATTGTCTGTTTATATGTCCACGAATTCCCAACTGTAGAAGGAAATGAAGTTAAATTACAACTGGAAGTTGTGTTTTTTTTACATGAAAAAAGTACTAAGCAAGTAAATAAAAGAATTACAAACTTTTGCGCCATGTTTTAATTTACAATGATACTTTTAAAAATAAGCAAAAAAAAAGAGAGATTTTTTAATCTCTCTTTAAACTATTACGATAAAGTCACTCGCTTGAACGATACGACCGTTAAATCTTTGTCTGCCGATTTCAGATATTGTTCTACCGTTTTGCTTCCGTCTTTTACAAAAGGTTGAGGTAACAATGTGTTTTCTTTCAACATGGTTTGTACGGCGCCTTCAGCAATCTTATCTAAGATATTTTCAGGTTTGCCTGCTGCAATGGCTTTTTCACGGGCAATAGCACTCTCTCTTGATTTCATCTCTTCAGAAACACCTGAAGCATCAACTGCAACCGGATTCATCGCAGCAATTTGCATCGCTACATCTTTTCCGGCAATTGATTTTTCTTCAGTAAGTGCCTGGTTCAATTGAACTAAAACACCCATTCTGTAGCCCATGTGAATGTAGGCAACTACGCCTTCACCTTCTACTACTTCGTATTTTTTTACTTCTATTTTCTCGCCGATTTTAGCAACCGTATCTAATAATTTATCTTTAATAGAAACGCCCTCTAATTGAGCATTGTGTAAATCTTCCAAAGTTTTGATTCTTCCTGCCAAAGCTACATTTGCGATAGATTTTGCAAGGTTGATGAAATCTTCATTTTTTGCCACAAAATCTGTTTCAGAACTTAAGTTTACAGCACAGCCGAATTTGCCGTCTTCACTGGTTAGTGCTATCACCACCCCTTCGTTTGCTTCTCTGTCAGAACGGTTAGCTGCAATTTTAGCACCTTTTTTTCTTAAATAATCAATGGCTGCTTCAAAGTCGCCATTGGTTTCTGTTAAAGCTTTTTTACAATCCATGATACCGGCTCCGGTTTCTTGTCTTAATTTATTTACTTCTGCTGCTGATATAGTTACAGTTGACATGATAATTAATGTTGAATGTTAAATGATAAATGTTTAATCAAAAAGATAAATTATTCTGCTGTTTCAGTTTCTACTGCTGCTTTTGCATCAGTTTCTGTTTTCGTTTCAGCTTCTTCTTTGTCTTTTTTGCGTTCTGCTAAACCATCTTTGATTGCTTCCACCAAATAGTTTGTAATTAATTGGATAGATTTAGTAGCATCGTCGTTAGCAGGAATGGCAAAATCAACTTTAGTTGGATCGCTATTAGTGTCAACGATACCGATAGTTTTGATACCTAGATTTTTTGCTTCTGCCAAAGCGATGTGTTCGTGCGAAATATCTACTAAAAATAAAGCAGCCGGAATGCGAGGTAAATTTTCTATACCACCTAATACTTTATCCAGTTTTTGCTGCTGACGACCCAACATCAATCTTTCTTTTTTAGTGATATTGTTTAATGCGCCATCGCCTAATAATTTCTCTATGCTTTGCTTTTTCTTGATAGATTTACGGATAGTCACGAAGTTCGTCAACATACCGCCTAACCAACGTTCTGTAACAAAAGGCATATTTACCTGCTTTGCTGCTTCAGATACGATTTCTTTCGCTTGCTTTTTAGTTGCTACGAATAAAATTTTTCTACCTGATTTTGAAATGGAGCGAAGTGCTGCTGCAGCTTCTTCCAATTTCTCCTGTGTTTTATTCAAATCTATGATGTGAATACCTTTACGTTCCATAAAAATATATGGTAACATTTTAGGATTCCATTTTTTCTTTAAGTGACCGAAGTGAACTCCGGCATCTAACATTTCTTGCTGAGATAATTTAGAAATTGCCATATTATTTTGATAAATTTTTGAAGATTAACGTTTACTGAATTGGAAGCTCTTACGTGCTTTTTTCTTACCAAATTTCTTGCGCTCTACCATACGTGAGTCACGAGTCATTAAGCTTTCTGCTTTCAAAGCAGGTTTCACTGTTTCATCGTTTTTCACTAATGCACGTGCAATACCTAAAGAAATAGCTTCAGCTTGTCCTTTGATACCACCACCTTTAACATTTACAGTAATATCGAATTTACCGATAGAATCTGTAACGTTTAATGGTTTTAAAGCTCTGTCTACTAATTGTTTTAAATCAATATATTCTTTGATGTCTTTACCATTTACAGTAATAGCACCTTTGCCGCTTTTTAAGTAAACGCGGGCAACCGCAGTTTTACGACGACCTAATCCGTTGATTGTTTCCTTTGCCATTTATATTTTTATTTGAATTTTAATACTTCCGGTTTTTGTGCAGTATGTGTGTGTTCAGTACCTGCAAATACGTGTAATTTTTTGAACATTGCTCTGCCTAAACGAGTACGTGGCAACATGTGGCTGATTGCATTTTCCAATACAAACTCCGGTTTTTTAGCAAATGCTTCTTTGGGTGTCATAAAACGTTGACCACCCGGATATCCTGTATGACGGATGTATACCTTATCAGTAGTTTTTTTACCGGATAAGTGTACTTTTTCTGCATTGATAATGATGACATGGTCACCGGTATCGATGTTTGGTGTGTAAGATGGTTTGTTTTTTCCTTGTAAAATCTTTGCGATTTCAGAAGAGATGCGTCCAAGTGTTTGATTTTCAGCATCTACAAGATACCATTTACGCACGGTATCTTTTGGCGTAACGGTTTTGGTTTTGTAAGATAATGTATTCACTTTATTGAAATTTTTCTTGTTTTCCTTTAAATTGTCCCGATAATTTTCTAAATCGGGATGCAAAGATACTTTTTCAAAGCTGATAAACCAAGAAAGAGTCTAAATATTTTATATTGATTTAACACAACTCATTGAAAATGAGCTTTTGTATGGTCAAAGAATTTTATTGGGATAAATAAAGTAGCGCCATTGGGGATGTCTGTAAAAATCAAGGTCGAAGAGGTTTTAAACCTCTTCGACCTTGATTTTATGTTAGTTGTAAAGATATTTTTTCTTTAATCTCTTCTTCTTGCTCCGGCAAATATGGAGATATAGTATAATAAGGTAACCAAAGAACCTAAGGCAGCAACAACATAAGTGGAGGCAGCCCATTTTAAAGCATTTTTGGCTTTATCATGCTGTTCCGGTTGTAAAATCATGCTACTGTCCAACCATTTTAATGCTCTTGCTGAAGCGTCGAATTCTACCGGTAAGGTTATAAAGCTAAAGATGGTTGTCATCGCAAATAACACAATACCGATAAGCAATACCCATGGAATTTGAGTAAACATCAGTAATGCTAAACCCCCTAAAATAATCCATTGTACATATTGAGAACTTATCTGTACTACCGGTACTAGCTTTGAACGCATGGTTAACCACGTATAAGCAGTATTGTGTTGTACGGCGTGTCCGCATTCATGAGCAGCAACAGCTGCGGCCGCTACATTGGATTGTGCATACACCCAATCGCTCAGGTTTACAGTTTTATCTAATGGATTGTAATGGTCGGTGAGCGCACCGGGCACTGAAATTACTTTAACATCAAAAATTCCATTGTCACGCAACATTTTCTCTGCTACTTCTTTGCCTGTCATACGTATTGGCATCTGAGAATATTCTTTAAAGCGGCGTTGCATCGTAAAACCAACGTACCAGCTTACACCCATAATTAAGATCGAGATCAAATAAATTCCACCCATTTTTTATTTTTACTTTTTTCAATTAACAAATATAGACCTAAAATAGTTCCGATTTTTTTCAAATATCTCCCCGCAATTTACGGAAACGTTTCCGTGCTTCTATAGAAAAGGTGCTGTCTTTAAAATCTAAAATTATTTTCTCGTAATAGGACTTTGCTTTTTCTTCGTCTTTAAGATAATTCTGGTACAAATCGCCTAAATAAAAAACAGCATTATCTGCTAAAATATCTGTAGAATAATTTTCTACAATTTGTTCCAGGTAAGTCGCTGCTTTGTCGTAATGTTGTCTTTCTTTTTCAATTTTATATTTTAAGTATAATATATCGTCTGTAAGTGCTGTGCCGGTATAATTTTTTGTAATAAAATCCAACGTGTCTTCTGCTTCATCCAGTTTATTTTGATAGCGCAACAAATCTGCTTTTGCAAATTTTAGGAGGGCAAAATCCGTATCATCCGTATTGAGGTTGTCTAAAATAAAGACAGATAAATCAATGGCATCATTGGATATAAATTCTGAGGTGTTTGCTTTAATTATTTTTAACTGTGTTTGCGCCCACTCAAAATCTCCTTTGTAATAAGCCAGCTTCGCATTCCTGAATTTTGCATCTTCTCCAACCGGATTTCCTTTTTCGTCTTTTTCCACCTGTGTATAAAGCAATAAACTTTCCCAGGGCTGGTCTGCAATTATATAATAATCTCCAAGATATAATTTTGCCTTCGACAGTAAATCTTTTGTCATTCTGGTGTTTTCGACAATTGGTACAAGCATAGTTATAGCAGTGTCAATTTCATGAATATATAAAGCTTCTAATTGTGCTAATTCTATAATTGCATTGGTAGAAGTATAATCGTCATTCTTATAGTTTTTTATAAAATCATAATAGGTTTGTTTTAGAGAATACAATTGCACTTTGGTAAAGTTCGGCGAGTTGACAATCTTATCTCTTTTTACATTTATTAATTCAAGGTTTGCATTTACAAACCAGGGATATCGTGCCCCTTTGTCGATGACGTACTGATATCCTTTAATTGCAGCATCGTAGTCCTTTTGAATAGCCGCAGTTCTGGCAATACGAATTACATTTTCTCCGTCTTCATTACGCAATACGTCAAGCGATTTTGATTGAAGGATTGCGCCGTCAAAATCGTTGCGCTGCATGTACAACCAAACCAGTAAATCCTGATAGACAAACTCATTCTTGTTAGCCTGTACCCGTTTTAGTAATTCTTTTTCAAGTGCATCTTTTGCTTTTTCATCGGTTAGTCCTTTTTGTAATCCCGTTTCAATAAAGCTTAGGTTGTTTGCCTGATAAGGAGCTTCATTCAGGTAAGCATTAATCATGCCGGTCAAATCGTTTTTCAGAAAGAAAAGATTGGCAATTTCTAAGTTAAATGCATTTTTATCTTTCAAAACATCTTTGCCTTTTTCGTACACCTTTTGCGCATAATCCAATTGTTTTAGCTGAATAAATTTTTTTGCTATTTGCTGAATTGTATAACGGTCAGATTTTAATTCTTTGATGATTTTAGCGAATTGTTTTTCTGCATCAGCAGCTCTGTCTTGTTTTAAATACAAGTCGGCTAAGTCAAGTAAATAAATAGGATAGTTATCAGATTGTTTGTATAATGTTTTAATGACTTTTTCTGCTTTTTCAAAGTCTTTTATCTGGATTAAAATATCCAGATAGTCATCATAATATTCAGTTGGATTTTGCTTAAACAATGTTTCGTAATATTCGGCAGCTTTGGCAAACTCACCATTTTGTAAAAACTGACGTGCTAAAAATGCATCATAATCACCATCTTGTGCCTGTGTTGCAAATGCTATGAAAAACGATAATATGTATAAGATTTTTTTCACGAACTAAACATATCAAAAATAGTGCTAAAAAGGAAGTTAAATTGTCTTATGTTTTTTATATGCCATGATAATGCCTGAAATTACCCCGAAAATATTTGCTGCAATATCATACACATCGAAACTTCTGTGTTCAATAAAAGATGAACCTTGCACAAATTCTATCAGAATTCCCTGAGCAATACACAATACAGATGCAGTTAAAAGAGAAAGAGTGGTTTTGTTTTCAAAAATTCTTATAATCAGAAAAAATAAAATGAGATATAAAAAGGCATGTACGATTTTATCGAAATAAATCTTATCGAGCCAGTCTTCTTTAGGAAATGCACTACCGGGAAGGAAGCAGAGAAAAAAAATAATTCCTGACCAAAGTAGTGCAGGAATTATTTTTGATATTTTTTTATTGAACAGATTCCTCACGATGTTCGGAATGACGGTATGCTAACCAATTAAAGCCTGATAAGCAGCAGCATCTAATAATGTAGTTACTTCATCCGGATTAGTAAGTTTAATTTTAATCATCCAGCCGTCTTCGTATGGTTTATTGTTTACCAATTCAGGTTTGTCTTTTAGTGCTTCGTTAAATTCCAGCACTTCTCCGCTCACCGGCATAAATAAATCAGATACCGTTTTTACTGCTTCTACAGTTCCAAAGATACCATCCTTAGCAATTGTTTCACCAACGGTGTCTATGTCCACATAAATAATATCACCTAATTCGCCTTGTGCAAAAGATGTAATACCTATTGTTGCGGTGTCACCTTCTACTCGTAACCATTCGTGTTCTTTCGAGTACATTAATTCTGCGGGAATATTCATTTTGTGTATTTTTTACGAAAATAAGATTTTATTTTTTATTTCAAGGTAAGACTTGTTAAGTTTTTAAAACTTGTCAAGTCTAAGTTAAGGAGTAAGGGAGAATCTGAACGTAATACCACCACGGTGCGTTTTTGTGGGATAGGAAGCCAAAGTAGCAGGATTTGTTCTTCGGAAATCGTAAAATAAACGAACGTTTAATTTATTATTGACAATATAGTCAATGGTAGCAGCTAAGGAGATCGTTTTTTGTCCGCGCGTTGGTTCCGCAATATTCTGGTCTAATCGATAGTTGACAGTTTTATCATCGCGGTAGGAGAAGTCGGCACGCAGGTTTATATCGTTATTCAACGTAATCCTTTTTCCTCTGATTTTAAATGGTATTTTAAATTTTGCCAGCTTATACCCGAGTGCTGCAACGTATTCTGTAGTACGCGTTTCCGTTAACCGGTAATCTAACAGACTTAATCCAAGTGTACGCGATTTTTTAAATTCAAAATTAGTAATCAAACTATTTTTCCAGGAAATTTCTATTCCTAATAAAGGCGATAACTGTTCTGTAATAGTTACCTGCGGGATTGTATAGTATGCATAGTAATTTCCTGATAAAGAATCTATGCGTTCAGGAACATAAAACAAATCTTCGTTATAATAACCGGGCGTGTTTAAGTAATTCAAATTCGTAACATAAGAACCAATACTAAATGTTGAATTGTATCCGTGTGTAATGTTAAAAGAAGTAAATAATTTCTTTCCCCATTTTGTTTTGGCAAATCCGTTATAAGTGATGCGCCAGTTTGGCAATGGAATCCCTCTCAATGGATTTAAACGGACTTTATCCGGATTCTTTCCTGTATATGCAGCAATTAAGGAAGGCACTAACACATCTTGTGAAAATGGTCCGTAGCCTTCTTTGAAGTTTGGTAACCGAATGCTATCATTTATATAGATTGTATCTGAATTCGGATTCCTATCACCAAATTTTTGAGAATATACTTCACGTAATTCCTGGAATTTATAAAATGCGTTACTGAAATTATTTTCATCCACTTTACTGAAAATAGTTTTAAGCATTAAAAACGACATAGACATATTTCCATTCACCATAGGTGTTAAGTGCTCATAAGCTGAGTTTGCAGAAGTCGTTTTAAAGAATTCTGAGTAGGTTTCACCTTGGGTTTTCTGAAGTGAAATATCTACACGTAAATCTCTGTACGGTTCCAGAGACACTTTCAGGTTAAAGCTTTGTTGTTTTGTTTGAATAAACTGATAGTTTATGGTTGTATCTTTTGAGATTAATCCTTTGGCGGCTATATTGCTCAGCCAGCTGGTATCTTTTTGGGCACCAAATAAAAATCCGGGTCCGGGTGCATGTTGTTTAAAATCTTCACCAAACAAAAGCGGAGTAGGCATAAACCCGGGTAATACAGTGGTGCGTTTTACATCATAGCTGATAGATGCGCGTTGCAACATCATTAATGGGCGCATAACATAATCCAGTGCTGGATTTGCCGGTTCGGGAAGCTGTCTTTTTTCCAGTTTTAACTGGCGTAAATCATTTTTCAGTTGCTTTTTCTCATCTACTAATTTCTTAATATCTTCTTTCGTCTTGGATGTGTCTTTTTCCGCAATTTCTATGTCTTCAATTTTCTTTTCAATATCTTCTTTCTTTTTGATGATCTTTGTTTTTGATAAATCATCTTGTTCTTTGTATTTTGAATATGCATCGGCGTATTCCTGTTTTGTTTTTTTGAGGTCGGGCTGCGTATATGGTTTCAGAAATTTTGATTTCTGATATAAACTTTTAAAATTAATATCAGCAGTAATCTGATAATCCTGTCCGTTTTTTATAGTGTTCCCTAAACTTGTCAACCCCAAAGGAGCTGCTAGCCAAGAGTAAGTAGCACCATAACGTGCCTTTACGTTCATCCAGTCCAAAGCAGGAAATAGTTGTAACGGTAAGTTGTATGATGCATTAAAGATATGATCATAACTTACATTTCTTCCGAATTTCCAGAAATTACGGCGAACAGTATCTTTCTTTTCCTTTGTATCTAAAGCACCTGCCGGCTCGTCTATGCGCGCTTTATTCGTTGCAGTGAAATCAACATTGATAGATTTTGTAATGTTGTATTTAACACTCCAGAATCTATCCCAGGTGAAATATTTATCAAACGTTGGTTTTATCTCCAAGTCATCGCCACTGATGTTCCGTATTTTTTGATAGCCGTATTGCCTGTTTATGTCTGTTCTGAATGCTACCGAATTAGGTTTTAAATTAAGGTTGAATTCTCTAATTGGTTTCAGATGGACACTGTTGTTTTTAACTTTTTTGAAAGGCTGCCATACAAGTGGTTTTGGAGAAAAATTCCATCCGATAGAACCTCTGTGTTTTGTTATAACTTCTTTTTCAATAATTGGATTTCTTCTGTCAGTTTGTGTAAAGGCATAAGTGAAATTAAAATTCTCTACATCGTAAACACGCGGTTGTTTCTCTGTATTGGTTCTTACTTTTTGTAAATTGGTAACGTTAATACTTTTAATAGTAGTAACATCCTGTGCTACACGTTTGGTAGAATCAATCAGTTCTTTTTTTCTGTCTTTAGATAAATTGCCATCCGCTTCTATTACACTGAATTTGTCTTTTAGTTTCACATCTAATTCATAGGGATCGTATTGCGGTGTACTTATAGACTGTGAGAATTGGGTGTAAACAGGGATTTTCAAACCTGCTTTTTCAGGTAACAAATTACCAAGGTTTAAGTTGGCTGCAATATCATACTGGTAATAGTTATCTCTGTATCGCTGATTAAGTCGTTGTTCTAAATCACCAAACCCGATGGTATGAATATTTCCTGCCATAATAAGGTTACCGAGATTACCAAGCTGCAAGTCAACTCTGCCCAATGCGGCCCATCCTCCTTGTTCGTCAAACCCGGACATACGTAATTCATTCACCCAGATTTCAGCACATTTAGCGAGACCGTCGTCAGTATCTTCATTTTCTCCGATAATTCTTTTAGGATTTTTTACACCAATCATAAATACGGATGCAACCCCTAAATCAGGGTTACCTTTTAAGCTGATTTTTACACCATTGCCAAGAGTTACTTCGTAAGGTAATATTTGTGATGAATTACTAATGTTGCGTAGTTGCTTTATTTTAGTAAGACTGTCAAGTAATATATTCATCTGGTTAGAGTCCGGCCAGATTAAGCTTCTGTCCAAATCACTTTCGGGATTATAATTTCCGGGCTGTGTTACTTTTAACGGTAGTTCATATTCATAATAATTATCTGTAAAGTCTGAGCCGATTCGAATAAAGGCATGAATGTCATCATTTTTTATAGGAAATAAACTGCCTCTGTCACCCGGATAATTTTCAGCATGGGTAAATAATTTTATACGTTTATAATTTCGTAAATCAAGATTTGTTACCTTGAAAACCGCACGTGCATCACCATCCTGTAATTCACAAACCTGTAAACTCATGGCTTGCTCATTTTGTAAAGCATTGTTGTACCCGCTGATATTTTGTTCACGGATAATGCCCGGTGGTATTGCATAAGGAATTGGGAGTCGTCCGGAGTTTTCTTCCACACTTACAGAAGTTACATTGAAATCTGTATTAGTAGTTTCATCACCCGGCAATTGCTCGCCCGGATTTGACAGTGATAGATCGTATTTTCTCCATTGATTTCTAACTAACCCGAATTGAGCCAGACGTAAGGTTACACTGTCCGTAAAGTCTGTTAACATCAGGCGGCAAAAACGAATGGAACGGAAATCAGAAATATTACCAACTCTGGATTCATACTCTTTAATCGGGATTTTTATTTGGTACCAGTATGCATACTGATTGCCATCAATCAGGGTAGAATCTTTACTCGCAATGTATGGGGAGTTAGTCAGGAAATTTTCATCAAACTGAACCTTGTACTGGAAATATTCTTCCGTTTCATTTAGAGTGTTATCATTGTTCAGGTCCTCATTATCAGGTTGTGTTTTTGAGTTTCCATTTACATTGCCGCCACTAAGGTTATTAGAAGAGTTCCCCTGTGTATTCGAAAAATCTTTATAGCGAATAATAACACCATCATCACCGGAAAAATTGCCATCTCTGTTAAATTTATAATTATCACCGGAAGGGTCGATGTTTGCCTTTTCAAGAACAAGAGGATTTGAAACCAGCGTTGAAAGTTTGGTTAAGTAATTGGAAAAATAATTCTTTTCTGCGTCATCATCCAAACCATCCAAGCCTACGTCTTGTTTTTTTATAACATCCGGGTCTGCATCAAAACTATTGGTTAATGCATTCTGAATCGTTGGGGTTACACCCCAAGAAGAAGTATCAACTGTTGTACCTCCGTTAGGGCGGGGTAGTCCGTTCTCATATTGCTTTCTGGAATCCTTTAAAATATCTTCTGATAAGTTTCCTAACTGAATATATAAGTTACCTTTTCTATTGGCACCTGGAAACTGAAAGGGATCCAGTACCCAAAATTGAATAAATTCAATATTGGCAGCTTCAAAATCGCTGGTACCATCAATAGTACGCATAATACCACCCCACCGGGTTTCAGGATTATTTAATTTACCATTTGCATTTATACCTTTTGAATAAGGTGTTGGTGAAGTTTCATAATTATAAGGTCCTCTTTCTTCAGGGAAATAAGATAAATCCAGTGTATAAAGAGGTGGATTGGTAATAGTTGAATTCTGTCTGTTTTTAAAAACATCCTGCTCAAAATATTGATGAGTGTAAATATTGTTTCTGGTGGCTTCTGCTGTAGCACTGTTTAAGGGGTTGGTGCCGCCGCCACCGCCCTGAAAAATTGGATCAATGGAATACCATGAAAGTTTTGCCCTGTTGAATCCATATGCTAAGCTATCGCTGATGCGCGCCTCCGGAAATTTTTCTACACCATAAATATTTGGCATTCCTTTAGGAGCAGAAGCTAAGGACCAGGTAAGATAGCTTCCTCGCAAATCGAAGGTGGTACTCGCTCCTTCAAAATCATCTACATATACTGTTCCTGCGTCATCAATATTAATTGCTTTGGAATGACCAGGTATAAAATAAGCGGCTTCTGCTGCAACCGTTATTTTAGAAGGTGCTTTGGTATCCTGCGCTGTAATTTTATTAAATACTCTGGTTAATCCTTTTGATTCTGTTGCATAATTAATGTCTAATCCGATGATATTATTTTTTACCGGATCATCATTGAAATTTACTTTCTGTGTAAATGGTTTTTCTGCTAAACGCATATGTGTTAAACCAATAGTGAAATTTTTGTTGACAGAATAATCTAATCTCGTTCCAAAGAGAGATTTATTCACAACACCAAACAGAATATTATTTTCAAATTTTATATCAATAGGAATTCCTGAGTTTAATACGCCCTGATTAATAATTACTACTTCACCAATACCATAGTTGACGGTATAATCAACATTTTCTTTTAACTGATTTCCACCGGCACTAACACTTACTGAGCCTTGCGGTAAATTAAAAGCACCAGGCAGCCTGAACGTACTGTTATCTGTTCCGCGGTAGGAGCCTTTTAATACAAACCGGTTAAACTCCGGGAATTGTTGCGCAGCAAACTTAGTGGTATCATATAAATACCGGTATACATATTTTGCTGCTATCGCAGGATCTCCTATTGCATTTGCCAGCGAGCTGCCGAAGGGTTCCAAAACCGGGAAATATATTTTCCCGTTTCTCGGGTTAATGGTAACATTTGGTATAAAGTCAAATCGTCCGTCATTTTGAGGGTCCAGCTGATTATTGACATTATCGAGATTAAGTACTTTTAATAATTGCTGACCTGTAATATTTCCACCGTCCGGCAAGTAACGTTTTTGTCCGCCACCCGGGTCGATATAATAAATGTCAAAGAAAAACTGATCGGGACTTACATTAAAGGCACCTAATGAATACACGTTTTTCATCATCAAATCCCATATTGGCTCAACAGTTCTTACAGAAGTTGCTTTTAACATCTTTAGCGCTAAAATCTGATCTTTAGTTTTAGTAGTGTCTGCGAGAGGAGGTAAGTCAGATGCAAACTCACCTAACTGATATACTTTTCCATTTACTGTATATTGTATGGCAACACCTAAGACCTCATCAGGGCGCAACTGTTGATTTAATGAGATGTAACCAAGTTGTGCATTAAATGCATATTCAGTTGTTGCCAGTTTTCGTGCACTTACTTTTTCAAAATCATCTACTGCAAATAAGTTGTTGCTTTCTAAGAAGCTAATACACCTGCTTGGATCTCTGAAGTCCAGAGAATTTGCACTTTTTGTGATAATATTATATAAATTGTTTGAATTGCTTTCCGGGTAAATTCCACCATTACTGGTAACAGTAGATGTGTTGTAAATTTTACTGGTTTCTCCCAAATCCTGAAAGGCTACAATTTCTCTTACTTCTTCTGTTTGTCTGGTTTTATTGGTTACCCAAACTTCAATTCTATTGATAACTGTTTGTGCACCGACAAAAGGCAATCTGCTCAGACTCTGTTCATAAGTATCTCTGAAATATTGTGCTATAAAAAAGTGTCTGTTGTCTTCGTACTCATCTGCTTTTATAGCAAACTTTTTTGTTTGTGCTCCGTTTTCTATCCTTACATTTTCTGTTTTGGATTTTTGCTGAGCTAATACATTTGTGATTGTTAGCCGACCAAATTTTAATTGTGTTTTTACACCAAACAAATTTTGTGGACCTTTGATAAGTGCACTTCGCAAGGGCATACTCACGTTTCCAAATTCTAAAGCCTGAATGATATCATCTTCTTTACCTTTATAGCCTAACTTCAATTGATTTTCAAAAGCAAAACCTGATTTTGTGTTATAGTTGATTCCGAGTTTTAATTTATCACCAATAGATGCCTGCAGACCTAACTGAATATTCATATCAAAATCGAAGTTGATATTACGCCGCTGATTTTGGAGTAAAACAGGATTGTCAATACGCTGGGAATTTACACCAATAGTTACATCTACGTTTCCTTGTGGTTTAATTTCGATTTTAGTACCACCCAAAAACCGGTTGAATAATTCAGGACCCTGATACAGAAATGGTTGTTTGCTTTTGCGTTCTGCCAAGTCAATGGCTCTGGAGCGTTGCTGAAAATAGGTTTGTTCTGATTCCTGACTCGTATATTGTAAGTATTCATCATAAGTCATGTATGTTGGCGTTTTGTAATAATTATCGCCGATTTTTTCATACACAATAAATTTGTTGGTTTTGGGGTCGTATTCCACCTGTTTATTTACAATACCCGGGTCATTTAAATCAAGATTAGTGCTGGGTTTTGTAATCAGGAAGTCTGTGTTCCTGTCCTGAATTGGGTACTTCAGGTTTATTTTTGAACTATCAGTTTGAGCATAACTATCACTAATACTATACATAATAGCAAAAAACAATAGTATGCTTATGGGAGTCTTATGTATAGTTCTTCTCACCAAATAGTAGAGTATGCTGCAAATTTACAAATTTTTTAGGCTCAATTTTATCAATTCTTCCACAGATTGTATATTGAGATTATCTTTTATGGCTTTTGATACAGCTTTCTCTGCTTGTATTTTCTGAAATCCAAGCATATTAAGTGCTGCCAATGCCTCATCATTCATTACAGATGAATGTGTATGTTGTAATATATTGTCCATTCCTTCCGGTACAGGTTCTTTCTTCAATTTATCTTTCAGCTCCAGAATTAAACGTTGTGCCGATTTTGGTCCAATTCCTTTTATAGATTGTATTAAACGCACATCTCCATGAATTATTGCCTTCTGAAACTCGTGTACGGAAAGTGATGATAATACCAATCTTGCTGTATTTGGTCCAACACCGGAAACAGAAATTAAATATTGAAACATATTCTTTTCTTCCTCGCTGAAAAAGCCATATAAAACATGAGCATCCTCACGTACAACGAGGTGTGTATATAATTTAACATTTTCAACCTGCTCAATCTGAGAGAAAGTAGTTAAAGATATATTGATAAAATAGGCAACGCCGTTGCATTCGAGATAAACATGAGTAGGCGTTTTTAGGGTAATTTTTCCGAAAAGGTAAGCGAACATAGTTTATAGTTGGTTGCAATATAGGGTGTTGCACAAAAATAACAAAATAAATCAGATTTTTAATGCTGATTTTAACCATTTGTAGGGCATGTAATTGGTAATTATGGGAGGCTCTGTGGTATCTATAACGGAAGCTTGCTCTGCTATTTTTTTAAAGGTTTTTTCAGGAAGATTTAGAGTGTCGGTTTTTAATACTTCATGTAATACATCTTTAAAAAATTTGGCTACGGATAAAAAGTGAATGTCAATTTCATTAATTAGTTTTGATCGCAATAAATTATTTATTTCCTCCGAAGCCAGATAATATTCTTTATTGATGATATGATAAATAGAGTTTACAAAACGGAAATACACGCGTTGTTCAGGCAGTAAAACTGAAAAATCTGTAGGAATCATTTTTTTAAGCATATCCGTATTGTTTGTAAACATATAGCAAATTACTTTTAGTAGCTGATATTTATCCCTCAGGAATTCATTATCAGGTTTTATAGTTTTTTCAGCATCACTGATAATAGTTAATGCTTTTTTATACTGATTTAATTTTGTAAGATTAACGGCATAATTATACAAATAGTATGCTTTATTCTGAAACTGTGCAGGCGGAACTTCCTCAAAGAGTTGCTCAAAATAAGTATTTGCATTTTCAAAGTCTGCCGACATTGAAAAATCGGTTGCTATTAAATGTAAAACACGTAACTTCTCTTTTTTGTACAGAGTCGAGTTTTTATTACATTTTTCCAAAATAGTTAAGGCTTCTAATAAGATGTTTGTTTTTCCTTTGCTTTGTAATGGAAACCATTTCCCAATCAGCCGGTAATATTCATTAGTGAATGCGTTGAGTTGTTTCAATTCAATACTTATTTTTCCATCAGGAATTTTAACTGTCTGCGCTGTCTGATATTCAAGTCTGAGTTTATTGGCATTGCCTTCTAAAAGAGAAAGGTATGCCTGTTGTTGTGCAAAAAAATAATTTGAGTATAAAATATTTTCATCAATTAACTTATCAAAGATTTCAAGCCGTTCTTTGTAATTGCGTATGTGAAATTGTGCAAACTCATAGTAATCGGCATTTAATTCAAGTATATCCTGATATTGATATTGTTCTAAAGCTACTGTTTTAGCTTCCTTCCAGCATTCTTCATAAATTTCAAACAAGTCTAGGTTCTTATAGAGTAATAACTGCTGTTTAAGCTGGAAAAGAATATCTTTCTCAGTTAATTTCTCCACCTGATCTTTAATTAAGACCGACTCAATTTTTTCCACCAGCAGCCGCATTTCATTACGCAGGAGATAATCATTGGCAGCAGAATATTTCTTTTTGAAGGTTTTATAAAACAGTACTTCTTTATCTAAAAAAGAGGCACCTGATTTTTGTAACAGTTGGAATAATACTAATAGTGTTTTGCGTTTATCTTCTTTTAATTGTTTTTCAATAAGGAGGATTTGGCTGCCTTTTAATGCTTCAATAATGGTATATAATTTTGAATCTTTCAATAATTAAAAGTACAGAAAAATATAATTTATTTACAGGCTATCTTGCGTACTTTTATTTCGTCGCCTTTGTGCAGCACCGGAGTCTTTTTATAACCATTCCATTGCATTATATCCTGTACAGTAACTTCATCGTATTTTTGTGCTATTGACCAGAGTGTTTCTCCATCTTTTATTTTATGTGTCTGAAAACAATCCTTTTTGGATAAAATCTTTACAGGATTTATTTTATCTATTAAAGGAGTTTGTGCCTTTATTTCTTTTGTTTTAGCATTCGCATCTGCTTCTTCCTGTGTAATTATTTTTGCACTTAATTCATCCTTGATATTTTTGCTTAAATAATTAAAACGAACAAATTTTTTGTAATCATTCTTGTGCACATACAGCAAAAGCTCATCTTTTACGTCAATATAATTTCCGCTTAAATTATTCCACCGTCTTATTTCTTTTACATTACAATGAAACCATGCTGCAATATATCCGAGGTTATCTCCGGGTTTAACAGTATAGGCAATGGTTTTATAATTATTATTATCTTCTTTCAGTAGTTGATTGCTATTCGCTTTTGTTAATGTTGCAGCATTTTTCTGAACTGCTTTTTCTTCTTTCTGAATTGCCTCTTTTGTATTGTCAGGAGTTGCTTCTTTCCACTCTTCTTTTAAATTATTTTTTGCTGTCGTTGTATTTTTCGTAACAGGTTTACTTTCTTTTGCCGCAACAGGATTATTATTATTTTCTTCTTCATTGTTTTCTTTTGGTGAGCTACCGGGTTTTATAACACTAGGCACAATTAATTTTTGTTCTTCCAGCTCGCAGATAGCCTTCTGGTATAATGAATCTTGCAATTGATTAAATGAAATAATTTTTGATGCCGGAAGATTTAAGATAAAATCGGGTGGTATGAATGTGGTCAGCAGAGACGGATTTTCATCAATAATTATCTGTCGTGGAATCTGCAAAACAGTTTCCAGATCATTTACAGTTAATTTTTGCCTTGCCGTTACCCGTTGAGTAGCCTCTCTGTCAATAATTAAAGGAGCAATATTGTATTTGTTTGCATATTTCATGGTATAAACCATAGCAATATAGATGGGAACATAAGCCCGAGTTTCAGCAGGTAAAAAAGGACGTATATCCCAGAAGTTTTTTGAACCACCGGCTTTTTGTATAGCACGATTTACATTGCCTGCACCACAATTATAAGATGCGATAGCCAGTTGCCAGCTACCGTATAGATTATACATTTCTTTCAGGTAACGTGCCGCCGCGTCACAGGCAGCATAAGGGTCACGACGTTCATCCACGCGTTTGGAAATATTTAAGTTGTACCGTAACGCTGTGCTGTACATAAACTGCCACGGACCACTCGCTCCTGCACGGGAAAGCGCGAACGGATTGAGTGCAGATTCTATTACTGCAAGATATTTCATTTCATCAGGAATACCATACTTTGCTAAAATCGGTTCAAAAATCGGGAAGAATTTTTTAGACCTTCCCAGCATCTTTGCTACATGCTCCTTACGTTTCTCATTAATATTGTACGTAATATATTTCTGTACATGTTCATTGTAGTCTAACGGAATAATTTGCTGAATCTTTTTCAGGCGAACGGCAATCTGTGCACTCATAACCACCGGATCAGGATCATCTTTAAATAATTGTTCTTCTGTCGGAATTTCCAGTTCACTGGCTGCATCTTTATACTGAGATGGTGGTGAAGTTTGGGCATTTACGGAAAAATGGAAGATACCTGAAGCAAAAAGTATATATGGAAGAATAAATTTTGGACAACTCATTTTTGCAAGATAGGAAAATTGTCCTTTTTAACTGTAAAATAGCCTTTTTTTAGGATATTTTTAAGAACCTCAAATATTAACTGAATGATTGTCAGTCAATTAATTATTTATAACGTATTACATTAATGAATTTGAGAATGCCAGTAATTTTTCTTCCTGCCATCTTCCTGCCATAAACTGTATGCCTATAGGCAAACCAGATTTGGACTTATATAAAGGCAATGAAATTCCCGGAATTCCGGCAATATTTGCCTGGACAGTGAAAATATCACCTAAAAATGAAGCAATGGAATCTTGCACTTCTCCGATTTTATAGGCAGGTGTTGGGGCAGTCGGGCATAAAATAAAATCGTAAGTTTCTAATGTCTGCTTTGTTTTTTCTGCTACTATTCTGCGTACTTTCTGCGCTTTTGAATAATAGGCATCATAATAACCGGCACTTAAGACAAATGTTCCGCTCATAATTCTGCGTTGTACTTCTTTTCCAAAGCCTTGCGAGCGTGTTAGTTTATAAGTTGACTCTAAATCATGTGCTTCTTTGGCGTGGTAACCATATTTTACGCCATCAAATCTGGATAAATTGGATGAGGCTTCAGCAGTAGTTAGCACATAATAGGCAGGAACGATATAATCTAACTCTGCAAATTCAATGGCATCTATCTGATGGCCTTCACTTCTCAAACGTTCAATCATTTGCAGACTTGCATCGCTCACTTCTTTATCTACACCGGTGTGTTCAATGGCATTTTTGTAATATGCAATTTTGTATTTTTTGCCGGAAGAAAGTTGTGCGGAATAGTCAGGAACTTCTTTATTAGAACAGGTAGCATCATAGGCATCAGCACCGGAAATAACTTCCAGTAGTAACGCAGCATCTTCTATAGTGTGCGTAAAGGGACCAATTTGATCAAAGGAGGAACCATAGGCAATTAATCCATACCGTGAAACTCTGCCATAGGTTGGTTTTAATCCCACAATTCCGCAAAATGAAGCAGGCTGACGAATAGAGCCACCGGTATCAGAGCCTAAAGCAGCCATACACAAATCAGCTGCAACAGCAGCTGCTGAGCCACCGGAGGAACCACCGGAAACACGTTCTGTATCAAAAGGATTTCCTACAGGACCATAATATGAATTTTCATTACTGCCACCCATGGCAAATTCATCACAGTTTGTTCTTCCGATAATGATTGCATCTTCTGCAAGCAATTTTTCTACAACAGTAGCTGAGTATGGCGAATTAAAACCGTCTAAAATCTTTGAGCTTGCCGTTGCAATATGTCCTTTGTACACAATATTATCTTTGATAGCAATCGTTAGTCCGAATAGTTTTCCTAAGGGTTGATTGGCTGCAATTTTTTCATCGATATTTTGTGCAGCAGACAAAGCACTCTGCTCAAATACTTCTATGAAAGCATTTAATTCTTTTTGAGCATGTATTCTTGAAATAGATTGTTGTGTAAGTGTGGTTGCTGTAATCTTTTTGTTATATAAATCTTCTTGCAGCTTCTTCAGAGATCTGTACACTTCCACGTTTTATGAATTTATAATTATTTGTTTTCGGGTAATTTTTTCGACTCGTCTTCTTTCATGCCTTTCTCAAACTCATCCTGTAAGTTAGATTTTGCAGCATTAAATTCACGAATACCTTTACCAACGCCACGCATTAACTCAGGAATCTTTTTGCCCCCGAAAAGTAATACCACTATCGCTAAAATGAACCATAATTCCGGTCCGTGCATTCCAAACATAATTAGTTATTTGCAACAAAATTACTACTTTTTCATGTTAAATATGTCTTTTCAGCGAACTAAGTTTGTTATTAATACTTAAAGAACACTTGCTATCCTTCATCAATATCCTTGAATTTGTCAATTTCACGTCTGTTCTTTTTCGTTGGCCGACCAGTTCCTTTGTCACGTACTTCATAAAATGTGGCCGGAAAAAGCAATTTGTTTTTTTCTTCCGGTGGTGTTAAATCTTCGTAACATGCAACAGCCAAAGGAGCACCTACTCTTTTTTCAATCAGTTTAATAGATTTTATTATCCATTTTTCCCCTTGTTTATTGAGATGTACAATTTGTCCGACTTTTAATAAATAGGATGCTTTTACAGATTCACCTTCAATCTTTACTTTTCCGGCTGCGCATGCCTCGGAAGCCAAGCTCCTTGTTTTGTACAGGCGAATTGCCCATAACCATTTGTCAATTCGTATTTTTTGTAATTCCGGCATTTTTTGGCAATAAATTTGTATAAGTACAATTGTATGATGTAAATTTTATAATTTTAAGCAATTATTTGTACAGATGAAGAAGATTTTTTTAGCAATATTAATCAGTATTACAACAATGGGTTACTTTTTAGCCAAACCGCCAAAGTTACCAAAGCCTAAAAAAGGAGGAGAATGGATAGAGCCTGTCAAGTCTGTACAACCTAAAAATATTTATGGTAACTGGATTTGGTTTGAAACAGATTGTTGTGGAATGAGACATGGTTTGTCTAATCCGGCAAGCACGTCTGATAATATTGAACTGGAGTTGAAAGAAGATAATACTTTCTTAGAAATTCATACGAAGAAAAATGCTTTACCCAGAAGTGGCAATTGTTTGCTGTTTAGAGAGAACCAAATGGATATGATACAGTTTAATGATGAACGTCCGGCACAGTATTCTTTGTCAACAAACGGGGATACACTAACAATAAGTTGGAAGTATTTAGAGTTGCAAACTGAAAAGTATGAACGAAAAAAATAATTTTAAAAGGCTGTTTATTTTAATGTCTTTATTAAAATAAGAACTTCATCCACTTCTTCCTTTGTTGTATATTTTCCAAAACTAAATCTTACAGATTTTTCCGCCTGCTCTCTTGTTAAGTGCATGGCACTTAGTACATGTGAAGGTAAATTTTCTGCCGATGTACATGCTGAGCCTGTGGCAACAGCCAGTTTACTTTTTGTTTTATGAATAAAATCTACTGCCTTGAAAGGAAAAGTAATATTGGTTGTATTTGGTAATCGTTTTGCATTGCCACCATTGATACTAATAGAATTTTTGAATTGCTCCAACAATGATTGTTCAAAATAATTTTTTAATTCTTCGATATCATCGTTAAAAGAAATAAGTTCACATGCTTTGCCTAAGCCAACAATAGCAGGCACATTAAGCGTTCCGCTCCTTAACCCACGCTCATGCCCACCACCATGTATAATCGGTTCCAAAGTAACACGTGGATTTTTTCTTCGAACATACAATGCTCCAATTCCCTTTGGGCCATAAAATTTATGAGCAGATAAACACATTAAATCTATTCCGTCTTTTTGAACATCGAGCGGTATTTTACCAATTGCCTGTGTTGCATCACAAAAGAAAATAGAATTTTTACTATGTACTATTTTCGAAATCTCTCTGATATTTTGAATAACACCTGTTTCATTGTTAGCATACATTACAGAAACTAAAACAGTCTTTTCTGTTATAGTTTCTTCTAATTCTTGCAAATCAATTAATCCATCTTTATCTGTCTTCAGGTAAGTAATATGTGCACCTTTTTTTTCTAAATATTTACAGGTATCCAGCACTGCTTTATGTTCTGTCTCAACAGTAATAATGTGGTTACCTTTTGTTTGGTAATTATTATACACGCCTTTTATTGAAAGGTTTGCAGCTTCAGTTGATCCCGAAGTAAAAATAATCTCCTGTGTTTCGCAGTTAATGGTATGTGCAATTTGCTCCCGTGCATTTTCTACTGCATTTTTAGCATCTGTACCTAACAGGTGAG
This sequence comes from Chitinophagales bacterium, assembly GCA_046329785.1. Lineage (GTDB taxonomy): Bacteria > Bacteroidota > Bacteroidia > Chitinophagales > JADIYW01 > JADJSS01. The sequence continues at coordinate 42,178 of JAXLTZ010000010.1, forward strand.
TGGAACTGGCAGCATTACCGAATTTTACTGAAAAATAAGGAAGCATACTCTTTAGTACCTCTTCATCTACCGGGGTGGTTGCATTATAATCGAGATAAATCACATCATAAAAATAGAAATTCTGTTGTGTAAATACGAATTTCTGTTACAAACACGTAGAAATAACTAACAATCCTGAACGGTTCTTTGTAACAAAGACATATTGATGCCATAACCTGCCCATCTGTCAATTATCTCCTGTACTTTTGTTTCATCCATTTGTGGGGTACGACTCAATATCCACCAGGTAACCTTGTTTGGGTCTGAAACTACAGCGTAAGAATAATCATCTGCTATTTCTACAATCCAGTAGTTAGATGTTGCAGGTTGCTGACCAAAGAAACCTACACGCAGTTTTGCATTTCCAGAGTTTGGTTCAACCGTAGCTTTTCCGGTTATTTCCTGTGGTGTGCCATTTTGGGTAATTTGTTTATTTACTACTTTTACAGATCCATCGCTGTTTAAGCTATATTCTGCAGTTACACATTTTGCATTGAAGGAAAAAACCTGCGGCAAAGCGGCAATCTGATACCATTTTCCTAAATAACGGTTTAGGTCGATTTCCGTACTGACAGTATTTATCGGAGTTAGATTAGTTGGAATACATCCACTGCTGAGTAATGCAACAATAGCAATTAATAAAATCTTTTTCACGTTTTTATTTTTATTGGTTTAGTATATTTGATAGTTGAGTAACATGATGGAATTTATTTTGTTTAAGAAAAATGAAAATAAATTAAACAAATATTTTTTTGTTTAGAGTTTAGTGTATATTCAAAATGTAATATGAAACAATAATATTATGAAGAAGATAGATCATGTAGGAATAGCTGTAAGAGACATTGAAAAATCAAAAGCATTATTTACGACTTTATTTAGTAAAGCACCATTTCATGAAGAGGTATTAGAAACTCAACATTTGCGTGTAGTCTTTTTTGAGTTGAATGATACTAAGGTTGAACTGATTCAACCGATTTCAGAGAAAAGTACCGTGCATAAATTTTTAGAAAATAAAGGTGAAGGCATTCATCACACTGCATTTGAAGTAACAGATATTTATGCTGAAATGGAGCGTTTAAAAAGTGAAGGTTTTCAACCGTTAAGCGAAAAGCCTTATGTTGGTGCGTTAAATAAATTAGTATGTTTCTTTCATCCCAGAACAACGAATGGAGTATTGGTGGAGTTGTGTCAGAAGATGTAGATTAATATTTAACTTTCCAGATATTTTCCCACAATTGGCAATCTGCGTCCGCTGCCAAAGGCTTTTGTGGAAACTCGTAGAATCGGCGGTGTCTGATGACGTTTAAATTCATTCCTGTTTACCATTCTCAAAATGCGCGTAATTAATTTCTCATCATATCCCAATGCTTCAATTTCATCAGGTCCCTGATGATGTTCAATATACTCCAATAATATTTTATCCAATATAGCATAATCCGGTAATGAATCAGAATCTTTTTGTCCTGGCCTCAACTCCGCACTTGGTGCTTTTGTAAGAATGTGATTTGGTATAATTTCTTCATCTTTATTGATGTAATTACATACTTCATAAATTTGTGTTTTGTACACATCGGCCAATACTGCTAATCCACCGCACATATCACCATACAAAGTACCATATCCAACAGCAGCTTCACTCTTATTGGTAGTATTTAATAAGATATAGCCAAATTTATTACTTAGTGCCATCAGGTAATTTCCGCGAATGCGTGCCTGTAAGTTTTCTTCTGTTACATCAAATGGTTTATTTTCAAAGTGTGGTTGCAATACCTTATCATATACTTCAAATACTTCTTTTATCGGAATGATTTTATGCGGAGACCCCAGGTTTTCCAATAACTTCAGGCTATCATCTACAGAATGCGATGTAGAAAATTGTGATGGCATCAACACGCTCAAAACATTTTCTTTTCCTAATGCTTTTACCGCAAGCACCAGCACTAAAGCAGAATCCACTCCGCCACTCAATCCTAAGATTGCTTTTTTAAATCCTAACTTTTGAAAATAATTTTGAATACCACAAACCAATGCATCATGAATCAACTTTGTTGGATTTTTATCTTGTTCGCGTTTTAATGTTGACGGTTCATTTCTATCAATAGACACTGTTATCTGTGAACCGTTATCTGTGAACTGATAAAAACGTACACACTCTTCAAAATAAGGCATTTCATCTATCACATCGCCCTGTTCGTTCATCACCACAGAGCCTCCGTCAAAAATTAATTCTGTTTGTGCTCCAACGCAATTGCAGTAAAATACCGGCAGCTTAAATATCGTCGCATTTTGGCGAATAACACTAATTCTCTTCTTCGCCTGATTATAATTAAACGGAGATGCTGATAAATTTAACAGAATATCCGGTTGATGTTTTGCCAGTTCGGCTACCGGATTAATTCTGTACAAGGGATTCTTTTCACCGGTATCCCAGATATCTTCACAAATTGTAATGGCTAATTTTTTTCCTTTAAATTCAACCACATTGAATTCTTTGTTTGGCTCAAAATACCGGTATTCATCAAATACATCATAAGTCGGTAATAAGGCTTTATGCGCTAAGAATTTTACTTTCCCATCTTCAATAAAATAGGCAGAATTGTATAAATCTTTGCCATCTTTTGTCGGGTTTTTAGAGGGAGCACCAACGATTAATGCAATTTTATTTCCGGCAATACCTGCTAATGCCTGGATTACGTTTTCGCATTCATGTATAAAATGATGGAATTCTAAAAAGTCTCTTGGCGGATATCCGCAAACAGATAGTTCACTAAACAATAATAAATCAGCATTTTCAGTAATTCCTTTTTCAATTGCTGCTTTCATTTTGTCAAAGTTGCCCTTGAAATCGCCAATCATATAATTAAGTTGCGCTATGCCGATTTTCATAATTCAAAAGTAATAAGTAATAAGTAATAAGTAATAAGTTCTTTCAAATAAATAGTCGGATAGCAATTTTATCTTATTTTTGTCCTCTTAAATGATACTATAAATGTCGTTGCAAAAAAAAATATTTTTATATGTCCTTACGTGTATAATTGCATTTTCTTGTACTTGTAATCATACGCCGAAACAACCGCCAAAAGAAAAAGAGGTAAAAAAATCAGATATCGTAGTGGATATTATGAGATTTGAGAAGGATTTGTTTGCCTGCAATCCTGATAATTTAGATGTTGAACTCCCAAATTTGGAAAAAAAATATCCTGTTTTTTATGCAGTATTTTATAATCAGGTGTTGAATATACCATCTGTTGGCGATAAAGGTGCTCAGTTAAATATGATGCAGGATTTTATTACTAAAAAAGCAATGAGAGGATTGTATGATACGGTACAATTTAAATTAGGCAATCTTGATTTTCTGAAAGATGATTTACAAGTTGCATTTGCTAATTACAAAAGCTATTTCCCGGAAAAACCAATACCTAAAGTAGTGACCTGTATTTCTGAATTTTCTTATTCTGTGTTTACCGCAACGGATTCTATCTTAGGAATTTCCTTGGATAAATATTTAGGTGCAAATTACATTTATTACCCGGCTGTTTTTCAGGAATATACATTTATGATTCCGACGTTTGATAAAAAATATATGGCAATAGATTGTGCAAATGTATTAGCGGCCAATCTTGTACCTGTGCCTGATGATAAATCTACATTGCTGGATAAAATGATTGCCGAAGGAAAAATTTTATATGTCATCGAAAGTTTGCTGCCGGATAAAAAAGAAAATGATATTATCAAATACGATGAAAAGCAGTGGAAGTTTTGTGTAGAAAGTGAATCACAAATATGGTCTTATTTTTTGAACCAGAATTTGTTGTACGATACAAAGTTTGAACAATTCAAATATGTAAAAGAAGGTCCAACCACTTATGGCATGCCTAAAGAAAGTCCCGGAAAAGTAGGCGCATGGCTGGGATGGCAGATTGTCAGGAAATATATGCAAGAGTACCCGAATACTACGTTAAAACAACTGATAGAGATTAAAGACGGACAAAAAATATTGAGCGCATCGAGATATAAGCCTAAAACAAATTAGCCTGTACATAGTTTGCTTACCTGATTTTTATCATATGCTTTGATGTTTTTCTTTCATAATTTTAAGAAAAAAATATGGACATACGAATTCACTCCGAAATGAAACTATCAGACATTCAGCATGAATTTCAAAGTAGATTCCCATTTTTAAAGCTGGAATTTTACCGACATATTCATCAGGCGGGAGAAGTATCTGAAAAATCAGATTTAATTAATTTGCAAAAGTCGTTAAATGATTTAGTTGCAGGTATTAATGCATTTGAATGGCATGTAAGTGAACAGATGACTGTTGCCGAATTAGAAACAGGTTTCCAGCAAAAATTAAATATTGGAGTTAACGTATTTCGTAAGTCAGGCATAAATTGGTTGCAAACGACTGCTACAGATGGATGGACTTTGGCAGAGCAAAATTCAAAAGGAAAGGAAATGTCAACAGATTTACCTAAAGAAGAACCTGAAGATTATCACGAACAAGAATAATTACCTGTTAATTTGCAGCCCGTCATATGCCAGAAATATATTTTCTGGTAATTCTTTTTCCACGTCTTCATGCAAACCTAAATGATGGGAGATATGAGTAAAAAATGCTTTTTCAGGCAGAATTCTGTGGACTATCTCTATTGCCTCCGGCAAACTGAAATGAGAATAATGAGGTTCTTTCCGTAATGCATTTAACACCAACACTTTGCTTCCTTTTATCTTTTCTAATTCATTTTCAGCAATATAATTTGCGTCTGTGATGTAAGTAAAATCATTGATGCGAAAACCCAAAACAGGCAAATCTTTATGAATGGCACGTATTGGTATAAAATGAATATCCCCTATATCAAAAGGTGTTTCGTTTATTGTTTGCAATCGTATTTGTGGTGCACCCGGATAATCATGCCCGACAAATGCATACGAAAATTCTTTTTTTAAAATTTCCTGCACTCGTTCTTCCGAGTATACATCAATCGTTTTTCCAAGCAGATAATTAAAAGGGCGAATATCATCTAAACCTGCCACATGGTCTTTGTGTCCATGTGTAAAAACAACGGCATCTAAATTCTTCACTTTTTCTCTCAGCATTTGAAATCGGAAATCCGGTCCTGTATCAATTGCAACAGTAGTAGTTTCTGATTGAATTAATAAAGAAGTTCTGGTCCGGTTATCTTTCTTATCTGAAGATCTACAAACTTTGCATGTGCAGGTAATTACCGGCACTCCCTGTGAGGTGCCTGTTCCGAGAAACGTGAATCGCATTTTGCTGTTTGACAATGGTCAATTGATTTGGTACAAATAACTATCGACTATGGATTGTCGACTATAATTATATTTCCAGTTTTTGTTGTGATAATTGTTCGTATAACTTCATTTGTTTTTCGTCTAGTAAAGTTACATCAACATCAATTTGTGATAAAATATCAATCAACGCATTTATCCGTGCCTCTGTTTCAAAGAATTTGTTCACAACAGCCACTCTTTTATCTTGTAAAATACAATAGCCTGATTGAAATCTTCCTTTCTCATAACGAATCACATAATGATTTTCTCTGAAAATAGACTCCAGGGTAGATAAAGTTGTTGCATTGTATTTAAAACTCATGCAGCAAAAGTAGCAAGTCGTAAGTAATAAGTCGTAAGTTTTTATTAACAGAAAGAAATATTTCAACAATAAACCTACTAAATCCATAGAGAAATAAAAAAATAAAGTAAAAAATACTTACATTCATAAACTCATAAATTCGCAAACTGATAAAATGTTATCTAAGAAAACAAAGTATGCCATTAATGCCTTAGTGTATCTTGCTAGAAAACCGGCGAAAGAACCTGTTTTAATTGGTGAAATTGCAGAACAGGAACATATTCCGAAAAAGTTTTTGGAGACTATACTGTTGGATATGAAGAATGCCGGTATTTTAAATTCCAAAAAGGGTAAAGGCGGCGGTTATTATTTAATCAAACATCCGGCAGATGTGAATCTTGCTGAAATCATCCGTTATTTTGACGGTGCAATCGGTTTATTGCCGTGCGTCACACATAAATACTATGAAAAATGTGATGAATGTAAAGATGAAACAACGTGCGGTATTCGTCATGCTTTTTTAGCTATCAGAAATGAAACCGTGGAAATGCTGAAAAAGGATACGTTAGAAAAACTAATAAAGAATGAAGAAAAATTGAAGAAAAATGCTGACAAATGATACGCTTAAGTTTTTGAAAGAATTAAGCAAGAATAATAACAAAGAATGGTTTGAAAAGAACAGGAAACGCTACGAGAACTCACAAACAGAAATCAAATCATTTATTGCCGAATGGATAAAAAATTATGGCAAAAAAGATGAGAGCATTGCACACTTAGATCCTAAAAGCTGTGTTTTCAGAATTCATCGCGATGTACGCTTTTCTGCCGATAAATCACCATATAAAACTAATTTGGGTGCTTATTTATCAAAAGGCAAGCATACGAATATGGCAGGTTATTATCTGCATATACAACCCGGCGAATGTTTTTTTGGCGCAGGAAATTATATGCCTATGCCGGAACAGCTTGCAAAAATCAGACAAGAAATCGATTATAATTTCTCTGACTTTAAAAAGATAATATCATCCAAAAAATTTAAAGATAATTTTGGTGATTTACATACAGAAAATAAACTGAAGCGAGCGCCAAAAGGCTATGAAGAAGATAACGAAGCCATAGAATATCTCAAATTAAAAGGCTTTACTGTTTTTCATAAATTAAAAGATGAAGAATTGACATCCAAAGATTTTGTAAAAACTATTACAGAACTCTCTGCTACGGCTAAACCATTTATTGATTTTTTGAACGCAGCAGTTGAATAAGTATCACAAGATATTGAGCGCTTCGCTTTATCAAAATCTTAAATAAACATTGTCATCGCATTTATACTAAAATTATCTTTCAGATAATTGCTATTTTTGATATCATGGCAAAAGAAGTTTCATTTCCGAAAGACAAAATCAAAATACTTTTATTAGAAGGATTGCATCAGTCTGCTTTTAATGAATTGCATAAAAAAGGTTACGCAAGTATAGATAGCTATAAAGAAGCAATGACAGAACGCGAATTGCTGGATTGCATCGAAAATTATCATATTATTGGCATTCGATCTAAAACTAACCTCACTGCTGCCGTTTTGGAGAAAGCAAAGAAGTTAATGACAATAGGTTGTTTTTGTATTGGTACCAATCAGGTAGATATGAAAAAGGCAACAGAATTAGGCATTCCTGTATTTAATTCACCATACTCAAATACGCGCTCTGTGGCGGAATTAATTATAGGAAATTCCATTATGTTATTGCGACGCATTCCTGAAAAAAATAAATTAATGCATGAAGGTAACTGGCAGAAAACAGCTGCCGGAAGTTACGAGTTGCGCGGAAAGACAATTGGAATTATTGGTTATGGTCATATAGGTACTCAGGTTTCTGTTATGGGTGAAAGTATGGGATTAAAAGTAATTTACTATGATGTAGAACCTAAACTTCCGCTTGGAAACGCGAATGCAGTAGATACGATAGAAGAGTTGTTGCAACGTTCAGATATAATTACCTTGCATGTACCTGCTACTCCACAGACAAAGAATATGATTGGAGCAAATGAATTTGCATTAATGAAAGATGGTGTCATTTTTCAGAATTTATCACGCGGAACGGTAGTAGATATTGATGCATTGACTAATGCCGTTAAAAGTGGTAAAGTCAGTGGTGCAGCTATTGATGTGTTTCCTGTTGAACCAAAACAGAACGGACCTGGTTTTGAGTCTCCGTTAGTGGGTTTAGATAGTGTAATACTGACGCCGCATGTAGGAGGCAGCACGCAGGAAGCACAGGAAAATATAGGAACAGAAGTTGCTGTTAAACTCACCGGGTATTTAGATAATGGTAGTACTTTAGGCTCTTTGTCGGTGCCGGAAATCAGTTTATCTGTTCAGCAAAATACAAGACGTGTATTGCATATTCATCATAATGTGCCGGGTGTATTAAGTGAGATAAACTCTATCCTTTCTAAACATGATGTAAATATTTTAGGACAATACCTCAAAACCAATGAAACTATCGGTTATGTTGTATTGGATGTTGACGCTAACGCAGACCTCGAAATGATGGAAGACCTTAAGAAGGTAAAAAACACTATCAAGGCAAGAATCTTGTACTAATTGCTTTTGTTTGCTATTTGTGATATACCATCAATGGAACTTTAGAATACAAAGCCATAGTGTTGGTATTGTTTCTTGAAAAAATACGCTCCAATAATGTTTTCTTATGTGTTGACATTACAACTAAATCTATCATCTCTTTTTCAAGATATTTATCAATGCCTTCTTTAACGTCGGCGGCATCTACCGTTTCAAGCTTTATTTTTTCCATACCAAATGCTCTGTCCAGCTGAATTAATAGATGTTCATTCACCGGTTGAAAAAAGAAACCTGTATTTACATTTAATAATTTTACATTGTGTACACCTATTTCCTCAGAGAAGGAAAATAATTTTGATAGGATTTTTGTATCATCTTCCTTTAATTCATCCAAGTATACGACGTTGAAAATTCCGTCAAATGTGCAATCTTTTGGTACTAAAATAATGAGTCTTCTTGTTTGCTGCATTACGTGTTCAGCATTGCTTCCGATAATTTTATTAATCAGTCCGTCTGCCCCGGTTGTTCCCATTACAATTAAATCCGCGTCTATTTTATCTGCTAAATCTACAATTTCACCAGATGCCATTCCCATTTCTACCGTATGTTCCACCGTGTATCCTTCAGCTATTAATTCCTGAGCCGTTCTTTCTATACCTTCAACCGCTGCTTTTCGGATTGCTTCAATAATTTCTCCCGGAACGCTTATGTCGGGATAAGCGTAACTACCCAAAGGAATAGAATAGAAGTTAGCTAAATGAATAGTTGCTTTCGTCTTTTGTGCAATAGATTTAGCCAATTTGAGTGCGTTTTCTGCAACTTCTGAAAAATCGGTTGGGACTAATATTGTTTTCATTTTTTTTATTAAAATTAAAAAAAATCAAGTTTACCAAACATGATTTTAATCAGTTGAATACTTGATTTAGTATGTCTTTAAAACATATCAAAAAACAATTCCTTAATCTTATGTAAATAAAACTGCTCCGTCAGATTAGTATCTTTGTATTCAATTTAAGTTAAAATGATAAACCTAATTTTGTTTGGTCCTCCCGGAAGTGGCAAAGGCACACAAGCAGTAAAACTTGCACAAGAATTTAATTTATACCATATTTCTACCGGCGATTTATTTCGATCGGAGCTTAAAAATGAGACCCCCCTTGGAGTGGAAGCAAAGAAGTATATGGATAAAGGTGAGCTGGTTCCGGATGAAGTAACTATTGGTATGTTGTCTAATAAATTAGATGAATATGCCGGAAAAGTAGAAGGATTCATTTTTGACGGATTTCCGCGCACTCAGCCACAAGCAGAAGCACTGGATAAGTTACTGGATTTAAAAAATACAGAAATCTCATTAGTATTAGCACTGGATGTAGCAGAAGATGAAATTGTACACCGTATTAAAGAACGAGGCAAATCTTCAGGCAGAGCAGATGATTTAGACGATAACATAATTCGTAATCGTTTTAAAGTATATCTGAAAGAAACAGCTCAGGTGGCAAATCATTATGAGAAGCTAAATAAGGTTGTTTCATTAAATGGTATCGGAACTATCGATGAAATCTTTGATAATTTAAAAGCTGAGGTTAATAAGATTAAATAAAGAATAAAGCATCATAAAAAGCATTAGTATTAAAAAATACTAATGCTTTTTTATTTTCTATCTTTACAGCCGTTAGTTGATAACAATATAAAATGGAAGGAAGTAACTTTATAGATTACGTTAAGATATTTGTCCGCTCAGGGAATGGCGGTGGCGGTTCTGTGCACTTTCGCAGAGAAAAATACGTACCTAAAGGTGGTCCGGATGGCGGTGACGGTGGAAAAGGGGGCAGTATTATTTTGCGTGGAAACAAGCAATTATGGACACTTTTACATCTTAAATATAAAAAACATATTCACGCAGATAATGGTGCTCATGGAGAGGGCGGCTTACGTTCAGGAAAAGCAGGTGAAGACATCATTATAGAAGTTCCTCTTGGGACAGTTGCCAAGAACGGTGATACATTTGAAAAAGAATTGGAAATTTTAGAAGACGGACAAGAGGTGGTTTGGCTGGAAGGCGGCCGTGGAGGACAAGGGAATAATCATTTTAAGACAGCGGTGAATCAAACTCCGCGATATGCACAGCCGGGAGAACCGGGTAGTGAGGGCTGGAAAATTCTGGAATTAAAAGTACTGGCAGACGTCGGGCTGGTTGGATTTCCAAATGCCGGAAAATCAACGTTACTTTCCGTGTTGAGTGCTGCAAAACCGGAGATTGCTGATTATGCATTTACTACATTAGTGCCCAATTTAGGTGTGGTGCCTTATCGTGGTGACCGATCATTTATTATGGCGGATATTCCCGGAATTATAGAAGGAGCGCATGAAGGAAAAGGATTAGGGGTTCGTTTTTTAAGACATATTGAAAGAAATTCCTGTTTGTTGTTTTTAATTCCTGCTGATGCGGATGACATTAAAAAACAATATAAAATTCTTGAAAAAGAATTAAAACTATACAACAAAGAATTAGTGAACAAGCCAAGAATCATTGGTATTTCCAAAAGTGATCTATTAGATGATGAATTAATCGAAATGCTCAAAAAAGAACTGCCCAAAAAAATACCGCACATTTTCTTTTCTTCGATGGCTAATAAAAATCTGATGGAATTGAAAGATATGCTCTGGAAAATGATGAATAATTAAATTATTCCTTGGTTTCTATATTTTTATTTTCAGATGAATCTTCTATTACCGGTTTTTCAAGAGTTTCTTCTTCTTTAAGTGCTGTTGCTTCCAATACTATTTCCATATTTCCGGTAATATCTTGCGTATTATTCGTAATAATTAATTCAATGTCTTCTGTCTCTTGTCTTGCTTCTTGCTTCTTGTTTCTTTCCTCTTTTGAAATATAATTTTCCTTATACCTGCGTTTTAATAATTCTTCTTTCCATTCAGAACGCTTTTCTTGTCTTTCTGATTTTCTTTTTTCTTTTTCTGCTTCATATTTCGCTTTCCAAGCTGCTTCTTTTTGCAAACGGATAATCTTTTCTTCTTCCGTTTCTTCTTTCAGCATCTTCAATTTTGAAGGATGAATTTCAAAAATATCATCAACAGGCAATTCAACTGTAAACCACAATACTTTTATAGTGGCGATTCCGACACTTCGCATCCAGATGGTTTGTGATAATAAATTAGACAACGCCTGAAACAGTGATGTAATTATGCTAATCTCGGAAGTTGTGGTAAAAACCAATTCTGAATTTCCTTTTACTTTCGTTGGCGTATCAAATATCATCTTGCCTACTTTCAGTCCGTCTTTATTCAACAAATCTGTTTTTATAGAAATTAAAGTATAAGACAGGAAAAACGAATTTTTAATACATAAGTCCGTTTCAGATAATACAGAGAGTAAGCCAAGTTGTTTAGTGCGCACTTCCACAATATCAACAGCTTTATGTGCGGTTGCACGTTTAATAATATATCGTTTTATGACGTTGTTTATCTTTTGTATAATTCCCATTGCGCTTTACTTAAAGTCTTGTTAAATTAGATATTTATCTGCAATAGTCAGATTAACATTAGTATATTTAAAGATAAAAGATACATTATGAATGGAGGAGATTTAACATTTGTTATTGCAACACCGGTTTTTCTTGGCATGGTAGTATTGGAATATTTTGCGATGCGTAAGAAAAGCAAAGATTACTATCATCTGAATGATGCCATAACGAATCTGAATATAGGTGTTGGTCATGTGGTTTCTAAAGTCATTGTTGGTGTCTTCCTGATTTGGATGTATAAGTTGGTGTATGATAATTTTCGTATCATTACAATTGAACCAGGTGTTTTCTCCTTTATCTTTTGTCTGATTGCGTATGATTTTTTCTTTTACTGGGCACACCGTTTTGGTCATGAAATGAATATTTTCTGGGGAGCGCATGGCGTACATCATCAAAGTGAATATTATAATTTAACGGTGGCGTTGCGTCAATCATGGATACATGCAGTGCTGGCATTTTTCATTTTTTTACCGATTCCATTTTTGGGTGTAGATACAGCAACTTTTTTCAGTATTTTAAGTATTAATTCATTTTATCAGTTCTGGATACATACTGATGTAGTGAAACGTATGCCGAAATGGTTTGAAGCTGTTTTCAATTCACCGATGCACCACAGAGTGCATCATGGCAGGGATGCAAAATACATTGATAAGAATCATGCGGGAATGTTTATCATTTGGGATAAACTATTTGGTACTTATAAAGATGAAGAAGAAACGCCGAACTATGGTGTTACACGTCCAATTAATTCGTGGAATCCGGTTTGGGCAAATGTAGAATATTATGTTGGCATGTATAAAAATGCAAAGCGTTTTTCTTCTGTAAAAGATAAACTCAAATATATTGTTGCGAAACCAGGCTGGCAGCCGGAAGATGCAGGAGGAGTGATTCCGATTCCCGTGGTAGAAAAAGATTATAAACCTTATGATATGAGCCCAATCAACAAAGGGTTGAGCTGGTATGTATTGGTGCAGTTTTTATTTATTATCATTGGTCTGGTGGCTTATTTATATCATTACGATAAACTTCCAGTGTTTTATAAAGTATCAGGATATTTATTGGTGATGCTTTCTACCGTAATTTGCGGTGCCATTATGGAACAAAAAAACTGGGTGAAATATGCAGAATACGCGCGTTTGCTTATCATTTTTGCAGGATTAAATTCTTTATACTATATCAGCTTCAATGCTTGGTTTTATATTATGCTGATTCCTTCCGTTATCTTAACAGCATACTTCTTAGCATGGTTTACGTTGAATATGAATAACAAGTTTGTGCTGAAAGGTTTGATGCTGAGGAAATAGATTTTTATGAATAAAGTCATATCTTATTTACTAATAATTTTGTTATTTACTTGTATTTATTCTTGTAATACTCAACATAACAGCTCGCCTAAGAAGCCAAAAAGTGTTCCTAATAATGCATTCTGGATTGGTGGTGAAGACGGTGGTAATTGGTACAGTATTGTCAGTATAGACAGTACTACAGAGACAGTTCATTTTATTGTCTATAACGATTATACCGGTGAAATTGAATTAAATAAAAATCTTAATCTCAATTGTTCAAGTAGTAAAGAAGTTCCTATAAGATGGCAAAACATAGAGAGCTATATTGATTGTTTTGATGGAAAAAGAATTATACTCAATCAGATTAGCTTGGATAAAAGTTGGTGTTATTTTGAATAATAGAAATTAAGAAATAAATCTTTCCAACAGATGCTTTGTTTTGTATCGCACGAAATACACATATTCTTTTTATAGTTTGTGAAATACGAAACATGGATACGATCTGCTTGAACAAAAAAATCAGATCCTTTATTAAATACTTTCCAATAAGTATATTCGTATATGCAAATCAATTTTATCAGAAATAAAACTACTGACTATCCATCCGGCTCTGCATTGGAGTATTATAATAATACATTATACCTGATAGGAGATGATGTAAATTATATTTTATGTTTGGATGATGCGTGGAATGAAATTAATCAATTGAAATTGTTTGAATACGATGGCATTCGTATTCCGAAGCCTGATAAACCTGATTTGGAATGTGCTACAATTATTGGTGATATGCTGTATGTGGTGGGTTCCGGTTCTAAGTCTCCGCAACGTGATGTGGCTTTTCTTGTCAACTTATCTGATAGCAAAATAAAGAAAATAAGTACAGCTGCATTTTATTCTATTTTCAGAGACAGAAACCTGATTGTTGAAATGAATATAGAAGGCTTTACGGATTGCAAAGATAAACTCTTGTTTTTTAATCGCGGAAATACGCAGCAACCCAATCAATTGATTATTACTGACCATAAAATATTAAAAAAACAGTTTCCTTCTTCTTTTAAAATAATGCCGGTAAAAATTGGTACACTAAACAATATTTCTCTGGGGATTTCAGGAGCGTGTTACAATGAAAAAGATGATATTTTATTATTGACTGCTTCCGCCGAAGATACAAACAATGCTTATGATGACGGAGAAATTATTGGCAGTACAATCAGCATTGCTTATAACGCGTATCAAAAACTAAATAATAAGGAATTTATGATGGATGCATCAATAGAACTGGAAAAAGTAAATCCTGTTTTTGAAAAGCAAAAGATAGAATCTGTTTGCATCACACATCGTGCTGAAAATAGATACACTTGCGTTTTGGTTGCAGATAACGATAATGGAAAATCCGAATTGTTTGAGATTGAAGTGCAGGCATAAAAGAATCTTTCCCAAAGTTTTTAACTTTGGGAAAGATAATCGTTGTTATTTCTTCAAATCTAATGTGTTGTTTATTATAAAAGCAAGATGTGCTCTGTGTGCCTGTGTTGCTGCGTCACTACCGTATGGCGTTTCCATCCAGGCTAAAATACGTTGCACTTCACCAAATGCCGCTGATTTTGAAGTATAGTTATAAGAGGATTTTGTATCTACAATACTTAATAATCTTCCTACATATTCTTGCTGCAAATTCTGACGAATGGTAGAAACAGATGCCCCTAAATCCTCCATAAAGATACCATTGGTAATATCTTTCAGCATGGCATTCACACTATATTTATTACCGTAAAACTTGCTGTCTGTTAAGCGTTGCATAACGGTATTATTCAGTAATTGATCTAATACGGCACGCTGTATGTTTAATACTCTATCATGAATTTTCGGATCTTCACTTTCTTTTCTGAAGTCATAACCTCTTCGTTGCATTTGCAGGTAAGCATAAATTTCATTCGGTACATTAAATGCACTTTTAGAAAATGCATACTTGCTTATTGCCTGCATAGCGTGTTTTTGTTCTGTTAAAGGGACCACTGTAAAAGGTTTACCTGTGGTATCCTGACCGGCAAAATTTCTGTTTACATAAACACCGCCTATGTATCTGTCAATTACATTTAAGCTGCGTGCATAATGACCGGAAAGAATTAAATAAGCATTACGCAGTTCGTGATATGATTTGTCCTGTGTGCTGTATTTTGTTAATAGTTTTGGTAATGCGTCATTTACCATCTTAATATTTCCCAAAGCATATCCGATTGCATCATCAGACATATCATAGATATTTGCCTGCGGGTCGATACCTTTTCCTATGGAGCGCATGTCATCTGCATCGTTTTTAAAACGGTATTCTTTCTTTACAGACTCCGAAAGAATTTTTTGCAATGTTGCTTTTTCTTCCACTTCATTTTCAATGTTAGTATAACCATATTGAATAGCCCATTTGTCATAAGGACCCGGCTTGATGTCAAAATATAGTCCCTGCTTTGTTTTGTCTGTTGAGATATTTGGAATCGTATAATCCATTACAGAAGCTGTTAATCCTACCGTTGCACCTAGAACGGGATCTTGCATTTGGTCTATGCTATGTAATTGTGAAGCAGTAAAATTATGCATCAACCCAAAAGTATGTCCAACTTCATGAAGTACCAGGTCATATAAAGCCTGTTTGATAAATTCATCTTTATCCATATCAGAAAATCCGTATGCATTTAGCAGTTGCGTGCCATACAAAATATTTTGATGCATGCCTTCGCCAAATACACAATTTTCATAATTTAAATCAGTAGCAGGTTGCAAATTATCTAAAGCAGCAATTTCATATAGTTTCTCAAGTGGCAATCGGTTTGTCAGATAAATAAATTCCAGCATTATATCTGCTCCTAAAATTTCTCCTGTACGAGGATTCACAAAACTCGGACCGTATCCGCCATAAGGTGGTCGTGGTGAAGAAGTCCAGCGAATTACATTGTATCTGATGTCTTCCGCTTCCCAACTTGCTGTATCCGGTTGCTCGAAACATTCAACAGCATTTTTAAACCCTGCGGCTTCAAAGGCTTCATTCCAGGCGAGTACTGCATTGCGTATAATTGGTCTGAATTCTTTTGGCGTTGTTTTTTCAATCCACCATGTAATGGGCTTTACAGGCTCAGAGAGTTTTTCATTCGGATTTTTCTTCTCAAGATTCCATCGATGAATTAAATCTTTCCATGGAACAGCATTGGTGGAAGTCTGATCAGTAATTTTTTCTATGAAATAACCAACACGCGGGTCGTCATACCTTGGTTTGAATTTATTTTGTGGAACCTCAATTAAGCTGTGCTGCATTTTTACAGAAATAAAACGCGCATCAGTTACTTCATCGGTACCCGTATTTACAGGTAATGGGTTTTCATAAATATATTCTACGGAAACATCTGTATTCTGAGGGTAATCTTTTACAGCAATATACTTTGATTTTTTGCTGCTCAACGAACCCATTGAAAATGCATCCGATTTATCTGTAGGTGATTTGGATGGTTTAATTTGTGTAATATTTTCACCGAGGAATAAATTATCAGCATCTATCAGATAAGTTCTCTTCTTAGTTTTATCATCTGTGGTTAATGCTGCAATTTTCTCGGAAAGAAATAGTGGCTGATTAATATTGGCATTTTCAGCTTTGCTTAATTCGTTATTTTTATCAAAATAATAACTGGTGTTTTGTAAAACAAAATCAATTCTGTCAAAATATCTTTGTATGGTAAATACAGAATTGTCTTTATATCCGCCACGAGCATAACCTGCATCTAAAACACCATCAAGAACGTATGCGAAGTAAATATATTCCTTGCCAATTTTATCTTCAGAAATTTCGAGATAGGTTTTACCGATAGTTGTATCCTGGTAAACATTGAAAAGCCCACTGTATTTCTTACATTTTTCAGTAACTTCTTTAATTGTTTTAAATTGTGGTTTATTGTCTTTTTTTGAGGTCGTATCTTTCGGCGAAGTTTTTACTGAATCTGTCATAGTTTTAACAGCAACAGTATCATCTTCTTTTTTCTTCTTTTCTTTTTTAGCATACATATTTGCCGTCATAAGAAGAACAGCTGTTATAAGAATTAAACCTTGTTTGGGTGACTTCATTTTAATTAATTTGTTTGTGCAAAAATACCAATTTTAAATTGATTTTATATAAAGAATAAAACCATCCTGAATTAGTAGGATGGTTTTACAAAATATTACAGTAAACTGAGATTATCTTTCATATTGACAGCACTTTGGCAGCTTATTGTAGTCTTCCTCAGTGGCTTTAAACTTGGGTGTGTCATATCCTGCTTTTGCAATGCTTTGCTCAACCTGATCAACCGAAACTTTATTTGGTACAAAAGATACAGTCAATACATGTGTATCTTCATTCCATACAGCTGATTTTACCCCTGCTGTCTTAGCGGCTTTTTCAATTCTTTCTTTGCACATATCGCAATTGCCCGAAACAATAAAAGATGCTTTTGTTGTTACTTCTTTTGCAAACGTATTTACTGTGAAAAAGAAGAACAATACGTTTAGCGTTAAAATTATTTTTTTCATCTTATCAAAAGATTTATTTGCTTTTTTCCATTTCCATGCCACATTTAGAACATTTTCCTGCTTTATCTGAAGTTATATCTTTATGCATTGGACAAGCATAACTGCCTGCTGCTTTCTCTTTTACAGAAACAGAATCTATAACTTTGTTAGATGCGGCACCGTCTTTTTTACAACAAGCGTCTTCTTTTTTGCAGCAAGACTTTCCTTCACCTGCTTTACACTTGTCGCAGCATTTGTTTTCTGCAGTACATTTGCCTTCGCATTTATCGCAACATTTTTCTTCTTTACAGCAGGCTTTCTCTTCGCCCACTTTACATTTGTCGCAGCATTTGTTATCTACAGTACATTTGTCGCTGCATTTGTCGCAGCAAGCTGAATCTCTGCAGCAACTTGCTTTTTCACATTTCTCACCGTCTTTACATTTTTTGTTATGACAGGCTGTAAATGCGATTAATGTAACTATCATCACCATAATAACAGTTACGATTGATTTTGTTTTGTTCATTTTATTTTGTTTAATTGTTTTTAATTAATAAAAATTCTAAATCCGCCATACACACTTGCACCCATTACCGGCGCATACACCTGATAGGTATCAAAAAGTGTGCTAAACGGTGTTCCTAATATAACATTTTTTTGTCTGTAATTCGTGATATTTTCACAACCGGCAAAAATTTCGGCATGTTTGAAGTATTTTAATATTTGCGCATTTAATAATACATAACGAGGCGAGTAACGTTTATCGGTATCACCATCAAAACTATTCGGTAATCTTCTTCTTCCGTTTATGCTGGTGTTAATATCAAACTGCCATTGCTGATTAGGTGTTTTATAGCTTAAAACTACCAACCCTTTATTGAGCGCCTGTAAGGGTTTTTGCAATAAAATTCCATGATAAGTGGAACGCACATCTTCCAGTCGATAAGCCATTTTTAAGTCCAGTCCTTTTAATACTTCAAAGTTGAACTCAACCAACAAACTGTTTGAAAATGATTTGCCATGCAGGTTTGAAATGGTTGCAGTGGCGTCTGCATTGTCAATATCAATAACTGCCTGTTTTAAGAAATCTGTCCGGAAAATATCAACAGCCAAACTTCCTTCCCGGTTAAACAGATTGAATTTTTGTGTTAAGGAAATTCCGTAATTCCAGGCTACTTCTTTATTTGGATTTTCCTGAAAAAAGATGCTTCTAGAGCTTGCCAGCAGAGACTGATTTTCCGTTAATAAATTAGGCACTCTAAAGCCGCTGCCTGCTGCAACTCGCAAAGTCGTTTTGTCCGTCAGTGAAAACTTAGCATGTACTCTTGGATTAAATTGAAAACCGGCGCGTGTGTGATAATCACCGCGAATGCCAGTGACGATAGTAATTTTTGAATTCCATTTGAATGTATACTCGGCAAAAAATCCGGGCACGAAATCATTCCTGTGAAATTGCAGTGAGTCTAATTTTTCATCAATTTTATCATACACAAAATTTACACCGCCTACCAGAACATGATTATCATTTTTAACAGTTGTTTGATATAAAATATTTCCGGTAAATGTTGCCTGTCTTGTATCAAAATTCCTTTTCCCGTAATTTGATTTTTGTTGGTGATATACACCTGAAAATTGAGTTCCCAAACTATTCTCTTCCGTAAAAATATAACCCGTTTTAGCGAATGCTTCTACCCGTTTGGTATTAATGTTGATACCAAATAATGGTATTGAATCTGAATGGTGATGAGCAGTATGATTGATTTGACCTGCGATACGGTTCTCACTCAATACTTTTATCATATATTGTCCCTCTGCTTTATCAGAATGATAATTCCAGCGATTCAAAATATTGTATTGTTTCATCAACGGCTGGTCAAGAAAACCATCGTGGTTCATGTCTTGTTTTACAGGCACAAAAGCACCGTTCGCCATCAACATTGTTCCGAGTTTTGGATTGATTTTATGATTAACCAACAGGTTTGTTTCGATACGTACATTTTGATTGCCAAACATATCGAAAAATAATTTTGTGGAATCGTTAAAACTGCTTTTAAATTCTACATTCATGGAGCCTGAAATGCCTTCATAGCTATTCTTAACAGAGGGTACACCTTTTGAAACAGAGATAGACTTCATCCACGGTGCGGGTATATTATCCAGCCCAAAAGTGGCGGTTGTTCCACGCATCATCGGAATCCCTTCCAGTAAATTCTGTACATAAATTCCGCTTAATCCCAGTAGTCTAATTTCTTTTGCGCCGGTAACGGCATCGCTGTAATTTACATCAGCCGAAGCATTGGTTTGAAAACTTTCGGACAAATTGCAACAAGCTGCTTTCTTTAATTCTCCTGCTTCAATCTTTTCTGTTTTTATCGGGTTGATGGAAGAAATAAAATTCGTTTGCCTCTTGCCTTTTATTTTTACTTCGCTCAACTGAATTTCCGGTTCTAATTGAATTTTTATATCGGCAATCTTGTTTACAAGAATCGTATCTGTTTGATACCCTACATACGTTATTACAATTGAGTTGGGCAATACCTCAATTGCATCTAATTGAGCGACTCCAAATTCATCAGACGTAGCACCGATAATGGAATTTATCCATTGTACATTGGCACCATATAAAAACTCTTTCGTCTTTTTATCGGTAATGGTTATTTTTAATTTTTGCTGGCTGAATACATATTGACTTATAAAAAATGTCAATAGTAAAAACCAGAAATCTAGTTTTTTCATTTTTATATTTAACAGATGAGTAATATTGTTTTATGAACAATGATATCATCTGCTAACAACGAAAGGTTTGTAAACTAACAGGAGATGGTTGAAGTAAAGATTGTATCTGGAAAATATTGTCAGGAGGAGGAAGTCCTGAGTAATGACTCTCAAAAACTTGTTTACTATATTGATGGAAGTCTAGAGACAGGAAGTCCGAGCCGCTTTGTTTTTCTATCGGCTTTAGCTGTAGTTGTTTTGCAACGAATCCTTCTACGGGTAATTTGCTGAAAAACTGTTTATGGTCGCAGCAGTTTTTCTTTTTGACCAATGCCGCTTTTTTTGCACAACAGGATGCGATAGGTTTCTCCATCTCGCATATTGGTTTTGAGAAAAGAGAAAAACTGTGTGTTTGAGTGGTGTTGCAAATATGTTCGAAAACAGCAATGCCATTACTTGCTACAAAGACAAGTGCAGCAAGTAACAAAGCAGATATGTTGGTTTTAAATTTCACAATTGATTATGCAAAATTAAGTCTAATAAATAAGTTTATCAATAGAAAAAGTGTTGTGTGTTGTTAAAAATACTATAATTAAGAACGATTAGATATTTCGCATACATTATTCTTCTTCTCCGCTTCCTTTAGTTAATTCTGATAACAAATAATAGGCACCTTTGGTTACAATTTTATCGGATTGAGAAACTTCGTCAATGGGAATTACCTCCGTATAACCCATATCTGCAGCACCAATATTTACCCTTATCTCTTTGAACGTATTTTTTTTCGTTTGTATAAAAATATAATGTTCGTCACCATTGCTTACAATCGCATCAGTAGGTAATGCCATTGCTTTTGTGTTGTCAATTTTTACTCTTGCCTCCACATACATTCCGGGCAACAATGTTTCTGTTGTTTCATTTATCTTGGCATGTACTAATACAGCTTGTTCGTTGGGTTCAAACGCTTTGTTAATTGCAAAGATGGTGGCAGGGTGAGAATGTGCAACATCGTTGGCATCACTGAATATAATCTGTTGACCTTCTTTTATTTTATGTAAATCTTTCTCAAATACTTTTAAATCCAAATGCAGATAACGATTATCAACAATTTCAAATAATATTGCATTTGCATCGGCAAATTTCCCTATGCTTAAATTTATGTGTTGTATATAACCGCTTATCGGTGCTGTGATGGCAATGCTTGAAGCAATATTATTTGGTGATAAATTAGCGGCATTGATTCCTAATTGCGCTAACCTGGATTTTAGTGTTTGTTTCTTTGCTTGTGCAATTTCTAATTCTCTTTGTGCCTGTTGATAGGTTTTGCCTGCATTAATATCCTCATCTCTTAATGCCTTCTGACGTTGATATTCTTTCTCTAAATAAGTAAGATTTGCGCTGTTTTCTAAATAATCCTGTTGCAGTTGGATAACTTCAGCATTAGCGATAGTAGCTAAGGTTTTACCGGCATTTACAAATTGCCCTTCTTCTACTGCAATGCTTTTTACCACACCACCATTCAGTATGCTTACTTCTGCCTGATGTTGCGGAGGTAACGATAATTTGCCATTAATTTTTAAGGTAGTAGTTAAATTTTTATATTCAAAACTGCCAAATTGCAAATCAATCGCTTTTATTTGAGCATCTGTAAGTTCTAATTCCGTTGTTGTTTTTTCTTTTGATGCTGCCTTTGTGTCTTCTGCTTCATTTCCCTGAGATGAATTGTTTTTGCACGAAGTAAGCGCAATAAACAAAGAAAGTATGGTTACTATTTTATAATTCATTTTTGTGAGTTTATTTGTTTAATAAATATTGAATGGCAATAATCACTTGATTGTAATCATTGACAGTCGTTAAATAATTTTCTTTTATTTTAATAGCATCTTTCAGGTTTTGCATATACTCTATATATCCAATATCACCTGATTTATAGCTTGTTTGTGCTGTGTTGATAATTCCTTCAGCAGTTGGCAGTCCATTTGTTTGATAATAATTGAGTTGTTGTAAATACTGTTGTTGTAATTCATATTGCTGTTGATAGATAGTGATTAACTCTTGTTGAGATTTTTCAATCTCTTTCCTGGCAATATCAGTTTCAATTTTAGCTGATTGCATACGAGCTTTTACGCCGGTTTTAAACAAGGGGATATTAATTCCAACACTCCCGTATACAAATGCCTGTTGCTTATCCAGGCTTTGTACATTTACACCCAAATTAAAAGAGGGTTGCTTCTTTGCCATTTCTGCATTAACAGCTAACTCTTTTGCAACTATTTGTTGCTGCAGATATTGTAATACCGGATGATTGTGAATCATTACAGAATCACTTAAATTAATCGATGGTAATGATGTGTAAGTTGCCGGTGCCTGATAGCTGTCATTGTTTTGCATCCATTTTTGCAACTCTGCATAATTAATAATCATTTGTGTTTCGGCATGTTGAAGTTGTAATTTTAAATCCTGTCGTTGCAATGAAGCATTTATCTTTTCTAACCTGTTGCTTTCGCCAACTTTAAATTTCTTGTCGGCGTACTTCTCATAATCAGCATAAATACTATCTGTTTGTAGTAACAGTTTATAATACTGATTGCTGTATACCCAATTGTAATATGCGTTTGAAACATTTCGGATTAATTCTGTTTTAGTAACAGCTTCAAAAGATTTTGCAAGTGCAACATTTTGATTCAGTAATTTCTTATCTGCTTTATACGCGTTCGGAAATTTAAAACTTTGTGCAACACCAATATTATAATCAAATACGTTGCTGTTTATCTGGCCAAGACTACTATTGATACTAAATGGATCTAAAATAGTAGCTGTTTTAGTAAGCACTTGCTGCTGCTGTGTTTGCAGGCTTGCCTGTTGAACTGTCGGATAATTTTTTAAGGCCATAGCGATCGCGTCGTTTATTTCTAATGTATTGGTTTGTGCTTTTGCAGTATTGCTTAAACCATTTATCAGGCATATACATAATATAACAGTTGTTATCGGTTTAATTTTGTCAGATTTTCTTGTTTTCATAATTAAAAAATATAAAACTGGTAAAACAAATAATGTAAGTAAAGTAGAAGTGAGTAAACCACCGATTACCACCGTTGCTAATGGCTTTTGGACTTCAGCACCCGCACTGGTGCTGAGTGCCATCGGTAAAAATCCTAATGACGCAACAGCAGCCGTAGCTAAAATAGGCCGTAACCTTGCAGTGCTTCCTTTGTGAATTCGTTGTAATAAATCTTCTTCGCCTTCTGCCTTTAAACGGTTGTAATAGCTAATCAAGACGATGCCATTTAAAACTGCGACACCGAATAATGCAATGAATCCAACACCTGCTGAAATACTAAAATTCATACCTCTGGTCCACAAGGCCAATATGCCACCGATGGAAGCTAATGGAATAGCAGAAAAAACGATAGCAGCTTCTTTTATTG
This sequence comes from Chitinophagales bacterium, assembly GCA_046329785.1. Classification (GTDB taxonomy): domain Bacteria; phylum Bacteroidota; class Bacteroidia; order Chitinophagales; family JADIYW01; genus JADJSS01. The sequence continues at coordinate 65,892 of JAXLTZ010000010.1, forward strand.
AATTGAATGTAAGGAACAGCAAAAAGAAGATGAGGAATAAAGCAACCGGAACTGCAATTTGAAGACGTGCTTTAGCTTCTTGTAAGTTCTGAAACTGACCGCCATATGTTATATAATAACCTTCAGGTAGTTTTAGTTTATTGTCTAGTTGCTGCTGAATGTCATGTACCACACTTTCAACATCTCTGCCACGTGCATTTGCTTCAATTACAATTCTGCGTTGAGCGTCTTCACGGCTTATTTGCGATGGTGCAGATTTAAAATTAATATCTGCAATTTCGCTCAATGGAATCTGATTGCCATTTGGAGTTGGAATCAATAATGACTTTAATGCATCAATATCTGTATTTTCATTTTTAGGAATGCGAACTACCAAATCAAATTTTCGTTCGCCTTCATAAACAACTCCGGTAATACCACCTGCATAAGCCGTATTAATAATAGTATTTACATCGCCAATACTTAAACCATATTGTGCAATCCTGTTTCTGTTGTATTTTACTACCAGTTGCGGCATACCTGTTACCTGTTCAACCTTGATATCCGTAAGCCCGTTTATATCTTTAATAATCGTTACGGCTTTATTTGCTTCTGAATATAACTTGTCCAGGTTGTCACCGAATATTTTGATAGCTATATCAGATTTTACTCCTGCAATCAGCTCATTGAAACGCATTTGTATAGGTTGTTCAAAAGATAAATTACAGCCCGGAATTGCACTTAATTTCTCATTCATTTTTTTTGCCAATTCTTCTTTATTATGTGCTGTTGTCCATTCTTTTTTATCTTTCAAAACCATAATGATGTCAGCACTTTCAATCGGCATTGGATCGGATGGAATTTCGCTTGTTCCTATTTTGCTTACAACTTCTTTTACTTCAGGAAAGGTAAGTGCCAGTTTTTCAAGTTGTGTGCCTACCTCTATACTTTGTGGCAAACTGCTGCCTTGTCTTATGGTATAATTCATGGCAAAATCACCTTCATCTAATTCAGGAATAAATTCACCGCCTAAAGTATTAAATAAGAATATGGATGCAATAAACAAAGAGATCGCAGCACCAACTACAATAAATCTTCTTTTTAATGCAATAGCCAAAACAGGTTGATACCAGCTGTTTAATTTATCAATAAACCTGTCTGTAAAATTTGGTTTATTATTTACTTTCTTGCTTAAGAAAATACTGCTTATCCAGGGTACATAAGTAAGAGAAAGTAATAATGCGCCGATAATAGCAAAACTAACCGTTTGAGCCATCGGCATAAACATCTTACCTTCAACACCACTTAAAACAAAGAGCGGCACGTAAACAATCAGGATAATGATTTGTCCGAATATCGCACTACTCATAATCTTTGAGGAACTGCTAATAACTTCTTTGTCCATTTGCTGCTGAAGCAAAACATTATTCTTATAATGCTTTGAAAAGATGTGTAATGTTGCCTCTACTATAATAACTGCACCATCTACAATTAAACCAAAATCTAAAGCACCCATGCTCATTAAATTGGCACTCAACCCGAATAGATTCATCAGGATAATAGCAAACAACATAGCTAATGGAATTACGGATGCAACAATTAATCCTGCTCTTATGCTGCCAAGAAATAAAACCAGCACTAAAACGACAATTAATGCACCTTCTAATAAATTGGTACTAACAGTTTGAACTGTTTTGTTTATTAGTTTTGTTCTGTCTACAAATACATCTATGTTGACACCTTTAGGTAATGATTTTTCAATAGATTTTATACGCTCTTTCACATGCTCAATAACCTTAGTGGCGTTTTCCCCTTTTTGCATTAATACAATGCCGCCAACAGTTTCACCATTTCCGTTTCTGGTCATTGCTCCATAACGTGGTGCAAAACCAAATCTGACATCTGCGATATCTTTTATAAGAATTGGAACACCTGTATTGTTTTTTACTACGATATTGTTAATGTCTTCTATATTATGAATAATACCTTCACCACGTATAAAGTAGATATTTGGCCCTTTATCAATGTAACTGCCACCGGTATTCTGGTTGTTATTCTGAAGTGCATTAAAAACTTCCATCAGCGTTAAATTATTGGCTGCTAAACGTTCAGGTTTTACTGTCACTTCATATTGCTTTAGTTTACCACCAAAACTACTTACATCCACAACGCCTAAAGTTCCGAGTAATTGACGACGCACAATCCAATCTTGTATTGTGCGCAACTCTGTAAGGTCGTATTGTTCTTCATATCCTTTTTGAGGCACTAATACATATTGAAAGATTTCACCTAACCCCGTTGTAGGCGGCAGTAATTCAGGAGTACCGTATTGTTTTGGAATATTATCAACCGCTGTCGCAATTTTCTCATCTACACGTTGACGAGCTATGTTTACAGGTACTTTGTCTTTAAATACAATGGTAATTACAGATAAACCGGAACGGCTTGTGCTGCGCAATTCTACCATATCCGCCAATGATTTAAACTCTGTTTCTAAAGGGTAGGTAATGAATTGTTCAACTTCCTGTGTAGCTAAATTAGGTGCGTTGGTTATTACCTGCACCTGATTATTCGTAACGTCCGGCAGAGCATCTATTGACAGGTTTGTAAATGAATAAATTCCGAAAGCAATAAAGATGCTCAATAAAACACCTGTCACTAGTTTGTTCTGGACAGAGAAATTTATAATTTTATGTATCACATTAATTAATTGAAAATTAAAAATTCAGATTTTTGGAGCTTAGAAGTTATTTATTCTAAACAGTAATGAAATAATCAAGGAATAGTGAATACAGAAACTATATTCATTATTGAACTATAATTAAGTGAGTTTTGGCGGCTGCCAGATATTTCCGTAGAAACTGGAAGTAAAAGTAGAGTTGTAAGGTAATGTTTCCGGTATTAGAACGAAGTTGTCTTGAATTTCCGCTACTATTTGATTTAATGTAAACACAGTGATACCAGAAACGCAACACGTACAATTGCAAAATGGTGTGCAGTTATCATCTTTATCCTGGTTGTGATTATGATCTTGAGAGTGTTCGATTTTAGCTTTTTTATTGTAACACTCATTAATCATATCACTACACGGCACTATAGAAAGTGTCAGAATGTAAATACTGAATATGATTGTGAGAAATCTCATTGCTTCAAAGATAAATAAAATGTCAACAAAACAATTAGCAAAAAATGTTATTGACTTTATATTTTATTCGTTAAGTTTGATACAAATGGGATTTTTAGACATCATACAAAATATTACGAAACCAAAACAACACAATGATGTTGACCAGTTTCTTACTAAATTTCCTAATAAAGTTGGCTCTTACGGTTATGATCCATGGGGTTTTAATATTAATGGTATTAAACCATTTGTTGGAGCGGGTAAATTCTTCTATGAAAATTATTTTCGTGTAGAAACTCATGGGTTGGAAAATATTCCAAAACAAGGCAGGTGTTTAATTATTGCCAATCATAGCGGACAATTGCCTTTAGATGCCATGATGCTTGGTTATGCTATGGTGACAAATGAACATTCACCGCGAGCACCCAAAGGTATGTACGAACGTTTTGTTCCGCAGGTACCATTCATCAGTTCTATTTTCTCTCAATGGGGGGGCACAGTTGGTGATCCTGAAAACTGCATTAAAATGCTGGAAAACGATGAAGCCGTGATGGTTTTTCCGGAAGGAGCACGCGGCATATCAAAACCATACAGAAAGAAGTATCAGTTACAACGTTTTGGATTAGGCTTTATGTATATGGCAATTCAAACAAAGTCACCGGTAATACCTGTAGGAATCGTCGGTTGTGAGGAATCTATCATTAATTTCGGCAATATAGATTTCTTGCAGCGATTAATTAAGTTTCCCTCAGCACCAGCGTTAATTCCTTTTGTTTTTCCTTCAAAAGTGATTATTAATGTTGGCAAGCCAATGTTTTTTGAAGGTGATACCTCCAGAGAATATCAGGTGCAAGAAATGGTTGGTGAGGTAAAAAATGAGATAAAAAAACTCGTTGATAGCGGCCTAAAGCAAAGAAAAGGCATCTTTAGTTGATTTTTAAACAATTAATAATCAGTATATTATATATTTTTTGAGATTTTTTCGGAACGTTTTCTTAAAAAATTCAACACGATATCAAAAATATTATTTAATTTTACTTTGTATTTAAGGAATATTGATAAAACCCTAAACCCTTTAATTAATATTTCCATTTTTTTTAACGAATTAATTCAGTATTGCAATAAACAATTTTTGTGTGCAAATCTGTATTAAGTTTTAAAACAGAACATTTTATTAATTAACTAACATAAAAAATCAAAAAAATGAAACGTAGATCCCCTTACTTAATGATTGCCACACTATTTTGTGTGCTTTTCTTATCATCTTGTTTAAAAGATGATGCAGTTTCGCCAACTTCACAGCGACTTGGCGGAACAGGACCTCAAGCTTATGATCCAATTACAGGTTTACTGGTTCCATTAGCAGGAAACGGTTATGTTACAAAACCTGCTCCGGGCGGAACAGAAGCAATTACTGCAACAGGTTTGTCCAACTGGACTAATAAAAATGCAGTGACAAGTACTTTCTTTCATGTTGGTGGTATTGGCGAGCTGACTATAGCATTTAAAGCTGCTGTGCCATCCGGTACTAGTGTAATTAAAGCTTTCGTAAATGGAAAAGAATACACGATTAAAGATGTTACCGGAAACACTTATAAAAATTACAGAATTACATTGCTGAATGTTACTAAACAAGGATATGTTAAAGTAGACTTACAAGGTGTTAGCAATACAAATAATGCAGTATTTGCAAATGTATCTGATATAGTGTTATTTACTTCTACATTAAATCCATCCGCTATTTCTTTTGCAAATAATCCGGCAACTTACGACGCATCCAGAAAAGGTGCAGAAGTACGAATGGAATATGTTATGCCAAACGGCGCAACACCGGAGTGGTTTTATAACGAAGTAGCTGTGTCAGTTGGTTCAGACAAGACAGGTACTAATTTTATTAGTAATGGTTTTATTGGCGGCAATGCCGGTATTCAGATTACTGCCAATGGAGAGAAAAGAATGATATTCTTTGTTTCCAATACACCTGTTGCTAATGCAAAACTTATAAAGAAAGGTGCAAGTGCTTTGGAAGCATCATCATCTACCGGTAAATCTCTTTATGTAAATTTTGACTGGAGCGTTGGGACTTCTTATAAGTTTCTGACACACGCTAAACCTGATGGAGAAGGTAATACTGTTTACTCTTGCTGGTTTTACACACCTGAAACAGACCAATGGAATTTTATTGGTACTTGCGGCAGACCAAATACTAACAACTACCTGACAGGTTTATATTCTTCTCTGCAAGGTACTAGTGTAGAAAATACATATTTGCCAAGAAAAGTGGCTTATATTAATCAATGGATAAATGTAAATGGAAATTGGTCGGAAATGACTACTGCTGCATTTAAAGGTGATGATGTAGTTGCTGCGAACAAACAACGTTTAGATTATACTGCATCTGCTTCGAATTATTTATTTTCATTGAGAAACTTAGGTTTTGCCTACGATAATAACCTTCCGTTAAATAGTAATTTAACCAGAATGGCAACAGGCAACGCTCCAACAGTTGATTTGAATAATTTACCTCAATAAAAATGAAATCTAAAAATTAAAAAATGCCGTCTCGTTTTAACGAGACGGCATTTTTGTTATCATTTTGACGTATCATCTACTTATACAAAGCTTAATGCATCCTTTACTTTCTTTTTTTCCAGTGCCAATTCCAGCACTTCATCCATATTTTCTACATAGTGGAATTTCAATCCTTTGATGAAATCAGCCTGTACTTCGTCAACATCTTTTTCGTTTTCTCTGCACAAAATAATTTCTTTGATGCCGGCGCGTTTGGCAGCTAATATTTTTTCTTTTATACCCCCAACCGGTAACACTTTTCCACGTAAAGTTATTTCACCGCTTAACGCTGTAAAGGCTTTTATTTTTCGTTGTGTAAATAAAGAAGTTAAGGCTGAAAGTATAGCAATACCCGCACTTGGCCCATCTTTAGGTATGGCACCTTCCGGTACATGAATGTGTAAATTCCAATTGGTAAATGCTTCTTTTGGAATTTGCAAATTATCGGCTTTACTTTGTAAATAACTCAATGCCGTGTTGAAAGATTCTTTCATTACATTACCTAAATTTCCGGTAATGGTTACACTTCCTTTTCCGCGGCTCAAAGACGATTCTATAAATAAGATATCTCCGCCAAAAGGTGTCCAGGCTAAACCAATAGCCACACCGCAAGGATTGTTTTCCGAATATTTATCGTGGTTGTATTTTGGTTTTCCTAAGATACGTGTAATATCTTCAATAGAAATGGCCGTATTATAATCTTCTTCAGTAGCTACACTTTTTGCCACATTCCGCATAATAGAAGCAATCACTCTGTCTAATTCACGCACACCACTTTCATAGGTATAATTATGAATTAAATGTTGAATGACTTTGTCATTCAATTTTACTTGTGATGCCTTCAGGCCATGTGCTTCGCGTTGTTTAGCTACTAAATGCTTTTTCGCGATTTCTGTTTTTTCTTCCAAAGAATAGCCACTTAGCTGTATGATTTCCATTCTGTCTCGCAATGCTGGTTGTATTTCACCAATGCTGTTAGCTGTTGCAATGAATAACACTTTAGATAAGTCGTATTCCAATTCCAGATAGTTATCGTAGAATGTAGTATTTTGCTCCGGATCCAACACTTCTAACAAGGCTGAAGATGGATCGCCGCGATGGTCTTTTCCTACTTTATCAATTTCATCTAATATAAAAACAGGATTGGATGATTGTACTTTTTTCAGTGACTGTATAATACGACCTGGCATTGCACCGATATAGGTTTTTCGGTGACCACGAATTTCGCTCTCATCATGCAAACCGCCTAATGACATACGCACATATTTTCTGTCCAAGGCTCGTGCAATACTTTTTCCTAAGGATGTTTTACCAACGCCCGGAGGTCCAATAAAACATAATATCGGCGACTTCATATCACCTTTTAGTTTTAATACAGCAAGGTATTCCAGAATTCTGTCTTTGATTTTATCCAAACCAAAATGATCTTCATCTAAGATTTTCTTACCGCGTTTCAAATCAAAATTATCCTTTGTGGTTTCGTTCCAGGGAAGTTCTACCATCAAATCCAGATAATTCAAAATCACAGAATATTCTGCCGCTGCCGGATTCATGCGTTTGATGCGTTCAATTTCCTTGTCAAATGCTTTTGCAACAGCCTCACTCCATTTTTTTGCAGCAGCTTTTTCTTTCAAACGATTCAGTTCTTCCTGGTACATGTCGCCGCCGAGTTCTTCTTGTATGGCGCGCATTTGCTGGTTCAAAAAGTATTCGCGTTGCTGCTTGTCAATATCTGTTCTGGTTTTGTTGTGAATATTTGCTTTGAGTTCTTGCAGTTGCAATTCCTGATGTAAATATTTTAAAACCTGCTGCACACGTTCATGTGCATCATTTGTTTCTAAAATCTGTTGTTTTTGCGCTAACTCAATATTCAGATTGGATGTGATAAAATTGGCAAGAAACTTAATATTATTGATGTTGTTTAATACAATCTTTGCTTCATTCGGAATATTCGGTGACAACTCAATAATTTTGTTTGCCATATCTTTCAGGTTGTCCATCATGGCTTTTTCTTCTTTTGCATCCACCATCGGCACATCCGGTAAATATTCCACTTCCGCTTCAATGATAGGCTCCGCAGAAACATTCTGTTTTACGATAAAGCGTTTTACTCCCTGTAAAATCAAAGTATTGCCGCCATCCGGCATCGACAACATTTTAATGATTTTAGCAGTTGTACCAACATTGTACAAATCGCCTGGTTCCGGCTCTTCAATTTTAGTATCACGTTGCGCAATGACACCAACGTATTTATTTTCTTTGTACGCTTTTTTAATAGCTTTGATAGACTTTTCTCTGCCTACTGAAATCGGGATGACTACTCCGGCAAACAAGACATTATTGCGCAAAGGCAAAATCGGAAGTACTTTCGGCAAGTTATCGTGATTGGTACTATCGTCTTCTTCGATGGAAAGAAGTGGCACCATTTCTACATCTTCTTCAATGATATTCTGCAATTCAATTTTCTGGAACATAGGTAAATTTAATTCAATTTCGACAATATGTCATAAACCTTATGATTTATAAGGTTTTTTAGTACTTGCAAGATGTATGCCGAATGCAATTTTAAGTATAGAGTGGAAATTTTGACAGTTTGTCTTAATCTTCCCAAAAACTAATGTAAAATGGTTTTATTTTCAAATGTGGATTCTTGATTTTTATTATATTCTCAAATTCTTCTTGCTTATTAGAGAATTTACTAGGTAGTACTCTTACAGATTTCATAATCTCATCTTTTTTATAGATAATCTTTATTACAGATAAACCTAATCCTTTAGTATATGCATAACTTAATGGTGAATATCTTATTTCATAAATATCTTCAAGTGGAATTTTTGCTTCGATTCCATTAATATACATAAACTCTTTATCGAACTCTATTTTTTTTAATCTCGTTAAATAATAAAATATGATTAATAAAATTGTTGAGAAAATAATTGCGCCAACTATATTATCTAATTTAATTATTTCGTCTGATGCAAAAGTAATTATCCATGTAAAAACAATTAATACAAATAAAAATATTTTAATAGATGTTAATCTTCGAGATAATAGTTGATGCTGCATAAATCAAAATTACACACTAAAAACAATTAAAATGGAATTATCGTTCAAGAAGTATGTATAATCATAGAATAAATTTTATTCCCCAAATTTTATTCTTATTTTTGCATCCCGAATTTGTCGGGATAACAAAACGGAGACGTGTCCGAGTGGTTGAAGGAGCACGCCTGGAAAGTGTGTATATGGGAAACTGTATCATGAGTTCGAATCTCATCGTCTCCGCAAATAAAAAACGTCAAGAGTAACCTTGACGTTTTTTTGTTTTTCAACATGCCATGATAATCGTGGCACGTTGAAAAACAGTTTATATTTTACCACTCAGCACACCACGGGAAATAACAATGCGTTGTACTTCTGAAGTGCCTTCATAGATTTGCGTAATTTTCGCATCGCGCATCAATCGCTCTACATGGTATTCTTTTACATAGCCATAGCCACCGTGTATTTGTACCGCTTCTGTGGTTACACGCATCGCTACTTCTGATGCAAACAATTTTGCAGTTGCCGAAGCAATTGCATAATCTTTATGCTGGTCTTTTAACCAGGCTGCTTTGTACACCAGTAAACGTGCTGCTTCAATTTGCGTAGCCATATCAGCTAACTTAAATTGAATAATCTGGTGATTGGAAATTTCCGTTCCAAATGCTTTGCGCACTTTTGAATATTCTACTGCTAATTCGTATGCACCGGTTGCAATGCCTAATGCCTGCGCTGCAATACCGATACGACCACCTTCTAATGTTTTCATGGCGAATTTGAACCCGAAACCATCTTCACCGATTCTGTTTTCCTTTGGGACTTTTACATCTGTAAATAATAAGGAATGTGTATCAGAAGCACGAATACCTAATTTATCTTCTTTTGCACCAATTTCAAAACCGGGCATGCCTTTTTCTACAATTAACACATTAATACCGCGATGTCCTTTGTCAGGATGCGTTTGTGCAATTACTAAATAGGTATCCGCTTTGCCGCCATTGGTAATCCAGTTTTTGGTACCGTTCAGTAAATAATAATCGCCCTTATCTTCAGCAGTTGTTTTCTGTGAAGTGGCATCGCTCCCTGCTTCCGGTTCACTTAATGCGAAAGCACCTAATTTTTCACCTTTTGCTAAAGGAATCAAATATTTTTGTTTTTGTTCTTCGGTTCCGTATGCTTCCAAACCCCAGCAAACCAATGAATTGTTGACTGACATAGCCACTGAGCAGGAAGCATCTAGTTTGGAAATTTCTTCCATAGCGATGCAATACGAAAGAGCATCCATACCACCTCCGCCATATTTAGTATCCACCATCATACCCATAAAACCCAATTCGCCCATTTGTTTGATGAACTCTGTCGGATGAATCATATCACGGTCGCGCTCAATAACTCCGGGTTTTAAAACCGTTTGTGTAAAGTTGCGTGCCATTTCACGTATTTGCTGATGTTCTTCGGTGAGTTGAAAATCCATTTTTTATTTTTTTTGAGAATGCGAAAATACGATTTTTGATTGACAATTAACGATTATGCAATTGACAATTTATTGTTTTGACTGAATTATTTTAGTAGTAGAAAATCCTTCTAACAAAGGAATAATAATAGTTTGTAATGTGATATTGTTGCCAACTATTTCTTCTTTTTTGTAATCTCCGCCTTTTACTAAAATGGTTGGTTTTATTTTTTCTATTAATTTCAATGGTGTGTCCTCGGGAAAAGAAATAACATAATCAATGGTTTCTAATTCAGCTAATTTTTGCATTCTTAATTTCAGTGATTCTATGGGACGTGTTATTCCTTTCAGTCGCTTTACGGAAGCATCATCGTTCACGGCAACGATTAAAATATCACCGAGTTTTTTTGCTTCTTTCAGCAAATATATATGCCCCTCGTGCAATAAATCAAAGCAACCGTTAGTAAAAACAATAGTTTGGCTTTTTCTCTCTTGTTGTTGAAGAAAAGTGTCTAAATCTATAATGATTTTTAATGAAAAGTTATTGTTCATTTACTTCAGTTTGCTTCTCTTCTTTATTGTACAAAGCTAAGAATATCAAACTAAGGATTCCACCTGCTAAAACAAAAACAGTTTGAACGGTCCATGAAATCCAGCCATAAGAAAAACCAATAACAGGAGCTATTCCATAAGTTTCCAGCACTTTCTGCGTTACTATCTGAAAGGCGCCGATTCCGCCTTGTGTAGCAACCATGGCAAATCCACCAAAAAATACTGATGCCATTGCGGCAGACCAGCCCAAATGAGCAGTTTCTGTAAGGCATTTAAACCCAAAGTACGGCATTAAAATATAACAAATCCAGATGGCAATTGTATGGAAAATAAACTCCCATTTTCTGTCGATATCTTTAATTGAAATAATACCTTGCCACAATCCTTTTAGTTTTGTAATGATGATATTTTCTTCTCTTACAATTTCATCGTGTATCTTCTTTTTCTTGTTTAAAAAGAAAAAGACAATTCCACCAATTGCAACTACTACTACAGCAATGATGCCTAATTTTACAAAGTTTACTTTAGCAAACATGTCTGCAAAAAACTGATAAAATCTTTGGTACTCCAACAATAAAATGATGCCACCTAAAATGAGAATACAAACCAAATCTATTATTCTTTCCAGCACCATGGTACCAATGGATTTTTCTACAGGTACATTTTCATATTTATATAGAATGGTACAGCGCATTACTTCTCCTAGTCTTGGGAATAGGAGATTGGCAAAAAACATAATCATTACAGCAGAAAACGTATTCCAGTAATTGGGTGTATATCCGAGCGGTTTTAATAAAATTCGCCAGCGTTCCGTTCTGAAAAAATTGCTGAGCAATCCGAAAAAAATTAATAAAATAACCCAACTGTAATTAGCTCTCTTGAAAGAATCGGAAATCATTTGCTTATGTTCCGGTGTGATGCCTCGCATTGACCAGTAAACCAATCCAATACCAATGCCTAAAGAAATAATAAATTTAATGATATTACCGAGTTGTTTTTTCAAAGCAAAATATATTTTGGACGAAAGTAGGATTAATTTTTTACTTGAGCATTATTTTCGTCTACATAAACAACTACAGGGGAGAAGTTTTTACTTTCTTCTAACGTCATCATTGCGTAGGCGATTACAATTATTTTATCGCCGAGTTGTACTAAGCGTGCTGCCGGACCATTTAAACAAATTTGTCCTGAGCCGCGTTCGCCTTTGATTACATATGTTTCAAAGCGTTCACCGTTGTTGATGTTTACAATCTGTACTTTCTCGTTTGGTAATATTCCACTAGCATCTAATAAATTTTCATCGATGGTAATACTGCCCATATAATTTAAGTTGGCTTCTGTAACAGTAACGCGGTGCAGTTTGGCTCTGAATAAGTGTATGAACATATGGTTGAATTGAAAACAAATTTAGTTATTGAAAGTGAAACATCAAATTATCGAAGGATTAACAAAATACTGAATGTAACAATGAAATAATAAAATAATTAATTAATTGTTTTATTACTTCATTATTGAATAATTACATTGTCAATCAATCTTACTTGTCCGACTTTCGCTGCAATCAAAACTGTTAACGGAATATCTTCCTGATAGATATCAACCGGCTCCAGTGTTTTTCCATTAACAACAATTAGATATTCTAATTTTATGAGTTCATCTTTATTGATAAGAGCTGTTTGTTCCAGTATTAAATCCGGAATTGCCTTTTGCCGGATATTTTTTTTAATGTAAAAGATAGCTTGTGATAGCTTTATGGATGATGCCCGTTCTTCTTTAGTCAGGCGCATATTTCTGCTACTCATGGCTAAGCCATCTTTTTCGCGGAGTGTATCGCAAATTTCTATTTTTACAGGTAGGTGATAATGCTCCACCAATCTGCTTAAAACCATGCATTGCTGATAATCTTTTTGTCCGAGAAAGAGTATATCAGGTTGCACAATATCCAATAAGCGTTTCACTACCTGCAATACCCCTTCAAAATGTCCTGGTCTGTGTTCTGCATCCAGTGTTTTGCCGATAAATCCTAAATTCACCTCTGTTTTTTCTAGAGTACCGTTTGGGTAGATTTCCTCAACATTCGGTACAAATACAATATCACAGCCTGCTTCAAGCAGCATTTCTAAATCTTTGTCGAGTTGAATCGGGTATTTTTCAAAGTCTTTTTTGTCATTAAACTGGGTTGGGTTGACAAAAATACTGGAAACAGTAACATCTGTTTTAGCCTTACAGGACTTAATTAAAGATATATGACCCGCATGCAAAGCACCCATTGTAGGTACGAAACCAATTACTTTTTTTTGTAATCCATTGATTTCCAATAGATATTTTTGTATTTCCGATATTGTTTGAAAGACTCGCATGGTTATCTGCTTTGTATTCTCCACCATCATAAAATGAATCAAACATAAGTGTAAAGAATACTTAAAATCTGATTTTATGACAGTTTCTTAAACAATTATACCACTTTAAATGCGTACCTTTGCACACTATTTACCCATAATAATTAAAAATTAACAGAACAAGCGGCGCATGGAAAAGAAAAGATTGTTGTATGTAACTCAGGAAATGGACCCATATCTGGTGTTGACTGAGGCCGGAAATATCGTAAAAAGACTGGCACCTTATATAAATGATAATGGCTTAGAAGTACGTGTTTTAATGCCACGCTTTGGTATCATTAATGAGCGCAGAAATCGGTTGCATGAGGTGGTGCGCTTGTCTGGTATTAATATTATTATTGATAACGATGATTATCCGTTGATAATTAAAGTAGCTTCCTTGCCGGGAGCACGTATTCAGGTTTATTTTTTAGATAATGAAGAATTTTTTAAACGAAAAACCGTTTTCAATGACGAAAACGAAAAGTTCTTTGATGATAATGCAGAAAGAATGGTATTCTTCTGTAAAGCTACTTTAGAAACAGTAAAAAAATTCGGGTGGCATCCTCATATCATTCATTGTCATGGCTGGATGACGAGTCTGATTCCGGTATATATGAAAACACAGTTTGCCAAAGATCCTGTTTTTTCTTCTACAAAGATGGTTTACAGCATTTACGAAAAAACTTTTTCAGAAAAACTGAATAAGAATTTTATTAAAACAGCGTTAATAGGTGACGATATCAAAGAAAAAGATTTGGCGATATTTAAAGACCTGACAAATGAAGCACTTACTTTAGCGGGTGTCCAATTTTCAGATGCAGTGGTTCAGGGGTCGGATAAAATAAAAGATATGGCAGCTATTAAAAAGGTTATTGGGAAAAAACCGTTCTTAGAATTTCAGGAACAGGATAATATATTACCGAAATACGCAGAATTCTATCAATCACTATTACAATAAAATTGTTCCATCAACAGATATCTTTTATAAATGAGACAAATCTATTCACTTTTCATAATTTCCTTCTTGCTATTTATTTCTTCCTGTAAAAAAGACAACACTATCGGAGCAGATATTCTTCCACAGGATGATTTGTTGAATGTGCGGTTTTCAGATACTTTTTCTTTGACTTCTAAAACATTGGCTGATACTTTCTTAAGGTCGGATAAATTGGCAAAAAATTATTTAGGTGTTATAAATGATGCTTTGTTTGGGTTTCAGAAAGCAAGTATTGCAATAGAAGTAGATAAACCAAATACAGTTTATGATGATACTTTAATGACCACTTTTACGGTGGATTCAGTTGTGTTATTCTTAAAATATAACAGCATTTATGGTGATACAACCGTTGCTCAAAGTTTTGAGGTAAGCACTATCAGTACTCCGATTAATGAGAATAGTGCGTACTATTCAAATTCCGGTTTATTTCCGGGAACCGGCGTCATCGGAACTTTGAGTAATTATACGTATACTCCAAACTCAAATCCTGTAAGCACGAGTACTACAGATAGTATTGGAACAAATGGTATTTTAAGAGTTCGCTTAAACTCATCGGTAGGTTATACTATTATCAATTTAGGGCAAAACGTGCTCAGAGATTCGGCTTTATTTAAAGCTGCATTTCCAGGCATATTAATTGAGAATTCTACTAATTCCGGAAAAGCAATGGCAGAAATTGATCTTAGTTCTTCCTATAGCTCTATCACTATTTTTTACAAAGACAAATACAATGTTGCGAAAAACATGAAATTGTATACTTCTCTTTTGAAAAACAACAGCGGTAGTCTTACCACGAGAGTAAATGGTGTCAACTTGTTTTCTAATACATTGCCTTCTGTTATCCAAAATACTATTAGTTCAGGACTAATATCAGATTCTGTTAATTATATTTTAGGTCAGGGTGGCACCACTGTTCATTTGTCTTTGCCTACGATTGGTAATCTTGGCCGAGTTGCGGTAAATAAAGCTGTTATAACGCTTACACAACTGGAACAAAACAGCCAACCTGAATTTATTACACCATATTATCTCGCACTGTTAAAAAGAAATTCAAGTGGAAATTTAGATGTATTGCCAACTAATGATGGAATCGGTATTTTAGATACGGTTGCTAAGGATGATTTTGGTAATAAAATTTCCAGATACAGTTTTAATATAACGAAATACATACAGGCAATCTCAGTTGGTTCTGTAACAAATTCGGATTTGTATATTGCAACATACAGGTCAGCAGGAACAGACGGAACAGTAAATGTACTGAACAGTATTCTTAACGGTTCAGTAGTAAATGTTGGGTATACACCATACAGGGTTGTTACAGCAGGATCTAATTATTCAGATTCAAGATATAAGATGAAATTAAATCTTACTTATACCTTGATAAAGTAAATTTATTTTCTTAATTTTTCACTAAATTGGTACGGCATTTGATTGATTCTACACTAATTAAATTTATATGTGCGGTATAGTAGGTTATATAGGCAAAAAACAAGCCTTCCCAATTATTATTAACGGTTTAAAGAGATTAGAATACAGAGGTTATGACAGTGCCGGTATTGCGTTGCTGAGTGATAGCAATCAATTAAATATTTATAAGAAGAAAGGAAAAGTTGCAAACCTGGAAGAAGTTGCTGAAGGAAATGATATTTCAGGTACGGTTGGTATCGGACATACACGTTGGGCAACACATGGCGAAGCAAATGATTTAAATGCGCATCCGCATTTCAATGCCACAGAAGATTTAGCAGTTATACATAACGGCATTATCGAAAATTATTATTCTTTAAAAACAGAGTTGCAATCCCGCGGTTATAAATTCCGCTCTGAAACAGATACTGAAGTTTTAGTACACCTGATAGAAGAAATACAAAAAAATGTAGAATGCACGCTGGATGAAGCTGTACGTCTCGCATTAAATGAAGTAATTGGTGCGTATGCGATAGTAGTCATCTCTAAAAAAGAAAATAACAAGTTAATTGCCGCAAAACTAAGTTCGCCGTTAGTTATAGGTTTCGGTGAAAATGAATTATTTGTTGCGTCAGATGGTTCGCCCTTAATAGAACATACGAAAAAAGTTTCTTACTTAGAAGATGGACAGATGGCAGTTTTACACGCCAATGGCAACGTGGATGTAAAATCCATAAAAGACAATACAACACATGTACCGTATATTGATGAATTGCAATTAAAACTTGAGCAAATTGAAAAAGGCGGCTTTGATCATTTTATGATGAAAGAGATACACGAGCAACCTCAGGCAATAAAAAACAGTATTCGTGGTCGCATTGACAGTCAGCAATTCTGGGTAAATCTTGGTGGTGTGCGTGAACATGAACTACGTTTCAAAAATGCAAGTAAAATTACGATAGTTGCCTGTGGCACCTCCTGGCATTCAGCATTAATTGGTGAGTATTTAATTGAAGATCTGGCCCGAATAAATGTTGAAGTAGAATACGCATCGGAATTCAGGTACCGCAATCCCATCATTACTGAAAATGATGTAGTTATTGCTATTTCACAATCCGGTGAAACAGCAGATACACGTGCAGCATTGGAATTAGCAAAAGCAAAAGGGGCATTGACGTATGGAATATGCAATGTGGTAGGCTCGAGTATTTCACGCATGACAGATGCCGGCTCTTACACACATGCCGGTCCGGAAATTGGCGTCGCTTCTACAAAAGCATTTACCACACAGGTAAGTATTTTAGCATTGATGGCATTACAGTTAGCAGAAATAAAAGGCACCTTGTCGCAATCTAAATTTCATGAATACATTACTGAACTGGAAGCACTACCGGCAAAGATTGAAAAAATTTTAAAAGCTGAACCATATATTCAAGAGATAGCTGAAACATTTCAGGATGCTGGAAACTTTCTCTACTTAGGTCGCGGATATAATTTTCCGGTAGCATTGGAGGGCGCACTTAAATTAAAAGAAATTTCCTACATACATGCGGAAGGATATCCTGCTGCAGAAATGAAACACGGACCCATTGCACTGATAGATGAAAATATGCCTGTGGTTGTGCTAGCACCATTTACACAGCACTACGAAAAAGTATTATCAAATATCGAAGAAGTGAAAACACGTAAAGGGCAGTTGATTGCAGTCGTAACAGAAGGAGATACAGAAATCAGCAAGCTAGCTGAATATGTCATTCAAATTCCGCAAACAGATGAACCATTCACGCCAATATTATCTGTAATTCCATTACAGTTATTGGCTTATCATATTGCTGTATTGAGAGGATGCGATGTCGATCAGCCTCGTAATTTAGCAAAATCCGTAACTGTAGAGTAATGAATAGAATTTTATTGACTTTTTTCTGCGTTTTAATCAGTGTGTTATTAATGGCACAAATAAACCCTTATAGTGCACAGAAAAAAAAATATCCTTTAGGAGATGAATTTGATAAAATATTGCCTTTAAAAATTGGCAACTGGAACCGTTTTGCCTTTCATGATTTTGTTATCGGACGCGAAAATGGAAGTGTATATTACAGACAGGATGACAGACAAATTTATATAACATTCGGAAAAACATATAACCAGACGGATTTAAACAGCATCTGGGACAGAATCTATGATAATGCTACTTCGGGAAAAGAAAATCAAATAAAACAAAAGAATTTAACCAGTCCATCTTCTAAATATGTATTAATGAATGGCAAATCCGGCTTATTTTATGCATGGACGCGTAACTTTTATTACTTCAGTATAAAAACAAAAAATAAAACGGATGCTGATGAATTTATGAAGTTGTTTCCTTACTGATTACACTCTGCGAAAAAATTATTTTTACCTTATTTCTTTTTTCAATATCTTAGATACAGATACCGTATGTATTCTCAAATTTTTAACTCATTAATTCTATAATTAATTATGCAAACCAATTCTTCTGTTTTTTTGGGCGATAAATTTTACAATCGCGAACATTTAAATTTTATTTTGTTTGATGTGCTGAAAGCTGAAAGTGTTACTCAATACGAATATTTTTCAGATCATGATAAAGAAGGATTACAAATGTATCTGGATGCAACTGATCAATTCGCAAAAGAATATTTGTTTCCGCATTTAGTGGAAATGGACAGGAAACAACCCGAATTAGTAGATGGAAGAATTCGCGTGCACGCTGCACATAAAGATATCATGCGCATCAGCGGTGAAAACGGCTGGATAAGTGTTTTAGCCAATAAGGAAGTTGGCGGATTGCAGATGCCAAGTGTATTTACTACGGCGGCAAGTTTTATTTTAGGTGCAGCCAATTATTCCGGTTGTGTATTTGCCGGTTTGACGATAGGTGCTGCACATTTAATAGAAGCATTTGCCGATAAAAAGTATCACGATGTGTATTTGCCAAAGATGTTTGCCGGCGAATGGCAAGGCACAATGGCTTTAACAGAACCCGGTGCAGGAAGTTCATTAAGTGATGTGGTAACTACCGCAGAAAGACAAGATGATGGCACTTATAATATTGTAGGACAAAAAATATTTATTTCCTGTGGCGACAGTGATGCGGTAGATAACGTGGTGCATTTGTTGCTCGCACGCGTGAAAGGTGCACCGGCAGGCACCAAAGGCATTTCTATGTTTATTGTTCCAAGAGAAAGAATAAAAGAGGATGGAACTTTAGAATACAATGATGTGACAAGTATCGGTGTATATCATAAGATGGGTTATAAAGGTGCACCAATTGCGCATTTAAGTTTTGGTGAAAATAATGATTGCAAAGCCTGGTTGGTTGGTGAAGAGAATAAAGGACTTTCCTACATGTTTCAGATGATGAATGAAGCCCGTATTTCAGTTGGCTTACATGCTACGTCCATTTCTTCTGCATCTTATTATGCAAGTTTGAAATATGCGAATGAGCGTTTGCAAGGCAGACCAATTGCAGAAAAAAATCCCGAAATGCCACAAGTGCCTATCATCACGCATGCTGATGTAAAACGTATGTTGTTGTTTCAGAAAACATTTGTAGATGGTGCGTTGTGTCTGGAATTGCAATGCAGTTATTTTGCAGACATGGAACGAGTAACAGAAGGTGACGAAAAAGAAAAATATAATCTGATGCTAGAATTACTGACGCCTGTTGCAAAATCCTACCCCGCAGAGATGAGTAATTTTTCTACATCAACTTCATTGCAGATCTTTGGCGGCTATGGTTTTACAAAAGATTTTATTGCAGAACAATATTATCGTGAAACCCGCATACATACCTTGCATGAAGGCACCACCGCTATTCATGGTCTGGATTTGTTAGGAAGAAAGGTAATGATGAAGAATGGTAAAGCAGTAATGTTGTTGATGCAGGAAGTAATGGGTGATATTGCGAAAGCAAAAAAGTACGACAATACTAAAGCACATGCAGAAACGCTGGAAAAGCAATTAGGGAAACTACAAGAGTTAAGTATGCATTTAATGGGTGTTGCCCAAAAAGAAGGCGTGGAGGCATATTTGAGTGATGCAACATTGTACCTGGAATTGTTTGGTATTTTGGTATTAGGCTGGCAATGGATAAAAATGGCAAATACCTGTAATGAAAACTCGAGCATTGATAAACAATTTGCTGATAGTAAGTTTTTATGTTTTAATTATTTCTTCGAATACGAATTACCGAAAGCACAGGCATTATTTATACGTTTGAAAAGTACGAACAGAGTTACAGTAGGTATTGACAGTAGTCTGATTGATTAATTACCTAAATGGAAAGATTATTAAAAATAATAAAGATAATAGGTATTGCATTTGTAGCATTCTTCTTTTGTTTTTATTTATTAAGGATATTTGGTGTACTTGGTTTGTACAGAGTTCCTACATCATCTATGTATCCTTCAATTCAGCCTAATTCTTTTGTATTTACCAGTAAATTAATTAAACCAGAGCGTGGAGAAGTTTATTGTTTCAGAAAAAAACTATTTAATGAACCTAAACCCATTATGTACATTCACAGGATTGTTGCTGTAGAAGGTGATACTTGTGAAATAAGAAATGGCTATGTATTTGTAAATGGCGTAAGACAAGATGATAAACTTATTTTAGCATGGCCTTATTTTAAGAAATATGATAATAAATTTACTGTCGAAATATTAATGAATGCTATACAGAATAATAATAATTACAAAGGTTGTACTCCTTATAACGAATCTTTGTATATCATTAATGAATCTGAAATAGTTGCAAAAAATGAAAAACTCATAAATGCAAAAAGAGAAATAGATTCATTATATGCATATTCTTATAAAGAAAATCTATTTCATACAATTGATAATCAGAATTGGACAATAGGAAATTACGGACCGGTAATAGTACCTAAAGGAAAATATTTCATGCTTGGTGATAATCGTTATAATGCATATGACTCAAGATATACTGGCTTTATTGATGAATCAGAAATGAAAGAAGGTATTTTGTTTATTGTACAATAATCCTCCAATTCAATAACTCAATAATTAATCATGACAACCATCCAACAAATATCACTCTATACAATGGCATTTCTTTATGCAGGTGCAGGTGTCAATCACTTTGTGAATCCGAAGTTTTATTTAAGCATCATGCCAAAATTTTTTCCTGCACAGAATTTATTAAATCAGATAAGTGGTATTACGGAAATTGTACTGGCAATCGGATTGTTATTTGCATCAACACGACAAATTTCAGCCTATTTAATTATTGCTATGCTGATTTCATTTTTCGCAGTGCATATCCCGCATTTATTTCAGCCACCAAAAATGGCGCAAGGCAGAGAATGGTTCTTATACGTTCGTTTGGTACTGCAATTTGCACTCATTTATTGGGCATTGATGGTGAGCAAATACTAAGATTTTAGTTGTCTGCATTTATCGCTGCAATATTTAACTTCGTGCCACACTTTTTCCCATTTCTTGCGCCACGAAAATGGTCGTTTGCACACGACACAAATTTTCTCAGGTAAATGTTCTTTTTTAATATTTTGCATTACTTAGAGCTAAAATACATTTCTAATTTTTTATAACGATACTCAAAAATTTGTTTCACTTTTTGATGAACGAATAGTTCCCCTGCAATGAAACCGAAAATTGATTTTCCAATATCATAATGTAAAATATCCGTCATTAATACACCATTTTCTGTTGCTTTAAAGTGATGTTCGTGGTGCCAGATATTATAAGGACCTTTCCGTTGTTCGTCTACAAAAAATTCCTGTTTTTTTATGTGGGTAATTTCAGTACACCATTTCATAGGTATATTCAACATTGGCTTTATGTTGTAAGTGATAAACATACCTTCGTACATTTTTTCAGGCAATGGCGATGTAATTTCAAACACCATTTCTTCAGGTGTAATTTCATTCAGATTTTTAGGGCTCGAGAAAAAATCCCATGCAGTATTAATATCAATAGGCAGTTCTTGAATTTGTTCTAATCGTCTCATGTTATTTAATTAAGTTGTTGTAAATATCTTTCTGCTGTTTGTAAATGTTGTTGTTGTTTTTCATAAGGCATTTTGTCAAATGTCGCGATTAACATGCCTAATCGTGGATTTTGCGAAAAGAAATTTCGTTGCTTATGCATAAATCGCCAGAAAAGAGCATCCCAGATAGTTGTCCATGTTGTATCTTTTTTATAATCACTCATCTTTAGTATATAATTACTGCCACTGATATACGGTTTTGTACACATCAGGCCGCCATCTGCAAATTGACTCATGCCATAAATATTAGGTACCATTACCCAATCATATGCATCAATAAAAAATTCCATGAACCATTTATACACTTCATCAGGTTCAATTTCACATAACAACATAAAATTTCCTAAAATCATCAGGCGCTCAATGTGATGAGCATAAGCTGTTGTATTTACTTTGTTAATAATATCATCTATTGGTTTTATATTGGTGTTGGCTGTGTAAAATGCATTTGGTATTTTTTTTGTAAACTTCCAGAAATTACGTGTGCGTTGCTGGCTGCCTTCGCGTTCATACACAGCACGAATGTATTCTCGCCAGCCTGTAATTTGCCGGATAAAACCTTCAAGTGAATTGATAGGAATGTGCCTGCTTTCAGCAAATAAGAGTGTTGTATCAATAACATTTTTTGGTGTAAGTAAGCCAACATTCAACATTGGCGTAAGTACGGAGTGATGCAATATATGTTCATGCTGAAGTATTGCATCTTCGTATTCTCCAAATTCCAAGAAGCGTTTTTCTAAAAATTGTTGCAACCAGTCTTCACTCTCTTCATGTGTAGTTGGATAAATAAAATTACCTGAAATATTGCCAAAGTTATTTGCAAAATGTTGTTCCGTATATTCTATTGCTTCTTTGTAATAAGAATTAATATTTGGAAATAGTACATTTGGTACCTTTTTGCCTTTTGGATATTTTAAACGGTTTTCTGCATCGTAAGACCATTTGCCTCCAATTGGCTTTTGCTCTTTGTCTAATAAAATGTTATGTTTTTTACGTTGATAAATATAGTAGTCTGTTTGAAAATATCTTTTCTGCGTCTTCAAAAATGAATGGTTGTCATTGCTTGTATTTAAAAATAATGGACTTTCTTTTTTACGCAGTGTAATAGTATTTTTAGCAGCTGTTTCTGAAATTCTTTTTTCCAGCCAGTAATCAGTTGTATTTATGTATTCAATTTGTTTTTCATCTTTGATACTTTCTAATAGAATTCTTATGTCGCTACGTCTATCGCTACTTTCCACATAAACTACCTTAAAACCTTTATTTTTCAGATAGTTTTCGTAAAACTTCATACTAGCTCTGTGAAACGCAATTTTTTGTTTGTGGAATTTATATTGTTTAAAAAATAAAAACTCTTCTACAAGATAAAGTTTGTCAGCACTGAATGTAATTTCTTTAAATAATTGATGTGGAAAGACAATGCCTGTCATAGTCTATCCTAAACAAAAAAAGAGGCTATAGGTTTTTACAGATAATTTAGTTGATTTTCTTTCTCAACACATAATCATTCAGCCAGAATTTGCCGTATGCAATATCTGTTTTCTCATACAATTCAAATCCTTGCTTTTTGTAAAAATACATAGCAGAATTTTTACGGTTTACATTCAACTCCAAATAATTAAGTTTATTCTTTTGTGCAATTTTTTCAACCTCTTCTAGCAGTAACCTGCCGATACCTTTTCCATGAGTTTCAGGCTTTACATACAGTTTGGGTATACACAGTATATTGTCTTCACGAATGTAGTAACTCATAAAACCAAGGGTTTGTTCATTGTCAGTGCAAATCAGAAATGTGTGGCCATCCTGCATTTGCTGCAAAATAGCTGCCGGTGTGTACATCCTGTCATACATAAAATCAATCTGTTCCTCTGAAATAATTGGCGCATAAGTTTGTTTCCAGGTAGAGGCAGCAACTTCTACAATTTTCGGAATATCATTTACAAACGCAATTCTGATTTTTTGCATGTTGTAAAAATAGCGACAAAAAATTAATTCATCATTTCTCATTTAAAATTTATAATTTTACGATACTCTGGGAGTGTCATTTTTGACTGAGAAATATCCTTTGAACCTGATTTGGCTAATACCAACGTAGGGAACGAGTGCCTTACATGAATTGTCATTTCGAGTTTTTTAACGTCATTGCGAGCGTTGCGAAGCAATCTTTTAAAATTAAAACAGAATGATTATTTCTATCAACAACGAAACGTACACTTTTAATGAAAATACTTCACTAGAAAAAGCAATTGATACGTTGGAATTAGAAGAAAAAAAAGGAATTGCATTAGCGTTAAATGAAGAAATCATTCCACGCAGCAAATGGAATGAAACTATATTAAACAACGAAGATAAAATCATCATCATCGGTGCTGTTGCCGGTGGATGATTTAATTTGGTAATTTGATGATTAACTAATTTGACAAATAAAATCTCAATACTCACTACTTAATACTCAACAATGAAACAAGATAAAATACCAACGCAGCAAGTCATATCCACTACACCTTTTCCGAATTCTAAAAAGATTTATGTAAAAGGAAATTTGAATGACATAGAAGTGGCCATGCGTGAAATCACCTTAAGTGATACCAAATTAATTGGTGGCAAAACAGAAAAAAATCATCCGGTTACGGTCTATGATACAAGCGGTGTTTATACAGATGAAAATTATCAGGTAGATGTACGAAAAGGTATTCCACGCTTACGAGAAAAATGGATTATGGAACGCGGCGACATCGAACGCTTATTTGAATTTTCATCAGAATATGGAACACAACGTATGAACGATGAGAACTTAGATCATCTCCGTTTCGAACATATCAAAATGCCGCTGCGCGCCAAAGAAGGCAGAAACGTAACGCAATTGCACTATGCAAAAATGGGAATTATTACTCCTGAAATGGAATATATTTCCATTCGTGAAAATCAACGCATTGCCGAATACAATGCATCACTCAACGGACAAGCAGAAATATTATGTCAGCAACACAAAGGTGAAAGTTTCGGAGCCAATACGCCAAAATCATT
The DNA here is from genome assembly GCA_046329785.1 of Chitinophagales bacterium. Lineage (GTDB taxonomy): Bacteria > Bacteroidota > Bacteroidia > Chitinophagales > JADIYW01 > JADJSS01. The sequence goes on from JAXLTZ010000010.1 coordinate 90,473, forward strand.
TATCACACCTGAGTTTGTGCGCGATGAAGTAGCTGCAGGTCGTGCCATCATTCCTTGTAACATCAACCATCCGGAAACAGAACCAATGATTATAGGCAGGAATTTTCTGGTAAAAATAAATGCGAACATTGGCAACAGCGCAGTAACATCCAGTATCGAAGAAGAAGTAGAAAAAGCAGTCTGGTCTTGTCGCTGGGGTGCCGATACCATTATGGATTTGTCAACAGGAAAAAATATTCACGAAACACGTGAGTGGATTATCCGTAATTCCCCTGTGCCGATTGGTACAGTGCCGATTTATCAGGCATTGGAAAAAGTAAACGGCAAAGCAGAAGATCTAACATGGGAAATCTTCAGAGACACTTTGATAGAGCAGGCAGAACAAGGTGTTGATTATTTTACGATTCATGCGGGCGTATTGTTGCGTTATATTCCGCTGACTGCAAAACGCGTAACAGGTATTGTGTCGCGCGGCGGTAGCATTATGGCAAAGTGGTGTCTGGCGCATCACAAAGAAAGTTTCCTGTATACACACTTTGAAGAAATTTGCGAAATTATGAAACGCTACGATGTAGCATTTTCTTTAGGAGATGGCCTGCGTCCGGGTTCTATCGCAGATGCGAATGATGCAGCACAGTTTGCGGAATTGGAAACACTTGGAGAACTCACAAAAATTGCGTGGAAACACGATGTGCAAGTGATGATTGAAGGTCCCGGTCATGTGCCGATGCATCTGATAAAAGAAAATATGGACAAACAGTTGAAGGAATGTCATGAAGCACCGTTCTACACGCTTGGGCCTTTGACTACTGATATTGCGCCGGGTTATGACCATATTACTTCCGCAATTGGTGCGGCAATGATTGGTTGGTTTGGTACAGCGATGTTGTGTTATGTGACACCGAAAGAACATTTAGGTTTGCCGAATAAAGAAGACGTGCGCGTTGGTGTTATCACTTATAAACTCGCAGCGCATGCAGCAGACTTAGCGAAAGGACATCCGGGGGCGCAGTACCGTGATAATGCCTTAAGTAAAGCGCGTTTTGAATTCAGATGGAAAGATCAATTCAATTTAAGTTTGGATCCTGAGAAAGCATTGGAATATCACGATGAAACTTTGCCTGCTGATGGTGCGAAGATTGCGCATTTCTGTTCTATGTGCGGACCACATTTTTGCAGTATGAAAATTACACAGGAAGTGCGAGAGTATGCAGAAAAAGGCATGCAGGAAAAATCACAGGAATTTATAGATAAAGGAAGTGAGGTTTATTTGTAGAAGACAGAATTGTAAATCTTAAATAAAAAATAACCATGTATCACACATTAAAGGAATTCACTGACGAATACAGAATGGAAAGCCAGTCGACCTTGAAGCTGCTTAAAGTTTTAACAACAGAAAGTTTGTATAAAACCGTTGATGGGAAAGTTCGTTCCATCGGAAGACTTGCGTATCATATCGCGCATACAGTCCCAGAAATGATGAGCAAAACAGGATTGGAAATTCCATTTGACCTGAAAAATCCTGCACACGATGATACTATTACGGCAGAACAAATTGTTGCGGCATATCAAAATGCCGTCAATCAATTCTTAACGGAAATAGAAACAAAATGGACAGATGCGTCTTTGCAGCAAACGAATAATATGTACGGACAAGATTGGTCGAATGCATTGACCTTGTCTATTTTATTAAAGCATGAAATTCATCACCGAGGACAACTTACAGTTTTAATGCGATTAGCGGGCTTAGTTGTGCCTGGTGTTTACGGCCCTTCAGCAGAAGAATGGGAACAATATGGTATGAAACAGGAAGAGTAAGATGCAAACCATTCTCTACACATCGCCAACCGAAATAGAAAATGAAATAGAAATTATTTCTGAAATTTTTAGTTTGGGCTTAGATTATCTATACATCAGAAAACCGGAATTAGATGATTTTTCTTTAGTAGATTTTGTAGAAAAAATTCCGGAGCAATACTGGAAAAAATGTATCTCTACTTCCTTAATTATAACCAAAGAATTTAATTTAGGTGGTTATCATTTTACCAGAGATATTGTCCAGAAAAATGAATTGTATAATAACAAAGTATTGGATTGGCTGCACAGCAACCATAAAACTTCATCTGTTTCCGCGCATTCCATCAATGATATAAAAATCTATTCGGAAAAATTTAAGCATATTATAGTATCGCCAATATTTCCCAGTATTTCCAAAGAAAATCATAGTTATAATTGGAATCATAATGATTTAAGAATTCAGAATTCAGAATTCAGATTTAAATCTGAAGTCATAAATCAGAAATCAGAAATTTTCGCCGTTGGTGGAATTGATGAAACAAAAATAAATGAAGTAAAAAATCTTAACTTTGATGGTATCGGATTGTTAGGTGCGATTTGGAAAGAACCGAAGGATGCAGTTGAAAACTTTAACAAGATTCTTCACTTCGTTCAGAATGACAAAAAGGAATGAAAAAAAACAGACCATATGTATTAAGTATTGCGGGCTATGATCCATGCGGTGGTGCCGGCGTATTGGCAGATATCAAAACATTTGAAAGTATCGGCGTACAAGGATTAGCGGTAACAACTTGTATCACCTATCAGAATGATACTAAATTTAAAGGTGTACACTGGTTGTCGAAAAAGAAAATTAAAAACCAGATCTATCCAATCTTAGATGCGTATAAGATAGAGTATGTAAAAATCGGATTGATAGAAAATCTGGAAATGCTGAGTGAAATTATCGAATTATTGCTTGGTTATAATAACGAGATTAAAATTGTCTGGGATCCGATAATTAAAGCAAGTGCCGGATTTTCTTTTCATAAAAAATTATCTAAAAAATACCTGCAGCATATTTTTGAAACGATAGAGTGGATTACACCTAATTGGGAAGAAGTACTTGCATTGTCCGGCGAAAAAGATGCCGTAAACGGAGCAGAAAAGATTGCTGCATTCTGTAATGTGTATTTAAAAGGCGGACACAGCATAGAGACTCCGGCCACAGATATGATTTGGATAAACAGAAAACTCGATATTCTGCATCCGAAAGAAATCAGCGAGTTGGAAAAACATGGAACCGGTTGCGTATTATCCTCTGCTATTGCCGCTTATCTTGCTCTTGGAAATTCCATGCACAAATCCTGCGAACTAGCCAAAGAATATACGTATCGTTTTTTAATCAGCAATAAAACGAATTTAGGTTATCATGCAATAAACGATTAACAATGCACAATGAACGATGAAAAAAATACAGATAATTTCCAAGCAATTGTTAATCGATTTCATTATCTCACGCAAGATTTACCGGAAGTAACTCATCAGGAATTAGTACAGATAGCCTGCGAAAATGGTATTCGTTGGATTCAGCTACGCGTAAAAAATAAACCGATGGATGAATGGTTACAAATTGCTAAGGAAGTAAAAGCAATTTGTGATGGTTTTCAAACGGTATTGATTATAAATGATAATGTTGAAATTTGTAAGACAGTGAATGCAGATGGCGTGCATCTTGGGAAAGATGATATGTCGGTAGCTGAAGCGCGAAACATTTTAGGAAGGAATAAAATTATTGGCGGTACCGCGAATTCAATCGAAGATGTTATTCAATTAGAAAATGATGGTGCAGATTATATCGGACTCGGACCATATAAATATACAATAACTAAAAAAAACTTATCGCCTGTGTTAGGAATTGAAGGCTATCATCAAATCATTCAATCATCTAATCATCCAATAAAAACTCCAATCATTGCTATCGGAGGTATACAAACAGAAGATGTGCAACCGTTGTTAAATACCGGTGTTTACGGCATTGCTGTTTCTTCTGCTATCAACCTGTCAGAGAACAAGCAAGAGGTAATTAAAGAATTTATCAGTCTTGTTTAACTAATAAATACGTTTCGCAATCACTGAATACATCTTTTTTAAATCCAAATTTCTGATAATTACTCATGAAATCAATCCAGGTGGAGTCGTCTTTAATATGCGGATCTCTGAAGGTCGATGGTGTTAGAATGATAATATCCACTTTCGCAGAATCTAAATAGTGTGAGAATGGAATTTGTTTCTTCTTGTCAAAAATCGTATTCACTTCTTTGAAATTAGTGGTGAGTAACCCACTCGCGAAAGGCATGTTAGTAAATAGTTTATGCGGTTTGTTTCCGTAGGTTTTTTGTAAATGTTGTATCAGTATTTTATTACAAGGCAGGTTGCTGGTAGTATTTACTTTCAGGAATGAATAATTTTTTATGCGAGGTGTTGCAAAAAATAATAATATTCCAAATAATATAATAACTAAAGGTTTGAAGTTGTACAACTCGAAGAGATAACCAAATGCACTTATTAAAATCAATATAATAAACAGGATTTGCAGAAAAACATAATGCTCTCTAGGCATAATAACTGCACAGGAAAGAAGCGTTGGTGTGATAAAACAAAATAAAATGAGTAAATAGAATTTATAGGAATATAATTTTTCAAGAAAATAAATCCTTGAATTTTTTCTTATGATAAGAAAAGTAAAAGAAAAGATAGCCAAAACAGTTAGTAACAATTGTACTTTTTTCCAGTGAAATATTCCAATGGGAAATACATACGTGAAAATATGCAACACAATACTTATGCAATAATTCTTCAGATTAAAAAGTGTATTGCTAATTACAATCATTGGTTGTGTTTTCAGTACACACCACATCGAATTGCAGTCGCCAAATTGTTTTCTGGCAATATCTTCCCAGTATAGCCATGCATCAAATGAGCTATGTGTTCTGATTTTGTAATTCCAAGCATAGTGCTGGTAAAATGCCGCTACCCCGCGATTAAATCCAAAAAAATCATTGGAAGGAAACCGAAAAATAAAATGTAAGACACCAATTAAAATAATTGTACCTGAAAAAATATAAATATCCTTTCTTGAAATGGTTGCTTTGTTATAATAAATACATACCATGGTGACAAAAACCATTAATAAGAATGAAAGATAAAACTCCGGTCGGGCATAAGCATTTATGAGGCAAAGAAGCGTAAATGTCAGACATTTATAAATATTATTTTTTAAGTAAGAGATAATAATAAGTGCAATCAGACAGAGCGCAATACAAAAATGAGAAATACGTGGCCAGACGGAAATATTTAAATCGCAAACGAGTACACTGAATGCAATCAGCAGGGCGAAAACAACATTTACAGAAATTCGTAATAAAAAGATATAAAGCAATATCCCAATTAAAACGGAGGTGACAGCAAAGTTTAAATAATATAGCTGAAGGGTATCAGTAGTAATATAAGACAGACATTTGTACCAGATAGCATATAAAGGTCCCCAGTTGCGATTCATCTTTTCAAATAAATCCAATCCGAAACGTAAATAAGCAGCTTCGTCTGCATATTGTACATCCATTGTGTTTTGTATACCATAATATAATTTTATACCACAACACAGTAAAAGCACAATGCCGAAAATATAATACCATTTCTTATTAGCTGCTTGTATTCCATCCGCGTGATGAAAGAGCGCATTTAAATAAGTGGTAATTTTTTTAAACATACGATAGATTATTGTACTTTCTGTAAAAGAAAAATATTGCATTCATTGTATATGACTTTCTTTTCAAAGCCAAATGCACTGTAATTGTTGAGGAAATTATTCCAGGTACTGTCTTTTAATAAATAAGGATTCTTCAGAATATTTTCATTCACCAAGATGATATCAATTTTATTTTTTAAGCGAACGCTATCAAACTGCATTCCATTTTTAAAGTCATATTCTACACTAAAGTCGTTGTAGTTGTCGGGTAGCATGTAAGAGAAATTTAAAATATCTGAAAAGATTACGTGTTTTGTTTTATTGTCTTTATTAAAATGTGCAATATATTTTTGCGCACATAAATTAGCCAGATCTTTATTGCTTCTGAAGAAATTATAACTTTTTGCTGTAGGTGCAATCGCAATAAAAAATACAGCAACGATGAAGATGGTATAAGCAGGAAATTTGAGTTTCTTGTATATTATTGATAAAATAAATGATAAGGTAAAGACGAATAAAAAAATATGACACAGTATATAATGCATCCTTGGGAAAATCAGAATGCTGGTAATCATACTTGGCAATCCAATAATAAACATGGCAAGAAACTGTGATCTGTATTTCTTAAATACTTCAATTAATTGCTGTCTGTAAGGTTTATAAATAATGCAAAACAACAGCAATAGTAACATCACTGTACAGATAAGCATAAATATTTTTTGCTTTGGAAATAATAAAACCGGAAACAGGAAACTGCCAAGAGTAGTAGTGAGTGTAATCAGATAATTTGAAATATTAAGATAGATATTTAGAAAAACTGCTTTCGGATATGTTTTTAATATGCACATGAAAGTATCACAATCAGGAAATATTTTATCTGCATAAACTCTCCATCCTGCCATTGCATCGACGGATTTATCATGAAAATGTACCATACGGTTGATGGCAACATGCTGACAAAACGCGATATACAATCTGTCTACTGTACCTCTGTAGAAAGAAGCAGGAGAGCCATATATAATTTGAAATGCTAAAAAAATTAACACTGCTCCGGCAATATATAAGTAGATAGTCTTGATTTGTAATTTCTCTTTATACCATACCAAACAGGAAACAGCAAATAATAAAAATGCAAATGGCCTGATTTCCGGACGGGCATAAGCACCAATTATTGCAATTGCAGAAAACAGAAAAAGTTTTTGAGAATGATATCTTAGGTACTTTGCAACCAATAAACCACATAATAAAATGATAAACACAAAATGAGAAACACGTGGCCAGGTTTGAATATTAATTTCTGATAGTAAAAATAAACCTGAAATAAGGAATGCTACCGTTATTTGAATTTCATACTTTTCTAATACAATAAATAACAACAAGGCAGAAACAATTGCAGTAATTGAGTAATTCAAATAATATAATTCAACTTTTGACTGTGTAAATAGCGAGAGAAATTTATACCAGATGTTATAACTCGGACCCCAGTCTTTATAAACCTTATCAAACAAGGAAACTCCGTTACGTAAATATTCAGCTTCATCTGCAGCCAAAATATCCATTACGGATGACAGGTTGCTCTGCCATTTATATCCTAAAAAAAACAGGACAAATATACAGCCGGCATAAGCTATTCTGTAGCTTGCAGTTTTTTTATAACCGGATTGTGAGTCATTCCAAAGCAACATGCAGAAAATTTATGCAGACGTCTTGTCTTTCTTTACAGATAGTTTTTCATCTATCTTTTTATGAATCGGCTTTTCAAATGTTTTATAAATAAATCCGGCACACCAATAATCCAGTGCTATGAATAAAATTAAACCCAACGTGTCTGCCAGTACACCGGGAAGGAATCTTCTGAAGATAGCAGATGAAACAAACATGCCGATTATTATAAACAGGAATTGAAAAATATACATAGTCAGGGATAAACCACCAATCTTTACCATTAATGAGTTAGAAATGAACTTAAACTTTTCCGGAAAATTTATGATGCATGCAAACAAAATAAAAATACAAAAGGCGATAGAACTGTCTAATGTTGCCATGCCATACATAGGAGCAATATGAATGTCTTCTCGTAAAGTGGTTCGCAAAGGTAAATCTAATTCATTACTTAATGTATACGCTCTGAAAAAAGCATATCCGTAACCAATAATAACTGCAAGAATTAATACAGCAAATAATTTCTTCGATTTTTTAAAATCATACAAACACAAGATGAAACCATAAAAAATTGTATCCATCTGAAAGAATGGTAGTTTTTCCAGAATATAAATTCTGCTGATAGTATCGCCTGGTATTGTTTCAAGATAGTTCCAGCCAATAAACCGAAGTGCAATGGTAACAATTACCATTACTACTGATACCTTTAAGAGGGTATCCCGGTTACGGATAAATGCAATAAAAAGGAAAATCATAATACACAACTGCAGGTCAAAAGATACATACCACAAGTGAGGATAGGTCATCGGAGTTTCCGGCAGGTATCTGTGTAATACAAAGATATTGTATACCTCACGGAAATTGTAGGTATAAGTAAACAAACCAATTCCAAATCGTTTAAATTCTTCAATCACACCAATTTTTTCAGAATCAGCATTAAAAACGTATACCGCAATAATACCAACCAGCAACATTAAAAAAATATACAGAAAATATACCGGCATTATTTTCAGAATACGTTTTACGATGAAATCCTTAAATGTTTTCCATGCATTGATATCTTTATTTTCAAATTTTTTAAATAAGCCAAGACTTACAAAATAGGCAGAAAGCAAAAAGAAGGAATGTGTTCCCGTATATCCAAGTGCGCTGGGCAAGTTGTATTTTTGAAGCCTGTAGTGAATGGTGAAAATAAGTATTGCAGCCACACCACGCCAGCTGGCAAGGATGATATTAGGGTCGCTTGTATTTAACGTTGGTTTCTCAGCAGGCATAATGAAAGCTTTTAATGTTTAAATTTAGTAAGTTTTAATTATTTTGACGAGCTTTTAAATTTAGCTAAATATTTGTCTTTTTTCTTTAAAAAATAAGTTTCCATCGTGTTATAGCTAAAACTTGACAACATCAGCAATCCTGAAATAGATAAGAATATTGTTATTACTTCTGACGGGAAACGTCCGATGTCTAACTTTTTAAAGAAGATAGGAAATATAAAGAACACAGCAGGAAGTGTAAAAATATACTGATAAACATATGAACTGTAAGTTATTCGACTTCCTACATCAACAATAAATTTATTTTTGAAAAAACTAAACCGGTTTTCATCTTTAAAACATACATAAAAGAACGATGTACACAATAAATTTACCAGACAATCCAGGTAAATATATTGTCCGTTTCGTGTCATAAAATCATAACTGGTAATGATATGCATAAAGTTTTCTCCGGTTTGGAGATGTAATATCCAGCCGTTTACAGGGATAGTGAGTATGAAAATTGTCAGTAAAAGATAAAACAATCGGTTCATCGCTTTATCACTCCAGGTAATGTCAAATATGGCTAAAAAAGTTCCGTAGAAAAAAGCATCATATTGAAAGATGGTGCATCGGTACAAAATAAAAGAACGGTGCATATTGTCATCTGTTAAAGTGCCCAGCCAGTTAAATCCCAGGATGCGTATTATCGGAAAAATGATTATCATAATAATACTTAGTCGTTTTATCGTTTTGATATCCAGAAAGTATATCATAAAGGGCACGATAATATAAAACTGTTCTTCCAGCGACAAAGACCAAAGGTGCGGAAATGCAAATGACTTGGCATAAATTTCTCCGGAAAACAAACAAAGCAAATCCTTGAAATTATAAGTGAAAGTTAGAAGCATCCATCCGAAATGTTTTAACTCATATACGATGCCAAGGAATTCTTTATACGAAGTATTGTATGTAAGCATCCCAATCAATGCTGTAAATAATATATAAACAAAGTATACCGGAAAAATGCGCAACGTTCGTTTAATATAGAATTTTATAAAAAACGTTTTGAAGCTATCTGACCTTTGTTTGTCAATCATCAGTGTCCGTGTTATTAAAAATGAAGACATGATGAAAAAACTATGCATCGTGAAATAGCCGATGTTGGATGGAATATTTATGTAAATAAAATGATGATGAATAATTAAGATAGTGAAACAAAAGGAGCCCCTGAATCCGTCAAATTGTGGCAGATAGATATTCTTTAACCTGTAATCATTGGAAGCCATTTAGTATGGTTTACTGTAGTTGCGAATATAGATAAATTTTCTTTTTTAAAGTTAACTATGCGGCTACTCATTACAATACCCTTAAAGTACTAACTTTTAACATGTACATAGTATTAAAAATTCTTATAAGAATATGAATTCTTTTATCTTTGCACCTGCTTATGAAGAAAGCTATCGTTACCGGAGCCGCAGGTCACATTGGATACAATGTGACAAAAGTCTTATTGGCAAAAAATTATGATGTTCATTTGCTGGTGCGCAGTATTAACACGAATATTGTTGAATTGCAGGATGCCGGAGCAAAAGTATATCCATGTAATTTATTTGAGGTAGATTCTTATGCACCGATAATAAAGGATGCGGATGTTTTATTTCATCTGGCAGCAGAAAACACTACATCCATGTCCAATGCATCGCGTGTATTGGAAAATACGGATAAACTTACTCAAGTCGTATTAAATGCCTGCCACGAAAATCAGGTAAATACAGTAATCTATACCAGCTCAGTTGTCGTAATTGGTAGAAGTCCGAATCCTGCTAAACCTTTGACAGAAAAAGATGTGAATCCATTTGCAGAAAGCCCTTATGTGTTGGGAAAAATGCAGGCAGAAAAATTTGTTGAAGAATTTATCAAAGAAAAAAATGCAGATATCCGTCGTGTATATCCATCATGGGCAGTTGGCAGTGGTGATACCAAACTAACGCCACCACATAAAGTTATTAAAGAGTTTTTGGAAGATGGAGCACCAGTTTATTTTGACGGCGGGGTTTCTATTGCTGCAGTAGAAGAGATTGCAAAAGGACATGTAGCCGCGTATGAAAAAGGAAAATTTGGAGAAACCTATATTTTATCAGGTGAGAATGTAACATTCAAAGAATTTTATAAAATTTTATGTGCAAACAGCAAGCAAAAAATGCCAATGCTGAAAATGCCAAAGTTTGCAATTTTAATAGCATCCTGGATTTTTACAAAGTTATTTAAGTTAATTGGAAAGGAATTTCCAATAAGTCCGGAATATGCGCAATCTGTTGTAGGTAATTATTCATGGTACGATTGTAGTAAAGCAAAGAATGAATTGGGATATCAGACGCAACCTGTTGAGGAAATTTTAAAGAATGCCGTTATTGATGCCAATAGAAAAATCTTAGGGGTACATTTATTGGGAAAGAAAACGCATCTAACAAACCTTCATCCTGAACAAACGGTACGTCATTCCGACGACAGGAGGAATCTGTTGAATGAAACTAATGGAAACACTGAACAGATTTCTCGCTTCACTCGAAATGACGAAATACTTTTAATTACAGGTGTACCGGGCTGGCTTGGTAATCGCATGATTGATATTTTAATTAATGGCGACAGATTTGGCAATCATCAAAGTAATAGAAAAGTACGCGTATTGTTAGAACCAAGATTTAAGGGTTTGCTGAACTTGCCTGCTAATTACGAAATTGTTTATGCAGATATTACCAACAAAGAACAGGTAAAAGAAGCAGTAAAAAATGTGACTTCAGTATTTCATCTGGCAGGTGCTATTTATCCTAAAAATATTGATGTGCTTTATAAAGTAAATGAAGCCGGTACAAAAAATCTGGTAGATGCATGTATTGAAAATAATATCCGTCGTTTTGTTTTTATGTCCACAGATTCTATTTGCGGAAATGGTACAAAGGAAAAACCTGTTTTTGATGAAAATACAGAAGCATCGCCGTATAAAAACTATGGCAAGAGCAAGTATTTAGCCGAAAAATATCTCTTAGATAAAACAAAAGAAGGAAAAATAGACGGAACATCTTTACGCGGGTTTTGGTTCTTCGGTCCGTTTGCTCCGGCCCGTCAGTTGACATTTGTAAATATGTTTTACTGGCCTCGTCAGATAATTTTTGGCAATGGAAGAAACCTGCGAAGTATTTCACATACCGATAACATAATTGAAGCATTCTTTCTGATAGAAAATAATCCGGCAACTTTTGGTAACTGGTATTGGATTGGCAATGATCAGCCACATCCAACGGTTGATGATATTTATATCAGTATTGCTAAAGCTTTAAACGTAAAATATAAACCATTATACATTCCGAAATTTATTTGCAGAGGTTTTGAACTGCTGGATTCAATTTTAGGAAAATTTAATTATCTGCATCCAACAATTCATGCGGCAGGAAAATTTGATTATGATATTGCAGGGAATATTGACAAAGCAAAAAGAGATTTTGGTTACGAGCCAAAAGTTACCTTAGAAGATGCAGCCAGAGAGTTGAAAGAGATTGCGTAATCAATCAACTCGTTTAAACCCAATATTAAATGTAATTCCCTGGTATTTACCATTCATTACAAACTGATCATTGGTAAGTTCAATTATTTTATGGTTTTCTGTTCCATCTTTATCTACGGTAATAATTGTTTTTGAAGCATGACTGTAGGTCCAGCTACCGTCATATTTTTTAGTTCCTTCAAATTCCTGTAATTTTCCATCTTGCAGAAAAATTAATAAAGATGCAGGAAGTTTGCCGGGAATTTCTTTTCGTTTTCCCTTGTATTCTAAATAAGTCAATTTCCATTTATGACAAAACAAGGATTTTATTTCTGCTTCTGTTAAACCGGAAAATGAATCTTTCGCTAATGATACAGTTGATAATAAAATCAGCAAGGTGAATGAAAAAAATAGTCGTTTCATTTTTTATAATATGTTAAGTTGCAAAGGTATATAATTTATAAACTACCTGAATTTTGAATAATATTAATATTGGTTATTTTTTACATTTTGCAATCTCCTTTATAGGTTATACTTTTACATCGTGCAACATAATCTAACTATTGCGGGTAAAAATTTTTCTTCGAGATTATTTCTCGGTACCGGTAAATTTGGCTCGCCCGAAACAATGCGGGATGCAGTTATTGCTTCAGGTACCCAATTAGTAACGATGGCACTGAAGCGTATCGATTTGAAAACACAATCAGATAATATTCTCAGGTATTTAAGAGAAACGCCGGTAAATTTACTGCCAAATACCAGTGGTGTCCGCACGGCAAAAGAAGCTGTATTTGCAGCACATGCCGCACGCGAGGCACTAGAGACGAATTGGATAAAACTGGAAATCCATCCGGACCCCAGATACTTATTACCTGATGCTGTCGAAACATTAAAGGCCACGGAAGAATTGGTCAAATCAGGGTTCATCGTTTTGCCATACATTCATGCAGATCCAGTTTTATGCAAACGACTGGAAGAAGTGGGAACACAAGCAGTAATGCCTCTAGGAGCACCGATTGGCAGCAATAAAGGTCTGGAAACAAAAGAATTTTTGCGCATCATAATAGAGCAAAGTAAAGTTCCCGTAATTGTCGACGCCGGAATAGGCGCACCTTCACATGCAGCCGCTGCTATGGAACTGGGAGCAGATGCAGTTTTGGTAAATACAGCAATTGCTGTTGCGCAGCATCCTGTACAAATGGCTGAAGCCTTTAAACTGGCAGTAATTGCAGGCAGAATGGCTTATGAATCCAAACTGGCAAAAATTTCAGATACTGCACAGGCAAGCAGCCCAATTTCTTTTCTATTGGATTAATGCGTTCTATCGTTACCGCAATATTTCGCTTAATATGTGCGGAGATTTTAATTCCGGAAAATCAGCGATATGCCATCGAAAATATAAAAGCATTTTTTCTAAAAGCAATTTGCGTTCAAGGGAGCTCAGTTTTAATTCATTTTTTTCAAAATACACAGCTATTAATTTCTTCAACATATTGGTTTCTTCTTTGTCCAACACATTCACAGAAGTAATACTGTCCTCAAATCTGCCGGTCTCTAAATTAAAATAGGTACCGTGTAAAATATTTTGTAAAGACGGTTCAAACCCCAAAATGCTAGCAGTTTCAAGTAAGAAAAATAAAGGTTTGTTTTCTATACTGTCAGTTTCCTGATCGAGTTCCGTTAAAAATAAAGAGAGGTAATTATACAAGCGTTCATTTACTTCATGCTCTTTCAAACATTTAGAAATTAATTCAATACAAAATAGAGCAACACTTTGTTTGGCAAAATCCACATGCAGATACTTGTAAATATAATTGGTGCTGTACTCTTTTATCCTGTTCAGATTCCGTTGTTCCTTTAAATAAATTTCTAAAGTCAGCATATTTAAAGGCTGAATAAGATTGCCTTTTTGTTTGTTTCTGGAACTGCGAACACCCTGCACAATGAAACTCAATAACCCGTACTTCTTAGTGAAAATATTGGTAATAATACTTGATTCAGCGTATTTGGTTGTTTTAAGAACGATGCCTTCAGTTTTGTCGAGCATACTGTAAATATAATTTTTTTGAACTTAGAAAAGTTGACAGTTTCTGTGAAAAGTTATATAGATTTTAATAAACATTTGTATCTTTATACTACTAATTACCAGTCATGAAAAAATACCCATTTATATTGTTTGTACTATTAGCTTCTTTTTTTACTGGTTCCTGTAATAAAACCTGGTATTGTGAATGCAAGTCAAGAGGAGTGATAGTAGATGTAACACCGGTAAAGACACTGGGAAAATGGGGGGCGAAAAGTGTATGTGATAGTTATCAGGCACAAAATAACGCCAATGGTGCCAGTCAGGTTTGTGTAATCAGATAATTGGTTATTTTTTTCTTTTCTGAGTTTTCCTGAATAAAAAATACTCAACGCTAATTCCAAGAAGAACAGTAATAATTCAAGCTACACCGAGAATTCCCATTTCTATTTTGAGTTCATGATGTCTTCAATCTCCTCTGCTTCAATCGGAATGTCAGCCATCAGATCCACTACGCCGTTTTCTGTAATCAAAATATCGTTTTCAATTCGAATGCCGAGTTTTTCTTCCGGAATATAGATGCCCGGTTCACAGGTAAACACATTCCCAACTTGCATAGGAGCATAACGATTACCGATATCGTGTACATCAATTCCGAGAAAGTGGGATGCACCATGCATATAATACTTTTTATACAATGGATTGTCTTTGTCTTGTTTTGCCACAGCATCTTTATCTAATAAACCTAATCCGATTAGTTCTGCCTCCATAATAGTACCTACCTCTTTATTGTAGTCGGCAAGAATTACACCCGGTTTTAGCATTGTCTTAGCTTGTTTCATTACACGTAAGACAGCATTGTAAACATCTTTTTGTCGTTGCGTAAATTTGCCGTTTGCAGGGATAGTTCTGGTTAAATCGGCAGCATAATTAGCATATTCAGCACCAAAATCCATCAATACTAAATCACCATCATTGCAGGTCTTGTTGTTTTCGATATAATGCAGCACACACGCGTTGTAACCACTTGCAATTATTGGTGTGTATGCGTGTCCGCTGGAACGCTGACGAATAAATTCATGTATAATTTCCGCTTCTACTTCATATTCTGTCACCCCCGGTTTCATAAATTTTAAAACCCGGTTGAAAGCATCTCTGGTAATGTTGCAGGCCTGTTTAATCAGGTCAACTTCTACAGGATGTTTTACACTACGTAACTTAGCCATAATCGGTCCAAGTCGTTTAATTTCGTGTGCAGGATAATTGTATTTTAATTCATTGGTAAAACGAATGTCTTTATAAGGAACTACATTTTCACTTCGGTCATTTTCATTAAGGTTTACAAATACTTTATCGCAATAGGTCATCAGGCTCTTCAGCGCAGGCTCGAAACTTTCTTCCCAGAATATTTGATTAATTCCTGAAGCTTCACGTGCTTCAGCCATGGTGTATTTATGACCTTCCCATACGGCAATAACCTCATTCGTTTTTCTCAGAAATAAAGCCTCGCGATACAATGGATTCGGACAATCAGGATAAATGATGAGAGCTGTTTTTTCCTGATCGATACCACTTAACCAAAACAAATCAGGATTTTGACGGAATACAAATGCCTGATCTGCACTGCGCGGCATTTCATCATTTGCTAATAAAATTGCCATAGAATTTGGCGGTAATTCAGCAATAAATTTTTTGCGGTTGTCAATAAAAAGTTGTGAGTTGATGGCTGAGTATTTCATAAATTAATTATAGAATTATTGAATAGTTCAATTGTAGAATAAAGGTATAAAAATATTCTACAATTCTCTAATTCATCAACTCAGCAAGTAAACTAAGCTCTTGCCATTTGCTTGTTGATGTCCTTTAAATGCTTTTTGATTTCGTCGCTTTTAACCTTTAATGCATTAGCGCGACGTAAATATTCTTTAGCCACTTTTAATTCTCTGCGTTGCGCATAAATAGTGCACATTTGTAAGTAGGCAGTTGCCAGGTTATCATCATCCGGTAAGCCTTTTTGTACGGCAAGTTTTAAATTTTTAAGTGCTTCTTTATTGTCACCTTTTTGTAATGCGATGCCACCTAATTGTAAATAAGAAACACCTTCCTGAGAAGTGCCGAGCATATCACTTTTGTTGGCTAAACTTTTTCTGATGTTTGCTTCCGCTGATGCTAAATCCTGATTCGCCATATCAAAATTTGACTGCAGCATATAGTATCCCTGACGAACAGGTTTGATTAACAAATTTGGAAATTTTATCCAACTCATTACTTCTTTGGCTCCTTCAATGTCTCCGGATTCTACCTTTTTTTGCAGATAACGCATCGGTCCGATAAAAATATCAAACAGGATAATTGAAATGGATACTATATATAATAAAATTGACCATTGCCAGCCTTTGTGAACAAAAATGTGTAACAAGATGCCTATTCCTAAAACAACGAAAGAAGCGTAAAAACGATATTTGACAAATAATCTACCGAAATCCATATATTATAATTGAAGTGCAAAAATAGATTTTTTTAAAGGAAGTAACAAGTAATAAGTAAACAGAAAAAATGCTGTTTATTTATTACTAAAAACCGGGAGAGAAACTTACCGTCCAGCGGAATTTTTTAATATTAGGCTCGTTTAGTTGGGTTAAACGCCAGCTAAAGTCAACACGCACGAGCTTTAAAATATTTTCTATACCAAAACCAATTTCCGCATAGAATCCGTTTAGCCCTTTAAGTTGTACCGGTAAATCGCTGAACGATACTTTATTGGGATCTAAACTCGATACTGCCATCTTAGTAGTGAATACTTCGCGCAAGCCCAGTTTCCGCCAGCCCGGAATTTTATTAAAGAAGAATCCGTCAAAGTGATGTTCTATCATTAAACTTAGTTGTTGGTCGGCAATAAACTCCGTTTCCAGCATGTTGGTAAAACGATCTTTGTCGTACATGAATGACTGGTTTCCCGGATGAATGGTGAGCAACGGATAAGGTGCTGAACCAAATAATTTAGTGCCTGTTAGTTTAATGTTGGTATGCCCAATCGGTGAAGGTAAACGCTCTTCAATAATCAAATCCATTTTATGGTAATTAAAATCACTGCCAAGTTTTTTTGCACTGAATGCATAGGTGAAATACATGCGGGGCAACTTACCTTTCAGGAATTGATTTTTGCGGCTTGTCTGCAGAAATTTTGCACCCGGCGTGTAAACAATATTGATGCTTGGAGTTAAAATTTTAAAATTAGCATAGGTAACAACAGAGCTATCTGTCATCGTTTTCTTAAATTCAATTCTGCCCGGAATGGTTTCATAAATTTTATATTCCAACCCTATATTCGTTGAAAAATTAGGCATCCATTCCCGGATATAATTTATTTTTGCATCTTTCAGATACACCAGGTCTGCCAGTGCTCTTCTTCGCAGAATAGACATATAAATAAAGTCATAACTGTACCCAACACCATTCAAAGTGAATCGTTGATAGTCGTCGCTGTACGACATATTTATACTATGTTTTTTCTGTTTTTTATCCGGAAGATTAATGCCCAGTTCTGCACCGTATTTTACACGCTTGTCTTTTAATCCATAAGCCGCATATACTTTCCAATTCACCCATTTCCCAATACGCCAGTTGTTTTTCAGGTTAAGACGAAAGCGCACACCTTCCAAATCGTTCCAGGTTACCATTTGATATAGGTTTCCTACATCAATTATTTTTGTTTTATAATAACCGGTTGCAAAGAAGCTGCCAACTCCGGACATGGCTTTGTAGAATTTAGTACGTTTTAGAGAGTCTAATAAAAAATACACCTTACCTTCCTGCGTGGAAAGTGTATCATGCCTGCGTACTGTCCAGAACGAATCCGTTTGACGACGATAATTTTTCAGAAAAACCGTATTCTCCTGTTTTAGAATGGTATCGGCAATAGGGACATCTACCACAATATTGCTGCGATGCAAATAACGCGCTATGCGTACACTTTTTGCTTTCTTTCGTTTGGTGATAGCAACATTGGTACTACGCGATTCTTCATTCTTGAACCATCCTTTTCCTGTATTGGCAAAGCCTTGTTTGAGGGAGAAATCATTGATGAAATTGATATTGGACCGTTTGTCAATACTTAATTCAATTTTTGTAATAGCAAATGATGAATCGCGGATGGTGGCTTTACCATTAAATAATAAATCCCCTTTTGCTTTCGGTACAAATGCTAAATTATAATTCCAAACGCTGTCGCGAACAATAAGAGTGTCTATTGCAATCATACTGTCGGTGACGAGCATACTGTCTATTTTTACAGTATATAAAAATTGCGAACTGTCTGTTGAGTTTATGTTGTTTGTAGAAGCATTATTTATTAATGTGTCTGTCACTGTGTTTTTTGTAATGCTCGTATCATACACCATTTTATTATAGTAGACCGTTCTTTTTTTATAAATGGACTTGTTGTAGTCAATTGCTTTAGAGGTATCTGCTATTTTGACGCTGTCTATTATATAATAATTATACAAGGCCAGCGCACCATCTGCAAATGGCAGCACAAAGGCTTTTGACTGCACCATAGCCTGATTGTCGTACACGTCCACTTCATCAAAAGCGACATCTAATAAATCGGAAAACCGCAATTGTTCTATACCGGAAATTTTACTCGCTTTTACAACACTTTTATTTTTTTTCGGTTCTTTGTTAAAATAATAATCGGTGAGAGTTTCTTTTAAGATTAATGGCACAAAACGCCTCCCATCTTCCGTAGAGTCCTGATTTTCCAGTATAAAACGGAATGGCTTAAAAATTTTCCGTTTGGTAATCTTCGCACTGATGTTAAATAAAGAAGCTACTGTCTTCTGATATTCTTCAAACTGGTAAGAATCGTACGCTTTGGGTTTGTTTTCATCTTTATGTTGCACCACATTCCTGAAAATCCGGATAGCTGCCGTATCTTTTGGTATTTTGTTACGTCTTGCTTTTACCGTAAACTCTTCCAGCATATAATTTTCCAGATGCATTTTTACGGTAATTGAATCTTTTTTAAAGAAACGCTTTTTGAGAGCCTCGTCTTTGTATCCTAGATAAGAGAAAACTACAGAGTCGGTTTTGGCATTTACTGTAAACTCAAACCTTCCGCTGTCATCTGTAGTGCCGCCAAAACTGAACCCAACGGAATAGTTTACAAAAGGCAATGGTTCTTTGGTTTTAGCATCGATTACTACACCTTTGAGTTCGATTTGTCCGAAAGAAAGCAGTGAGATGACGCTGAAAAATATGTAGAAACTGAGTTTTTTCACAATTTTATCGATGTAAGAACGTGTAAAATTAGAAATTAGTTTACAGCATAATGGTTAAATTAAGTTGTTTAAAGTATTCATAACAAATCATTTGCCAAAATTGCTTATGTATGGCATTTTTGTTTAATTTCTTAATATTAAAGTAGAATTCATTTGAATTTAGTCCTTCTGGCAGCCGAGCGGAAAAAATGTGGAATCTGAAATTTTTGGAAGAGAAAGAGAAGTAGTGTGATTTATCTGTCTGTTTGCATAAAAGTGTCTGATAGATTTAAATTAAAAGCAAATTTTCTTGATAAAAACTTGTAAATAAAATATTATTACTATATTTACATTTAATTAATATACGTTATTATGAAAATTCAAAATTCAAAATTCAAAATTCAAAATTACTTACACTTTAAGTGTTTTAATAACACTATTCATCATAACTTCTTGCAACAAAGTTGAAAGTAATGGAGCGACTGTTAAAAATCCTAAGAAAGTAAATTCAAATTTAAGAACTAGTAGGGATATTGATACTTTTGATTTCCTAATGAATATAGACAACCCAACAAGAGATGTAAGAAATTCTTTAAAAAATGGAGGTACTTTGCCTGCAACAAAAGCTATAAAAATCGGCGATAATCCCAAGCCACAGTTACCTGCTGTTGGTACGCAAGTTGTTACACCTACCTATCCAAATTATCATTGTTGCAATGATATTTGTTTAACCATACCAGAAGACCCATATTCTTTTTATGCTCCATTTACTGATTATTGGGGAAACCCTATAAAATTTATTGGTCGCTATGGAAGTGACCCACGACAGATGTATTATGTCTATATTCCTAATAATGTCTCCTCAAATGCAAAAATTATTGTTTTGATACACGGTGGTGGTTGGACAACAGGACCCGATCCTAATAAAGTAAACGGCTTTAATTCTACCTATTGTAATGAGGGAACAGAAAGCACTAATAATATAGTTAAGAATTTACTGAGTGCTGGCTATGTTGTGGTAGCACCATTATATCGCTTAGTAGCAGGTGCAGGCAATGATGCAGACGATTTACTGACACCTGTAAAAGTATTAGACCAGGTAAATGATATTGATGCTGCCATTACGCACGTACATAATAATTTCCCTACCTGCTTATGGCAAACAGGTTCAATAAGTGCAAATAATATACAAGTATTGGGTGAAAGTGCCGGAGCAAACTTAGCTATGTTATATGCATATACTAAGGTAACGAATTCTAACAATTATGTAAAATCTGTAGTTTCTGTGGCAGGCCCTGCTGATATGAATAATTTTTCAGTTTGGATTAGAAATAAGCAGTTATTAATGCCATGTTTACAAACACAAACCACGCAAAATGATTATAAACAAGGCGACCCAATTGCTTACCCAACAAAAGTACATTTTCCAAAATATACTATTTACGATCCAAATGAATTGAACGATCCCGCAAATACTAATATCACAAATCTTACTAACCCTCAAAGTTTTAATTGTTGGATAAATATTATCAAATCTTATACACAAATCTTTATTCTCGGTATACCTATAGATGTTTATACACCTGTTGTATATAAAACTGGGCCGTATGCTAACCTGTCAAACACTTCTGCCCATAACATAGATAAAAGGGTAATTGACGCATATCATGTAGCTCAGTGTTGTACAAGAAAGATAATACTGAACCCTTCTATTGATAATGATTTACAACAAATTAGCCCTTCTTTTGTAATGTACACGGCAGGTGTAAAAGTGCCAACATTTATTATACATGGAAATAACGATTGGATAGTACCCTATACCATAGCAACACAAAATATAAGTACAAGTTTGGCTTCAAATGGAGGTTTAATTGGTACTTACAATAGTACTACTAATAATATACCTGCTAATATTAATTATTCTACTTTATCATCTAAACATATTATAAAACTGTATAGTGCGGATGGTACTGCTGCTTTTGGTGGTCATGCCAACCACAACGTAGCACAACACTTGCAAACACAAGGAAATATTCTTACATGGTTTAATCAACATTAAATATTTAGGGATGGGAAAATTAAATCTTGTAGTATTATTACCCTCAATAATATTAATGATTGCATGCTGTAATGATAATCCATTGCCTACCCATGAAAATAAATTAAAGGGTAAGTTAAAGACATTTGAAGATGAATTTTTAACAAGTAGCATCTCTAATGATTCGGCTGTAAGATTTTACTTTATGTATGATAGTTTAAATGGTATACTCAAAAATGTATCAATTAAAATTCAACTAAATAATGTAGATACCATAGTGCCAGTATTTACAATAAATAAAGATATTAATGGTGATCTGTATGTTTATATGCAACCTTTCTTATCCAATTCAACTTTTCAACGATT
Organism: Chitinophagales bacterium; assembly: GCA_046329785.1. GTDB lineage: Bacteria > Bacteroidota > Bacteroidia > Chitinophagales > JADIYW01 > JADJSS01. Next base: position 112,144 of record JAXLTZ010000010.1, read on the forward strand.
CAAAATAAGTGCCACAGGAAAACGAATAAACTCTGTTGTTGGATTAGATACCGTTAATAATACTGAGACAGTAGTTGCGTATGCAAAATATTCAACAAATATTATTGACAGTTCTTTTGATGTAGGTTATTTTCTAAATTATAACATTAGATTTTCTGATTTTGTATTTTCCAATCAAGATTGTACAAACTACAGTGTAAATTCTATCGTACAATCAATAAGTCCACCATATAACACTTATGGTGCACATACACGCATGAGTGTAAATTATATAAATGATATACGAAAAAATAAATTATTTATGCAAAATGCAATGGATGCCAGTGGATGGTTCGGGTATGGTTTACTCTTATATTTTTTAAGTGTAGATGATTATTACATGATTCCACCTAATCAACATTTAATTAGTGATATTACTACTACATATACAGAATATGATGATACGCTTATAACGAGATATAGTTATCAGTATTCAGGTTCAGATGTCACAAGTGTAAAAAGAACTTTTTTTTCTCTTGCAGATACTTCTATTAAAACGGAATATTATCAACGAATGACTTATTATTAGTTTGTATAAATTTGCTTTCATTGTTTCAAACTATATCTTTTGCTTGAAAGAAAACAAATAGAGTCAAAATACTTCTGATAATCAATATTTTAATGCTTATTTCTTATTATTTGTTCATGCTTTCTTCATTTCTCACTACCAAAACATATTCTTAACCCGAAATTAATATGCTATAATTTTCCACATTTGAGAATAAATTGCTATCTTTGCGCCCACTTCAGGAGGAAAGTTCCATTTTCAGGACAATTCTTCTTGTAGTTACTGCCTTCGCAGGGAAGGTAAGACTACAAAAAAATATACTCTTTCTACAAGATTATATTTGGTACTCTTACTTCAAATCCCTACCTTTGCAGTCCCAAATTTTAAAAAAATAACGAAAGTAACGAATGCCTACAATTCAACAATTAGTAAGAAAAGGAAGACAAGAGCTTCATTATGCTTCAAAATCAAGAGCGTTAGATGCATGTCCGCAACGTAGAGGTGTATGTACACGTGTGTACACGACCACTCCTAAAAAGCCAAATTCGGCTTTGCGTAAAGTAGCGAAAGTACGTTTGACAAATAAATTTGAAGTGATTGCTTACATTCCGGGTGAAGGTCACAATTTGCAGGAACACTCTATCGTAATGATACGTGGCGGTCGTGTGAAAGATTTACCTGGGGTACGTTATCACATTGTGCGTGGCGCATTAGACACTGCAGGTGTAAACAACCGCCAGAAAAGCCGTTCTAAATACGGAACTAAAAAAGCAAAAGGTGGCGCAGCGGCAGCACCGGCAAAAGGAAAGAAAAAATAAAAATCTATATAATAATATAAATAGATGAGAAAGCAAAAAGCAAAGAAAAGATATTTGGCACCGGATCCGGTTTACGGAGATCCTTTGGTAACACGTTTTGTAAACAATTTAATGATTGGTGGCAAAAAAAGTACAGCGTATACAGCTTTTTACGAAGCTATGGAGCGTATCAAAACTTCTACTAAAGAAGAAGGTTATGATATTTGGAGAAAAGCAATGGACAACGCAATGCCTTCTGTAGAGGTAAAAAGCAGAAGAATCGGTGGCGCAACTTTCCAGATTCCAACGCCAATCCGTGAAGACAGAAAATTATTTATGACGATTCGCTGGTTGATTCAATATACCCGCAAAAGAAACGGAAAATCAATGGGTGATAAATTAGCAGCTGAGTTAATCGCAGCATCAAAAGGAGAAGGAGCAGCAGTAAAAAGAAAAGAAGACACGCATAAAATGGCGGAAGCGAATAAAGCATTTTCACATTTTAAAGTATAAAACAGCAATAAAGAAGTAAGAACAAAAAATGGCACGCGATTTAAGATATACAAGAAACATTGGTATTGCAGCTCACATTGATGCAGGTAAAACTACAACAACAGAGCGTATTTTATACTATGCAGGTGTTAACCATAAAATTGGTGAAGTACATGATGGTGCTTCTACAATGGACTGGATGGTACAGGAAGCGGAGCGTGGTATCACTATCACATCTGCTGCAACAACAGTTGGATGGAAATACAGAGGACAGGATTATCACGTAAATATTATTGATACACCTGGACACGTTGACTTCACCGTTGAAGTAAACCGTTCTTTACGTGTATTGGATGGTTTAGTGTTTTTATTTTCTGCAGTTGATGGTGTGGAGCCACAATCTGAAACTAACTGGCGTTTAGCAAATAACTATAATGTTGCTCGTTTGGGTTTCGTAAATAAAATGGACCGTTCAGGTGCTGATTTTTTAATGGTGGTGGAGCAGGTGAAAAAGATGTTAGGCTCTAACGCGGTTCCATTGCAATTGCCAATTGGCGCAGAAGATACATTTAAAGGTGTAGTTGATTTAATTAACTTCCGTGGTATCGTTTGGAATGAGCACGATAGAGGTATGACCTATAATGTGGTAGATATTCCTGCTGATATGTTGGAAGAAGCTACTATGTGGAGAGAGAAATTATTGGAAGCAGTTTCTGAATATGACGATAAATTGATGGAGAAATTCTTTGAAGACCCTACATCAATTACAGAAAGAGAAATCTTAGATGCATTACGCGCAGCTTGTTTGGATATGAAGATTGTTCCAATGTTGTGTGGTTCATCTTTTAAAGATAAAGGTGTTCAAACAATGTTAGATCTGGTTATGGAATTAATGCCATCACCGATGGACAGACCGAATATTAAAGGTACACATCCTGACACAGGTGCGGAGATTGTTCGCAAACCAAGTTATGACGAACCTTTTGCAGCGTTAGCATTTAAAATTGCAACAGATCCTTATGTGGGACGTTTAGCGTTTACCAGAGTTTACTCCGGTATGTTAGATGCTGGTTCATATATCCTGAATACAAGAAGCGGAAATAAAGAACGTATCTCTCGTATTTTCCAGATGCACGCTAACAAACAAAATCCAATCGAAAAATTAGGAGCTGGTGATATTGGTGCGGTAGTAGGTTTTAAAGATATCAGAACAGGTGATACATTATGTGCGGAATCAAGCCCAATTGTATTAGAGTCAATGGTGTTCCCGGATCCTGTTATTGGTTTGGCTATTGAACCTAAAACACAGAAAGATGCTGATAAATTAGGTATGGCGTTGGGTAAACTGGCTGAAGAAGATCCTACTTTTAAAGTAAGATATGATGAAGATACTGCACAAACAGTTATCTCCGGTATGGGTGAGTTACACTTGGAAATTATTGTTGACCGTTTATTGCGTGAATTCAAAGTTGAGTGTAACCAAGGAGCACCACAAGTAAACTATAAAGAAACTATCACTCAAACGATTGATCATAGAGAAAAATATGCAAAACAATCAGGTGGTCGTGGTAAGTTCGCAGATATTCAGGTAGAAATCGGACCAGGAGAAGAAGGAAAAGAAGGTTTGACATTCGTAAACGATATCTTTGGTGGAGCTATTCCTCGTGAGTTCATTCCATCTGTGGAAAAAGGCTTTAAAGAAGCAATGAAAACAGGTGTTTTGGCTGGTTATGAAGTTCCAAGTTTAAAAGTACGCTTACATGATGGTTCATTCCACCAGGTGGATTCAGATTCATTCTCTTTCGAGCAGGCAGCAAAATTTGCATTCCGTGAAGCATGCAGAAAAGCAAATCCAATCTTGTTAGAGCCAATTATGAAATTGGAAGTAATTACACCGGAAGAAAATACAGGTGATGTAGTAGGTGACTTAAACCGTCGTCGTGGTATGATGGAAGGAATGGAAATGAAAAATAACGCAAATGTTATTAAAGCAAAAGTTCCTTTGTCAGAAATGTTTGGATACGTAACAGATTTGAGAACAATCACTTCCGGTAGAGCGACATCTATTATGGAGTTTTCTCATTACGCACCAACACCAAATAACATTACAGAACAAGTAATAGCAAAAGTAAAATCTAAAGTAAAAGCTGATTAATAGATAATATATATCATGGCACAAAAAATTAGAATAAAATTAAAATCATACGACCATAATTTGGTAGACAAGTCTGCTGAAAAAATCGTAAAAACGGTACGCAGTGCCGGAGCAGTAGTAACTGGTCCAATTCCATTGCCTACTAACAAGAAGATTTTTACGGTGTTAAAATCACCACACGTAAATAAAGTTGCTCGTGAGCAATTCAAATTATGCACGTATAAAAGATTATTAGACATCTATAGCGCAACACCTAAAACTGTAGATGCATTGATGAAATTAGAATTACCATCTGGTGTTGATGTAGAAATTAAAGTGTAATAAGTCATGGCAGGATTAATAGGAACAAAAATAGGTATGACCAGTATTTTCGGCGAAGGCGGTGCGATAATTCCTTGCACAGTTATTCAGGCTGGTCCATGTGTAGTAACACAGAAGAAATCGAAAGATAAAGATGGTTACGATGCAATACAATTAGGGTACGGTGATAAAAAAGAAAAAAACACTACTAAGCCAATGAAAAAGCACTTCGAGAAATCTGGTGGTGTTTCAAAAGCAAAATTGGTAGAGTTCAGAGGAATGGATGACCTGAATGTGGGTGATGTGGTAACATCTGAAATCTTAAAAGAAGGAGAAAAAGTAGCGATAATCGGTACTTCTAAAGGTAAAGGTTTTCAGGGTGTGGTAAAACGTCATGGATTTGGTGGTGTGGGTGGACAAACTCACGGTCAGCACAATCGTTTACGTGCCCCGGGTTCATTAGGTGCTTGTTCTACACCGGCACGTGTAATGAAAGGTATGAAAATGGGTGGACGTATGGGAACTGATACCGTGAAAGAATTGAACATCAAAATTGTAAAATTAATTGCAGAAGAAAATTTAATCATCGTAAAAGGCGCAATTCCCGGTCACAATGGTTCTTATGTAGTTATCGAAAAAAAGAAATAAGATGAAGGCAGAAGTATATAATATCAACGGACAAGCTACTGGTCGCAGTATCGAATTGCCTGAAGCAATCTTCGGTATCGAACCGAATGAGCATGTTATCTACTTAGCTGTTAAACAATATTTAGCAGGAAGAAGAAGCGGTACGCATAAAACATTGGAAAAATCTGAATTATCAGGTTCTACAAGAAAATTACACAAACAAAAAGGTACCGGTGGTTCAAGAAAAGGTAGCATCAAAAACCCTTTGTTCAAAGGTGGTGCACGTATTTTTGGTCCTCGTCCAAGATTCTACGATTTTAAATTAAATAAAAAAGTAAAATCACTGGCTAAGAATTCAGCACTATCAGTAAAAGCTGCAGGTAGCTCAATTAAAATAGTAGAAGATTTTTCTTTTGATGCACCAAAAACTAAAGAATATATCAAATTCTTACAAGCATTTGGTTTAGAAAACAAAAAATCATTATTAGTATTGCCGGAATTAAACGACAATGTTTATTTGTCAAGCAGAAATGTACAGGGAGCAGCTATCGCAATAGCAGAAAATCTGAACACGTATGAAATTATGAACAACAATACAATCCTGATTAGTGAAAAATCAATTGAAGCATTAGCAAATTCATAAAAAAATAAATAGAATGGAAGTTCTGAAAAAACCTTTAATTACCGAAAAAGCATCTGCGCTGTCTGAAAAAGCGGGCAAGTATACTTTTTTAGTAGAAAAAAAGGCAAACAAAGTAGAGATTAAAAAAGCGGTAGAAAAAATGTACGGCGTAAACGTGGAAGAAGTAAATACAGCAATTATTGCTTCTAAACCTAAAAACCGTAATACTAAAACCAGGGTAATCTCAGGAAGAAAAAGCAGCTACAAGAAAGCAATCGTGAAAGTAGCAGCAGGCGAAACAATTGATTTCTACAACGAAATTTAATTTAAAAGAAGTTTAAGCAATGTCAACTAAAAAATACAATCCGATAACGCCAAGTTTGAGATACAGAATCTCAAATTCATATTCTGAAGTTACGACAAACGTACCTGAGAAATCATTGGTAGTTCCAAACAGAAGATCTGGAGGTCGTAACCAAAAAGGTGAAATGACGATGCGTTATATCGGTGGCGGACACAAAAAACAATACCGTATTGTCGATTTCAAAAGAAATAAATTCGATATTCCCGCTACTGTAAAAACAATTGAATACGATCCGAACCGTTCAGCATTTATCGCATTAGTGGTGTATAAAGACGGAGAGAAAAGATATATTATTTCTCCGGAAGGTTTGAAAGTTGGTCAGGAAATTATTTCAGGACAAAATGTAGCGCCGGAAGTTGGAAATACATTACCATTAGCAAACATGCCATTAGGTTCTGTAATTCACAACATCGAATTGCAACCGGGAAAAGGAGCATCCATCTGCAGAAGTGCAGGAACATTTGCTCAACTTTCAGGTAAAGATGGAAAATATGTGAATGTGAAATTACCATCAGGTGAAGCAAGACAAATTTTAGGAACTTGTTTAGCAACTATCGGAACAGTTTCTAATTCAGACCATAATTTGGAAGTAGGTGGTAAAGCAGGTGCTAACCGTTGGAAAGGAAGAAGACCACGTACTCGTCCTGTAGTGATGAACCCTGTAGATCACCCGATGGGTGGTGGTGAAGGTAGAGCTTCAGGTGGTCACCCACGTTCAAGAAAAGGTATTCCTTCAAAAGGATATAAAACAAGAACAAAGAATAAAGCATCTAATAAATACATTATTTCAAGAGCTAAAAAATAATAGACAGTAGAATGGCAAGAAGTTTAAAAAAAGGTCCTTACGTAGCATACCATTTACAAGGTAAAGTAGATGCTATGAATGCATCGAATAAGAAGACGGTAATCAAAACATGGTCAAGAGCATCTATGATTACACCGGAATTCGTAGGACACACATTTGCAGTACATAACGGAAATAAATTTATACCTGTGTACATAACAGAAAATATGGTTGGTCATAAATTAGGTGAATTTTCTCCAACCAGACAATTTAAAGGACATTCAGGTAACAGAAAATAAAGTAAACCATGGGCGCAAGAAAAAGATTGGTAGCGGAAGCTAGAAAAGAAGCAAAAAAAACAGTTTGCAATGCACAAGTAGTAAATGTACCTACTTCGCCGCGCAAAATGAGATTGCTGGCTGACGTTATACGCGAAAAAGATGTAATGGATGCATTGAATATTTTAACGTTCTCTACAAAACACGCATCTAAAACATTGGAAAAATTAGTTCGTTCTGCAGTAGCAAATTGGGAACAAAAATTTGAAACAAAAGCAGAAGACAGTGAATTATTTATAAAAGCAATTACTATTGACAGCGGAAGAGTGCTAAAACGTTTTCAACCTGCTCCTCAGGGAAGAGCTTACAGAATTCGCAAACGTTCTAACCATATTACCTTGCAATTAGCAAGCCGTACTTTGGCAAACGCAGAAACAGTAACTGAAGATTCAACAAACGAAAATTAAAATAAAAGATAATTAATGGGTACTAAAGCAAATCCGATAGCAAATAGGTTAGGCATCATCAGAGGATGGGATTCTAACTGGTACGGCGGCAAAGATTTCAGCGATAAATTGATTGAAGATCAAAAAATCCGTAAATACTTAAACGCACGTATCCAAAAAGGCGGTATTTCTAAAATAGTAATCGAAAGAACGTTAAACAGAATTACGATTTCTATCAATACATCACGTCCTGGTATCATTATCGGAAAAGGTGGAAATGAAGTAGACAGAATCAAAGAGGAAATCAAGAAATTAACGAAAAAAGATGTTCAAATCAACATCGTTGAAATCAGAAGACCTGAAATTGATGCAGCTATCGTAGGTGAAACAGTTTGTAAACAACTGGAAGCGCGTGTGAATTTCCGTCGTGCAGTAAAAATGGCTATCGCGTCGGCAATGCGTTTAGGTGTGGAAGGAATTAAAATTAAATGTTCCGGCCGTTTAGGTGGTGCTGAGATGGCAAGAAGCGAAGAGTATAAAGAAGGTCGTACACCTTTACATACATTCAGAGCAGATATCGATTATGCGTGGAAAGAAGCAGAAACTATCTACGGAAAAATTGGTGTAAAAGTATGGATTTGTAAAGGAGAAATCTTAACAAAACGCGATTTATCTCCAAACATCGGAATGGATGAAGGCAGCAAAAAAGGCAGCGACAGACGTGACGACAGAAGAGGTGGCGGCGACAGAAGAGATGACAGACGTGGTGGTGAAAAACGCGGTGGCGGAAAACCAAGAGGTGAAAGAACAGAAAACAGAGGACCAAGAAAAAAATAAATAACAACTATAATTTAAGGTGTCATGTTACAACCGAAGAGAGTAAAATTTAGAAGAGTACATAAAATGAAGATGAAAGGTATTGCGTACAAAGGTTCGCAGTTATCATTCGGTTCATTTGGCTTAAAATCATTAGATGAAGGTTGGTTAACCGACCGTCAGATTGAAGCAGCTCGTATTGCTTTAACCAGACACATGAAACGTGAAGGTAAAGTTTGGATCAATATTTTTCCTGATAAACCAATCAGTAAAAAACCTGCCGAAGTTCGTATGGGTAAAGGTAAAGGTGCTTTAGACCATTGGGTAGCAGTAGTGAAACCGGGAAGAATCCTTTTTGAAATAGAAGGTGTATCTAAACAAATAGCGGAAGAGTCTTTAAAATTAGCAGCACAGAAATTACCGGTGCTTACAAAATTCATCATCAGAAGAGATTACGACGGTAACTAATAAAATTTAAACAATGGCAGCAACAGTAGCATACAGCGAAATAGCAGGATGGAGCGATGAAGAGTTGAACAACGAATTGTCAGCAACAAAAATGAGATTGACAAAATTGCGTTTCAACCACGCTATCACACCTTTGGAAAATACTAATGTGTTAGGTGAAACTAAAAAACACATTGCACGTATTCAAACGGAATTGAAAAAAAGACAATTAAATAAACAAGCATAAATTAAGTGCAGATGACAACTGAGTTAGAGTTAACAGCGGACAGAAAATTAAGGAAAACCAGAACAGGTGTTGTGACTTCCAATAAAATGGAAAAAACAATTACGGTTTCTGTTGTTCGTAAGTTAAAACATCCGAAGTATGGAAAGTTCCTGAAAAAAACAAAAAAATTCCATGCACACGATGAAAAAAATGAATGCAACATCGGAGATACCGTAAAAATTATGGAAACTCGTCCGTTAAGTGCAACAAAAAGATGGAGATTAGTAGAAATCGTTGAAAAAGCTAAATAAAAATGGTACAACAAGAATCAAGATTAAGAGTAGCTGACAACAGCGGCGCCAAAGAAGTACTTTGCATCAGAGTATTGAAAGGCACAAGAGCACGTTATGCTTCTATCGGCGATAAAATCGTAGTGTCTGTAAAAGATGCGATGCCCGGCGGTAACGTGAAGAAAAAACAAGTATCCAAAGCGGTAGTTGTTAGAACTAAAAAAGAAATTAAAGCGCAAAGACGGAACTTATATTCGTTTTGATGACAACGCTGTGGTGTTGTTGAACAACAACGATGAGCCAAGAGGTACTCGTATCTTTGGTCCTGTTGCGCGTGAATTGAGAGATAAAGATTTTATGAAAATTATTTCATTAGCACCAGAAGTATTATAATAACATGAGCACATCAACACAAAAGCGTTTTGCGCCGAAATTAAAAATAAAAAAAGGAGATACCGTTATCGTTATCGCAGGTGAAGACCGTGGTAAAAGTGGTAAAGTATTGGAAGTATTTCCTAAAGAAAACAGAGCATTGGTTGCTGGAGTAAAGATTATTTCTAAACACACTAAACCAAATGCACAAAACCAACAAGGTGGGATTATTAAAAAAGAATCACCAATCAATATCTCAAACTTGATGCTGTCAGTTGGCGGAAATGCTACAAGAGTGGGCAGAAAAGTAGAAGATGGAAAAACAGTTAGAATTGCAAAATCAACAGGAGAAATAATTAAGTAATGAGTTATATACCTACATTAAAGAAAAAATATACTGGCGAAGTAGTACCTGCTTTGATGAAAAAGTACAACTACAAATCAGTAATGCAAGTGCCAAAATTATCTAAGATTGTATTAAATCAAGGAGTCGGTGCTGCCGTTGGAGATAAAAAATTAATAGATAACGCAATAGATGAGATGTCAAGAATTTCAGGACAAAAAGCTGTTGCTACTAAATCTAAAAAAGCAATCTCTAACTTCAAATTAAGAGAAGATTTACCAATCGGTGTACGTGTTACATTGCGCGGTGAAAGAATGTATGAATTTTTGGAAAGATTAATGGCTGTTGCGTTGCCACAGGTGCGTGACTTCAAAGGTATCAACGATAAATCGTTTGATGGCAGAGGAAACTATACGTTAGGTATTACAGAACATATTATCTTCCCTGAAATCGACATCGATAAGATATCTAAAATCAGTGGTATGGACATCACATTTGTAACAACTGCAAATACTGATGATGAAGCACACTCATTATTAAAAGAAATTGGTTTACCATTTAAGAAAAAATAAGCATGGCAAAAGAATCAATGAAAGCGCGCGATGCAAAGCGTATGAAATTAATCACGAAGTACAAAACAAAACGTGAAGAATTAAAGAAAGCAGGTGATTACGCAGCATTGGATAAACTTCCAAAAAATGCATCACCGGTTCGATACAGAAAAAGATGTAAACTTACAGGTCGTCCTCGCGGTTACATCGGATTCTTCGGATTGTCAAGAATACAATTCAGAGATTTAGCAAGCTACGGTATGATTCCCGGATTATCCAAAGCAAGCTGGTAAAATTTAAAAATATTTTTTAAAAATAAAAGTGAAGGTGGGAAACTGAGCCGTAGCTTCGACTTAAGTCTCACATCTAAGCGGTCTAAACAAAAAGTAAAAATGGTTACAGATCCAATAGCAGATTTTCTAACAAGAATCAGAAATGCACAACTCGCTGGTCACACCATCGTAGACATTCCTGCTTCAAACATGAAGAAGAAATTAACTGAAATCTTACATGATAACGGTTATATCTTGAAATTTAAATTCGAAGAAGACGGTCCTCAGGGAACAATCAAGATTGCATTAAAATACAATCCTGAAACCAAAGAACCTGCAATCAGAGAATTAATCAGAGTGTCAAAACCTGGTTTGCGTCGCTATGCACATGTGGCAGCGATTCCAAGAGTAAAAAATGGCTTAGGGGTAGCTATATTGTCTACATCAAAAGGAATTTTGACAGACAAACAAGCTAAGAACCTGAAAGTTGGTGGTGAAATTATTTGCATAGTATCTTAAAATAAACAGTATGTCACGCGTAGGAAAATTACCAATAACAATACCGGCAAAAACTGAAGTGAGCGTTGCAGATAATAACGTTGTCACTGTGAAAGGGCCAAAAGGAACTTTAACTGAGAAAGTAGATAGAGATATCATCGTTAAAGTGGAAGATGGAAAAGTTGTGTTAGAAAGACCAACTGAACAAAAACGTCACAAAGCATTACATGGCTTATACAGAGCTTTAGTTAATAATATGATTATCGGAGCAAGTACAGGCTACACCAAAACATTAGATGTAGTGGGTGTGGGTTTTCGTGCAAGCAACCAGGGACAATTATTAGAATTATCTATTGGTTTCTCTCACCCTATCTATGTAATGTTACCGGCAGAAATCAAAGTTTCTACTGTATCTGAAAAAGGTCAGCCGCCACGTATTATTTTAGAAAGCAATGACAAACAATTAGTAGGTCAGGTAGCAGCAAAAATAAGAAGCTTGAGAAAACCGGAACCTTACAAAGGAAAGGGTATTAAATATGCTGAAGAAGTATTGCGTAAAAAAGCAGGTAAATCAGCTGGTAAAAAATAATCGGTAAGCACGCCAAATAACGTGTAACCATAAAAATAAAAATTATTGTCATGGCAGTAACAAACAAATTATCTCGAAGAGAAAAAATAAAATACAGTATCCGTAAAAAATTAAGCGGCACTGAATCTCGTCCAAGATTATCTGTATTCAGAAGTAACAATGAAATCTATGCGCAAATTATAGATGATACAACTAAAAAAACAGTTTTATCTGTTTCTTCGCTGAAATCAAAAGGTACAAAAACGGAAAAAGCGAAAGCAGTTGGTGCGGCCATTGCGGAAAAAGCAAAAGCAGCCAATATCACTAACGTTGTATTTGATAGAAACGGATTCTTATATCACGGCAGGGTAAAAGCATTGGCTGATGCAGCGAGAGAAAACGGTTTACAATTCTAATTTTAATAAGGAATAAAAAATATGTCAAAAGTAAAAGAAAATAAAGTTAGAGCGGCAGCCGAACTTGAATTGAAAGAAAAAGTAGTAGGCATACAGCGCGTAGCAAAAGTTACTAAAGGTGGTCGTACATTCAGTTTTTCAGCCTTAGTAGTCGTAGGTGACGGTCAGGGTACCGTTGGACACGGTTTAGGAAAAGCACGTGAGGTTCAGGAAGCAATACAAAAAGGTATTGATGACGCTAAGAAAAATCTGGTGAAAGTGCCAATTCTAAAAGGAACTATTCCTCACGATCAATTAGCGGAATTCGATGGTGCGAAAGTATTAATTAAACCGGCATCACATGGTACAGGGGTTATCGCAGGAGGTTCTATGCGTGCAGTATTGGAAAGTGCAGGCGTTCATGACGTATTGGCAAAATCATTAGGTTCTGCAAATCCGCACAACGTTGTAAAGGCAACGATTCATGCATTGACTTTATTAAGAGATCCATTCCGTGTAGCAAGAGACAGAGGAATTAAATTGACAAAAGTATTTAACGGATAATATTATGGCGAAGATAAAAATTACACAGGTTAAAAGCACCATTGATAGAAGTCAGCGTCAGAAAGATACTATCAAAGCATTGGGTATCCAAAAAGTAAACAGAAGCGTTGAAAAAGAAGCTACACCACAGGTTCTGGGTATGGTGGCAAAAGTAAAACATTTAGTAACGGTAGAAAATATCTAATAATGAGTATCAGTTTAAATAATTTAAAACCGGCTAAAGGCGCTACAAAAAATCGCAAACGTATAGCGCGTGGTCAGGGTTCAGGTTCAGGTGGAACAGCCGGCAAAGGCCATAAAGGTGCAAAATCGCGTTCAGGGTATAAATCAAAGAGAGGATTTGAAGGTGGTCAGATGCCATTACAACGTCGTCTTCCAAAACGTGGTTTTAAAAACCCGGGCAGAGTAGAATTCAGAACAATTAATTTGTCAGAATTACAATCTCTTGCAGAAAAGAATAACATCACGGAATTCAACTTTGAAACATACAGAACATTGAAGCTGATTAAAGGTAGCGATAAAATAAAAGTATTGGCAAACGGAGAATTAAAAAGTGCATTGAAAATTTCTGCACATGCATTCAGCGATAAAGCAAAAGAAGCAATAGAAAAAAACAGCGGAACAACCACTCTTATAGCATAAGCTTATGAAGCAATTTTTTGATACATTAAAAAACATCTTCAGCATAGAAGACTTAAGAAAAAGAATATTCTTAACATTAGGTCTTATTTTTATCTATCGCTTAGGATGTTTTGTAGTACTGCCCGGCGTTGACCCAACAAAGATAAGTAGTGCAGGAGCAAAAGGAATATTTCAGATATTCGACTTATTTGCAGGAGGTGCTTTTACAAAGGCATCTGTTTTCGCATTAGGTATTATGCCCTACATTTCTACTTCTATCGTAATGCAATTGCTTACACTGGCAGTTCCTTATTTCCAAAAATTGCAAAAAGAAGGCGAAAGCGGCAGAAAAAAAATTACCCAATATACAAGATACGGAACAGTATTGGTGACAGCTTTTCAGGGTTTTGCTTATGTGAAATTCTTGTATGCACAAGGCATAGTTTCTCCGGAAATATCACAGGCATTATTTTCATTGTCAACAATGATAATTTTAATTGCGGGTACAATATTCGTTATGTGGTTAGGTGAGCAGATTCAGGAAAGAGGTTTGGGAAATGGAACTTCATTAATAATCATGTCCAATATCATCTCTCGTTTACCTGCATCATTTTGGGCAGAAGCAAAATCAAGAGCAATTACAGGCAGTGGCATATTAATGTTGATAATAGAATTAACAGTGTTAGGTTTGGTTATTATCGGAACAATTATGCTTATACAAGCTATCCGTAAGGTACCATTAAGTTATGCAAAACAAATGTCCGGAGGCAATAACGCCTACACACAACGAAGAGGATTTTTACCGTTAAAAGTAAATATTGCCGGTGTAATGCCTATTATCTTTGCGCAGGCATTCTTATTTATTCCGGGTACTATTGTACAATTATATCCGGATGGAGCTGCATCAGGCTTCCTGAGAAAAGTAACAGATTTTACTTCGTTACCACATAATATTATCATGTTTTTGATGGTAGTATTATTTACGTATTTCTATACTGCTTTAATCATGAATCCCGTACAGATGGCAGATGATTTGAAAAGAAATAACGGATTTATTCCCGGTGTAAAACCAGGTGCAAATACCGCAGAATATATTGATACAGTATTGTCAAGAATTACATTGCCGGGCTCTGCATTCTTAGGTTTAATTGCTATTATGCCTGCTTTTGCAAGTATGGTAGGAGTAAATAGCCAGTTTGCATATTTCTTTGGTGGCACATCATTGTTGATTTTGGTTTCAGTTGTATTAGATACCATGCAGCAAATCAATTCACATTTATTGAGCCGTCATTATGACGGATTGACAAAATCAGGTGCTAAAATCAGAGGCAGAAATGTCGCAACAAGTGATTATTAATCTTTCCGGGAGAAAATGATACAGTATAAAACTCCTGAGGAAATAGAAATTATACGAAAGAGTTCTTTGTTAGTCAGCCAGACACACGCGTTGCTGGTAGAATATATTAAGCCGGGTGTAAAAACCTTAAAATTAGATGAAATTGCTGAACAATTCATCAGAGATAATGGTGGTACTCCTTCATTTAAAGGATACGGAGGCTTTCCTTTTACATTATGTATTTCTGTAAATGAACAAGTTGTTCACGGATTTCCATCTGATAGAGAAATTAAAGAAGGCGATATTTTATCAATTGATTGTGGTGTCTATAAAAACGGTTTCCATGGTGATTCAGCCTTTACTTTTCCTATCTGCGAAGTTGCTCCGGATGTGAAAAAACTATTACAGGTAACGTTTAATTCCCTGTCTTTGGGTATTGAAAAAGCGATTGTCGGCAATAGGGTTGGAGATATCGGATTTGCTATTCAGAGCTATTGTGAGTTTACTCACAAATTCGGCGTAGTACACGATTTGGTAGGCCACGGTGTTGGAAAGGAATTGCATGAAGAACCACAGGTTCCGAATTACGGCAAGCGAGGGAAAGGTCCGATATTACAGGAGGGTTTGGTGATCGCTATCGAACCGATGATAAACATGGGAACAGCCAATGTACGAACATTGTCGGATAAGTGGACGGTAATTACCAAAGATGGTAAACCATCTGCCCACTTTGAGCATACAATAGCCGTAAAACGTGGTAAAGCTGACATACTTAGTGACCATAATTTAATATTCGAAGCCATAAAAAAGTCAGAATATATTAAGGATTTCAGATAATTATTACGATATTTGCAGTCCGAAAATTATGGGTAAAACAGATTTAATAAAGTTAGATGGTACGATCACGGAAGCTCTTTCTAACGCGATGTTTCGCGTTAAGTTGGAAAACGGCCACGAAATTTTAGCTACAATATCCGGTAAAATGCGTATGAACTACATACGAATCCTGCCGGGCGACAAAGTCGCAGTCGAAATTTCTCCGTACGATCTATCCAGAGGACGAATAACATTCAGATATAAATAAAAGAATACTACCATGAAGGTAAAAGCATCAGTAAAAAAACGAAGCGAAGACTGCATCATCGTGCGCAGAAAGGGCAGAGTGTATGTAGTGAATAAAAAGAATCCAAAATTTAAACAAAGACAAGGATAATACTATGGCAAGAGTATCAGGTATAGATCTTCCTAAAAATAAAAGAGGCTACATAGCTCTTACTTATATTTACGGAATCGGCAGGTCAACAGCTTTGGCAATCTTAGCAACGGCAAATGTTGACCCTCAGAAAAAAGTGCATGAATGGAATGATGACGAAGCGACAGCTATCCGTAATGCCATCACTTCTGAATTTAAGGTAGAAGGACAGTTGCGTTCCGAAACGCAGTTGAACATCAAACGTCTGATGGACATCGGTTCTTACAGAGGTATCCGTCACCGTAAAGGATTGCCGGTGCGTGGTCAAAGTACTAAACGTAACGCTCGTACCCGTAAAGGTAAACGCAAAACAGTTGCGGGTAAAAAGAAAGTAACTAAATAGTAAAATTGTAAGTCTAATATAAATGGCACAAGCAACAAAAAAGACAGTAAAGAAAAGAGTAGTAAAGGTAGAAGCCGAAGGGTATGTCTATGTTAAGGCTACTTTTAATAACATCATTATCTCTTACACTAATAAAGCAGGACAGGTAATTTCCTGGAGTAGTGCAGGTAAATGTGGCTTCAGAGGGTCTAAGAAAAGCACTCCATATGCAGCTCAGATGGCAGCACAGGATGCAGGAACAAAAGCGTATGAAGCAGGATTGAGAAGAGCGGAAGTATTTGTAAAAGGACCAGGCGGAGGCAGAGAATCTGCTATCCGTACGATTGGAAATGCAGGTATAGAAGTAACCGTAATTCGCGACGTAACTCCATTGCCACACAATGGTTGCCGTCCACCTAAAAAACGTAGAGTATAAATAATTTTGAATGATAAATGTTAAATGATAAATTAAGATAAAGGCATTCAACATTCATCATTAAACATTCAACATAATATAAGATGGCAAGATATACAGGACCACGTACTAAAAAATCAAGAACATTTGGAGAGCCAATCTTCGGATACGATAAAGCATTTGAAAAAAGAAAATATGCTCCGGGTCAACATGGTAACTCAAGAAAACGTTCTACTAAATCTGAATATGCTGTTCAGTTGAAAGAAAAACAAAAAGCAAAATACACGTATGGTATTTTGGAAAGACAGTTTTATAAAACATTTGAAGAAGCAGCACGTAAACATGGTGTAACCGGTGAAAACTTACTTCGCTTATTGGAACAACGTCTGGATAACACAGTATTCCGTTTAGGCTTTGCTCCTACACGTAGTGCAGCTCGTCAGTTTGTAAACCATAAGCATATTACTGTAAACGGTAGAATCGTAAATATTCCTTCTTACACAGTAAAGTTAGGTGATGTTATCAGTATCCGTGAAAAATCTAAAAACTTAGAAGTTGTTCAGGAAACATTGAAATCAGGTGGCGTTAAAAAATATGGCTGGTTGGAATTGAATACATCAAAATTGGAAGGTAAATATCTTGAAATTCCAAACAGAGATCAGATACCGGAGACAATCAAAGAACAATTGATCGTCGAGTTATATTCTAAATAATAATTTTTTTGAAGAGAAGTCCCGTATTGGGATATTCAGAATTCAACTTTAAAAAATAAATTAATAATTATGGCAATTTTATCATTTCAGAAACCGGACAAAATTCTTTTACAGAAAGCAACGGACTTCGAAGGAACATTTGAATTCGCACCGCTTGAACCTGGTTTTGGAAATACTATCGGTAACGCATTACGCAGAGTTTTGTTATCTTCTTTAGAAGGGTATGCAATTACTAATATCAAAATAGCGGGTATCAATCATGAATTCTCTACCATCAAAGGTGTAATCGAAGATGTAACAGAAATCGTATTGAACATCAAACAAGTTCGTTTAAAAAGAGTATTACAGGATGCAGATGCAGGGTTTGAAAAAATCTATATCTCCTTGAAAAATAAAGAACAATTCACTGCAGGTGATATTGAAGCACATACGAATGTATTTGCTGTGACAAATCCTGATTTAGTGATTTGTAACATGGAAAAAAATGTTCACATCGAATTAGAAATCTCTATCGGAAAAGGCAGAGGTTATGTAGCTGCGGAAGAACATTATGTAGATAATTCTATCGTAGGATTAATTCCAGTAGATTCTATCTATACACCTATTAAGAATGTACGTTACAAAATCGAAAACACACGTGTGGAGCAGCGTACTGACTTTGAAAAATTAATCATCGACGTAAAAACAGATGGTACTATCCATCCGGAAGATGCGGTGAAAGAAGCAGCAAAAATCCTGATTCAACACTTAATGTTGGTGTCAGATGAAAATATTACATTCGATTCTGAAGAAAAAGGACAAGAAGAAGTAGTAGATGAGCATATCTTACACATGCGTAAGATTTTGAAAACACCATTGGAAGATTTAGACCTTTCCGTGCGTGCTTACAATTGTTTAAAAGCGGCTAAAATCAACTCTTTATCAGAATTGGTACAATATGATACAAACGAGTTATTGAAATTCAGAAACTTCGGACGTAAATCGTTAGTAGAAATCGAAGAATTAATCATTGAGAAAGGAATGCACTTTGGTATGGACCTTTCTAAATTCAAACTGGAAGATTGATAGTAAGCAGTAAGAAGTAGGCAGTAAGCAGTACTGCATACTCTGAGACTGCATACTGCATACTAAAAAAATATTAAGATGAGACACGGAAATAAAATAAATCACTTAGGCAGAAAATACGGACACAGAGCTGCATTGCTGAAGAATTTGTCTGCTGCATTATTCATGCATAAAAGAATCGAAACTACAGTAGCGAAAGCGAAAGAGTTGAGAGGTTATGTTGAACCTTTAATTACGAAGGCTAAAGACAATACGACTCACTCACGCCGTGATGTATTCTCTTACCTGCAGGATAAATTTGCAACAAAAGAATTATTTGATGTTGTAGCACCAAAAGTAGGAAACAGACCTGGTGGTTATACGAGAATCGTTCGTTTAGGACAAAGACAAGGAGATGCTGCTGAAATGGCAATCATCGAATTAGTTGACTTTAACGAAATATATACCACTAAAACTTCTAAATCTGCTGAACCGAAAAAGAAAACACGTCGTTCAGGCGGTGCAAAAAAAGCGGAAACAGCCCAGGTAGTAGAGGAAAAAGCAGAAGAAGTACAGGCGGAAGTAGCAGATACAGTGGAAGAAGTAAAAGACGAGGTAACTTCTGCGGAAGAAACACCAACAGAGGAAAAAACGGAAGAACAATAAGAAATGATTTTTTCAACACATATAAAAGGATAGCATTATTTAGCTATCCTTTTTTTATTTTTGATAATGCGATTGTCTAAATACTAATTACTCAATACTCAACTATGCCCAATACACCAGCCATACTGCTACTTGAAGACGGAACCAGTTACACAGGATTTGCCTGCGGAAAAATCGGAACAGCAACAGGTGAAATCTGCTTCAACACTTCGATGACAGGATATCAGGAATTGTTTACCGACCCGAGTTATTTTGGACAACTGCTGATTTCTACCAATGTACATGTTGGAAATTACGGCATTAAAGAATCGGAAGCAGAATCCAGCCAGATACAAATTGCAGGACTGATTTGCAGAGATTACACGAATACATTTTCACGCAAAAAGGCAGACAGTTCTATCGAAGATTATTTTATACAAAATAACCTCGTAGGTATCACCGGCATCGATACACGTGCAGTAGTTCGTCATGTGCGCGAGAAAGGTGCGATGAATGCCATCGTTTCTTCTGAAAATACAGACATTGATTTTCTTCAACATGAATTGAAAAAGGTGCCAAGCATGGAGGGTTTGGAACTTTCTTCTAAAGTAACAACCAAACAAACCTATGCTTTTGGTGATGCAAATGCGAAATATAAAATTGCAGCCTTAGATTTTGGAATCAAAAAAAATATATTGCGCAATTTTGAAAACAGAGATTGCTATGTGAAAGTATTTCCGGCAACAACCTCTTTTGCGGAGTTAAAAGAATTTCAGCCTGATGGTTATTTTATTTCTAACGGACCCGGCGACCCCGGCGTAATGGATTATGCAGTAGAAACAGTGAAGCAGATTTTAGAAGAAGACAAACCCTTGTTTGGTATTTGCTTAGGCAATCAGTTATTGGCGCGCGCTGTTGGAATTCCAACTTATAAATTACATCATGGACATCGCGGTGGCAATCATCCTGTGAAAAATTTAAAAACAGGCAAGTGCGAAATCACTACACAAAATCATGGTTTTGCAGTGGATATGGAAGCCTTGAAAAAATCAGATAAAGCCGTGCTTACACACATCAACTTAAATGATAATTCTGTAGAAGGCTTGGAAATATTAGGAAAGAAAGCCTTCTCCGTACAATACCACCCGGAAGCCGCTCCCGGCCCGCACGATTCAAGATATTTGTTTGATGAGTTTATGAAGATGATGGGGTAAATCTTAAATTTTAGATTTTTTCTTAAATTTATGAAAAAATAAGAAAATTTACATATCTTTGTACTATGAGTACGAAGAAAATTGATATTGATATTGAAACGTATAAACTTATTGAATCTCTTAGAAGCAGTTTTGAAGAGTCTCAGAATGACATTATTAAAAGAGTTCTGAAAGAAAACTCTAATTCCAATAAGACTGCAATTAATCCATTTAGTGATATAAACATTTCACAAAACATTTTTAATAATTCCAAGGGATTATTCTGGAAAGAAGTATTGCTTCCAAATGGATTAAAACTAAGAAAGATTTCCAAGGATATTACTTATTCAGCAGTAGTATTAAATGGCAGAATAATATGTAATAATAGGGAATATTTCTCTCCATCAGCAGCTGCAACAGATGTGTTTGGAACAACGGTGAATGGATGGTTGTTCTGGGAGTATTTTGATGAAAAAAAAGAAGAGTGGTATGTATTAAATAATCTACGAAAAAATAAATTATAAATTATGGAAGATTTAAAAGATTTAAAATTTATCAGTATAAGAGATTTAGATAAATTAAATTCTGATGAAAAATTATTAGTTGATAGAACATATCAAAGAGCGTCTAATTGGAAATTAGAACAACAACAGTTTTTTATAGATTCTATTATCAGAAAATTTTCAATACCAATGATTTATTTACACCACGTAAGTGGAAAATACTATATAGTTGATGGACAACAAAGAATAAATTCTATGATTAGGTATATACATAATCAATTTAGAGTATTGGATCCTAAAACAAATCGTAATATTTTTCCAAGATATATTCGTGAGCAAGAGTCAAGTTGGGCAAATAAAAAATTTAATGAGTTAGATAATCAAACACGATTAGATATTCTGGAAACAAGAATGCCCGTAGCAATTTTAGAGTATGAGGATCATGTAATTCGAGATTTATTTGTTCGGTTACAAGCAGGTGTTCCATTAACAGGTCAACAAAAAAGAGATGCATCAGTCAGTGGTTATAATGATTTTGTACTAAATATTGGAGGTAAAGAAGCTAAAAGCGATATAAATTTTATATTGAAGATAGAAAATGGAATTGAGAGGTTTGAGGGAGAACCATTTTTTAATGAGTGTATTAAGAATACAATAATGGATAAGGGTAACAAACGGCAGCTGGTAGCACAAGTTGCAATGTTATATTTTGAATTAATAGATAAGGGTAAGTGGGTAGATATCGGAGATAAACATTTAGACGAATATTATTTAGATAACATAGACTTCAGTAATAAAAAGTATAAATCGGAAGATTTTATCAATACCATAGATTTGCTATTTGATTTAATTCAGGTAAAAGATTTGAAAAACCACGAAGTGATACATCTTATCTTATTTACTAAATTCATCAAAGAACTAAATCCAGAAGGATGGGAAGAAAAGATATTTGATGCGTTTAAGAAATTTAGGCTTAATCTTAGTAATTCGAACAAAACGGATGATGAGTATTGGATTAAATATGGACAATTTGTGGGCATCTCCGCTGGGTCAAAGAATACAATATTAAAAAGACATAGATTCTTTGTTGACCAGATGTTGGCATTTATTTCTGGAAATGATAATGATTATACTAAATCTGATAATTGGGGACTAATTAATACAGACCCAAGTAATGATAGATATCTCTCTCTTAATATGAGAAATAATATTAAAGCGATAAACGTAATTATTTCAGCTAAGATTAATGGTTCAGTTCTTCACAACCTTATATTGTCATACTTTATAAATGGTGAGATAGAAGAAAATACTAATCAAATACAAGGTGACAGAAGACAAACTCATAATATCACAGATATTAATGCCTACATGAATGATGGAAGTCAGAATAATGGAACCTCACCTAATAATCTTGTACCTAAAATACTTACACATTTACAAGGTTTGCAAAATAATAATGCTAAAGTTATATTTGGTGAAATAGACAAGAACACCGGAGATTTTATAAATCCAGATACAACATTTTGGAGTTTAGTAAAATATGTAACTTTTAAAATGAATAATACAGATTATACAATTTATAGAAATGATGTAGAAACTTTTTGTCCTAAAAGGTATATAGATTAGTAGGTTAAAATCAATTTATTACAATAAAAACAAAAACTATGGAAATGAAACACAAAGTATTCAATCTTATTATTCTTGACGAAAGCGGATCAATGGCATCTATTAAGAATAGTATCATTAATGGATTTAATGAAGTTGTTCAAACTGTTAAAGCGGTACAGATTCAATTTCCGGAACAAGAACATTTTATATCATTAGTATCATTTAATGGATTAGGAATAAAAACGTTACTTGAAATGGAATCTGTTGATTTGTTGAAAGAAATAGACGAAACCAAATACCAACCGGCATCTATGACACCATTATATGATGCAATGGGTTTTAGCTTGGAAAAATTAAGAAGAGATGTTGACAAATTAAGTGATTATAATGTCTTAGTTACAATTCTGACAGATGGAGAAGAAAATTCATCCAAAGAGTTTACTGCTATAGCAATAAAAATATTTGTAGAAGAATTAAAAGCCAAAGGTTGGACGTTTACTTATATTGGTTCAGAGCATAATGTTAAAGGATTTGCAAGTTCAATTTCAATAACGAATACAATGTTCTTTGAGAAAAATTCTAAGGATATTAAACGAATGTTTGAACGTGAAAAATTATCACGAATGAATTATAGTGAGAAAATAAGGAATAATGAAGATGTTCAGGAAGATTTCTATAAAGACAATCCTGTAAAAGAGAATAAGTAATCTTGTGTGAAATTTTTATCTAATGGTTGGTGTGTCTGCACCAACCATTGAAAAATGCTTGCCGGTTTCGGTTGGTGAGACACCAACCGATAAACAATACCACCCGGAAGCCGCTCCCGGCCCGCACGATTCAAGATATTTGTTCGATGAGCTTATGAAGATGATGGAATAAACGAACTTTTTCTGTTACTTAGTTGTTCTAAGGAAAGTAATAAAATTTTTATGATGGATGCAATTGTGCCTTTAGTTTCACTAATCGTGTTGGAAGTAATTTTAGGAATAGATAATATTATTTTTATTTCCATTTTGTCAGATAAGTTGCCGGACAATCAGCGAAACAAATTGCGGTTTTGGGGAATTGGTCTGGCTATGCTTATGCGTTTGTTATTGCTTGCATTTATTGCGTGGATTTTAAAATTAGATAAAACACTCTTCACCCTGTTTGATATAGATTTTTCCGGTAAAGGTTTGATATTGATTGCAGGTGGTTTATTCCTGTTGTACAAAAGCACTAAAGAAATTTATCATAAAACAGAAGAAGCGAATCAACCGGAACTTAACGTGCCGAAGAAAAGCAGCTTTGGTCGTTTGTTACTGGAAATTATCTTACTGGACTTAGTATTCTCTGTGGATTCTATTATAACGGCAGTGGGTATGGTGCAGGAACTTTGGGTAATGTACACAGCTGTTATCGTTACCGTAGGTATTATGCTGGTAGCATCCAAACCAATCAGCGATTTTATTAAAAAACATCCATCGTTCAAAGTTTTAGCCCTTTGTTTTTTAATGATGATAGGCGTTTCTTTATTAGCAGAAGGATTTCAATTCAAAATTCCGAAAGGCTATATTTATTTCTCTATGGCATTCGCTTTCTTTGTAGACATCATGCAAATGAAAACTATAAAGCAGCAATAATTATTTTACCCAATTTCATTCTTCAATTTTTCTTCGTACATTTCAATATGCGAATTGCTGTTGCCATTTCATTTTTATTGCTGAGTATAAAAAATATGCAGGCGCAAAACCATTACTGGTCGCAGCAGTATGGCGCTGAAAATACGTTACTCGGTGGTGCTATGACGGCCGGTGCAAATGACAACAGTGCGATGTATTACAATCCCGCACGCTTGGGATTTATTGAATCACCCAAGATAAGTATCAGTGCCAATGCCTACGGCATCGATATCGTAAATCTGAAAAATGCAGCTGGTACCAAATTAGATTTAAAATCAGCCAAACTGATGTTATATCCGCAAATTGCATCCGGTTCCTTAATCATTAAACGAAATCCGAAATTCAAAATGGTATATGGTTCTCTGGTTCGTTATCGCACGGCATTGCACTACGAACAAACCAATACCATGAATTACGATGTATTTACAAGATTGCCCGGTGATGAATTCTATGATGCGCGGGTAGAGTATGATTACAACGGCATTGCCAACTGGTTTGGCGGCGCATTTGCCTATAAAATAAACGAGAACTGGTCATTCGGGTACACCCAATTTTTTACCTACATCAACCTGCAGTATCGTCAAAGCTATAATATCACCAGTGATAATAAAATCAGAAATACCTATTTTGTTTCATCGAATAACAACAACCTGAATTTTTCCATTAACAATGTAGGTGCTGTTGAGAAAGTGGGTATTGCCTATCAAAAGCAATCTCTGAAAAAAGACTCCCTTTTTTTTCGAGTCGGGTTAACCGGCACCATGCCATCCTTTAAGATTTTTAGTAAGAGTAAAGTGTATCAGTCGCTGGAGTTGAATAATGTAAGTGAACAGAATTTTTCTCCTACTGATTCTTTCAACTCTGTTTCGGTGGTGTTGAATAATTCTAACAGCAATATCAAAACTAATTTTAAAGACCCCGGTTCCATTGCATTAGGATTTGAAATTGAAAACAAAAAAATAAAATTTTGTACTACGGTAGAATATTTTATCAGAGTAAAAGAGTACAATATGATAAAGGATAATTCCAAAACAGTAGTGCGTCCTGTGCAGAATAATAATCCTACTTATGTGGAAGATTTTATGACGGTTAAACAATCCAATCAGCCGATTGTAAATGTGGCGTTTGGTTTTGAATATAAATTCAAGACGAAAATAAAAAGTGAAGATAAAACGCGTGCATGGAGTTTGTTGTTAGGTATCCGTACAGACTTTAACAAT
Organism: Chitinophagales bacterium; assembly: GCA_046329785.1. GTDB lineage: Bacteria > Bacteroidota > Bacteroidia > Chitinophagales > JADIYW01 > JADJSS01. The sequence continues at coordinate 137,431 of JAXLTZ010000010.1, forward strand.
CATGATCAGGTGTATCGTTTGCAAAAATTAGAAAAAGGAACAGAAGATGCTTTTAATCCGGATAGCTGGAAATATATTCACTATTCTATTGGATGCAGTTTGGACAGAAAATCAGATAAATTCAGTTTCGGAATTGATTACGGAAAAGGACTGACGAGAAAAACCTTACAGGCTATTAATATTACGGAACCTTCTGCAGAAAATTTTTTACTGGGAGAAAAACAAAATTCAGTAATACCGCAAATTAATTCTATCAACTTTGTGATGGGTTACACTTATAAATTCAATAAGACAGACCGATTGATGAAGATACGGCCGTTGTAAAACCTGTGAGATTTTAAGCAACTGCTTCCACTTTCTTTCTTTTTTGCTGTTCGTGTAATTCTTTAAATAATCCACGTGCAATCAGTAACTTCATGATTTCGTTCGTGCCTGCATAAATACGAGCTACACGGTTATCTGCATATGCACGTCCGATGTAATATTCCCACATGTAGCCGTAACCACCATGTAATTGCAGGCATTCATCCACTAAATCAAAATGCATTTCTGTGCAAGATGCTTTTGCCATTGAAGCAGTTTCTGCACTCAATTCACCTTTGCAATATAATTCCACACATCTGTCTATGAAGGTCTGATGAATTTGTAATTTCGTAGCCAAATCCGCTAATTTGAATTGGGTATTTTGAAACCCTGCAATCGGTTGTTTGAATGCTGTACGTGAAGAAACATACTCAATCGTATTTTCCAACGCACCTTCAGCACCACCACAGGACATCAACGCCACAGACAAACGCTCGCGACCTAATTTTTGCATCATGTAAATAAAACCTTTCCCAACTTCGCCTAACAAATTCTCTTTTGGAATTTGAACGTTATCAAAAAACAATTCACAGGTATCCTGCGCTTTCATGCCTACTTTCTTAAATGGTTTTCCTTTAGAATATCCTGCCCGTGTAGATTCCACTAAAAACAAAGAAATACCATGGTCTTTTCCGTCGATGATGGTGCGCGCTGCAATTATTGCCATATCGCTCATGTAACCATTGGTAATAAATGTTTTTTGTCCGGTTATCGCATAATGATCGCCGTTATCAATCGCTGTTGTTTTTAATGCCTGTAAATCACTGCCGCAACTTGGCTCTGTCATACCGATAGCAGTAATCACTTCACCGCTGACCATTTTCGGCAGCCACTGATGTTTTTGCGCTTCCGTTCCATAATCAATAATGTAGGGTGCTACGATATCGGAATGCAGGAAGAAACCCGGACCGGTATAACCCGCTTTGGAAATCTCTTCCGTAATCAATGCACAAAAAGAAAAATCCAAACCGGCGCCGCCATATTCACTTGGAACATCTAAACATAACAAACCGGCTTCGCCTGCTTTTGTCCATACTTCACGGCTTACTTGTCCCTGCTCTTCCCATTCTGCATGGTAAGGCGTAATTTCTTTTTCGATGAACTGCTGACACATTTTTTGCAGCATTAAATGTTCTTCCGAAGAATAGATATCTCTTTTGAGTTTGATAGATGAAAACATAGTGTATTTGTTTTCTCAAAAATACGGAGAAAATGAAAGAAATGAAATTGTTCTGTGTCAAGAAAAGGTCAAAAAATGGGAAACTATGAGAGAGATAAAATATTTGTTTAAATTTATAAAAATTATAGTATGCCAGATGCTAAACAACGTTTCTCCTCCCGGGTAGAAAACTACATTAAGTACCGTCCGGGTTATCCGGAAGAAATTATTGCTACCCTGCAATTAGAAATCGGTTTAATGCCAAGTGACGTAGTAGCAGACATTGGAAGCGGTACCGGGTTTTCCGCTAAATTATTTTTGGAGCATGGAAATACTGTCTATGGTGTGGAGCCCAACGAACCTATGCGTAAAGCTGCTGAAGGATTATTGAGTGAATATGAAAATTTCAATAGTTTACATGGAAGTTCAGAAGAGACCAACTTAAAGGATAATAGTAATGATTTAAATGTATGTGCACAGGCATTTCATTGGTTTGACAGAGCTAAAACCAAACAAGAATTTCAGCGCATAGCCAACAATGGTGCACATTTAGCATTAATTTGGAACGATAGAAAAGAAACTGAACCTTTTCAGCAGGATTACGAAAAACTGATACAGGAATTTGCCATAGATTACAATGAAATCTCGCATCGAAACATCACTTCCGATATCATCAGCGATTTTTACGCACCTCATAAATTCAAAAAGTTCGTGCTGAACTACGAGCAGCACTTTAATCTGGAAGGCTTGATTGGACGCATTATCTCGTCTTCGTATATGCCCAATGAAGACCATCCAAATTTTCCACAGTTAAAAAATGCTATCGTGCATCTTTTTAATTCGTACGAACAAAACGGAATTGTTACATTTGCCTACGATACTTTAATTTTTCTAGGAAAAATTAAGTAGGCAGTAAATAGTAAGCAGTACGCAGTTAGAAAATGCTTCAGTTTACTGCCTACTGCCTACTAAAAAACTAAATACTTTAAAAATATGAGTCACATTATTTCCATTCACGCAAGACAAATTTTAGATTCACGTGGTAATCCAACTGTAGAAGCAGACGTAATTACCGAAAACGGTATAGTTGGTCGCGCAGCTGTTCCGTCAGGCGCATCTACCGGCACACATGAAGCGGTAGAATTACGCGATGGAGGTAAAGCCTATATGGGAAAAGGTGTTCAAAAAGCGGTAAGTAATGTAAATACATTTATTGCGGAAGCGTTGGTGGGCGAAAATGTATTGAACCAGCGTGAGATTGATTCTATATTATTAGAGTTGGATGGCACGGAAAATAAAAAGAAATTAGGCGCGAATGCGATTTTGGCAGTGTCTTTAGCGGCAGCAAAAGCGGGCGCGCAGGTGGCAGGTTTGCCTTTGTACAGATATATTGGAGGAACGAATGCAAGAACCTTGCCGATTCCATTGATGAACATCTTAAACGGCGGCGCGCATGCCGACAACAAAATCGATTTTCAGGAATTTATGATTGTGCCGGTTGGTGCAAGCACATTTTCTGATGGTTTGAGAATGGGCGTGGAAATATTTCATAATCTTAAAAAAGTGTTGAAGGCAAAAGGATATTCTACGAATGTGGGCGACGAAGGCGGTTTCGCACCTGAAATAAAAAGTAATGAAGAAGCGATAGAAACGGTATTGAAGGCTATTGAAAGTGCGGGCTACAAATTGGGCGACCAGATAAAAATTGCGATGGATGCGGCTGCTTCCGAGTTCTATGATGTAAAAAAGAAAAAATACATTTTCAAAAAATCTGATAATAAGGTATTGTCATCAGAGGAAATGGTAGACTTTTGGGCAAAATGGGTGAAAAAATACCCTATCGTTTCTATCGAAGACGGATTGGCTGAAGACGACTGGAAAGGCTGGAAATTATTGACGGAAAAATTAGGTGACAAATGCCAATTGGTAGGCGATGATTTATTTGTAACAAATACAAAACGTTTGCAGGAAGGTATCGACAAAAATACCGCAAACTCCATTTTAGTGAAAGTAAATCAAATTGGTTCGCTGACAGAAACCATAGATACGGTGGATTTGGCACACAGAAATAGATATACATCCGTGATGAGTCACCGCAGTGGTGAAACCGAAGACAGCACGATTGCAGATTTAGCAGTTGCCTTAAACTGCGGACAAATCAAAACGGGTTCAGCATCGCGCAGCGATAGAATGGCGAAATACAATCAATTGCTACGTATTGAAGAACAGTTAGGCGAAGAAGCATACTATCCCGGCAAAGGATATAGATTTTTTTAAATATTCTGTTTCAATAGTATATTAAAACATGCAAACCACTAAAAACTTTTTAGTGGTTTTTTATTATATTTGATTATAAATAATAAATTATGAAGACAATTATTTATCCCATCTTACTGATATTAACTGCTGTATTTTCATTGAATGCATATACACAAAGTTATCCTGAGTTGATTAAATTAAGCAGAGCCGCTACTGAAGAAAATTATCTTGAAACAGAAACGAAATTTAATAAGACCGTAAAAAAACATCAGAAAGACCCTTATGTTTATTGCGAAAGATATTTCTTATACAGGAAATTTCATAAAGATGATTTAGCCTTAAATGACATCAGTAAAGCAATAGAATTGATGCCTTCTAAATATATCTTTTACGAAAGCAGAATTGATTTGTTGCTGGAAATGGATAAAACAACCGAAGCATGGAAAGATATAAATACCATTTATGCTATGGATGCTACTATTCCGGACGCGCATTACTATCGGGGATATTATTTTTTAATGTTAGATAGTTTGCAATTAGCTTTGAAGCATTATAATAAAGCTGTATCTATTTATGAAAGTAATCATGCACCGTGTTCCATCATGTCTAAGTGTTACAGATCCAGAGGACGGTTGAATTTTGCACTTGGTTATCTGAATGAGGCAATACACGATTTTACAAAATCACTGGCAAAAGTAAGAGAAAATAAAGTAGATAACCTTTTAATGCACAGAGCAAAAGCATTCATATCAATAAATGATACAAAAAACGGCTGGCAGGACATTGGGGCTGCATTTGCTTCAAAACCGGATACTATGACCTTAGCATATTTGTATGCTTTAAAAGGAAACAGCGAAGAAGTAAATACTTTAGCGTCTTTTATTGTTGCTCATCATACAAATTCACTGCATGAACATCGGTCAAATGTGTATAATGTTGCATGCATGTACGCTATTTTAAATAACAAAACAAAAGCATTAGAGTATTTAGAAAAATCACTGCAATTAGGATTCAATAAATTTAACTGGATACAGGTGGATTACGATATGAAGAATATAAAAGAACTTCCTGAATTTATAACTCTAATCAATAAATACAGGAAATAAGTATTGTAATACACAAAGGTTCAAAAATTCTAATTACTAATTACTAATTACTAATTACCTTTACAGTATGGCTATCGTTGATCCGAAATTAACAGAAAAGATTCCTGCCTTGTTTAGAAACAAGTTTTTCTTCTTGTTTTTGGGTTATTTTATTTATCTTTTGTTTTTTACACAAAATACGCTGATATCACAGGTAAAACTGGCGTTGCAGTTACGAGAATTAAATAAAGAAGAAGCATATTACACCAAAGAAATTGCTAAAGTAAAAAAAGAACAGAAAGAATTATTTTCCGGTATCGAGCAAATGGAAAAATATGCACGCGAAAATTACTGGATGAAACGCGACAGCGAAGATTTATATATTTTTATGGAGGAAGAGCAATAAGAAAATTAGCTAATTTTACAACTTTTCTCCCTAACTTTAATCGTCAATTATTCATCGTTAATCGTTCATCAGTCGATATGAAATCACTCATCGTTTATTCTATTCCGGCATTTTTTATTTTAATCGCCATCGAGCTAATTATAGATAAAATAAAGAAAACACATTTGTATCGGCTGAATGATATGGTCAGCAATATCAATACAGGTATTGTACAGCAGGTAACCGGTGTATTGCTGAAAATACTGAATATAGGCGTCTACATCTGGATTTATGAAAATTACAGAATCACCACCATTCCATTAACCTGGTATTCCTGGATTTTATTATTACTGGGTGTTGACTTCTTTTATTACTGGTTTCATCGGCTATCACACGAAGTAAGTGTATTGTGGGGAACGCATGTGGTGCATCATCAAAGCGAAGAATATAATTTATCAGTGGCGTTGCGCCAATCTGCCACACAAGTATTCGGCTCCTTCTGGTTTTATTTGCCATTGGCATTTATTGGCTTTGACCCTGTTGCATTTATTACGGTGGCACAAATACAAACGCTGTATCAATTCTGGATTCACACCAGATTAATTAAGAAAATGCCTGCCTGGTTCGAATTTGTATTTAATACACCATCACATCACCGTGTACATCATGGTGTAAACCCGAAATACATAGACAAAAATCACGGCGGCACCTTTATTATTTACGACAGAATATTCGGCACATTTCAGGAAGAAGAAGAGGAAGTGCATTACGGCATAACCTCTCAATTAAAAAGCTGGAATATTGCCATAGCCAATTTTGATTACTATGGATGGATCGTAAAACAACTGACGCATGTAAAAAATATAAAAGATTTTTTTCTAGTCTTACTAAAACCACCCGGATGGAGACCGGCATATTTGGGCGGTCCAATTGTACCAAAAGAAATAGATACCACACGCGAGTTATATGATGCCGATACGAAACCTACTATGCATATTTATATTGTCGTACAATTTATTTTGCTGCTGGCTTTCGTTTCTTATTTTTTATTCGGAATTGAAAAATTCAATTTTGAAAAACAACTCGTTGGTATAGCATTCATTGTTTTATCTACCATAACCATTGGAACTTTATTTGAGCAAAGAAAATGGGCTGCCATACTAGAAGTGATTCGGCTGCTACTGGCAATTCCTGTGCTCTATTTTCTGATTTTCTATAAATAACAGAGCAGTTATATATTTACCGAATGTCTGCTTCATAATTTGACATATGTTAAGAATCTCATAGATTGCAATGCTTACAGCAAAATAAAATATTCTTATCTTCGCACCTTCAACTAAGTTGAAAGAATGCCGTAATAAACTATTGAAAATATTGGTACATGTAAAATGAATCCTGGCGATTCCATGTACACAATTAAAAACAATAGAAATAATACATGAAACAACTTTTAGTACTTATTATTTTATGTGCACTTATCTCTTCCTGTAGAAACAAACAGGAAAAGCAGATTATTGTGCAAACAGTTCCTAAAGATTCACTCGTAGAGGAAAAGTGTATTAATGCTGAAGCAATTGAATTTTTAGGGATAGAGGTGGACAGTTTGTGTGTAAAAGAAAAAGAATTCAGTAAGAAAGATAATATGCAGAAACTATTCAGAATATTAAAACTGGATAAATATCAGTATGCGCAGTTTTTGGAAGACACAAAAGAGTATACGGATTTTACCAGCATAAAACCAAAGCAAAAATATTTCATTATAACAAAAGAGACAGACACGTATTCCGAATTACAATATTTAATTTTTAAACTATCCGATTTTGAGTATGTGATTGCTAATTGTACAGATACAACGCTGGTAGAGTTTAATGCACCAGCAAATGACAGTGATACTAAGAAAAAGAAAAAAAAGGCAAAGAAAATAAAACCCGTTTTTTATCATCCAATTCAAGTTTCATTTTATGAAAAACAAATTGATACCACTGAAATAAAATTTGCTGCTGTTATTCAGAAATCAGTATCCAAAACATTTAAAGAAAATAAACTGGACCTGAAATTAATAGAGAAACTGAATAAAGCCTATAATGGAAAATTTAATATTAATAGTTTGCGCAAAGGTGATACGCTGCAGTTTATTTATGATCAGTTAAGTATTAACGGCAGGTTTTTAGAATATGGACACCTAAAGGCAATTTGCTGTAAAACAAAAAAGAAAAGTCTTTATGCAGTGGATTATTTTATAGAAGACGACAGCAGTTATCAGTTTGCGGATGATAAAGGAAAATATTTAAAAACTGCCTTTATAAAATCACCCTTGCAGAAAGGTGGCAATATTGTTTCACGTTATAATTTACATCGTTTTCATCCTGTTCTGCAAGTAGAAAAAGCACATCTCGGCACTGATTTTGCCGCACCAAAAGGTTCACCGATTATTGCAACTGCAAGCGGCGTAGTAATCGCAGCACAGTTTACACAAAACAACGGCAACTATGTGAAAATACGTCACGATAAAATTTATGAAACACAATACCTGCATATGAGTAAATTTGCACGTGGCATTCGCAATGGTGTACGGGTACAGCAAGGGCAAGTGATTGGTTATGTTGGAAGCACAGGCCTGGCAACAGGTCCGCATGTATGTTATCGGTTTTGGAAACGCGGAACACAGGTAGATCCTCTAAAAGAGAAACTGAATATCATCAAACAAATTCCAAAAAACGAATTGGAGAAATACCTGAAACATTTTTCAGTTACAAAGTCTCAATTAGAAAAAATACCGGTTCTTTAATTTACCGGATTCGCCACTACTTTGTTTTTAATCGGATTCAGTGATTTAAGGTATGCATAAATTGCCCTCAAATCGGTACTGTCCATCCCGGCATACATATTCCATGGCATTATAGACTGATAATCTTTTGGCGATTTATAGTCGGCAAGTTTTGATTTATCTTCAAACACCTTGAATTTACTCACAAATACATCTTCCGTCCAATAGCCGATGCCTGTTTCTTTGTCAGGAGTTATATTTGCAGAAACTATTTTTTTAGGTCCGGGGAAATTAAACTCCCTTCCACCCGCAAAGTCCATGCCTTCTACTTTTTTGCCTTTGATAGCATTTGTGTGGCATTCGGCACAACCTGCCGCATTCACAATATAAGCACCATATATTGCATTCACAGCTTTTTCCGGTCTTTTAGTGAAAGACGCATCCTTTGGAATGGTATTCAAAAGTAAGCTAACAGGGAATTCAGGTTCAGAAGCCGGTACTTCATTTTTAATAGGTTTTAAAGTTCTGATGTAAGCAATGATGGCAATGATGTCATCTTTATCCATATGCGCGTAATATGGATATGGCATTACCGGGAAAAACGCCTTTCTGTCTCGGTTAACTCCACAGGAAATTGCACGCAGTAACTCGCCATCTGTCCATTTCCCAATGCCTTCCGGTGTGATATTCTTTGCATAAAATGAACCCGGAAAACCAAACTCTTTAGTGAATGCGTCGCCACCCATTCCCTCTGTACCGTCAACGAGTGGTCCTGAAAATTTACTCCAATCCCTTTTAGAATGGCAGTCAATACAAACCGTAACATGATTTGCAAGATATTCGCCTCGCTTTATCATCTCAGGGGTTGCTATAATTTTCAGGTCTTCAGGTTTTCCAACATCCGGAAGTATTAGTTTTACGTAAGCTAATGCACCTGCAATCACAATAACAAGGATAGCAAGTATGCGTTTTATCCATTTTATCATAGAATTTAGTTTTTGTATGATACTAAATTATAATGCGTTTAATAAAATTCCAAAAATTGTGTGTTAAGATTTAACAGAATGAACTAAAACATTTATAACTTGTTTTCTTTCTATGATGGGTCAAACATATCTTTCTGCTATTGGAATTATTTTCCTGTTTATGTGTTATGTATTTATACTGGCGCAAATATTTAAGAATAATAGTATAGTAGATATTTTCTGGGGACTTGGATTTGTAGTTGTTATTATTTATTTCACGCTAAATTCAAATTCTTATATTGAGCGTCAGGCTGTTTTACTTACCAAGCACCTGGTTAATTTGTGTGTTATTATTTGGGGACTACGGTTAGCAGTATACATATATACAAGAAACAAGGGTAAAGGAGAAGATTGGCGCTATATTAATTTCAGGAAATTATGGACTAAGCATAATATACCGCAATGGTTGGGAGCATTTTTACAGGTTTTCATGCTTCAGGGCTTTTTTATGTTTATCGTTTCATTGCCTGTAATACATGTCAATGCATCCTTCTCCGGAATAAATTTTCTAACTATAGTAGGTTTAATTATTTGGATAATTGGTTTTGTTTTTGAAGCACTTGGTGATTATCAGTTAGCGGCATTCAAGAAAAATCTACAGAATAAAGGCAAAATCATGTGTTATGGACTATGGAAATATACACGTCATCCAAACTATTTTGGGGAGATGACCATGTGGTGGGGAATCTGGCTGATGTCCTTTAACTTTTTTACTCCGCTACAAACTATCATCAGTATAATCAGTCCGCTAACGATTACATGGTTGCTAACGAAAGTTTCAGGTGTTCCTATGCTCGAGAGTAAATACAAGAACGATGCAGAATACATGGAATATGTAAAAAATACGCCTTCGTTCTTTCCTAAATTTCGTCGATGATAATTTTACATCAACTGTAAAATAGATAGATTGATAAATATCATAAACCTAATCGCTAAATATTTCTATTTTTGGAGTTCTAAATAAATAACAGCGAAGAGGAAATGAATCAGGACACACAAGATACCTATAATGCACCCGATACAAGATATTATCAAACCAGAGAAGAATTTAATATTGCTGTTGGAAAAGATTTTATTAAGAATGCCAATCAGACAACCCAGAAAAAACAAAAGTTTTTAGTTTGCCTGTCACATGGTCAATCACCTTCTTGGGTATATAAAAACATCTCTGATTATTATCATAAAATCAAGAATCCAAAAAGTATTTATTATACGTTCCTTAATTCGCCTCTCAAAAGTCAGGAAGGATTGGAAGATATATTTGATGCGGTAGCCTTTTTAAGGAAATTATTACAGAAAGGATTAATTACAGAGGAACAGATACTCGGCGGGAATATTAATGACGAATTTACGGATGAAAGAACCGCGGAACTTAATGAATGTATCCATGCCTTTTTACGGGAGCAAAATAAAACGGGATTTGATTATGTATTTCTGGCCACTAATCCGAAAGGCAGAATAGGCGGCATTGAACGAAACTCCAAAGCATTCGAGTCTGAAGATATATTTGCCACAGTAGTACTCAATAAGGAGAAAAAGATAACGGTAACTCCGTATTTTTTACTGCAATCCAAACGCATAGCATTCCTTGCCACGAAATCAGATAAACGTCGCCCGCTGGCATGGCTATACAGCACTACAGGTAAACCAAATGAAAGCCCGAGTTTTATCAGATTTATTGATAACGTCAAGCAGCGAATGACCGTTTTTGTGGATGATAAGGCACTTACATGGCCGGAGATTGAAGTAAAAAGAGAAACACCATATGGCACCAGCAATATTGTAATCGATTTGGCAAATCCGTACAAGGAAAATGCAAAAGAAAAATTGCCGGTAGTTTTACTGATTCATGGCTTTCTCGGGTTGAATTCTTTCGATGGATTATTAACCTCTATTCCCTCTACCAAATATATTGCAGCTGCCATGCATTACGGCTCCATTCCTTCTGATTTACCCATAAATGACTATTCAGAACATGTAGCAAAAAATATAAATGCTGTAGTTGATTATTTTGGAATTAAAGGACATCCCGTTTACATCTTTGATCATTCCATGGGCAATATTTATTTTCTGATGATTGATAAAAACATAGATGCCTATCCTGCAATAAAAAAATACCTGCGCGGAAGAATAGGAGCTAACCCTTTTTTCGGTGAAGAAGCCAAGCATGCATTGCTGGGTTTTATGGATAATGTTATAATTCCGTCTATGTCTTTCTCTTCTAATATTGTAGAGAAGTCTGTTTTAGTAACTCTAAGAAGAATTATTCCGCTGGATTCCAAAAGTGGTGTTCGCAGAAGAGGAATTGATTTATCAAAAAGACTTATCGGACAGGAATCTTCTTCCGATAATAATATCTGGAAATTAGTAAAAGAGCGAATTGTATATTTAATGACTAACATGGACTCCCTGCCACACCTGAACCGAATTCCAATTGAAAAAGCATTAAACAAAGTGCCGTCAAAAGTATTCGCCATTCAGTCATATTCTGCATTGGAAGTGTCTAAAACATTTGACCATCAAACAGGATTGAATAATATGCCTAAAAATAATATTCCAATCCTCATCTTAAAAAGTGAACGTGATGGTGTCGCAAAATTTGTTTCCCGTTTGTATAATGAGAATGGCGTTGAGGTGAGAGATATAACAGACCAAAATGAGAAAGATTTGTTCCGGGAACATTTATACCATATGGTACACCCGCAGCAAACCGCCAAAATTATTGATGAGTTTATAATGTGTATAGAAAATAAAGCGGTTCGGAATATTTAGCGAATGTTTTTTCTTATTTTCTTAACTTCTCCTGTTAAAACAAAATCATAAAAATCCGTTTTACATGTGTAATTTTGTATCCACATGAAATTTACGCAAGAACAAATATTAAAAGCACTCTCAGAAGTAGAAGATCCGGATTTTAAAAAAGATCTGGTGACACTGAATATGATAAAAGAGTTGTCATTTACCGATGATGAAATCAAATTTACTATTGAATTAACTACGCCTGCTTGTCCTTTAAAAGAACAACTCGAGAACGATTGCAGAAATGCCATCGCTCAATTAGTATCTAATGAAGTAAAAGTAAGTATTGATTTTTCTTCAAGGGTAACCACTTTGCGTGATGTTAAATCAGATATTTTACCAACAGTAAAAAATATTATTACTGTTGCATCAGGTAAAGGTGGTGTTGGAAAGTCAACAGTATCTGTAAATTTAGCATTAGCCTTATTACGAACAGGTGCTAAAGTAGGTTTGATAGATGCCGATATTTACGGGCCTTCCGTTCCTACTATGTTAGGTTTGCAACACGCAAGACCGAGTATTCAAAAAGTAGAAGATAAAAACAAAATAGTTCCGGTAGATTATCTCGGTATGCAGGTAATGTCTATAGGTTTTTTAATTCAGGATAAACAACCGGTGGCATGGCGCGGACCAATGGCCACATCAGCCTTGCGTCAAATTATCACCGATGTGTTGTGGGATGATTTAGATTATTTGATTTTAGATTTACCACCCGGCACAGGCGATATCCATTTAACGTTGGCACAATTAGTTCCTGTAACAGGTGCTGTAGTAGTCACTACACCGCAGGAAGTGGCACTGGCAGACGCCCGTAAAGCCATCGCTTTTTATCAGTTAGATTCTATAAAAGTAAATGTGCTTGGTGTGGTTGAAAACATGTCCTTCTTTACACCGGACGAATTGCCGGATAAGAAATACTATATTTTTGGAAAAGGTGGTGGTCGATTATTAGCACAGCAGTTTGAAGTACCGTTTTTAGGTGAATTGCCTATTGAGCAGGATATACGCGAAGGCGGAGATTTGGGTAAACCGATTGCTTTGCAAACAGCTACCTCAGGTGCTAGAGCTTTTGAACAATTAGCACAGAATGTAGCACAACAAATTGCCGTACAAAATGCACAATTAGAAGTAATGTCGTAACTTTACGTCAATGACTGTAGAAATAAATAAACACCAATTACACGACAGGGTAGAAGCCGCGCTGAATAATATCCGTCCGTTTTTGCAATCGGATGGCGGTGATATCGAGTTACTGGAAGTAAGCGATGATTTGATAGCGAAAGTAAAATTAGTAGGTGCCTGCGAAATGTGTAAGATGAGTGCATCGACCATGAAAGCAGGTGTGGAGGCCACCGTTAAAAATTTTGTTCCTGAAATTATAGCAGTAGAAGCCGTATAAAAATGACTCGCCAACAACTTATCCAGCAAATCAACAAAAAGAAATCTTATTTGTGTGTTGGTTTGGATACGGACATCTCCAAAATTCCTTCTCACTTATTAAAATACAAAAACCCCGTTTTAGAATTCAATAAGCAGATTATTGATGCTACGCACGACGTGTGTGTTGCCTATAAACCTAATATTGCTTTCTACGAACAGTACGGCGCGAAAGGCTGGGAAACACTGGAGAAAACGGTAAATCATATTCCTGCAAACTTATTTAAGATTGCGGATGCCAAACGCGGAGATATCGGCAATACATCCAATATGTATGCAAAAGCATTTTTCGAACACCTGCCTTTTGATTCCATTACGGTAGCCCCTTACATGGGCGAAGATTCCATCAAGCCGTTTCTGGAGTTTAAGAATAAATGGGTGATTATTTTAGGACTGACCTCGAACAAAGGCGCGCAGGATTTTCAGTTTTTGAAATCGAATAAAAAGCCTTTATTCCAAAACGTGATGGAGAAGTGCATGCAGTACGGAACGGCAGAAAATACCATGTTTGTGATTGGCGCGACGAAAGAAGCTTATTTTGAAGAAATACGCAAATTTTGCCCCGACTACTTTTTCCTCGTACCTGGTGTAGGTGCGCAAGGCGGCGATTTGCAGAAGTTATCTCAGTACGGCATGAATAAAGACTGCGGTTTATTGGTCAATGCTACCCGCAGTATTATCTATGCTTCCAATGGAAAAGACTTTGCCGAAAAAGCAAGAGAAGAAGCCTTGCGTATGCAAAAAGAGATGAAGAAATACCTGAAAGAATACCGTTAATTTTTTTTAACCACATAGTCACATAGTTTTTTCGCATAATGTCTTCTATAAATGGTATCTTAAGATTTATATAGAAGCTTAGCTTTTACACTAGTCAGGCTATGTGAGAATTTTGAATTCCTATGTAAATCTTTTTCTAACCTGTTATTCTATGTCCCTATGTGGTTAAAAATCACTTTGTCGAGATTATAATTATGCCACACAACAATTATTTAAAACAAAAGTCGATAATCTGTGTTATATTTGTTGAAATGAAAAAATTGAATGCTATACATAATGCAGCATGTTGTTGCTGTTGCCTTGCCCAAGTGGTGAGCTAGTATAGTATGTGAATCAGCAACAAAATAAATGCAACATATAAAACAGCCTCACCAACACGGTGAGGTTTTTTTATTTACGCTTATAATTGTCGAAGACAATACTATGAAAAACTAAAATAAATAGAATAAGAATATAGATTGTTATTTAGGTATAAACTATGTGTCTATGTGGTTAAAATTAAAAATCTAAAAATGCAAACAATAATAAATACTCAATTACAAGATAAACTTCGGCAAGTCGAGAAATTTATCGGTAACACACCATTGTACCCTGTTACTAAATTACACACTAAAAAAAGCGTAAAAATTTACGCAAAGTTGGAATGGCACCAATTGTCCAATTCAGTCAAAGCACGTGCAGGCTTCAATATCATCAAGAATACCATTTTAAACGGCGACATCAATGAATATAAAGGTTTGATAGATGCCTCCAGCGGAAATACAGCTGTTGCGTATGCAAGTATAGGCGCTAAATTAGGTATTCCTGTTACCTTATGTGTTCCTGAAAACGCATCAGCAACAAAGAAGAATGCATTGCAAGCTTTAGGAGCAAACATCGTTTTTACGTCTAAGTTTGGAGGCACTGATGAAGCACAGCAAAAAGCAAAAGAGCTCAGCGAAGAAAATCCGCTGCAGTATTTTTATACCAATCAATATGCGAACGACAACAACTGGAAAGCGCATTACAATGGAACCGCCATCGAAATCTGGAATCAGACGAAAGAGAAGGTCACGCACTTTATTGCAGGTCTGGGAACAACAGGAACCTTTGTCGGCACCGGCAGAAAATTAAAAGAACTGAATAACGAGATTCAAACCATTTCATTGCAACCTGATTCTGCGATGCACGGACTGGAAGGCTGGAAGCATCTGGAAAGTGCTATCGTGCCGAAAATTTATGACAGCACCATTGCAGATGAAAATTGGTTTGTTGATACGTATGAAGCCTTTGATTTAATTAAAGATGCGGCAAAATTTGAAGGCTTGTTATTGAGTCCATCATCGGCAGCCAATTTATTAGGCGCTTTGCAACTGGCAGAAAAAATAGATGAAGGCGTTATCGTCACCACCTTCGCCGACCATGCCAGCAACTATCCCGAAATATTGGAAAATATTCTTTAACGTCATTCCGAGGTACGAGGAATCTGCTCATTAAAAAAACGTCAAATGGAACTAAAAATAAACAGCGAAGCAAATCAAATTATGCAGCAACACGCCATCGAGATATTTCCTGATGAATGCTGCGGATTTTTATATGGAAGCGAAAACGCTGCAACAAGAACCATCGAGTTAGCCGTTCCGGTCAACAATTCAAAAGATGGTGATAAAAAAAGACGGTTCGAAATTTCAGCTATCGATTATATGAAAGCAGAACAATACGCTTTGCAAAACAATATCAGCTTAGTTGGCGTTTACCATTCACATCCGCAGCATCCGGCCATTGCCTCCGAACATGATTTGAAACAAGCCATGCCGTATTTTTCGTATGTCATTTTATCCGTGATAGATAAAAAGATTGATGACATCAAAAGCTGGAAACTCAACGAAGAAAACACACAATTCCTGGAAGAAGAAATTTACAATGAACAAACAATTAAAATCTAAATACTAAATACTCACTACTAAATACTAAAAAAAAATGGCTCAATTAATTATTCCGACACCTTTACGCAAGTACACTGAAAACGCAGCGACGTTCAACACCGACAGCATCACCATCGAACAGGCAATCGAAGAACTGACGGCAGAATATCCCGACGTAAAACAGCACCTGCTGGATGCCAACGGTAAAATCAGAAGTTTTATAAAAGTATTTGTAGGCGAAGATGATATCCGTTCACTCGCCGGCGAACAAACTGAATTAAAAGATACCGATGTTGTCAGCATCGTGCCTGCTATTGCCGGAGGCACTCACGACTTATTACTCACGACTCACGACTAAATATATGCAAGAAATAAACTTATCCAAAGAAGAACTCGCGAGATATTCGCGCCATATCATCATTCCTGAATTCAACATCGAAGGGCAAAAAAAACTAAAAGCCGCAAAAGTGCTGGTCATCGGCACCGGAGGACTTGGAAGCCCGATGCTACTATACTTGGCCGCGGCAGGTGTAGGAACTATTGGCATTGTAGACTTTGATGTGGTGGACGACAGCAATTTACAGCGTCAGGTGTTGTACAGCGTGAAAGATGTAGGCCGCCCGAAAGTGGAGGCTGCCAAAGAGCGTATTTTGAGTTTGAATCCGCACATCAACGTCATTGCGTACAACGAACATTTGTCGAGCAAAAATGCCATGGAAATTTTTAAAGATTACGATGTGGTGGCAGATGGTACCGATAATTTTCCGACAAGATATTTAGTGAATGATGCCTGCGTGCTCACAGGTATTCCAAATGTATATGCATCTATTTTCCGTTTCGACGGACAAGTATCGGTGTTTAATTATAACAACGGACCGAACTACCGCGATTTATATCCGGAGCCACCACCACCGGGTTTAGTGCCAAGTTGCGCGGAAGGCGGTGTACTCGGCGTGTTGCCCGGAATCATTGGTAGTTTGCAGGCAAACGAAGTGATTAAAGTAATTACCGGCATCGGTGAAACCTTAAGCGGACGTTTGTTTGCTTTTGATGCCTTAAATTTTTCTACCAAAATTTTTAAAGTGGGAAAAGATAAAAGCAACCCTTTAACAGGCGAAAATCCGACGATAAAAGAGCTGATCGATTACCAGCAATTTTGCGGTATCGTTCCGGAGAAAAAACAGGAAGGCCTGAAAGAAATTACCGTACAGGAATTGAAACAAAAATTCGACAATAAAGAAGATTTTCAGTTGATTGATGTGCGCGAGCAGCACGAATACGATTTTGTAAATCTGGGAGGAGAGTTGATTCCTTTGAATACCGTGTTGGATAACGTACATAAATTTTCTAAAGATAAACCCGTGGTGGTACATTGCAAAGGCGGTGTACGCAGCGCGAAAGCTATACAGGCACTGGAAGAAAAAGGCTTTACCAATTTATATAATTTAAAAGGCGGCATTGTAGCCTATGCCAAAGAAGTAGACGAAAGTCTGCCGGTTTATTAATTGCCAATTTATTTTTTCTTCTTTGCTTTGTATTTATATTTTGGATTTCTGCTATGATGATAAATTGAAATTATAACTATTAATTCGATTTCCTTTTCTATTGCATAAACTATGGTAAACGGATAAACATCTAAAATAGCTTCGTAATAATTCTTATACTTCTTTTTATTGGTAAAAGGGTTTTTGCATATCAGAGCAATAGATTGGTCTATTGTATCAATAAAATTTATGGTTGCTTTTTCGCTTTTTTCTGAATAGAATTCAATGGATTGTTCGTATTCTTCTTCCGCTTTTGGATCTAAAATATGATGATACATTCTACTTGCCAAATTTTGCCTTAAGTATTTTATTTATTCTTTTCTTACTTTCTGTTGGTGTTATCATTTTTGTTTTTCCGGATTTATAACCATCATATCTTTTATCCAATTCCGTTTTTAACTC
Organism: Chitinophagales bacterium; assembly: GCA_046329785.1. Taxonomy (GTDB): domain Bacteria; phylum Bacteroidota; class Bacteroidia; order Chitinophagales; family JADIYW01; genus JADJSS01. Next base: position 155,337 of record JAXLTZ010000010.1, read on the forward strand.
TTTAGTATAAACAATACCTGCTTTTTCTTTTATTTCCTTTTCAAGTATGGTATAGAATGCATTTATTTTCTTATCATCTGCAGTTTCTATATAATGCAATAATTCCTCTCTTTGTGTATTTAGTGATGCGTTCATCTTATTGTATTTCTTTCAAATTTACAATTTAATATTTTAAATGTTCTCCTCATAATAGTATTTAACAAACTTTCCTTTAGCGTCTTCGCCAGCTTCTATAAACAAGACTTTTGCTTTTTTATTTTTTATTTTTTTATAATTCTGAACAGTTTTTGGCTTATGATAATTGATGTAAAATTTTACAGTATTAACAATCTTCTTAAGATCAATATTTAATATGTCATTATAAATATTTTCATAAGCAACAAATTGACCCTTTCTGTTTTCTTTCAAATGAGTAAGCTCGTCTCTTATTTTCTTTAGTTTCCTTAGAACTTCAACTTTTCTGGGATGATCTTTTATAAAATCTTTATTGGTAACCTTAGGAATGATTATTTTGAATTTATCTTCAAATGATAAGTATTTTTGAATGATGTTCTTATCAACAGTTTTTCCTTCAAACTCTATTTTTGCATAATCAGGTAAACATTGGTTTATGAATGCCTCTAATGCTAAAAATGAAAAGATGATGCCTATTGATCCAACTTTAAAAATATAACTGAAAGCGACAGAAGTATCCCATTTGTAATCGCTTTTTTCTTTCTTTAAACTGTCTAATAATAGTAAGCTTGTCTCGTCTTTTTGTCCTAATACATCATAAGCAATAGAGAAATAATAGGTTACCGGATTTCCTTCTAAAAGATAAAAGTTAGTTTTCTTATATTTTAGTTTATTAACAGCATAAATATCTTTTCTGCCTAATTGTACAAGATGAAGTTGAGGGTCTTTCAGAAGCTTTTTTAATTCCTTTTCAGATTTTGGAAAAACTTTACCTTCTTTCTCTAATACTTTAGTAACCCATCTATAATCTTCTTTTGGGTCGTGACCAATGCTTTTATGTGTTATTCTAGTTCCCAAATGATTGCTTTTATTCACTCAAGTATGCAGCATAGTTCTTTGTGGATGCGTACTTGTGCATTTCAGATTTATTATTTCCACCACCATCTGGCGCGAGCATGCAGCAAAGCCACCAGCATGGCGTGCTTGTGCCATGATTAAACAAATTACTTATAAAATGACACATACCAGGCACAAGCACGCCACCCGCCAATCCATCGCTGCATGCTCACGCCAGAGTGGGGTGAGTGAGGGTTATTCTGTATCATTGAATGAGTTTACCTTATAAATCAATTGTAATTTAACTGGATCCTTTCTCGATTTTGGATATTTTTCAGCATTAACCCTTTTTTCAAACTCCTTCATTATATCTAAATCCAAATCATCTCTAACTCTGAATTGAATTTCGTTTTTATCATTTTTCAATTTAAACTCAATCATAATTTTACCTGATTTCTTCGAGTCTTCAAAAAGTTATTTAAATATTTTATCTGTTTTATCTATAATAGATTTAATATCTTCTATCGAAGAATTTTCTTTTAGTTCTTCGTCAGTACTTAAAAGCACAACTTTCTCAAGTTTGGTTTCTTTAATTCCTTTGGAAAATGATTCAATTTCTTTTCCATTTTGACATGTTACAACTCCAGTATTGTTGGTGTTTTCCGATTTCTTGGTCTTTGGAGCTTCGTCCAGCCACATTATTTTAAATCTTCTTTTAATAGATTTAAAATATAATTATGTTCATTAGTTTCTACAATTAGTAATGGTTCATCAATGTCAAATGATATTACAGACCAATAGTATTTTAATTCATCTTCATTCGCTTTTCTTATTTTGTAATCTTGAGATATTTCCTTTTTGAATTCATCCCATATTATTTTTGAGTCATTAATATCCTGACTCATTTTTCCTTCCACAACTAAATCGTCTACATGAAATTATACATTACCCTTTTCAATTTGTTTTATTTTTTTATTATCCTTAAACCTTTTCCATAATTCAGGACCAATGATGAGAGTACTTTGTAATATTTTATAATCGCTATTGTTTGATAAGTTATCAGTAATTAATTTTTTGGACTTTTCAATTGTTTTATTATCACAGTAATTATATACAATCCCTTTTGGGATTTTTATTGCTTCAGTTTCCTGCGCAAAAGAAATATTAATTAAAAATATTAAAAGTAGGATGCTTGCAAATCTCATGTTTTTCGTTTTTTAAATCTCTACTAACTTAATTATAGAGGAATCTATCCTTGAAAAATCCCTCATGCCTGCTTATATGTAAATATAATAGGAAGTTTTTTATATATCATACTTCTCATCATATATTACGTTCCCCAAACTCACGTTAATTTCCCTTAAAATATCCAAAAGATTACCAAAATGTTTATAAATTTGTACTATAAATCGTATTGTATATCCTTAAATTTGATGCGCAATAAAAATAAAGGCTACATTGCCCGTAATGACAGAAAAGAATAATAGTTGGAACCTACAAATATAAAAAACCCGGAATATTTCCATAAAGTGGTTGATTGTCAATATGCATGTCCTGCACATACACCGGTGCCGGAATATATCCGTCTCATCGCACAGGAAAAATACGCAGAAGCCTATATGGTCAACTGGGAATCCAATGTGTTTCCCGGTATATTAGGCCGTACCTGCGACAGACCTTGTGAACCGGCTTGCCGCAGAGGTAGACTGGAAGACGAAGAACCTGTTGCCATTTGCAGATTGAAAAGAGTAGCCGCCGATAACAAAGGTGACATTGAACATCTGTTGCCAAGAAATAAAGCAAAGAAGAATGGTAAAAAAGTAGCACTCATCGGTGCCGGTCCCTCTTCGCTTACCGTAGCGCGCGACTTAGGCGTTTTAGGCTACGAAATCCATTTGTATGACGAGCAGGAAAAGGGAGGAGGTATGATGCGCAGCCAGATTCCATCTTTCCGTTTGCCTGCAGAAGTATTGGATGGCGAAGTGAACCAGATTTTAGAAATCGGCATTGATACGCATTTTAATACCTATGTAAAAAGTCTGAAAGAAATCATCGATCAAAAATACGATGCCATTTTTGTAGGCACCGGCGCGCCAAAAGGAAGAAATTTAGAATTACCGGGCAGAGAAGAAGGTGCCGCCAATATTCATATCGGAATTGAGTGGCTGGCAAGTGTGGCATTTGAGCATACACACAAAATCGGCGAGAAAGTAATTGTACTCGGCGGTGGAAATACCGCGATGGATTGTTGTCGCACCTCACGCCGTTTAGGTGGCAAAGATGTGAAAGTAATTGTACGTAGTCCCTTTGCAGAAATGAAAGCAAGTCCGTGGGAAAAAGAAGATGCTATTCACGAAGATATTCCTATCATCGATAATCATGTACCGAAAAGTTTTGTGGTAGAAAACGGAAAATTGAAAGGCATGCTTTTCGAAAAAGTACATGCTGTGTACAAAGATGGCAAACGTACTTTAGAACCTACCGGTGAAGCAGCAGTTTTCTACGAAGCCGATGATGTGCTGATTGCGGTGGGACAGGAAAACAGTTTTCCTTGGATTGAAAGAGATTTAGGTATTGAATTCAACAAATGGGAATTGCCTGTAGTAAATGCTGAAACATTTCAGTCTTCATTACCACATGTTTTCTTCGGCGGTGATTCAGCATTAGGACCAAAGAATGTTATTACAGCAGTAGCACAAGGTCATCAGGCAGCTATCTCTATTGATTTATTTTGTAATGGAAAAGATGTAAGCGTTCGCCCGGCACCATTTACCAAACTCACGAGCACTAAAATGGGTATTCATGAATGGGCCTATGATAGTGTAGTGTCGAATGATGACCGGTACGTAGTACCGCAAGCGGATAAAGCGGTGGTGTTACAAAACAGAAAAATTGAAGTAGAGCTGGGTTTTAATTTACCAACTGGTTTTAAAGAAGCGCAACGTTGTCTGAATTGTGATGTGCAAACGGTTTTCACCGAAAGCAAATGTATTGAGTGCGATGCATGCATGGATATTTGTCCAACCAACTGTATTACATTTACTACCAATGGTGAAGAAGATGATTTACGCAATAGATTGTTAGCGCCATCGTTAAATAAAGAACAAAGCCTGATGGTTTCATCAAATCTGGCAACAGGAAAAGTAATGGTAAAAGATGAAGATGTTTGTTTGCATTGTGGTTTATGTGCAGAGCGTTGCCCGACTTCTGCATGGGATATGCAGCAATTTTTGTATAACACGAGTAAAGCAGGTTCATGTCATTAAATAATAAAGTAAATAATTTTGTCGTTCGATTTGCAAACGTAAACGGAACAGGTTCTGCCAGTGCTAATCACATGTTTGCAAAATCCATTTTCAGAATGGGTATTCCGGTTACACCCAAAAATATTTTTCCATCCAATATACAAGGCTTGCCTACGTGGTACGATGTTCGTGTAAGCGAGAAAGGTTATCTCGGCAGAAGAGAAGGTGTCGATTTAATGGTGTGTGTGAATCCTCAAAGTATGCTTAAAGATGTACAAAGCGTAATGAGCGGCGGTTACTTTTTTTATGATAACACAAAGCCGTTGCACAAAGAATTTATCAGGGAAGATATTACGTATATCGGCGTTCCGTTAACAGGTATCTGTAATAAAGAATACACAGATCCGCGACAAAGACAATTGTTCAAAAATATTATTTATGTAGGTGCATTATCTGCATTATTAGATATTGAGTTTAGTGTGTTGGAAGGGTTGGTATCAGAACAATTTAAAGGAAAGGAGAAACTGGTTGCACCGAATATTAATGCTTTACAATTAGGTATAAATTATATCAAAGAAAACTTTTCGTACCCATTAGATATTCGTGTAGAAAGAAGAGATTTGTTGAAAGATAAAATTTTAATTAACGGAAATACAGCTTCAGGTATTGGTGCTGTGTATGCAGGAGCTACCGTGGCTTCCTGGTATCCGATTACGCCATCTACTTCTTTGGTAGAAGCCTTTGAAGAATATGCGGAAGATTACAGAATAGATAAACAAACAGGAAAGAAAAATTTTGCTATTGTACAGGCAGAAGATGAACTCGCAGCCTTAGGTATGGCCATTGGTGCCAACTGGAATGGCGCACGTTCTTTTACAGCAACAAGTGGACCCGGTTTATCTTTAATGAATGAATTTTTAGGCTTGGCGTATTTTTCAGAAGTACCTGTTGTTTTAGTAGATGTACAACGTTCAGGTCCTTCAACAGGGATGCCTACACGTACGCAGCAATCCGATATTTTAATGGCAGCGTATGCATCTCACGGTGATACCAAACATATATTGTTAATCCCATCCACACCGGCAGAATGTTTTGAAATGATGGCAGATGCGTTTGACTTAGCGGAATTATTTCAAACACCTGTATTGGTTTTAACAGACTTGGATTTAGGAATGAATGACCATATTTCTGCTCCATTAAAATGGAATAAAAACAGAAAATATAACAGAGGAAAAGTCTTGACTGCAGAACAATTGGAAGACTTACCAAGATTTGGAAGATATCTGGACTCTGATAATGACGGTATACCATACAGAACTATTCCCGGAACGCATCCAACCAAAGGTTCTTATTTTACTCGTGGTTCATCGCACGATGAATATGCAGTGTATTCGGAAGATTCGCCAACGTATGTGCGTATTATGGAACGTTTGCTGAAAAAACACAACACTGCAAAATTGCACGTACCCAAACCATATTTTTATCAAAAAGAAAATATGCAAAAAAGCGGATTGATATTTTTTGGTACCACCACACAATCTGCTGAAGAAGCAATGGATATATTAAAAGAACAAGGAATTGGTTTTGATGCAATGCAAATCAAGTCGTTTCCTTTTAATGATGAAGTGAGTGATTTTATTGATGCACATGAAACTATTTTTGTGATTGAGCAAAACCGCGATGCACAAATGCGTACATTGTTAATCAATGAACTGGAAATACATCCTAAGAAATTAAAGAAAGTATTAAATTTTGATGGTATGCCTATCACCGCTGATTATATTGTGAATCAGATTTTAGTGCAGTTGCCGAAAAATTACATTACAAATAAAGAAGCTATTTTATCATGACCTATATACGTTCACAGTTTGCGCATCCGCATTTACCAAAAAATAAACTTGGTTATACCAAAAAATATTATGAGGGTTCTTTAACTACTCTTTGTGCAGGCTGCGGTCACGATTCTATCGGAGCGGCCATCGTAGAAGCCTGCTGGGAAATGAACATTGAACCGCATAAAGTAGCAAAGATGTCAGGCATTGGTTGCTCTTCCAAAACACCAGCGTATTTCTTAAGTAATTCTCATGGTTTCAATTCGGTTCATGGAAGAATGCCATCTGTTGCAACAGGTGCGAATTTAGCAAACAAAGATTTAATTTATCTCGGTGTTTCCGGTGATGGTGATTCTGCATCCATAGGTATGGGGCAATTTGTGCATGTAATCCGAAGAAATTTAAACATGACTTACATTGTGATGAACAATGGTTGTTATGGGTTAACAAAAGGGCAGGATTCTGCTACGGCGGATGTGGGCTCAAAAAGCAAAGCAGGTTCAGTAAACATGTTTGAAGGAATTGATTTATGCGGACTGGCAATTGAACTCGGTGCAACCTTTGTAGCACAAAGTTTTAGTGGCGATAAAACACAATTGGTTCCTTTAATACAGGCAGCTATGTCACATCCCGGTTTTGCATTAATTAATGTGTTATCGCCTTGTGTTACCTTCAACAATAATGTTGGTTCTACCAAATCATATGATTATGTGCGGGAACACGTGGAGGCAACAGGAACGGTTGATTATGTGCCGCCAATGGAGGAAATAACCACATCGTATGAGGATGATGAAACCAAAATGGTGAAGATGCACGATGGTTCTTGGTTGCGTTTGCATAAGTTATCACAGGCGTGGAATCCGGATGATAAATTATCGGTCATAAATGCATTACAAAAATCACATATCCATAATGAAATTCTGACGGGTTTATTGTATATCAATACAGAAACAAAAGATTTGCATGCATTGTTGAACACAACGGATATGCCATTAAATCAATTAGATGAAAGTGTGTTATGCCCCGGCAATGAATTGTTAGAAGAAATCAATTCGGATTTCAGATAAATAATTATTTTTAAATTGGATTTATGAGGAAATTACTTTTAATAATATGCAGCATTTTATTAATAAGTATTATTACTTCTTGTAAGAATGAACAAGATCCTACAAACGATAATCCTGATGTAATATCCGTACAAATCGATACCACACTTAAAAGTTTTTATCCTGCTTCAGGTCCGGGATTTGAACAAATTTATACCTATAATTTTACCAATGTAGATTGTAGTTTTGATATTGATATATACTGGTACGATCCGGCTGCGTCTCATGGTATTTATTTACACTTCAATAATAATGTTGGTGATGTATTGTTAGATGCCAACGGATTTATTAAAAGTTTTAATTCAGGCATCAAAATAGATTCCACGCTTGCAGGTACATGGAGTGGTGCCTCAGATGATGGAATTTTTTCTTTGGATTATGTATTAAATCCTGCTGCAAACAAAGGAAATCTCGCTGGGCTGGATGATAAATATATTGTATTCAGAGCATTCTCAGATGTATTGCCACACCTGAAATATTATGGATGGATGCGTGTAAGTGTTTCTGCAAATGGGCGTGATGTAAGAGTAATATCAATAGGATATCAAAAGAATGCGAATACGAGTTTACGCACAGGTGAGTTGTAGAATAGTATTTTAGTATTTAAATTTTAGTAATTAGAATTTTTAATTTTTTTTATATGGCCTTACCAAGTTTATACGACAAATCAGTAGCGGATGATATCATCAGCAGAATCAATAAGCTGACACCCGAAACGCAACCCACATGGGGTAAAATGGACGTGGCTCGCATGCTGGCGCACTGCTGTGTGACGTATGAATATATTTTTGACGAACGCAATGACAAACCGAATTTTCTGATGAAACTTATGCTGAAAGCCTTTGTAAAAAATGCAGTAGTAAGCGAAACGCCTTATAAACACAACGAAAGAACCGGACCGGCTTTTATCATTGCCGATGCCAAAGAATTTGAAAAAGAAAAAGCACGTCTGATTAATTATATTAATAAAGTAGTGGAAAAAGGAGAATCTTTCTTTTATGGCAAAAAATCCGTTTCATTTGATGAACTAACGCCAATCGAATGGAATAATATGATGTACAAACATCTGAATCACCATTTGACTCAGTTTGGAGTTTAATCATTGAATATTTGCAATATAAAAAACTACTCATAGGTAAATTGCAAAGTCCTTACCTCTGAAGAAGTAGAGTAGGTAATGGTTTGCTTCGTCGGATAGTTACTAAGATTGCCCGTATACGAATTAGTAGTTATATAATGAATACTGCCGTCGGGTTTATAAAGCGTACTTTTACTTTCTGCCAAATCAAAACCACCGTCTTTACAGGTATGATTAATAAAGTTAAAGACGTAGTTATTGATAGGGAATAAACTTTCGTTACCTTTTATCAAGAATGGATTTTTTATACTAGCAACTCTGTATGTAACCCAAGATAAATACTCTGGATCTATGCCGGGTGGGTCAACATAATTTAAAGTAGAATCGCTCAGGAAAACTGTTCTATATACATTTCCAGATGCCGCGGATGTATTAGTGATTCTGCCTTGTGCATCATAAGTATAGGTGCTAGTCCAGAAAAACGACATTCTATCGCCTGTCCATGTTGCGCCAACAGCTCCAAGGCGTGTATTTGCAATACTGTCGTACCGAATAATACTGTCTAATTTTCCTGCTTTGTATTGCAGAAAGTAATGATTGTTGATTGGGATTGAACTCGAAGTGCCTTTAAAGCTGATACGTTCTAACTTTTTATCGGTGGTATAGAATAATTGGTAGGTAACATTAAAAGAAGTTCCATTTGTAAAATTAATGGTAGATAAATATCTGTCAGGTTGTGGTCCTTCATTTTGTTTACATGCTATTGCAAATATTAAACAAGATAAAATAATGATTGAGCGTTTCATATTTTTTTATTTTTAATAAAGTTTAGGATTTTTATTCAATAAATCAATACAATTTAGTATTCGGCAGTTATGAATGAGTATCTGTCTAAAAAAATAATATGATTATCTATTACAGTACTTGCCGGATTCTTCCACAGGATATTTTTTGTCTAGATCTACATCGTTAAAACTTTTGTGCGAACCCCAGCCGAATATTTTTTCAAAATACGAGAGCCACTTTTTGTTTTTCAGTTTTTCAATGAAATACACTTCGTGTTCTTTTTCTTTGATGCCCATTTCATACAAAATCTGATTATGTTCCGTGATGCCGAGTTCATGAAAATAATGCATCATTCTAAAATATTCACAGACATTGCCGCTTTCCAATCTGCCTGCAAAATAGTAAGGCATAAACCAGCCTATAATATAACAGGAAAAGGAAATTATTTTTCCGATAATGTAGAATTTGATTTCATAGTATGTGGAAACAGAAATGCTGTATGCTTGCATAATCTTCAGCACTTCTGCGCGGTGGTTCCATTCATCAATTTCAATTTGTTTGATGGCTGATTTCTCATCTGCATTTTTCACCGAACCGGAATGACCCTGATACGCAAATGCAGCTGCACGCTCTGCAGAATAGGCCATTTGCAATAAATCAATCAGCTTATGATGGTCGATAGTTGGTTTAGGTTGTTTGTTCAGGTAATTCATTTACAGTCTTCTTACGAATGAATCGACCTGTTCTCTGTCGCAGCGAGCGCGGCTTCTTTCAGCGCTTCTGTATAGGTTGGATGTGCGTGTGAAATTCTTCCAATGTCTTCTGCACTTGCACGGAATTCCATCGCCACGACTGCTTCCGCAATTATATCTGCGGCACGTGCACCAATGATATGTACGCCTAAAATTTCGTCTGTATTTGCATCTGCTAAAACTTTTGCCAAACCGTCAATATCCATGCTGGCACGTGCTCTGCCTAAAGCACGAAACGGAAAGGTCCCCGCTTTATACGCAATACCTTTTTCTTTCAGTTGATTTTCAGTTTGTCCAACCGCAGCAACCTCAGGCCAGGTATACACCACGCCCGGTATTAAATTGTAATTGATGTGTGGTTTTTGTCCTGCAATCACTTCCGCTACAAACACACCTTCTTCTTCTGCCTTGTGTGCCAGCATCGCACCTTGTATCACATCACCGATAGCATAGATGCCTTTTACTGTAGTTTGCAAATGCGCATCCACCGGAATTTGTTTGCGCTCGTTCAGCATGATGCCAATATTTTCCAATCCTAAATTATCGGTGTATGGTTTTCTGCCAATCGCCACCAGACAATAATCTGCATCGATTTTTATTTCCTGTTCTTTTTTATCTAAAGCGGTTACGGTAACTGAATCGCCATTGTTTACAGCACCTGTCACTTTGTGTGATAAATAAAATTTCATACCTAATTTTTTCAGGCTGCGCTGCAATTCTTTGCCCATATCGTCATCCATCGTCGGAATGATTTTATCCATGAATTCTATCACGGAAACCTGTGTGCCTAAACGCTGATATACAGAACCCAATTCCAAGCCAATCACACCACCGCCGATAATCACCATCGATTTTGGTAATTCTTTTAATGATAATGCTTCCGTGGATGTGATGATTCTTGTCTTATCGATGGGTAAAAAAGGCAATGCAGTTGGCTTTGAACCTGTCGCTATAATAGTTTTAGATGTTTCAATTTGTTCTTCTGTGCCATCTTGTTTTTTGATAGAAATAGTAGTTGCATTTACAAATGAACCATGTCCGTTATACACCGTAATTTTATTTTTCTTCATCAGGTAATCGATGCCTGCAGTGTTGGCATCCACTACTTTTCCTTTGCGTGCAATCATTTGCGTGAAGTTCACGGTTGGTGTTTCTGATAAATCGATTCCGTGTTCTTTAAAGGCATGCGTGGCATTGTGATAATGTTCGGAAGAATCCAGCAATGCTTTGGATGGAATGCAGCCAACATTTAAGCAAGTGCCGCCAAGCGTGTTGTATCTTTCAATGATAGCTGTTTTAAAACCTAATTGTGATAAGCGTATTGCGGCAACATATCCACCAGGACCTGAGCCAATAACTGTAACGTCGTATTTTTCCATGATAATTTGATTCTGTTAGTTTGAACAACAAAAATAGGCTATAAAAGATTCAAAAAAAAGAAAGATTTAATGTGTTAATTATATAGATACATAGGATTAATAGATGAATAATTGAATTCTGATTATTGTTTTTCTATTTTATCATCAAATAACAGCACAGTAGTAAATCCTTTGCCTGGAGCTGTTGAGAAATTAAGC
>JAXLTZ010000011.1:0-165709 GCA_046329785.1 Chitinophagales bacterium
AAAACGTTGTGATGAAACAGGAACACTTTTAGTGTTTGATGAAATACAAACTGGTTGTGGAAGAACGGGAAATTTATTCCGCTTTCAAACAGAGAATGTAATTCCTGATATTTTATTAACAGGAAAAGCATTTGGTGGTGGTTTGCCATTGGCAGCATTTGTTTCAAGTAATGAGATTATGCAGGTACTGCAAAATAATCCTGTGCTCGGGCATATTACTACATTCGGTGGAAACGCGGTTTGCTGTGCAGCAGGATTAGCGTCTTTGAAAGAAATAGAAGAACATAAATTATACGCAGGTGCAGAAGCGAAAGCTCAATTGTTTATGCAATTATTGCAACATAAAATGATACAAAAAATAAATCATTGTGGTTTAATGATGGCTGTGCATCTCGACAATTTTGACAATCTCAGAAAAGTAATTCATGAATGTCTGGAAAATGGATTGGTGACAGACTGGTTTTTGTTTGCTAATAATTGCATGCGTATTGCACCGCCTTTAATTATTACAGAAGAAGAAATAAAAGTATCTTGTGAAATAATAAATAATGCCTTAGATAAAGTATATAGTTGATGTGTAATGTTCGATTTTCAATAACTGGGATTTTGAAGAACGCCTTGTTTGTATTGATATTTTTAATAAGTCAATTTGCTTATACACAAGATTCTATCGTATATACAAAACTGCCTCAAACAATATTCTTAGATTTAATTACGAAAACCATAAAGTTTGAAGTAAATCATGCAACAGAATTTAAACATGCAGATTTGCCGAAGAGTTATCACAATACTTTTTTAAGCTATATCAAAGATTCAGTAGCGACACCGATACCTGACTTGAAATCTTTCGTTTATTATAATTTTTCTTTGTCTGACGGTAAAGTAATGAATGGTGATATTTACTGGAATGAATCAACAAGTTACATCATTTTTAAAGTAGAGCAAAAAACATATGTCAATTACTTTATGCGAGATGGTGTAGCAAAAATTAAAACCTTATTTAAATTATAAGCTTGAAAAAATCATTTGTATTCAATGTTTTCTTTATGGTATTTATCAATTTATTGATAAAACCATTTTGGGTTTTCGGCATTGACAGAACAGTACAAAATAAATTAGGCGAAAGTGAATATGGTTTGTATTTCGCCATTTTTAATTTTACCTATCTTTTTCAGATTTTACTGGACTTTGGCTTTCAGAATTATAGTAACCGTGAGGTGGCAGCAGATAATAAACGAATCAATGAATTACTGCCCAGTATTTTGGTTTTTAAGACGCTTTTATTTATAGTGTATCTGGTGTTATGTGTCAGTGTTGCATATCCTTTGGGTTATTTATCCAAGCCATTTATATGGATTATATTATGCAACCAGATTTTATTATCGTTTAATATTTATCTGCGCTCAAATGTTTCTGCACATCAGCATTTTATAACGGATGCTCTATTATCAGTATTGGATAAATTATTAATGATATTGTTTTGTGTTGTGTTAATCTGGGGAAATCTATCCTTCTTCAGGTTGTCTGTTTTTAACTTTGCAGTAGCGCAATTAGCGGCTTATGCAGTAACATTTATCGTGTGTCTGTTTTTTGCATTCAACCTCACGGAGAAACTTTCTTTTAATTTTTCATTTGATATTTTTCTGAAGATTGCTAAAGAAACGATGCCGTATGCTATCATCCATTTTTTAATGACCACTTACTATAGAATAGATGGTGTAATGCTGGAGAGACTGCAGGGAACAAACGGTGCAGCGGAAAGTGGCATTTATGCGCAAGGCTACAGAATTATGGAATCATTGAACAATATCGGATATTTATTTGCCTCCATTTTATTGCCACTATTTGCCTACAGAATTTCTAAAAGAATGGAAATAAAGACATTATTAAAATCCGGTATTTCTATTATCTTTTCAGTAAGCGTTTCTATTATTATTTGTTTATTCTGGTATAGAGAAGATATTATGAATTTGTTGTACACAACATCCGATTCAAAATATTCTGCGGAAGTATTCGGCTACTTGTTACTTAATTTTTTTCCGGTAGCGGTTTTATATGTAATAGGTACATTATTAACTGCTAATAAAAATTTCAAATTAATGATTTATACCTTGACCGTTGCAGTAATATTGAATATCTGCTTAAATTTTTATTTAATATCTACTTATGGAGCTAAAGGCGCAGGGCAGGCAACTTTGATAACTCAGTTGTTTATGCTGGCTTGTTATTCGGTTTATTGTATACGCGTTTTTAAAATTGATATTCAGTTTAAATATGTATTCCAACTGACAGCATTTGCAGGAATTTGTTTGGCATTTGTCTTATTTCTAGCGAAAGTTCAGTTTTCTTCAAATGCATTTTATAACTTGATAATTCATTTTGCGTTTTATTTTCTCTGCATTCCGTTTATTGCCATTGGTACAGGATTGATTAATAAACATACATTGCAACTGAAAACCGGCGTAAACGAATAAATCGAATAGTTTTATTATTTTTGAATAAGATTAGAATAAAATTCAGGTATGCTCGAAATATTGAAGATAGTTTTGCAATGGAAGAAACAGGTTCTTTTGTTTACGATAATGGCCATTTTAACAAGTATTATTATTACCATGCCATTTATAATGCGACCTTATTATAAATCAAAAATGATATTTTATTTGTCTAATCCTGTGAGTACAGACAGAGCTGCCTTATTCAATGAGAAAGAGGTAGGAGGCGTAAGCATTTTTGGAGGTAAAGAAGATATCAACCGCTTTTTAACTATTTTGAATTCTGCACCTGTTAGTTTAATGCTTATCGAAAAATACGGATTGACTAAACATTATAAACTACACGGAGACAATAAACAGCTTTCTACTTATTATACTCAAAAAGAATTTTACGGAAATTTTGATGCAATTAGAGGTGACTTGGGAGCCATAGAAGTAAGCATACTGGATACAGATGCAAAACTGGCATCCGACATGGTGAAAGATATTGTATTAATATCCGATTCAATTTACAGAAGCATGCTGATTGAAAATAAAGCAACGGTACTGAATTTAATAGATAAGCAAATAGCGGAGAAAAAATTAACGCTGCAAACCACCGGCACATCTGAAAACACAGCAGATGAATTAAAGAAATTAGTGTCCATCAGAGATCAGTATGTTGTTTCATCATCAGCGCAGTTTAAAACATTGTACGTTGTAGAAGAACCATCTCCGGCAGTAAAAAAATCAAAACCGGTGAGATGGCTGATTGTGCTTGCAACAGCTCTTGTTTCTTTCTTTTTAGCTTCATTTGTAGCATTACTGATTGAATTATATAAACATGCAGACAAATACGGATTTCAGCGTTCCTGATTTTTTTTTTCGAAATGAGAAATTGCTCTTTTGGATAAGTGTACTATTGTCTCTTGTTTTTTTTGCAGTTGGCATTTATTCAAATCTTAGTCTGTATTTTATTGTTCCTTTCGGTTTTCTTTTTCTTGCATTAATCATGCTCAATTTCCGGGCTGTATTTTTTATGATGCTGATGGTGTTGCCGGTTTCAGTAGAATCTTATCTCGGAAAATTTGGAACAGACTTGCCTTCAGAGCCGATGGTAATATTACTGGCTGCCTGTACTGTATTTTATCTGGCATTAAATAAGAGCGAATTAAAACAAAGACAGTTCCAGCATCCCGTTTTTATTATTATCGTGTTGATGTTTATTTGGAGTATTTTCACGACTCTTTTTTCGACGGATGTTTTCTTATCTGTAAAATATATCCTTGCAAAATTCTGGTACTTAGTCGTGTTCTTTGTGTTGCCTGTTTTACTGATAAGAACTAAAAAATCAATACAGTTATTTTTCTGGTGTTTATTTATTCCAACTTATTTGAGCGTGTTGTATGTTATGCTTCGTCATGGTATTATGGGATTTGCATTTGATAATATTACGGAAGCAGTACACCCCATTTACCGGAATCACGTCAATTATGCTGTTTTTATTAGTATGTTATTGCCTTTTATATTTCTGGCAACAAACTGGTATCAGAAAAATTCTTTCAGTTATAAGATATTAAAATATTCCATTCCCGTTTTTTTAGCCGCCATCTTTCTTTCCTATACAAGAGGAGCATGGCTGGCTGTTGGCGCAATGGCTGCGTATTTTTTTGTTTTAAGATTTAATCTTACAAAGTATGTAATTGTTATTACAGGAATATGTGCTGTGATTTTTTGTGCATATATTCTTAAAGACAATAACTACCTGAAATATTCTCCCGATTATGAACATACAATCTATCATGATGAATTAGCTCAACACCTCACTTCTACTTTTGAAATGGAAGATATGAGTACTGTTGAGCGTTTTTACAGATGGATAGCTGCTGTGAAACTGTTTAAAGAAAATCCGTTAGTTGGAGTTGGTCCGAATAATTTTGTATCCAATTATAAAAAGTTTACGGTTACAGCTTATGAAACGTATATAAGCGATAATGAAGAGAAATCTACCGTTCACAATTACTTTCTGTTATTACTTACAGAACAAGGATTACCTGCACTGATACTGTTTATTGTACTTATAATAGTTGTTTTACTAACAGCACAGATGGCTTATAATGCTTCTGACGTAATAAACAGGAAATATGTAATGGCAATAACACTTTGTATTGTTGCATTCTTATTAAATAATACACTGAGTGATTTGGTGGAAGCAAATAAGCTGGGTTCATTATTCTTTATGTGTCTCGGATTGCTTGTCAATTTCAGTTCTGATGCTTTTCAAACACAAGATGAACAGCTTACATAAACTTAGCAGTAAGAACACTTATATCATCATTAAATAAGACATTTCCCTTGAACTTACTGACGTAATCGTATAATATTTTATTGAAAATTTCAGGGCTTAAACGATAATTATTTTTACTGAATTCTAACAACCGTCCAACACCAAACTGTTCTTCATCCTCATTTTCCATTTCAGTCAAACCATCAGTAAAAGTTATGATAGTGGTATTGGGTTTTATAATCATATTGCCGAATTCTATTCTTGGCAATTCTTCAAAAATACCCAGCAATGTGCTTCCTGTCTCTAGTTGTTCCACTTCATCTTCATGAATTAAAAACGGCGGTATATGACCGGCATTTAAATATTCCAGTTCTCTGGTAATAATATTATATTTTGCGATAAACAACGTAATGAAATTTTCACCATTCGTAATGGAATATATTTTTTGATTGAGTTTCTCAACTAATTTTTCTTTTTTAAAACCCAAACCTAAAGTTGCGTTTAAATAAGCCTGTAAATTAGCCATTACCAATGCAGCAGCAACACCTTTGCCGGAAATATCACCAATACAAAATACAAATTCATCTTTGTTGATATGAATTACATCGTAATAATCACCACCAATTCCTTTATATGGTAAATACAAACCCGCAAATTCATACATATTATTCTTAGGCAGCTTTTTAGGAATCAGCATGCCTTGCACTTTTGAAGCCAGGTCTAATTCTTTATCAAATTGCTTTTTCTCTACTTCTTTTCGGAACAAGCGTTTATTTTCGATAGCAACTGTGACAATATTGGTGAAAATCTGTGTGAACTCTAAAAGCTCGTCTTTCTGGTGTGAAATATCTTCATCGATATTTCCTAAGAGTGCTAATGCGAGCGGCTGCTGTTTGTGATAAACCGGTACAATATATTTAAATCCGCCAAAAATAATTTGTTCCTCATCAGATAATTCTTTGGCAGTTTTATATTTCTCGAAATGTGATTGAATTGGAATATAAAAATCCTGATCCTGTTTTTCCCATACCACACGTTTCCACGCTTGGTCGAACATAAACAAGGCAATCTGGTCTACCCGAATCTGTTCGTGCAGTGTGTGTTTGTAAATCTGATATAAACCTTCTGAAGATACATTGTCGTTGATTGCTTTCGTTGCATCGAGCAACGCATTCAACTGACTGTATTTCACCTGCAGTAGTTCTTTTAGGGCGCTTACATCTGAATCGGTTTGCGGCAAATTCATCAAACTAAATCTACAAAAATTAATTTCATTATCCTATTAAGAAAATGAATAATTTTTTTGAAAGAAAAAGAATAATGATTTTTAGTGAGGTTTTGCATTTTCGTCATTGCGAATGAATTCCTGAGTTTTGGATTTATAATTATATGTTTATTCATGAAGCAATCTGTTCGAATAAAAACGAACAGATTGCTTCACTATGCTCGCAATGACGCATTTCTATTTTGCAACTGCTTCCAGCAATTGTTTTGTAGCATTCTTTGTATCTACTTTATCAATAATTTTTGTAATCACACCTTTTGCGTTGATGACAAATGTAGTACGCAAAATACCTTCATACTCTTTGCCCATAAATTTTTTCTTTCCCCAAACTTCATAAGCCTGTGCAATTGTTTTATCTGTATCGGGAATTAATTCGAAAGGCAAGTCGTATTTTGCCTTAAATTTATTGTGCGATTTTTCATCCTGCGGTGAAACACCAATGATAGTAAATCCTTTCTTGGTAAGTGATGCGTAATTGTCTCTGAAATCACAGGCATTGGCAGTACAACCCGGTGTGTCATCTTTCGGATAAAAATAGAGTACAGTTGTTTTGTCTTTGAAATCAACTCCTTTGATTTTTGGTGCTTTGGTTCCTTCTTGAAGCATAGATATTAAAAGTTTAATGATTAATAAGTAAATTTTTTAGTTATTGTGTTTTTATTTCCAACTTTATCAGTAACAACAATTTTTAGAATATGTTCACCTTTAATGCAATATTCATCAAAATGGTATTGCAGCAAATCATTTTTTGCATCATAATAAAAATTCACCCATTTGTTGTCAATATAGCCGTTATAAGTATCAAGTCCTGAAAGATTGTCGATAATTTTGATAGTTATGATTTCAGAATCCGGATTTAAGATTTCTACAGTTGGTTTGGTCGTATCATGTTTTAAATAAAATGTTCCAAGCTCTTTCGTTTCTGCATAAAATTTTATTTTATCAAAAGTAGTTTTTAGTGCGGTTTCTTTTCCTTTATTATCTTGTCGTACAATAACTATCTTATTCCTGTTTTTTTTGATAGAAGATTTGAATTCTATTTTGGCTGGTTTATGAAGTGGAATTCTTCTTAATGCATCAATTATAGCTTTATCTGAAAGCTCGTTTTTTTCTTTTTTTATATAATTAACATTTAGCTTTACGTTATCATAAAACATACTTTCATCAAGTTGTATATTAAATAATTTCGGTACTATATTATTCAGGGATAAAGTATCTTCCGGATAGAATCTATCGAATTTATTTGTTTTCTCCGTTTTAATAAATTTAATTTTAATAGTTGTCTTATTAGAATTGTAATCAAAACAATCAATATAAATAGTGTCATTTAATATATCATCTAATTTAATAACACCATTGTTTACTACATTGTTGAAAATTGTTAAAGTGTTTTTTGGAAACTTAAAGCAGTTGTAATAATAACCAATATTGTGTGTCATTGCGTAATAATCAACAAAAGCATTACACATCCTGGTTTTATCAAAATCAATTTCATTCATAGTGTATTCAAACCAAATTTTATTTGTGTTGTTATGCAGGGTTATTTTGTAAATTCCATTTTTAGATGTTGAACTATCTTGTTTGTCAAAACCATCTACCTTAATAAAAAAATTATCTTGTTCTGCATCAATAAATAATAGATTCTTATAAATGGTATCGGGTATTCTATACTTAACAATGCAAGAGCTGTTGTTATAAAAACTGGTATTATAACCACAAATAAATACGGCATCTATATTTGGCGGAATAGTATCTGCATAAAACTCTTTGGGATAAAAATCCAGTGGATTTAAGGCGTGTTCCGTTTTTGTGTTTCGTATTTCAAAATGCAGATGCGGTGCCGTGCTGCCACCGGTATTTCCGGAAAAAGCAATCATATCGTTTTGTTTAACAGGAAATATAGTTGCATCCAGTGTTAAATCCAGTTCAGATTTTTTTTGTGCATAATGTTGCGCGTGGATATATTTTTCTATAGCACCATAGAATTTGCTCAAATGTCCGTAAACACTGGTAAAACCGTTTGTGTGTGTAATATAAATGGCGCGTCCATATCCATACGGCGAAACCCGGATACGTGAGATATAACCATCGCCAATCGCAAAAACAGGCTGTCCTTCCACACCGTTTGTTTTTATATCTATGCCTGAATGGAAATGATCGGGTCGCGGTTCTCCGAATGAACCTGCTAAATTAAAAGGCAGATTCATTGGTTTTATAAATCCTGAATTTCTGTATTCTTGTGAAAAAGAGTATGCTGAAAGCAGCAAACTGAAAACAATAAACAGAACTCCTATTTTCTTATGAATAAACATACCTCTCAAAAATAGAAACAATTTATCAAACCACATATAATAATAGAGACCCCGAATAAACAGGGCCTCAGTTGAACTAAGATAAAAAAGTAATTAGGGTATTGATTAATACTTAAACTGATAAAACAAGGTGTCAGTACTCCATCTGATATTTCGTTTTACAATGTCGTTGTTGTTATTTCGTATGTAGCCGTAATCGTAGTGTTCATAAACCTGTCCGGTCTGTACAATAATATCGGTACGTTTTATGAGCTTATTTTTTGTACTCTTTCCGTAATTTAAACCCATCTTTGAAATTAAATCCAGACCGCCCAGATAGAAAAATTTTATATCTTTTGTCAGGAAGCGGCTGTCAAATTCATTGCTCACAATATCATTGTCGTATTCCAGTACAAATCTGCCTACAACAAAACCACCGGATTTTAATTCATATTGAAGCAAATTGTCATTGCTGTCATAGATGAAGCTTATATACTCATCGCCACTTGGTAATGTTTTTATATTGGATATCCTGTCGTCGAAATAGCTGACATATAAACCACTGCTATCCGGTAACGTGATGGATATTAATTGTTTCTTCGAATTAAAGCCAATCCTGTATTCTATTGTTCCGATAGTATCCAGGAATGAATTGAAGATGATTTTGTCAGATAAATAAGTGAGATTTATTTCTTTCAACAAATGAGCAGAAGGAACAGTATCATCATAAACGGTTGCTCTGTTTAATGTGTTGTCATCGTTGTAATAGAAGTTGGTAGATTCAATAATACCATTGCCGGCAATTCTTCCATTCACATTATCTTCAATAACTAAATTAGATTGAACGATTTTTTCTTTCTCATTTTCAGGCTTTGAACAACTTATTATAAGAACGCAGGCTATAAATACTATTCCCGTTAATATTTGGATGCGTTGTGTCATACGTCTTGGCTGGTTTTTCATTATAATATCAAATATTATCTTTTTTTTGTTAACTTTCCGGTACAAATTTTAACCAATGTCATAAAAAATAGACATAATTAAAATGAGAAAATTATGTACGATTCCAAGCTAATTACTTTAATTTCAACATTTTCTGATGAAGATAGACGTAAATTACGTAAGTGGATAAAGTCTGATTTTGTCAATAAAAATGAAGATATAGTCAATTTTTTTGAATTTATTGACTCCCGAAGTTCAATCACTGAAAGAACTGTTTCAAAAGAAAAAGCACACGATTATCTCTATCCCAATACTCCTTATCATGATTTGCGCATCAGGCATCTGATCTGGATGACAACAGAAATTGTCGAAAATTTTATTGTGTACAGAAGTGTTATGCAACAGCCTAGCCTTAAGAAACAATACCTGGCACAATATTATACCGATAAAGAGTTGTATAAATTTGCTAATCAAACTATAGAAGAAGCAATCACTACATTGGAAAAAATGAAATCAGACAGCGCGGCTATTCATTTACATCAGTATCACATTTATTCATTGTTTTATCAGATTCAATCAAAAAATAAGCGTACGGAAGATTTTAAATTACAGGAACTGATTGATCATGCTACTTTGTTTTCAATTATCGAAACATTAAAGTATGCCTGTATTATACAATCATTGCAGAAAATATCTGAATTAAAGATTGAAAATCACCTTTTAAATGCCACACTTACATTGCTGGAAAATCCTGTTTTTTTAAAAGACATTGCCGTAAGGATTTATTATAATATTTATTTGGTCGTTAGAGATGAAAACGAAAAAGCGTTTACTGATTTTATAAAAGACTTGAAAGCAAACAGCAAAAGTTTCAATCCACAGGACTTAAAAGATTTATACTTACTTGGAATTAATTTTTGTGTTAAAAAATCGAATCAGAATTTAGAAGCATATACAAAGCAGGCATTTGAATTGTATATATATGCCATAAAGAATGGTTATTTGCTGGAACATAACGAAATCAGCAGGTTTAGCTTCACAAATGTAGTTACATTGGGAATTAAACTGAAAGAGTATTCTAAGACAGAGAAATTTATTCAGGAATACGCTGATTACATTGCAAGAGATTACAGAAAAAATACAGTAGACTTTAACAGCGCGAAAGTATTTTATTCAAAAGAACAGCCACATAAAGCATTAAAAATCTTATTAACCAATGAATTTAATGATATGCTCTGGAACCTGAATGCGAAATACCTGGTCCTCAAAATTTTGTTTGAAACAAAAGATATTGACACTTTTGCGATTTATTTAAAAGCATTTAAGAACTACATCAAACGAAAATCAAATATTGGCTACCACCAAACCTATTTTATGAATGTTGGAAAAGCATTGACAGTGTTAATGGATATTTATAAAAAACCGGAACATTATAAAGGATTCAGTTTTGATAAAGAAACACCGGATGTAGAGTGGTTCAATAAAGCATTAAAAGGAATTGAAAAGTAAAATTAAATTACTTTATAAAAAAAAGCACCGACTTTGTCGGTGCCATGAACTAAATTAATAAAAAAATATGGTTTATTTTGCCACTTAATTCCTTACTTGTTCAACACAAATGTTTTAGTTAACAACACCTTGTTTTCTGAAGTAATGCGTACAAAATAAATACCATTTGGCTGTTCGCTGATATCGAGATTTTGCTGTAATGTTTGCGTTGCTTCCATTTTATCCGCAATAGATTTATTGTAAACAGTTCTGCCATCTGCACTAAATATATTGACAGCATAACCATTGATTTCATTTTCTAATTGCAAGTTGATATTCAATTTTCCTGTAGTTGGATTTGGATAAAGAACAGGCAAGCTGATTGCTTTGGTTTCTGTTGGCGTTGTGATTAGAGTAGCTTTGCGTAAAGTGCTTTGGCTTATTGGCGAAGACCCTAGTATTTGAATAGTTCTACATGGGGTTGGATGGTTTTCGTAATGACCATTTGGTATTGTCCAGTTAGGATATGAAAAGAGAAAATAATCATCATTTGCATTTGGAGTTGCTGCTCTCGCGTAATAATCAATAGGTCTAACATATTTTACAATATTAGTCGTAACTTGATTGTTTGTTGATCTAACAAGAAAATCACCTATATAAGTACTCATATCTAATACTTGTAACCCAACGTAAATATATCTTTTCACTTTAGCTCTGAACTTAGCATAAGTAATATCTGCTGTATTAGGTTGGTTATCTGCTATCATTGAAGCATCAGGATGTGCAGTAATATTTGAATATTCAATAATTTGTTGGTCAGTATAATTTACTAAATCAGAAATAAAACCTCCATTGTCACCAAAACCGCTAACGAATACGTGTTCACTTTTAGAATCACAATTTATATAGGTATTAAATTTTATATTTTGATCGTTGATTGCTTTTAGAAGTGTTGAATTTGCCGGACCACCAAGATATGGTCTAATTAAAGTTGGTACAGTTGGTCCACCAGTTTCAATATCTACGAATGCGTCATTATTTGCATGCATAAACAAAACCGGTGCATTGTCTTGTGAGTCAAAAATATTGCCAATTTTTGGGTCATTAAAGCTTGCTCCACCACCCAGGCATGCAACGGATTTTATTATGTTTTTATAAGCTGCATTTGGCCATCTGGAGATTCGTTTAAAATTCCCCATGCCAAGACCACCATTTGCATAGTTAGCTGTAAAAAAGCTATTGTTAAAATTGACATTACCAAGACTTGCATCATCATCTGCATATGTAAAAGCTGTTGAAGACAAACCACCCCAACTTCCTCCGGCAGCATATATTTTAGACATATTTATTTTTAAGACAGAAGCTGAATTAGTCAGATATTGTAATGCTGCCACTCCACATTGTACAGAGCCATATAATAAAGGCCTATATTTATCAGCGGAATCAAGAGAATTATAAAAAGAAGAAAAATAATCTACAGGGAAATTATATCCACCATTGGAAGATGCTGTACCTCTGAGTGCAACCGATAAAGGATCTCCGGCGGCTGCATTTTCATAAATTGCAACTGCATACCCTCTCATTACCAGTGTTGCAGCAGTATACAGGCTACCAGCCCATTGAGTCCTAAAGTTCTCACCATTACCATTTGTTAACATAATACATGGTCTTGTAAGATTATCATTTGGTCTAATAACTACAATATCAAGTGCTAAATCTTGATTGGTTGCATTCCAATTTGTATAGCCATTATTCAGTTTATACATAATATATTTCTGGCTATTTGTAGAATTTCCGCCATAATATCTCGTAGTATATCCTGCAAGAAATTCTTGAGTCTCTTGCGTGGGTGGCCATACAAAAGCAGGGTAAGGCTCATTAAATACTGATCTTAAATTTTCAGCAATTCTCATTGAGCTTATTAAATATTTTCCTTCATCATTAGTTGCTAATGCAGGTGCAGTAACAAATAACTGAGTGCTTACATTTTTGTAGTCATCTGTAGCTGTTGTATTAAAAACATGTGTTTGGCAAAAACTAAATTTTGCAATCTGTAGAGTAACAAATAATAATAAAATCTTTTTCATAATGTATAATTTAAAAGGTTAAAAAATCAATACTTATATTCATAGTACACACTTATCGTGTCGTTTAATGTAACAGTTCTGTTAATGATTTCCTGATTGCTATTTGGTGAATAATCACATTGGAAGGTATTTGTAACCTGTCCTGTTGAAATAAGTGATTCTGTCTGTTGTATCACCCAATTGGTATTGCCTGCTCCTAAATTCAAACCCATTAAAGAAATGACATTTACACCACCGGCATACATGAAGCGGACACCGGCACTGCCAAACTTCAGATCTAAATTATTTGGAATTGATTTAGTGTAATCAAAATTAAATCTTACTTTAATTGGGTTCCCTGCAACATCAGTAGTGGTGTATTGTACTAAATTGTCATTGCTGTCATAAAGCAAATTTGCGATATTGCCATTACCCGGTTGTACATTTACATTGGTGATTTTATTGTTATTGTAGGTAAAAAATAAGCCATACAAATCTAAATTCATAGTATCTGCCAGCTTCATAAGCTGTCTGTTTGTATTGTAATAAAAATCACCTGCCACATATTTTGGAGTTGCAGAGTCGTCAAAGAAAATGCCTCTTATCTTATTATTTGGTAAATAAGTTAGCTTTAGTGATCTCATTAAGATTGTTTGTGAACTATCACTAAAAATATTAAAGCTATCCAGCAAGCCCTCAGCATTATAAAAGAAATTAGTCACTTCACGAATCCTGATATTATTGATTCTAAGTTGTGCACCATTTACATTGTCTTCATGCAGCTTAACAGATTGTTTGATTTTTCTGGCAACAGGATTTGGTGTTGTAGGCTTACAAGCAAGTAATGTAATAGCTAAGAATGACATTATGAAATATTGAAATCTGAAAAAAGCCATGTTCTTGATTGCCATTCAAAAATGATAAATTAAAAAGCATTTTTCAAGAACAAATTTTGTATTTTGTCAATGATATATATACCATTTTTATTGATTTTTATGTTTGATTCTAAGCTCATACAAACGTATATTGCCTTTTCTGCTGAAGAAAAACGAAAAATTCGTAAATGGATGAATAATCGAAATGTCAATGGAAATGATGACGTTTTATTATTTTTTCAATTTATTGAAAGTCGAAAGAACATTACACCAAAGACTGTTACCAAGCTGAAAGTTCATGAATATCTATATCCAAATACTGCGTTTAATGATTTACGCATCCGTCATTTGATTTGGCTGACGAATGAGGTTTTTGAATCTTTTATTATTCATGTTTCCGTAGAGAAACAGCTTGGTTTAAAAGAGAAACTTTTATCCCAGTTTTACATAGACAAAGGTTTATTGACACATGCAAATAAAACTATTGAAGATGCAATTGAATTAGTAACAGACACCAGCTTAAAAAATTCAGAATTCTATAGAAATATTTATGACCTTGATATTGTATTTTATGATATTAATTCCAGAAACAACAGAAATAAAGATTTTAAAGTAAACGAATCTATTCGTTCATTTACTGTTTATACTATTGTTGAAGTGCTGAAGTCTGCCTGTATCGTTAATACGATTCAACGTGTGATGGAATTTGAAGCGCAACAATATTTACTGCAGTCAGTTCTTGAATTATTGCCAAATTCTGATTTCTTACAAATTCCAATTGTCAGAATTTATTATAATACTTACCTTGTAGTTTCTAACGAAGATGAAACTGCTTTTGAGATATTTATTACAGACATTAAGCAGAATGAAGTGCTTTTTTCAATGCAGGATTTGAGTAATTTATATAGAAGCGCAATTAATTTTTGTATCAAAAAATCCAATCAAAATATTGAATATTATTCGCGCAAATCATTTGAACTATACTTGTACACTATTGAAAATGGTATTTTTATAGAGAATGGTGAAATTAACCGATATAGCTTTACAAATACGATTTCTCTTGGAATTAAATTAAAAGAATTCACTAAAATAGAAACGTTTACGAAACAATACAGTACTTATATAAATATTATTTACAGAAAAAATACAATTGATTTCAATACAGCTAAGGTTTTTTATGCTAAAGATCAGCATGAAAAAGCATTGCGGATTTTATTAACAAATGAATTCAAAGATAGCATCTGGAATTTGAATGCTAAATATTTAGTATTGAAGATTTTATTTGAATTGCGCAATATAGAATTACTGGAGATACATTTAAAAGCATTCAAGACATACATTAAACGTAAAGCAAATATTGGTTACCATAAAACATATTTTACCAATGTTTGCAATGCGCTTTACCAATTGATCGATATTTATAAGAATCCTGCAAAGTATATCAATTATGTTTTTGACAAAGAAACGCCTGACATCGAATGGTTCAATAAATCATTGCTGGGATTGCATTCAATAAAAAAGAAATAAAGTTTAATATCTGAATTGATAATAAAGAGTATCAGGGCTGCTTGTACGGGAAATACTTCTTTTTATTATTTCAGATAAATTATTGGCATTGTATTCATATTTAAAAAAATAAGTATCTACAATTTGATTTAAAATCAAATTTGTTTCGGTTCGTTTTCTAAGTTCATTTGAATTATTAATGCCAAAATTTAAGCCAACTTTAGTAATGAGATTCAAACCACCGATATAAATAAATTTGATGTCTTTACTGAAAAATCTTGTATCTAATTCATCTACGATTGTTTTAGCGCTGTATTCTAATTCGGCCTTACCAATAGGTGTCCCACCATTGATGCTTAATTCATATTGCCTTAAGTTATTTCCATCGTAAACAAAATTCTGAAAATCCAGAATTCTTATTGCGGTCGAATCTTTGATGTGTGTAATTTTATCACCAGCATAAGTAATTTGCAGACCATTGCCTAAAGTATCTATTAATTTGACAACTTGTTTTTGAGTATTAAAATATAAATCATACACATAGTTTCTGTTTGCAGTATCAAAAACATTAAATGTATATGCTCTTACTTTTTCCGGATAATAGACAAATTCTACTTGTTTAATCAGATTGGCACCGAATGTCGTGTCATCATAAACAGTAACCGTTTTCAATAATCCATTTGAGTTATAAACAAAGTTATTTGACTCGATAATATTCCCGCCTGAAGCTATTCTGCCATTGACATTGTCTTCATGAACGAGATTTGACTGAACAATTTTCCTGGTGGATTGCTGTGAATTAATATTTTCAGTATCACAGCTAATCAAAGCCAATAGTGTGACAGCAATAACTAAATATTTATTTATAATTTCTGTCATTCAAATTTACTTAATATAGCATTAAATCAACAAACCTATGAAAAATTCGGAGCTAAATCATGTTCAGCATAGAATGTATTAATATAAGTAATTGCTTCTTCCACATCATCTGTTACTAAAAATAAATTAAAATCATTTTCGCCGATATTGTGTTGATTGTTCAGTACTTCTGTTTTCATCCAATCCAATAAGCCTTTCCAGAAAGAAGTACCCATCAGTACAATTGGAACTCTGTCTATTTTTTTTGTTTGCACCAGCGTCATCACTTCAAATAATTCATCAAATGTGCCGAAACCTCCAGGTAAATAAACAAATCCTTGCGCATACTTTACAAATACTACTTTTCTCACAAAAAAGTAATGATGTGAAATAAGTTTGTCGTTGTCAATATAAGGATTATGACCTTGTTCAAAAGGTAATTCAATATTTAATCCAACAGATTTCCCGTCTTTGTTTTGCGCACCCAGATTGCCGGCTTCCATAATACCTGGGCCGCCACCTGTAATCACACCGTATCCTTCTTCCGATAAGCGTTCCGCTACTTTTACTGCCAACTGATAGTATGGATTCTCCGGCTTGGTGCGCGCAGAACCGAATATAGAAATACATGGACCTATTTTATCCATCTTATCATAAGCATCTACAAACTCGCTCATAATACGAAACATACTCCAGCTATTCGATGCATTTACCTGTGTCCAGCTTTTTTGCTTAAAGGGTTTTTTCTTTTTAAAATCTTCTAATGACATACTTTTTTATTTACGATTTAAAAATGTACAATTTACGATTACTACTTATTCAAAAATTTTCAAGAATCGTAAAAAGAGATTTTTTATAATTAAAGAATTACATAAAAATCCGACTTGCAAAGATAGTAATAAATCTGAAATTTTCTACTTATTTAGCTCATTATCAAGTGCGGAAACTCCGGATGATGGCTTGCTGATAATATATAAACCGGCAAAAGTGAGCAATCCATTCCATAACAGCATTTCAGGTCCGAACGAAAATCCAGCAGCAAGTTTGTCCGAGTTTTTATCTGCAATAAAACAAATAACAGGTGCTATCAGGCAAATTAAAGGAGATAAGCTATCGTTAATTTTTCGTTTGGTTAAAATTCCAAACATAAATAAACCTAAGAGTGGTCCGTAAGTATAGCCTGCAATTTTTAGCAATAAATCTATAATGGCAGCTTTGTTCAGAATTTTAAATCCAATGACAAAAAGCAAAAAAACAAATGCCATAATAAAGTGTACGGTTAATCTTGTTTTTGTGCGTTGTTGTTCATCTAAATTTTTATTATCGTTTATGCCTAAGATATCTATACAGATAGACGAAGTGAGCGCCGTTAAAGCACCATCAGCACTTGGAAACAAAGCGGAAATTAAGCCAATCACAAAAATGATGGCAATAAATCCGGGTAAATATTTTAATGCGATAACCGGGAATAAATTATCTGTCATTGCAGGAATTTCAATTACTTTAGCTTCTGCATATAGATACAATACACCACCGAGAATCAGAAAGATCAGATTTACAAGCAATAAAATAAAACTGAATGTAACCATGTTTTTCTGTGCTTCACCCAGATTCTTACAACTGATATTTTTCTGCATCATTTCCTGATCCAAACCCGTCATGGCAATCGTAATAAACATGCCGCCAATAATTTGTTTGATAAAGAAATTTCCTTTCAGCCAATCGGTCATAAAAATTTCTGTATAACCTTTTTCCTGTAGCGAACCAATCAAACCGCCAAATGATAAATGTAATTCATTTTTGATAAACCATACACAAGTAACTAACGCGAGTAACATAAATGAAGTTTGCAGCATGTCCGTCCAGACAATAGATTTCACTCCACCCTTGAAGGTGTACAGCAAAATCATGATTAAAATTACCAAGGCGGCAATTGTAAAAAATCCCAACCCATCAGGCAATAAAAAAATCTGTAATACATTAATTACCAGATAAAGCCGAAGTGTGGCACCAAGAGTTCTGGATAAAATAAAAAAACTCGCCCCTGTTTTATAAGTAGTATTGCCGAAACGTTTTTGCAAATAGGTATAAATTGAAGTTAGGTTAAGTTTGTAATACAGCGGAAGCAGTACAAATGCAATGACAAAATATCCGATTAAATAACCAATTACTACCTGAAAATAGGCGAAGTGTGCAGTGCCTACTTTTCCTGGAACGGATATAAATGTTACACCTGAGAGAGAAGTGCCAATCATACCGTAGGCTACAATATACCACGGTGATGCTTTCCCGCCGACAAAGAAATCTTTATTGTTTGCATTTTTAGAAGTGTACCATGCAATCACAAATAAGAATAAGAAATAGGCTATTAAACTAATGGAAATTACTATTGGCGACATACTGTTAAATTAACGATTAACAATGTACGATTAATTGATAAAGTTAAATCAAAAAAATATCCACTTATCACTTACAACTTATTACTTATTACTACCTTTAGGTCATGCAATTTCCGTCTAAATTAATTGAAGATGCGGTGAACGCTTTTGCAACGCTGCCTGGTGTTGGAAAAAAAACAGCCCTGCGTTTAGTGATGCATTTATTACAAAAAGATGCGCATGATACCAGGTATTTATCGGAAGCAATTTTGAAGATGCGTACAGAAATTAAATTCTGTAAAACATGTCATAATGTATCTGACGCGGATATTTGTAGTATTTGCACCAATTCTTATCGAGATAAAAGTGTGGTGTGTATTGTAGAAAATTTCAGGGATATTATAGCTATTGAAAATACTCGGCACTATAATGGTTTATATCATGTGCTGGAGGGCTTGATTTCGCCGATGGATGGTATTGGTCCCGAGCAATTAAATATTCAAAGCCTTGTGAAAAGGGTAGAAGACGGTGATGTGAATGAAATCATTATGGCATTAAATCCAACAATTGACGGAGATACCACTATCTTCTATTTATCAAAATTGCTATCTAAATACGAATTAAAAATTACGTCTATTGCACGAGGTATTGCCTTTGGCGGAGAACTGGAATATGTAGATGAGATTACTTTAGCACGTTCTATACAATCAAGATTACCGTACGAAAACTATTTATCTAAATGACGAATGTTTAATGATAAATGATTAATAAAATTGCACTAATTCAACACTCAATAACTTGTCCCGAACTTATTTCGGGATTCATCATTCAACATTAATGAAATTAAGCATCGTTATAGTAAATTATAATGTGCGCTATTTTTTAGAGCAAACGATTCTGTCGGTTTTAAAATCTGTAGTAAACTTTGAATATGAGATTTTTGTAGTGGATAATAATTCTACGGATGATTCATTGAAAATGCTGGAGCAAAAATTCCCTGCTGTACACATAATTGCGAATAAAGAAAATGTTGGATTTTCCAAAGCAAATAATCAGGCAATACGAATGGCAGACGGTGAATATATTTTACTCCTGAATCCTGATACGATTATACAGGAAGATACGTTGCAAAAATGTATTAATAAGATGGAAAGTGATGCAACTATTGGCGGTTTAGGTGTGAAGATGTACGATGGTGCAGGCAACTTTCTACCCGAATCCAAACGCGGCTTCCCATCACCATTGGCGGCCTTTGCAAAAATGAGCGGCCTGGCAAAAGTATTTCCAAAATCCAAAACATTTGGGCAGTACCACTTATCCTTTTTAAACAGAGATCAATCACATGAAGTTAATGTCTTAAGCGGAGCCTGTATGTTTTTGAGAAAAAGCGTATTGGATAAAGTTGGTTTATTAGATGAAGATTATTTTATGTATGGTGAAGACATAGATTTATCATACAGGATAAAACAGGCGGGATTTAAGAATTATTATTTTGCCGACACCTCCATAATTCATTTTAAAGGAGAAAGTACCAAAAAGGGCAGTTTGAATTACATCAAAGTATTTTATAACGCGATGATTATTTTTGCCAATAAACATGTAACAGGCACGCGTGGTAAAATTTTAAAGTTATTGTTGAATATTGCTATTTATATCAGAGCATTTCTGGCAATCGTACAAAAAGTAAGCACACCTTTTGCTTTGCCTCTGATAGATGCCGTTAGCATGACAACCGTATTATATGTATTGCATTTGCTTTGGGAGAATGTGATAAAAAGAGAAGAGCAGGTTATTTTCCCGGAAACTTTTTTTTACATCAATATTCCAATGTATGTGACTATCTGGTTGTTGCTGATGTGGTTTTTTGGAGTGTATAATAAAACTACAAAATGGCGACGATTGATTGTTGGGTTAACAACAGGAACTCTTGTGATTGCTATAGCATACGCCTTTTTCCCGAATTTTCTGCGTACCTCCAGAGGGGTTATTGTCTCTGCATTTGTGATAAACTGTATTTGCCTGTCTTTGTACAGGCTTTTATGGTATTTTGCAAACGGGACTTTGCACACCTTTATCAGCGATGAAAAAAAATACATTATTATCAGTGGTGAACAGGAAGCTAAAACGATAGCAGCGCAATTGCAACAATCAAATGGAAAGTATAAATATTTAGGGTTTATTTCTATTAAAAACGGTTTGAATGCAACAAAGAACTTAGGAAGCATAGAAAACCTTAATGATATTTTAGATGCGTATAAGCCCAACGATATTTTATTTTCTACAGAGGAACTGAGTACTCAGTTTATTATTGATACAATGTCGAAAATAAAAGAACCTGTTGCCTTTAGATTGGTTACAAAAAATAATACAATTATCAGCAGTACGTCTAAAAATACCAGTGGTGAGATCTACTCATTTGATATTAACTTATCTGCTAAAGAGAACTGGTTGGATAAGTTGAGGAATTGGATTTGAGATTTACCTACTATAATTCGGAGCCTCATTAGTAATCGTTACATCATGCGGATGGCTTTCATTTACGCCTGCTTGTGTGATTTTTACAAATTGTGCTTCTTCCTGTAATATTGAAATATCTTTAGCACCACAGTAACCCATACCGGCACGCAATCCGCCAATAAACTGGTAAATAACTTCACTCAATGTACCTTTATACGGTACGCGTCCTACAATACCTTCCGGTACTAACTTCTTAATATCTTCTTCCACATCCTGGAAATAACGGTCTTTACTGCCTTCCTGCATTGCTTCCAGACTTCCCATGCCGCGGTAGGTTTTAAATTTCCGTCCTTCAAAAATTACCGTTTTGCCGGGGCTTTCTTCTGTGCCCGCAAACAAAGAACCTGCCATAATGGTATTTGCACCTGCGGCTAAGGCTTTTACCATGTCGCCGGTATAACGGATGCCACCATCGCCGATAATCGGAACGCCAGTATTTTTTAAGGAAACTGCGGCATCGTATATAGCACTTAATTGCGGAACACCAACACCGGCAACTACACGCGTAGTGCATATAGAACCCGGTCCAACGCCCACTTTTACAGCATCTACACCAGCATCTGCCAATGCTTTTGCTGCAGCCCCTGTCGCCACATTTCCACCAACAATATCTAAATGCGGAAATGTTTGTTTGGCATTTTTAATAGCGGTCAACACGCCATGTGAATGACCGTGTGCTGTATCTATACAAATAAAATCAACGCCTACATGTACCAATGCTTCTATGCGCTGCATCATATCAGCGGTAACTCCAACGGCTGCTGCTACACGCAATCTGCCCGAATCATCTTTAGAAGAATTCGGATAATTTTTAACTTTCAGAATATCTTTATAGGTAATCAAACCTACCAGCTTATTGTGCTTGTCAACGATTGGTAATTTCTCAATTCTGTATTGATGTAAAATTTCTTCAGCTTGTTTTAAGGTGGTTTTTTCAGGAGCCGTAATCAGTCTGTCTTTTGTCATTAAATCCTGAATGAGCATGGATGCATCTTTGCAGAAGCGCAAATCTCTGTTGGTTAAAATACCCACTAAGATTCCATTTTCATTCGTAATTGGAATGCCGCCGATTCTGTTTTCAGACATTAAGGCAAATGCTTCTGCTACTTTTGCGGTTGGCCGTAGTGTTATAGGGTCGGTAATCAGTCCGCTTTCAGAACGTTTTACTTTGCGTACCTCAGCAGATTGAGCCTCTATTGACATATTCTTGTGTAATACACCAATACCACCTTCACGTGCTAATGCAATGGCCAGATTAGATTCAGTCACAGTATCCATTGCCGCGGAAAGTATCGGAATATTTATAGTAATATTACGTGTTACCTTAGTGCTGATGTCTGTTTCTCTTGGCAGAACCTGTGAGTAGGCCGGTAACAATAATACATCGTCAAATGTAAATCCGTCGCCTGCAAATTTGTGTTGGGAGGAGAAATGAGATAGTGTTTCCATGTGCAAAGATAGAAAAAAGTAGTAAGTAGTAAGTAATAAGTAGTAAGATTTTTTAAATTCTTAACGAAATTAGGAATAATATTAACGTCATTGCGAATGCATTTTTAAGTTTTTGATTTCATGGAAATGGTCTTTGCATGAAGCAATCTGTTGAATCATAATCGAACTGATTGTCTGTGAGTGGCAGACAGGCTCCCTGCTTCGCAATGACGAAGATTTTGTAACTATTGTATTTTCCCCTTTGCCTGTTCCAGTGTTTTTTGCAGTTTATCTATATCATCATTAGAAAGAGACACAATCGTTTTTTCATTCGAAGTATTGGTTTGAGCCATGAAATTCCAGTCCAATTTGTTTTGTGTGTTTAGCACCGTATACAACATAAATTGAAACCCGGATTTTGAACTGAATTTTATTTCAGTGTAACTACCCGGAATGGTTTTACTTTTCAATATAGTTTTCATGTATTGTAAGGAAGTTATCAATCCGTCGATTTCATCCAAATCAATGTAGTTAGTAAAAGTTTTTAATTCTTTTCCGATAAACACTTTGTGTACAACCCTTAATCCTGTGGAAATACCAAATTTTTCTAAATTGGTAATTTTTAAAGCATCTATCCTGAATGCGGGAATATTTTCTACAGAAAAGACTTCCTGTTTGTATAAAGAACCTTTAGTTAAAGTAGCATCTTCTATTTTTGTTTTATAAGAACTTTCTTCAGCAAATATTGCCGAAATAAAAAAGGATATAAATAATACAGCAGTTAATTTTTTCATTGAAATATTTTTTTAAAGATACTAATAACTTATTATGACAGATAACCTAAATACTCTTTTTCAACGGATGCAGCCGCCTTCTTTGCCGGTAAATAGGCTGCAGCCAAACTGATTAGTATAACCACCAGTGATACTGCGGCAAAGTCAGATAGTTGCATCTTTACAGGGTAATAACTAACCAAAAAGGAAGTTCCCGGCATAGGCACTAATCCAATCTTATCCTGAAGAATACATAGTATAAAAGCCAGCACCATACCAATAAAAGCACCTACACACGACATTAAAATGCCTTCCAGTAAAAATATTTTGATAATACTCTTTTTTTGAATGCCTAATGCAGTAAGTGTAGCGATGTCTTTTTTCTTTTCTAATACTAACATTGATAGCGCACCAATTATATTAAACGATGCGATGATGATAATTAAAACTAAAATTGCGAATGTAATCCATTTTTCACTTTTTAGGATTTTATATAATACTTCGTTTTGTTCATACCTGCTTTTTACCACAAATGAATCTCCTAATACCTTTTTTAATTGCTGAATGGCAGCAGCACTTTGATTATCATCTTTTAAGCGTATGGCAATTTGTGAAGCCCTGTTTTCATTTTCTGTGAGTTCCTGAAAAAAATCTAAAGGTACCATGGTGTATTTGGTGTCGAACTCATCAGAAACCGCAAATGCACCGCTTACACTTAGATAACTTTTATTGAATGCATTTTCCATTGTGGCAAAGGAACTCGCTGATTTTTTGGGCATATAAACAGCCACCGGATTAAATGTGTGTTCCGCATTCATGCCTAACTTGAGTGCGACGCCAACGCCAACAATACAATAATTAATACTGTCTTGCTGCAGTATTTTTTTACCGTCAACCATAAACGTATCGAACTTCTGAATAACATTGAAATAGTTTTTGTCGACACCTTTTACGGTGCAGATGTGTTGTAAATCGGAATATTCTAACAATGCATTTTCTTCCAGCACAAAACTATAAGCGTCTAGATAATCAATGCTTTTTAATTTACTTTTCAGTTCATCCGTAATTTCAAATGTTTTTCCTTCAGTAGTACTTACTGCAACATCAGCATAAAAAACAGCGTACAGTGATTTTATCAAATCTTCCAAACCATTAAAAACCGATAGAACTAAGATAAGAGCCATGGTACCAAATAACATAGCAGCACCACTTACCAGCGAGATGATATTAATCGCATTCGTGGATTTTTTACTGAATAAGTAACGCTTTGCTATGTTGAGTTCGAGATTCAAAGTAGAATTTTTTAATTAGCTAAATAGCTAATCAGTCAACTTTTTATCATTTTCACTTCTCAATTTATCCAACTCAGCGTCTTTCTTTTTTATTTCGCTGAAAATGCGTTCAAGATTTTGAACATCTTCGAGAGTGTCATCTTTAAAAAATTCTAATTGTGGTATGGAACGTACTTTATTTCTGATTTTATTTCCCAGCAAGCCGCGAATTAATTTATTGTGTTTATCCAGATTGTCTAAAACAACTTCCGGTTTAGTGTGGTTGTAGATACTTACATAAATTCTTGCGGTAAATAGGTCAGGGGTGATTCGTACGCCTGAAATGGTAAGCATAGCGCCTTCTAAAATAGTATTCAGGTCCTTTTGTACAATCTCGCTCATAGCGACTTGTATCGTTTTTGCCACTTGTCTTTGTCTGATAGATTCCATAAAAACAAAAGTAAATAATATCTTTGCTACAATGAAAGATTTGCGCAGTTTATTAAAATATTGCCGGCCATACATTCCAAATGTAATGCTGAACATAATATTTAACCTGTTTTCGACAATTTTCTCTATTTTTTCCTTTCTGATGCTGATTCCGTTTCTGAATCTCATCTTTAACTCAGACAAAATGGTTGTATCTAATGTAAAGGATGTTCCGTTTAGTTTGCTGAACCTGAAAGAGTTTATTGGTTCTACTTTTAATAACAGAGTGATTCACTACATTCAAGGAAGTGAAAGTATAGAAATCGGCAAGTCAAAAGCGTTATTGTTTATTTGTTTGTTTACGGTACTGGTATTTTTTGTAAAAAATATTTTTCGATATTTTGCCGTACACTTTCTGGCACCAATGCGCACCGGCATCGCAAGCAACATCAGACAACAATTGTTCGATAAGATTTTAAATTTACATGTACTGTATTTTTCAGACCAACGCAAAGGCGATGTGCTTACGCGTTTGACAAATGATGTGCAGGAAGTAGAATATGGAATCTTACATTTTTTAGAAGTAGCGTTTAAAGAGCCTGTAACTATTATTGCAACATTAGTTACGATGTTGTTGCTTAGCCCGAAACTGACTTTATTCGTGTTGGTTATTTTACCGGTTTCAGGATATATTATCGGCAAAATTGGTAAGACATTAAAAAATGCTTCTGCACAATCACAGCAATTACAAGGTGTTATAAATTCTATTGTAGATGAAACCATTTCAGGTATTAGAATTATAAAGTCATTTACAGCAGAAAAAAGTTTATCTGAAAAGTTTGCAACTATCAATCAGCAGCATAATAAGATAGCTACAAGCATGATTCGCAAAAGAGATTTATCTACGCCATTGTCTGAGTTTTTAGGAATTACAGTGGTTGTCATAGTTTTGTATGTTGGCGGAAAGATGATTATTCATCACACATCGCCATTAAGTGCAGAAGCATTTATTGCGTTCATTGTAATCTTTTCTCAAATCATTCAGCCTGCAAAAGCTTTTTCCAATGCATTTTATTTTATACAAAAAGGTTTAGCTTCATTAAAAAGAATTGAAGAAGTGCTGAAAGAAGAAAATAAAATAAATGATATATCGAATGCTGTTTCCATTTCTGATTTCAAAGATAAAATTGAATTAAAGAATGTATCGTTTGCTTTTCATGAACGGCAAGTTTTAAAGAATATTAATTTAGAAATTCCAAAAGGCAAAAAGATAGCAATTGTTGGTGTTTCGGGCGCTGGAAAGTCCACCTTTATTCAATTATTAATGCGATTTTTTGACGTGGAGAACGGCGAAATTTTAGTAGACGGAATCAATATAAAAAATATTCAACAACAGGATTTACGCCACTTGATGGCATTGGTAACACAGCAAACTACGTTATTTAATGATACAGTTTCCAATAATATTTCATTAGGAAAAACAGCAGATGAAACACAAATAGAAAAAGCTGCTAAATTGGCACATGCAGATGAATTTATTCAAAAGATGAGACAAAAGTACAGAGAAAATATAGGGGACAATGGTACAAAAATCAGCGGTGGGGAACAACAACGTTTATCTATTGCGCGTTCCATATATAAAAACGCACCTATCTTAATTTTGGATGAAGCTACTTCGCATTTAGACAGCAACTCGGAAAAATTAGTACAAGATGCATTACAAAATTTATTGAAAGATAAAACGGCAATTATTATCGCACACAGACTCTCTACTGTTCAATTCGCCGATGAAATTGTGGTATTGAAAGAAGGTGAAATTATTGAGAAAGGAACGCATCAGCAACTAATGCAACAAAACGGTGAGTACAAAAAACTGGTTGATTTGCAACAATTGTAGTCTTGTTGTCATTCTGAACGAAGTGAAGAATCTTGGTAAATTAAACAAAATGCCTAGTGCCTCGGCATGACAGTTCAGAAAAGCCTAAAAAATGACCAGTCCGACCCAGAGGATCGGACTAGCCACAAAAACCATAAAACTATGAAAAACCCAATTGCCTCTCGGCAATCAATAGAGTTCAAAATTAATTAGATGCAAGCTTCACGTTCAATTCAATCTCATTCTTGATGGCTTTGTCACCCAAACCTTCGAAAAAGTTAGATGAACCATACTTAATGTCCCACAATGTTCTATCTATTGTGATCTTTGCATTCCCTTCAAAACCATTTCCTGCAGATTTACTAAATGTTGCCGGAAATGTTATACTCTTTGTAATACCTTTGATTGTTAAATCAGCGGTAAGGTTGTACGAATTCGGTTTATTTGTCAATTTTAACACTTTAGTTATCTTTACGTTAGCGGTTGAAAATGCTGCCACGTTAAAGAAATCTTCACTGTTTAAATGTCCAATCAGCTTCTTATTATAATCAGGATCTGATATATCCTCATTTGTAATAGATTTCATATCAATAACAAAACTTCCTCCTGTTAAAACACCATTTTTAGTGTTAATAGTTCCTGACTGGATTTTTACTTTGCCATTGTGCTGTCCTAAGACTTTTTTACCAATCCAGTCAATAGTACTCTTTTCAGTATTAATGGTGGTTGATTTTACCGATGTTGAAGAACTTCCTTTTGCCCACATATTAGTAGTAAGCAAGATTGTTAGTGTCAAAATGAATGTCGATGTTTTTAATATTTGCTTTGTCATATCAAGTGTTTATACTTGTATATACAAATATCGAACCATTTTGTTTAATAACAACGCTAAAAATACTAAAAATGTATGTACGAATGTGTTTTTTACATGTGTTTAGTGCATTAATTGATACAAATCAATACCTTACCGACAAAAAAATAATCAATGAAAAATTTTAAAGACAAAATAGCAGTAGTTACGGGCGCAGGATCCGGAATTGGGCAAGCGTTGGCAATTGAACTGGGAAAGAAAGGTGCAACCCTGATATTATCAGACAAAAATGCAGAAGGTCTGGCAACCACCCAAAAAATGGTACAAACTTTTGGAGCAGCATGCTACATATATACTGTAGATGTTTCCGATGAAAAAGCAATTACTGATTTTACAAAAAAAGTATTGAAAGAACATAATCATATAGATTTACTGTTTAATAATGCAGGATTTGCATTAGGAAAGATATCCCTCCAGGAACTAAGGATGGAAGATTTTCATAAGATAATGGATGTGAATGTTTGGGGTGTTATTAATCATACAAAACAGTTTTTGGATACTTTACTCGCAAGACCGGAGGCTGTAATTGTCAATATTTCGAGTTTATTTGGGTTAGTTGGCGTAGCAGAGCAGGTGCCGTATTGTACTACGAAATTTGCCGTGCGTGGTTTTACCGAATCGTTGAGAATGGAATTAATGGATACTGGAGTTGAAGTATATTGCGTGCATCCCGGAGGCATCAATACTAATATTTACAAAAATGCGGTACACTATGAAAAAAATGCTGCATTAGATAAAAAATTCCAGAAAGCATTAGAACGCACTTCACCTGAAGAAGCAGCAAAAATTATATTAAAACACATTGAAAAGAAAAAAGAAAGAATTTTAATTGGTATTGATGCTGAAATGGGTGACCGCATAGCACGTACTATGCCACTTGGCTATACTGCCATCGTTAAAAAAGTATTTGATTACACTACCAAAAATTAATGCTCATGTGTGTCATGCATTAATTTATCCGTGTAAGCTAAAATAATACTTGAGGTAAGAAAAATTACATGTATTAAAATTTGCAGCAGAACATGTTCTCTGTCTACATCTTTTATATCAATAAATGAACGCAACAGTTGAATGCTGGATACACCAACCAGTGAAATAGCCAGTTTTACTTTTAATGTTCCTGCATTTATTTGTTGAAGCCACTCCGGCTTGTCTTCATGCGCACCAAAATCCAGTTTGCTGACAAATGTAGAGTAGCCACCAATTACCACAATAATAATTAAGTTCACTACCATGGAAATATCTATCAGTGTTAAAATAGACAACATGACCATTTCTTCTGTCCAGGAATCAGCATGCATACATAAATGCACCAACTCAATAATAAATTTGTAGGTATACACCATACAACCTAAAATCAGCCCAAGATAAATAGGTACTTGTATCCATCTGCTGGCAAATAAGATTTTCTCCAAAAGTTTTTCAATGTATTTCATCTGTATATTTTTATAAAATGATTCTTGTTAGATTTAGTATGTATTACTGATTTTATTCCAATTTAAATTTTTATCTGACGGTTGAAAAGCCTTAAAAACAGAATTGTCTTTTTCGTTAATATGTTTCAGTATAAATAAGGTATCTCCACTTTTAAAACCAAGAGGCGTGGCATCCATCTGAAAATTATTTAAAAACTTGATACAGATGCTTGCTAAATCATCTTTTGCATCATAAATAGAACTTTTGTACAATTCTGTATTTTTTGTATTGTTGTAAAACTGCATTTCGTAGCTGCCATCAACACTGCGTTTGTGCAATTTTAAGATGTAACTAATATCCTTATCCTTTAATTCATAAGTTCCCGTCCAATTGTAATTTCCATTTAAATTACCCTTGTCATAACCTTCACTGTCCGTATAGGATGTATTACTTATGGTTTTATTTTTACAGGCAAATAAAAATAAACAAGCTGCTCCAAAGAACAGCCTGCTTTTATATTTTAATTTCAGATTCATTTACTTGATTTCCTGAATCTCATTTATCAAAGAATTATTCTCATTGTAAACATACTTGGCATCACCAAAAGCTAAAATCGGATAGAAAACAATTGGTAGCAGAATAAGTCCAACTGTAAATCCTACATCCTTACCAAAAGCTTTTGATAGACCATGTACATGTTTAATTCCAAAATAAATATTAACAAACGGAATCATAAAATACAACAACCAGATGGTTGGTTGTTTCGCAATTTGAAGTTGAACATATAAATTGTACAGGGGAATGATACTCTTCCATCCTTCCTGTCCGGCCTTTGTAAAAATCTTCCAGTGGCAAACAATAAAAAAGATGATAAAAGCAAAAAAGAACACTAAAAAAATGCCTAATCCGGCAATAATGGCGGCAATTGCGCCTGCATCGTTGTTTTCCATAATTTATAATTTTAACACAAGGTAATAATTAGTTGTTATTGTTCCAATATCTCAGTGAATGATTTATTGCGTCAAATTTGCTATTTTTGCTCCCGAATTTTCACGATGATTTTTGATTATGTTAGATAAATTAGAACTTATTTATTTCAGGTATAAAGATTTAGAATCGCAACTGGGTGATCCCGGTGTGGTGGGCGATATGCAGAAATTTAAAAAAACATCCAAAGAATATAAAGATTTAGAACCGATTGTAAATGCTTATCTGGAATATAAAAACCTGCTTTCTAATATTGAATTTAATAAACAGGTTTTAGCGGAAGAAAAAGATGCTGAGTTGCGAGATATGGCAAAAGCAGAGTTGGATGATCAGCTTGAGTTGTTACCCAAAATGGAAGACGATATCCGTTTTCTGTTAATACCCAAAGACCCGGAAGACGACAAAAATGCAATACTTGAAATTCGCGCCGGAACAGGCGGTGACGAAGCGAGTATTTTCGCCGGTGATTTATTGCGTATGTATTTAAAATATTGCGAGAATAAAGGCTGGACTACTGAAATCATGAATGAGAATGCAGGTACTGCAGGCGGCTACAAAGAAGTAGTGGTTGAAGTTTCAGGTGAAGGTGTATATGGTGTGCTGAAGTATGAATCAGGAGTGCACCGTGTACAGCGTGTACCCGAAACAGAATCGCAGGGACGTGTACATACTTCTGCAGCATCTGTTGCCGTATTACCCGAAGCTGAAGAAGTAGATGTAGAAATAAATCCTGCTGATATTAAAAAAGATGTTTATCGAGCAAGCGGTGCCGGCGGACAGCACGTAAATAAAACAGAATCTGCAGTTCGACTCACACATATACCTACAGGTACTATTGCCGAGTGCCAGGATGGACGTTCACAGCATAAAAATTATGAAAGTGCAATGAAAGTATTGCGCACACGTTTGTATGAAAAGGCATTGGCTATACATAATGAGGCTATTGCAAAGCAGCGTAAAACATTGGTATCTACAGGCGACAGGAGTGCAAAAATCAGAACATACAATTACCCGCAGGGCCGGGTTACAGACCATCGTATAAATTTAACGATGTATAATTTAGGCGAAATCATGAACGGGGATTTACAAACCATTATAGATAAGCTCAACTTTGAAGAAAATGCGGAGAAGCTCAAAGTAGGTGGTTTGTAAAAATTAAATCTGCCTCCAAAAATTTGGTAAGGAATGTGGTATTTGTACAAAAAATACTAACTTTATTCAAAACCATAGTATGCCAGCTCCATTAAAATGTCCGCAATGCGGTGCCAGCGAAGCCAATTTATTGCAGGATAATATTTATCAATGTAAATTTTGTGGGTCGATTTATGAATACGGTGATGTAAAACCTATTTTTGAAACTACCACGCGCGCAGAAAAACCAATTACTTATAATACAGAACAAACACAGGAAGTTGCACGGAAAATTGCCCGATCTGTTTTTATTGTATTTGCATTAGGGGTAATTGGAATTGCTGCTGCAGTATTTTTTTCAGTAAAAAATAAAGTATCGACTAAAACATCTTCAACCGCATCAAAGCCACTGTATAAAAACCCCAATGAGTCATTCAGTTCTTTCGCCGTAGTAAATACGGATAAAGGTCCGCAGGTTTGGACTGTATCACGAAGAAACTCTGACGGACTCAAAACGGTAGATTACTTTTTGAATGTTGTAGATGTAAAAAAGAATGAGATTATTGAGTCGCTGCAGATTGGCAATACTATTACATGGGAACAAAGTTTAAAGGATGAATTCAGAATGAATCAGCTGAAACCTATGGGTAAAATATGCTGGCTGATATATGGTGAAAAATTATTGGGTTATGATGTAAACACAGCAGTGGAAACAGTCAATAATGAAACCTTGAAACGTCAATTCCCGGAATTGAAAAAAGGGTTAGCAAAAGTAGAAGATGTTTATGATGCGGAAGGATTTAAGTTAACCACTAAAGATGGATACACTTTTTATTATCTGGTTGCATCCAATTCTATTATGACTGAAAAAGAGTATGAGGATAAAAACAAAGTAACTACTGATTTAATTGATAAGACAGAATATTGTTTTACAGACGGGGAGCGCCAGCAACTTTATAAAATAAGCAGAAAATCGAATGAAATATTTGACACTAAAATCAGTGCTAGTACATTGAATGGAATTGTAAAGGAAGATGGTGATTGGTACCGTAGAGTGTATAAAATAAATTCAGCAGATGAATTTATACCCGGTAAGGTTTATTTCAATGCGAGTGTTCTCTTTTATGATGATAAGAAAATTGTATTGATTTATCAGGATGAATTAGGAGAGAGTTCACCTGTTGTACTGAAATGTTTTGATGTGAATAAGAAGGAAGTCTGGTCAAAAACCGGTGAAGAAACTCTTTTATTTAAACCATTTTTGAAATCAACAAACTCCGATAGTTTTTTACATGAAAATCTGTTAACGCTTATTCAACCTTACCAGCTTGCTGTTTGCCTTAATATTGAAAACGGAGATATAAACTGGTCGTTTAAGCCATATTAAAAGATGCAATGATGTATAAAAAAATGCGCTCAACCTTGAGCGCATTTTTTTATCTAATTACTGAGTACTATTTACTAATTACTCTTTAATGTATCATCACTTTCATTGAAGTGGCTTTATCGCCGTCCGTCATCTGGATAATGTAAATTCCATCTGCAAGTTTATTTTTAATGGATAAATCAAAACGATTATAACCGCGTGTAATTTGTTTATTTTCCTGATGCAATAATTTTCCCGAGATTTCATATACATTAAATCCGATTTGTTTATCCTTGTTGGAATTTACTTCTACCACAACTTTTGGTTCGACATAGAAAACATGAATACCATTTACTTCACTGCAACGAACCTGTATAAATGAGTAAATAGTTTGTTTACCATTATTATCAACTTCTATTAAACGATAATAATTACTGTTAGCTGAAACAGAAGTATCTGTAATGCTGTAAGTTCTTGG
The DNA here is from genome assembly GCA_046329785.1 of Chitinophagales bacterium. GTDB lineage: Bacteria > Bacteroidota > Bacteroidia > Chitinophagales > JADIYW01 > JADJSS01. The sequence continues at coordinate 32,991 of JAXLTZ010000011.1, forward strand.
CTGATTGGAAAATCCTGCAGCAGCTACTGTTCCAACCGTTACATAACGTACACCATCTTCAGAACGTTGTATAATAAATTGTTTGCTGTTTAATTCTGATGCCGTTGACCAGTTGATTTGAACAAAACCATCTGAGCAGTTTCCACTAAAGCTTGTCAGCTCTATCGGCAATGGATTAGGAGGACCGCCACCAAATCCGAAATTGGAAAATCCGGAAAGTCCACTGCGGGAAACAGTCGGTATACCCGGAGTACCTGTTGGTTCTATATGTATACCGGGGGCTGTCCAATCCTGACTAACACTTAATACTCTTTTCAGTAAAGTAAGCTGGCACAAATCAGTAATTACATTAAACCCTTGTCCTGTTATCGCCAATTTATATGAACCATCCCCTAATTTACCTGTTTGTGGATTGGCAATCCAATAACCCTGGTCTTCTGTAGAGGTAACATAGAATGGGCAACTTCCATTAATTTGTGGAATACTGGAGATACCCGTTGTACCCATATTTACAGGGTTGAAGTTTACATCTAAATAACCACCCGTTGGCGCAACTGCATATTCAATTAAATAATTACGATTTCTCAAAGAACCACTGCTGTCTATACCTAACGGGTATAAACCCGATGCAATACCACTATTTGTAGTTGCATACCACCTGCGCATATTTCCTACAACATAACCCGTTGTATAATCCAACGTACCTCTGTTAGCGGTATCTTTTCCAAGTTCTATTTTATAGTTACCTGTAAGTATATTTCCATTATACATTTTCAGGATACTATCTGTACGTATGGAGTCAGTTAGTGTTACTCTGTCATTCGCACCTGTTTTATAAACATACAATCCTATTACCGTTCGAGGCAGACCACTGCCTGTTACCATATTTCCCGGACTTACAAAACCGTAACTTGCATTAGAAGAAAAAGTTCTGTTGGTTGTCCTTACATTACCTACAGTAACTCCTGTACCGGCAGTTGCGGTTGTTATACCATTGCTGTTTCCATAAAGTAAACCAGCATTGGCATTAATATTTACTACTTCTGCACCTGCACCCGTTAATGGTGCATAAATAAGATCGTCTTCATCCATGCGTAGTACAGCAGGATAATTTACATTCATAATGTTTTTCAGATAGAAGCTCGAAGAAAGGTCAACATTTCCTGCTTTGTCTAAGCCGGAACTAGTGGAATAATTGGCTGCATCTGCATTTATTTCCATATTGTAATAAGAAATAATTCTGTTCAGGGTATCCTTTCCTCTGATTTGTTGCTGATTAATATTTCCTGTGCCGTAAAATTCTACAACGCCGCCGGTTAAAGTATAAGGATTATTAAATCCTTTTAATTCAGGATTTTTATCATTGAATTTTTTAATTCGTAAACGACCTCCATCCATCTTAAGACCACCATTTCCAATAAATGACGCAGCACTCCCTCCTGTTGTTTTGCAATCAACAATTGCATCTCCTGTTACAGTAAGTAATGAATCTATAGTAGTTTGTTGGCTTAAATTTTTATAATCAGTGCCAAGTGTGTTTGTACCACTGAATTTTACGTTCACATAATTATATAAATTATCATCTGCCCTCAACGTTTGAAAAGCATGACTACCGGATCCTGATAATTCAATAGTCCCTCCGGTTAATTGATAAGGAGTAACTGATGTTCCTTCCATGCGAGGAACATAAGTGCCACCTGTAGTTACTTCAGTAGTTAAGGTATTATAGCCCTTTAACACTTTATACAATGTACCCGGACTCATATACAATGTACCATTTGTACCTGTAATATATTCATTCTCTGTTTCTATAAATTGTCCTTTACGGATATCCAATCTGCCACCTCCGGAAAATACAGCGGTATCATTAGTAAGAGCAAAACTGACAGACGGTACAAGAATTTTAGAATTATCAAATAAGTCACAAATCACTATCTTTTCAAATCCATTTGTTGCTCCGGTTTGGTTTATACCATCACCGGTGTAATGAGTACTGTTGGATTTACCTGTATACCAATATCTTGCTATTTGATTATAATCTCTGTTTCCTGTTGCAAAGCCTGTAACATTTCCATTGGTGCTGCCGTAAGTAGCAGTATTTTTTACAATTCCCTGAGGAGAAGTTATCTTTAGCGTTGATCCCTGAGCAGCAGTAAATGTGTTTATAGTAGATGCTCCATTAACAGTTAGAGGTGTGCCGTCAGTTTTCCAGTTAAAATCTAACGTTCCGCCTGAAGCAACAGTTAATGTAGTCGGATAGCCTGAAAGGGCAGTAGTATAGGTAAAGTTGTTGTTTTTTAATTGCACGGTAGCCCCGTTTTTAATCGTAAACGTAATTCCTTTTCCTGAAGAAGCGAGTACAGATGCAACATCTACCAGTTGTGGACTGGTTCCTGTAAAATTGAATTCAGCATCTGTAGGAAATACATTGTTTAGTATAGAAGAAGTAGAATTAACAGTTAGATCTCCTTTAAGGTTTAAAACCGCTTTTTGCCCATTGGCAGTATTAAGTAATCCGTAATTTAAATACAAAGAAGTTGAACCGCTCATAGTTAAATTTCCGGCGATGTTCATTGTGTTAATTCCGTTGGTAGTACTCGTTGAATTCTTTACATTTAAACTACCACCATTTATCTCTACATTACCATCTACATTTAAAGTGTAATTACCATCGGTTGAAGAAATTGCTGTACCGCCCCAGGTACTGCTTAATTTTAAGTCGCCATGAATATTTACGACGAATGTACCTGTTTCATTACCCAATATACGTGGATTCTTGTATCCCGGGGTGCCAGAACCACAGGAGCAAGAACCTGAAGTATTTTCAGGAGTTGTAATAAATTCTAAATTACCATGTGTAAGATTTATGGTGTCGCCATTATTAGGTCCCACCATTTCCCAGTTTCCGCCTCCAAAGCCATAATCATTATAATCTGCCATTACAGAATTTGAAACACTACCTACAGCTAATTGACCATCAATGTATAAATTACCAAAATAGGCTTTATAACCATTATGTGTATTTGCTGTTACATCACCATCAAGAAGGTATGTCGCTTCTCTCCAGTTGTAAATATATAATTTAGATTGAGGATAAAAATTTTCGATACCTTGCCAAACATTGGAGCTTGGATTAACAAAGTCTCTGTTTAAATGTACTTCAGCATTGTCTTCTACTGTAAATGTTGATGTTGAATAAGTAAGATTAAAATTACAATTATCATTGACATGCAATTTTCCTCCGGATTTAACTGTTATAGAATTAGCAACAGCGTAAGTCGTAGAATTTAAAATAAGGTCACCACCTGATAGAATAGTAGCATTCGTTACATTGGCAGTAGAACTGCTGTAAGTGATAGTTCCCTGAATAAATACAGTACTTCCTGATGTAGGAGTTTGACTATTTGTAGCAGGATCGCCCCAACCTCCGGCATTTACAGTAAGACCGCTACAGCCTCCTGTATTACCACATTTACACCAACTACTATTGCTTGAATAGTTACCCGAACCTGTTATAGATAAGAAAGAATTATTTGGATACAAAACCGTTGCGATAGTGTATGCAGTACTGGTGGTATCTCTCAGTCCGGCGGCAGAGGCCGTTAAAGTATAGGTACCATTTGTATTATGTACTAAGGCACCAATAGTAGTTACTCCTTGTGATATAGTACCGCCAACGGGATTACCATTTAATGCTGAAGGGGTGGAGCAGGCTACACTGGCTGCTACATTCCAATCCTTATCCAGATTATTATTATTGTCTAATGCATCCAGTTTTACGGCAGGTGTCATAGTTGCACCATTTGCTGCATCAGAAGGTTGTTGGCTGAATTTTAGCTTGGTAGCAACCACCTCAATTTGATTTTTAGTATTAGCACCATTATCTGATTGTGCTCCGCCACCATCTGCAGAACCAAACTGAGAGTAAGAGCATAAATCACCGCTAGTAACCGAAGAAACAGTGAAAATCAATTTATCATTATCGGTTACAGTTGAGTTAAACGTAACACGCAATATCACCTGAATAGATGAATTATCCGTAGGGGTTTTTAAAGTTACAGTATCGGGTAAATTAGTGAAAGTAATAGTATTGGCACCAATTGAAGTGGCAGGTCTTATTCTTGAATTGGTGGTTGTGAATAATGCCGCACTTCTGATAGTGTTGGCAGTGCCTGTATAGGTAAAGGTAATACCCTTTAATAAAGTAGGCAGATTATCGGCATCGTTAGAAACACCGTTTCCATCTTTAATAATTATATTGTGCACACCTACACTTTGTGAAGAGGATGACGGAACAGGGTCACTTTGATAATTAGCATATAATATATCTTGCGTATAACCATAGGTAGCATCAGTGGTAACAACAGATGCAGTGCTTGCACCTGTAAGTGAAGTGGTCGTGTTAGCACCTAAGATACTGCCATTGGTTTTATAATTAAACGTTTGGGCAGTAGGTGTACTGTTTGCATTGTAAGGAATCAATGTAAAGTAATATTGAACGCCTGCATTTAATCCGTTAATGGTAATTGAATTCGTAGCGGTACTGTTTATTACTGCGGCTACGGTATCACCGCTGATGTTATCGTTTACAGCATAAGCCTGTCCGTCTGTTGGTGTATTAGAAGGAACACCGCCCGCATTCATCATAACAATATAACCATCCGCATTGCTTACACCTGCACCGCTTATGGATGGGAAAGTTAAATCAATGGAATTAGAAGTACAGGTAGCAGCAGTAAAAGTACCTGTAGGTTGTGCAGAGGGTTCTGTACTTAAGGTATAGAAATTTAAAGACGGTGGAGAAGTTAAATTATAACAGTTTGTACTACTTCTTTCATAAGCTGTTAAAGTATATTGTGTTTCAGGACTTAAGCCGGTTACACCAGTAACTGATACTATTGAAGTAGCAGCAGCAGTTGAATTGGCAATTACTCTGTTGTCTGTATTAATTTGACCAGCAGAAGCCCAGTTTACATTAGGTGTATATGCAGTATTTTGTGTTGGCAGTACTGTAGTTTGCGATGTTTGTTTTAATACAAGTATCGTTCCTGTTGCAGAACCACGTGTAAATCCTGCATCTAAACCCGTAGAGGAAATATTTGCGGTGGTAACAGAAGTAGCCTGACTGGTTGGTAAAGTACATGTGGGTGTTACATAACCTTTTACTATCACATCATCTAAACGAAAAGCACCACTACCAGCAGATGAACGAGAACCATTTAGCCACCCTTGTATTAAAACAGGAAGAGTTGTTTGTGAAGAAACACCTGTTACTGTTTGGTTTACTGTAACTAATGAACCATCCGGAGCATTAGTAGTGTAGGTAGCTAATCCGGAGCCTATGTCATAAGAGAATGCAGAAGGACCTGCGCTAGTTGCAAGAGCATTAAACTGCATACTGGTAACCTGAATTTGATAACCTGAATTAGCATTAATAGTAAAGTTGAAATTCTTAGCTGAGGCTTGTGAAGTAGCTGTCCATCCTGCTGACTCTTCTATGTAAGGTTCATTTGGGAAAACTGTTCCGGTTGTTATATTAGTTTCAATAGTGCCTGCTGACAATGCCATATCAGTCACCGTTACATTGGCATCTTTAGTAGTAACCGGTAAATAAGGCGACGACGTAAAATCAAATTGAGCAATAACTGTTGCTGCAGTATTTACTGTCAATGTAGCAACACTTGAAGTAACATCCGCACATGGGGAAGTACCAGAAACAATACATTGATATTTATATCCCGACATGCCAGAGGTAGTGGCAGCAGTAGTATACGATGCAGTAGTTCCGCCGGTACCTGTCGTTACATTATTCCATGTTCCACCATTGTCAGTAGACACCTGCCATTGATATCCTGCTATAGTTCCTGTAAGACTACCAACACTGAAACTTGCAGTAGCCGGAGCTGTAACAGTCGCATCGCTTGGTGAAGTACCAATACTAATGGCAGTATTAATAGTAACTGTTGATGTATTGATAGTGTTTGCACTCCAGCAGGTGCCATCATATGCGCGTACATACATGGTTCCGGTAGCGTTTAAAGTATAATTCGAAGAAGTAGCTCTGCCAGACGTTGTGAAATCGCTGGTGGAAGTTTCCCAGTAGTAACCTGTGGCATAACTTAAAGTCGCAGGGCCGCATGATGGATTTGCAGAAACTGTAATAGAACCCGTAGGATCAGCCGGTAATCCGTTAATGGTAACCGTTACTTTTTGTCTTGCTAAACTGGAGCATAACGCAGCGTTTTCTCCCTGAACATAGTAATCATAAGTTCCTGCACTAAGACTGGTTGGCGTAGTTAAGTTTCCACCCGAAACGGTATATCCGCCTCCGGTAGTAATCTGTGTACCGCCCGGAGCATCTGCTGTCCAATAGGTATATGTAGTAGCACCCGTACTGCCTGCACCTGTTATTGTTACCGCATTACCCTGACATACGGCACTTGGTGTTGAACAGGAAGGTGTGGTAGGTGTCGTATTAATAGCAATGTCGCTACCATTGTTGCCTGAAGAAAAATAAGTCGGTGTATTGTTTACTACACGGATTTTGTATTGTGTTCCTGCGGCGAATCCTGAAGGTATAGTAGCTGTTACAGAGCCGGTGGTACTTGAAACAAAGGTCAATAGTTGAGTGGTGGCATCTGAAGGAAAGTTTCCGGATGCATCTGAAATCTGAATATTGTATTGACCTGTAAACGTACCTGTTTTTGAAAACGTTAATGTTACATTATTAGAAACACCATTACAGAACGGACCAAAAGAACCTGCATTAGTAGTAATAGAATTTGAAGGTGCGTTAATAGTGAATGTTTGTGTAGACGAAGAATTAACGCATCCGTTTGTAACACCTACCTGAACAGTGGTTGCTGTTACAAGATCAGCGGTAAGAATAGTAGCCGTTAACTGAATATCACTCACAAAAGTAGTAGTACGAGCAGAGCCGCCCCAGGTTACTGTAGATACTCCATTGATGAAGTTAGTACCATCTACAGTAATTGTAAATCCGGCATCTCCGGCGGTTGCTGAAGAAGGTGTAATGCCAGTAACAGTTGGTGTCTTTACCGGAACGAGTTCGCCGTCAGACTTTAATGCAGCCGCATAGTTCGTTGTTCCGTCAAAAAATTGTATTCTGTTGAGATTATTACAATCCAGAGATGTAGCAGAAGAACCAACATATATTTTTCCAACGCTGCCTGTGTCGCTTACTCCATAAGTACCCTGCCAACCCGTAATGGTCAGCATCTTGCCTGCATCAATAGAGCCTGTAGTGAACTTTAACGTATGTGAATTGATATTGTCGAGATTTATCGTTGCATTTTGTGTTACTGATAAAGAACTGAATGTGACAGCTCTGCCGGCAGTTATGCCTGAAGTAGATAAGGCTGCACCTGTTCCGTTAAACGTACAAGCGCCTGAACTAAGCGTTGCAGATGGATTTAACTGAACGGTACCTGCAGTTATAGTAGTACCGCCGCTGTAAGTATTAGCACCACTTAATATCAATGTTCCTGCACCAACTTTTGTAAGTGCGAAGCCACCTGAGATATTTCCTGAAAGTGTAATATTTCCGGTGGTTCCAATACTGCTGGCACTACCTAAAGCTATATTGCCACTGTACGAAACAGCGGTACTTGAACTGTTTACTAATGCACCTCCACTTGATACACCTGTTCCATTTAAAGTTAACCCTTCAGAAGTAGCTAACGTAAAACCATTTAAATCCAATGCTGCACCCGTAGCAGAAACAGTGGTACCTGCACCCGTAGTTCCTAAAGGCGTATTAGCACCACTTCCTGCTGCACCTAACTGTAAAGTACCTGCGCTAACAGTAGTAGTACCTGTATATGTGTTCGCACCGGATAGTGTAAAAGTTCCACTGCCTTGTTTAGTTAGTGTACCGCTTGTGCCGCTTATGATACCAGCATAAGTAGTGTTGGTATTAGCACCGCCGGTGGTAAGTGCTCCACTTGTTCCTAAGGAAACATTTCCACCTGTGCCACCACCACCGGATAAAGAACCAATAGTTTGTGTTTTAGCATTTACATCCAACACAACACCGGATGTATTGGCAAGTGTTACGGCTGTTGCAGAAGGCAAGGTACCGTTAGCACCAAATTGTAATGTTCCGCCATTAATAGTAGTTGCTCCTGTATAGGCATTTGCTCCTGACAATGTTAAAGTACCTGCTCCGGTTTTAGATAATGCACCTGTTGTAGATGCAGCTGCACCAGAGATAGTAAGTGCATTGGTAACATCAATAGTGGAGGTGGTACCTGCCGTTAACGTAAAGTTTCTGTTGGTAGAACCACTGGCTCCGGTGTATTGTAATGTACCCCCGCCTAATACTAAATTACCCGCGGCATTGGTGGATTGACCTATATTACTGGCACTGCCACCGTTGGCAATACTTGAAATACTTAATGTGCCGGCATTAATAGTTGTAGGACCGGTATAAGTATTTACACCGCTTAACGTGGTAGTACCTACGCCATTTTGAGTTAATCCACCGGTGCTGCTTATAATACCACTCATAGTGAAAGTAGTACCTGATGCAGGAGCTACAGTTAAACTCTGATCCAATTTTACAGGACTACTAAAAGTTTGTGTAGCAGAAGGTACAAAACTGTAACCGGCAGTACTGATTAATGTATTTGATGGTGCTTGTGTTAATGCAGCGGGTAAATTTACGGTAGTAGCATTTGCATTATTAAAATTGGCAATTAATGAACCGGTAGTTGGCCAAACAACTCCATTACCGGAAGTAAACGTAGTGGCTGTAGGCTGGCTCCAGTTTTTAGAACTATTATTATCCCAGTTGTTGCCGGTAGTATTATTAGTTCCATTAGAACCATTCCACCAATAATTAGTGCCCGTTTCATATGTGATTACTATAGAACTATAATATTGTGTACCTGTTCCTCTTTTTATACAAAAAAAAGTGTAGTTATCCGTTGTTGCTGTTGTCCATGTATAAGTGGTATTAGTTTGCGCTGTTCCGATTTGAGTTCCGCCGGTAACAGTATAATCTGCGGATGTACTGCTTATCAAACGTGATGTACCACCATAACAAGAGGCAGCTACAGAAGCAGTACCTGTAAATTGAACACTTACCAGTCTGCCGGGAAGGGCTGAGGTATTGTATATAACACCATTGCTTGCTTGTGCTTGTATGTATGTACAAGCGGCATCTCCTGAATTTGGAGAGTTAGTAGAGTTACATGTAATAGCTTTTCCTCCGAAACTAACACTGCTTTGTGTCCAGGTTCTTTCAGCACCTGAATTATAATTACTGGTACCAAGTACACCTGAGCCACCAATTGTTGAATTGGTAATTGTAATAGTAGCTGTTTGTGCCCAACTGTTCAGAGTATTTCCACAAAGCAAAAAAAATAAAAAAGTAAGTGCTAAAATCGAGTAATTTTTCTTCATAAATTCAGTTAATCGTATGTGAGTGAAATCAGGTTTTTTGTTTCCTGATCTTGTTTTCAAATTTGAGGTTAGTATTGTTGGGGGCGTGTAAAGTTTAGTCATATAATTCGTTTATGGATTACTTCTCTTTTTTATAAAAAATACGGCTATTCAAAAATAGTCTATTTTTGCCAAAACCGCTTGTTTTTCTATATTAAGCTATTATAGAATTTCATTGTTTTTTTTCTACAATAAATTAGCTTATCCACGCTATTTTGTTAATAAATGAAGAAGAAAGAGAAAATATTAGTAAATAAACTAATACATATAGGCAAAACAGCAGAAAACATTGATATAAATCAACAATTCTGCTTTAGTGTATCAATATTTTCTTAGACAAAATTTCAGCACCATCAATCATTCGAACTACATAAATTCCATCTGCCAGTTTGTTGCGGAGATTCAGGGAGAAAAAAGACGAACCTGCATCCACCATTTTAGTTTCATTAAACACTAATTTTCCGGAAATTTCATAGACACTCAATAGTACTTCTTTCGCAACAGCAGCGTGTATGTTGACTACAATTCCATTTGCCGGCGTATAAAAAATCTGTGTCTCATTTTGAATGTCATTGTTGCATGCTGTTTGTACAATGTTGGAATAAACGGGAGCACTATTTCCAATATCCTGTTGTTTCAGACGGTAATAATTTATTCCATTCAACGGGTATTCATCGATAAATTCATAGTTCTTAATCTGATTTGATTTTTGTGCTGTTGCAATTTGTGTAAGTGTTGTAAAATGAATTGCATCTGATGAACGTTCCAGTTCAAAATAAGCTGAATTTTCTTCGGAAGCAGTCGTCCATTTTACAGTAACGGCATCGTCTTTGCATTTTGCATTAAAGTAAATCAATTCAACAGGCAAGCCGATATCAGGTGTTACAATATCACCTAAAGCATAACCTGAAAATCCGGTGAAACCATCGTATTCAAAGGTAGTATACGCGCCATAAGTTCCAACAACTGGTGTTACAATCTGCACCTGTGGATCTGATGTTACCGTCCATGCTCTGTCTGTAGTGGAGGTTCTGTAAATTTTCAGATGATTTATTATTTCGACAGGTGTATGATTATGGAATGTGTAATAACCCGGAATCGCATTTAATATCGGATTTATATAATCGCAATAATCCTGAAGTTCCTGCGTAGAAACGTAAAATCTTATTTTATAATTTGCCGGTGATGCCGTACTTGGAGTAGCAGTAAATGTTTTTTGCATAAACAACGGTGTTCCTGTTAAATTCGTATTCTGGAAACCAAGTCCCGCGGTAGCGTCATCATGCAAAATTGTTTGTGCTGTGAACGAACCATGATCTGTTGATGTGTTATTTTTTATCCAGTAAATAATACTGTCGATGCCATCTAAATAGTAACGGCTTTCAAAAGCACGTAAATTACAGGTGTACGATTGATTGTCCAACACCACACCGAATGGACTTCTTAATGATAAAATCCATGTTTGATTATTTGCACTGTTAAAAGTCCCGGGAGTTTCTATAGCACCAACTGTATTTGATGTGTTCCAGTTACTTTTATTTCGAAAATCATTATCAGAAGTATTCTCAAACTCATAGGTTCTGAGTGTTGCAGATGAAGGAGATGTAGCAAATCCAAAGTATAATGCATTTGTTCCGTAAATACTGTAATCAGGATGATTAGTTGCATTAATGTCACAAGTGCCGCAGTCTGATGAACCTTTATTCCCATATGATAATCCGTGAAAGAATCCGCCAACATTACTACGTACTTGTACAGCATCTCCGGTATTTCTGAATTGCATGGCAGCCCAGTCGGCATTGGTATATACTGCAGGTGTATACTGGTCGTAAGATGTATTATTAGGTTTTATACAATCTGATGAAAAATATAAATTTGCAGTTGCGGAAGCACAACTGCCAAAGCTTTCAACTCCGATAACATACACATAATCCAAATCGGCATCCGTTGGATCATCAGCAAGTGTAATGGCAGGATTTTTATCCGATGCATTATAGATTAGTATTATAGAACCAACCGGTACTTTTTCCCAGGTGCATATATCAGAAAATTTTACATGCCCGGGTGCAATGCCCATCAGTGTTCCATATCCGCCGCTGAAAATTCCACTGTTATCATCAACTATCCAACCTCGCAAATCGATAGTAGTACCCGGAGTTCCGGTAGCCACTAATTCAATATATTCTTTTTCATTAGCACCTTGTCCAAACTCATTTATGATGATGCCTTCAGGTATTTCATTATCAATAATGGTAAGTGTATAACGATTATTACTGATAAGTGCACCACACTGAGCGTCAATATCGAGTGTAATTAATTCGTTGGTTTCAGAAATGGCATCGTCAAGAATAGTGAGTGTTACAGATTTTATATTTGGATAAGATTCTGCCGGTGTAAATGTTAGTGTAACAGGAGAAAAGGCTGCGTAATCTGTGCCGCTTGTTGCAGTACCCAACAATGCATCGCTGATAACAGCATTGACAGTAGATGCAGGTGCAGTATTCATTAACACATTTACAGTAACAGTTGTATTTGATTCTGCAACGGAAGCACTGGATAATGCAAAACCGATAGTGCTCGAAGTTATACATGAATTAATGTTACATCCGACATTCGTTAGCTGATAAGGGCGCACATACCATTCAGAATTTGCATTGGTCGTTCCGGATGAAGATGTCCAGTTGGTGGTTGGTCTGTCAACAGATGTTTTTCTTACTAAAGTATGGATGCTGGTGGCATTGGAAACACCTGCAACCGGCCATCCTGCACCGGGGTCTGCCCCATCTGTTCCAACGGCATCAATTAAATAAAAAGAGGCACCTACTCTTTTTGCGAGCCCAACAGCATCATCACCATTCCAGTTGCAAAAAGTTGCATCATATAAATTTGCAGAAGGAATATCTGTTGAGTTATTGGCAACAACAAAAGTACTGCCTGATGCCAGAATTCCGGAAAGTGCGAGTGTGTTTTCCGGCCATGTACCTCCGTTAAATACATTCCACAATTCATAATTGGATAAATCGATACCCGCGCCTGTTCCATTGTATATTTCAATGTATTTACCATTACCGATAACAGGTTCACCATACTCGGAAATAATCAATTCAGTACACGATGCATACGTCCCGGTTGCATTTAAATTTATAGTACAGGCACTCTCATCACCGTCATCAGAATTGATAGTTAAGACAGCTGTTTTAGTGCCCGGCAAACCAGGTGAAAACCTGATGACCATATCAGTATAATCGCCAACAGCAACAGGAGAACTTGGTGCGGTGAATACTGAAAACTCTGAGGCATTGGCACCTGTTATTGGAGTGGAGGTAATAGTTAAAACCCCTGTTCCCAGATTCTGGATTCTTACAGTTATATCAGTATTGGACCCGATAATTTGCGTGTTGAAATCATACGTGAAGCCACACGCTACATCGGTGCCTGCAGGTTGCTGTAATTGAATTTCTGAAACAATGCCACCGCAGGATGATGTGTGTCCTGCGTTTGCAGCACCTGTTGAATAAGGTGTTGTTATTACCCATTGTGAACTTGTTGCATCTGTACCTGCTGAGGTGGTCCAGTCGGTTGTTGGTGAACATACAGTTGCTTTTCTGGTAAGCCTTTTATCAACTGTGCCATTAGCTGTACCTGCTACTGCCCAACCTGTTCCGGGGGCTGCACCATCTGTTCCGACAACATCAATTAGTGTCCATACAGATGCAATATCTTTTGCTAAACCCACGGCATCATCTCCATTCCAATTGCAAGAACCGGAATATAAATCGGCTCCGGGAACATCGGTTGAATTATTGGCGATAACATAAGTTGAACCATCTGCAAGTGTGCCCGATAAAGTAATACTACCTTCCGGCCAGCTTCCACCGTTGCTTATCGTCCATATTCTGTAGCCGGCTAAATTTACACTGCTTCCTGTTCCATTATAGATTTCAACATATTTACTGTTTCCGGTTGAGCCTTCTCCATATTCGGATATAAGCAAATCAGTTGTTTGTGAAAAAGTATTCGCAGAAATAAAACAAAGGAATAATAGCAGATTGTAAAATTTCTTCATACGCATTTTTGCTGAAATGCCTGTTTTTACAATAAAGACAAGCATATAAAGTTAGCTATAATGTTGCAAATGTGTTTGTTAATTTATCAATATAGAAATGTGTAAATTGCCGTATGTTTGTAACTTTGTGAAGTGTAAAGAACTAAAAAATAATTTACTGATATTCAATACTATATGTTTGTAAAAGAAATTTTGAAATATAAACGGGATGTTATTCAGTCTAAAATAGTTGATGCACATCAATCAACTGTAGAGAGCATATTGCAACGAGATTATTTTTCCGGGTATGGTTTGAATGATTTTGCGACATTAATATCACCTGCGGCATTCCCGTTTTTAGAAGAAATGTTGAAATTAAGTCAGCGAATCACACAAGAACGTTTTGGAAAAAATATACAGTTATTTATTCCAATGTATTTAAGTAATGAATGTCAGAATATTTGCACTTATTGCGGGTTTAGTTTTACGAATAAAATTCCCAGAAAAACACTAAGTAACGATGAAATCCTGAAAGAAATTGAAATCATAAAATCTTATGGTTATGATAATATTTTGTTGGTCACAGGTGAACATGATAAATTTGTTGGAGTAGATTATTTGCTGAATGCTGTAAAATTAGTAAAGCAACATTTTTCACAGGTATCAATTGAAGTGCAACCTTTGGAACAACACGAATACGAGTTGCTGAAAGATGCTGGCGTTTATTCTGTATTGGTTTATCAGGAAACTTATCATAAAGAATTGTACAAAACGTATCACCCGAAAGGGAAAAAATCAAATTTTGATTATCGCCTGGATACACCTGACAGACTGGGAAAAGCAGGCATACATAAAATCGGTCTCGGTGTATTATTAGGTCTGGAAGACTGGCGTACGGATAGTTATTTTAATGCATTGCATTTAGATTATTTGCAAAAAACATACTGGCAGACAAAATACTCTGTTTCCTTCCCGCGCATCCGTCCGCACGAAGGTGATTTTATGCCAAAATCTGAAATATCAGAAAAGGAATTAGCACAATTAATTTGCGCCTATCGAATCTGTTTTCCGGATGTTGAGCTATCGCTTTCGTCGCGCGAACGTGCTCAATTCCGCGATATTGTTTTTCCTTACGGAATTACTTCTATGAGTGCAGGAAGCAAAACAGAACCCGGTGGTTATTCCAATTCTGAAGCGTTAAAACAATTTGAAACAAGCGATGAACGTTTGCCTCAGGAAATTGCAGCAATGATTCGCTCCAAAAATTACGAACCCGTTTGGAAAGACTGGGATGCGGTTTTAATTTAGTTGTCTGAACCAGGATTTATCTGATTTTTATGATGAATATGATTTCTTTATCTCGCCGCAGGCGAGTGCTCTGTTTTCCTTTACCTGCTTATAATTTTGCAATGTCTGAAAATGCTTTGAATGATATTAGAGAATAAGCCTATGTGCCTATGTGTTTTATAAATATTTTGTCTAAATAAATGGATTGCTGATTTGAAAATGAAATAAATCTAATTACCTTGTAACAGTATTTTGAAAAGAATATTTACCATAGCATTTTGTTTTCTTTTATGTCAAATAGCACAGGCGCAAATTGGCGGAAAAAACATCTATGATTTTCTGCAATTCCCAACATCTGCGCGCATGGAAGGACTAGGTGGAGGATTTCAGAGTATTAAATACGCTAAAGATGCGGATGTAACACTGGCTATTTCGAATCCTTGTTTTTTAGACAGTTCTTTTCATAAACAATTGTCCATCACCAATTCATTTTATACTGATAAAACCAACATAGGAAATCTGACTTTTGCGTACTATCATCCTAAAATAAAATCTGCGCTGGCTTATACTTTTCAGTACGCATCGTATGGTAAATTCGACGGACGTGATATAGCAGGAAACTCAACAGGAACATTTCGCGCATCCGATTTTAATTTCCAGGTAGGAATTGGAAGAAGTATTCGAAAGTTTTATTACGGCGTTAATCTAAAATTTATTGTATCGAATCTGGAATCTTATACTTCACTTGGTTTTGCTACGGATGTGTCTATTGGATATCATAATCCAAAAACCAACTGGACTTTTTCGGCGATAGTTAGAAACGCGGGAGTAGAATTAAAACCTTATGTAAAAGATGAAGGCAGGCAAAAACTTCCGATCCAACTGGATTTTTCATTTTCCAAGCGATTCAAAAAAATTCCTGTTACATTATCTGTAACTGCACATGATTTACAGGTGTGGAATTTAAAATTTCCGGAAGAAGAACAAACCACTTTATTCGGTACAGTTAAAAAGAAAAATAAAGGCACAGAAATCATTGATAATATTTTCAGGCATTTTACTTTCGGTGCCGAAGTGCAGGCAGGAAAACCTGTGCGGTTACGATTCGGATACAATCACATGCGCAGACAAGAACTGGGTGTGGGTAAGAAGAAAGGGTTTTCAGGTATTACGGCCGGTTTTGGAATTAATATAAAACAGTTTGCATTTGATTATTCTTATGCGCAATACCACAGAACCGGTAGTGACCATCAGTTGTCTTTCAGAATAAAACTGGATGAATTTGGGAAAAAAGCTAAGTAAGTTATTAGTGAATAGTGATTAGTAAATAGGTGAAAATAAATAAACATTCGTTCTGTTTCTAATTACTAATTACAAATTACTCAAAAAATGACTAAGATAAATATTGCCATAGACGGTTATTCAGCTTGCGGAAAATCATCCACAGCCAAACGCGTCGCTAAAAGATTAGGATATATTTATATCGATTCAGGTGCGATGTACAGAGCGGTAACGCTTTATTTTCAACAACATTTAATAGATTTGGATAATACCGAAGGTATTGAAAATGCATTGCCAATGATTTCAATAGAGTTCAGAAAAGCAGGAGATGTATATCATACTTTTTTAAATGATGTAGATGTGGAAGAAGAAATCCGGCAGCCAACAGTTGCAGCTATTGTTTCGGAAGTTGCAGCAATGAGTAATGTGCGCAGAAAACTTGTAGAGCAGCAACAAAAAATGGCGGCACAAAAGGGTGTAGTAATGGAAGGAAGAGATATTGGAAGTGTAGTGATTCCTGATGCTGAATTGAAATTTTTTATGACCGCAGATATTGATGTGCGCACTAAAAGAAGACAGGATGAACTATTGAAAAAATCCGGAAGATTATTTCCGCTCGAAGAATTAAAAGCGAACCTGATACATCGTGATAAAATCGACTCAACCCGCGAAGATTCGCCCTTAACAAAGGTGCCGGATGCTATTGAATTAGACACTACATATCTTACCCTAGAAAATCAAATCGAACTGATTTATAATAAAGCAATGCTGCTGATTAACAATAGATAAATTCGTTCCTGTATTGTAAATTCTGCGTAAAATCTTTGCATGCTTTAGTCGAAAATTCTACCACACTCCGAAATTATGTTGTAATTTTAATTTAATGGAATTAGTCGCAGAACATATTAAAACAAAAAATACGGAAGACGAATTAAAGACAAAAATTATCCGTAAAGAAGTGCAACTGGCAAGCAAGGAAATTCGGGCTAAATATCCGTTTCTGCAACATCAGAACGCTATCGGGTTTTTCATTTTTTCAGGTTCTATTGCCATGATAATTCTTTCTGCGGTTTTGTATTTACAGGGAAAAATTCCAACCATTGCCGTTATACTTTCCGTTGCATTCTGGACATCATTTTTGCATGAGCTGGAACATGATTTGATACATTACATGTACTTTAAAAAAAATAAATTTGTACATAATTTAATGATGCTGGGCGTTTGGGTGTTCCGCCCGATGACGATTAATCCGTGGCTGCGCCGCGATATCCATTTTCATCACCATCGTGTTTCAGGCACCAAAACAGATATTGAAGAACGAGGCGTAACCAATGGTGAAACCTGGGGTTTCAAAAGATTAATAACAACTGCCGATATTTTATTAGGCGGTATTTTGCGGGGAAATTTAATCCGGAAAGATATTGTTGAAGCAGTAAAAAGAGGAGAACTTCCCAAAGAACAGGCTTTGGAATTTAAAAAATTAAAATTGTACGGTATGATGCCGTTTACATTTGCATTATACCTTGTGTGGTATTTCTTTTTAGCACATTACTTCATACATTTCATATCTGCCGTTTTTAATTTAGGTTATCAAAGCCCTGCTGTTCTAGAAGCACAATTCAAATGGATAAATCCGCTGGTATTTATTCTGATTTTACCAAATTTATTCAGAATGTTCTGTCTGCATTTTATTACGTCCAATATGCACTACTACGGTGATGTAGAAAGTGGTAATGTAATGCAGCAAACACAGGTGTTAAACAAATGGTATTTCATTCCGATGCAACTCTTTTGTTTCAATTTCGGCAGCACACATGCCATCCACCATTTTGTGGTGAACGAAACATTTTATGTGCGTCAGCTGACTGCAGCCAAAGCGCATAAAGTAATGCGCGAGCAAGGCGTTCGCTTCAATGATGTTGCTTCTATCAGGCGCGCCAATCGCTTCTATGAACGTGAGTTGAAAATAGCCTAATTTCTTCATTAGAATAAGTGAAAAGCCCGTAAAATCAAGCCATTGCACTATGCGTTGCTCGTACTGCATTATTGTATATTCTCAATCTCCTTTTCTAATCTGTCAAAGTTTTCTTCATTTTTTGGAACTGCGAATTTTCTGATTTTATCGCATTCCTCCACCGTTTCGAAAATCATTCTGAAGGATATTTGTGTTTTAGTATCTTCCAGTTTTTCAAAAGCAATTTCCATATCAAATAAAGGTTGCGAAATTCTTTTCCAGCTTACCAGTTTATTGGGTATTACCGTTTTAAACACGGAGGCGTTTTCATAATTTCCTTTTTCCGGACCATGCATGGTGAGTTTCCAGTTTCCGCCGGGTTTGAGGTCAAATTCGTGAATGGTATTGGTGAAACCATCCGGACCCCACCAGTTCTTCAAATGGTCAGGATTTGCGAACGCCTGATAGACAATTTCTACAGGAGCATTTAAGATTCTCGAACTAAAAATTTCACGGTTATTCATTGTTTTTATTTTGTTTTATTTTTCCTCGCTTTGACAGGTGTTTAGTTTGCAAAGCCTAAGCGAAGCAAATGTCACTAGTCAATCATCCGCTAACTTAATTTATAAATTCTTAAAAATTTACTGGTATAAAGATTTTTATTTTAAGTTGTAGTTGACAGGTAGCACTTCTATGCGCTAAACTAAAATATCTGTGAATGTGAAGGAGTAAACTGAAATTTGCTGAAACGGAAAGCAAAATAATCCGGCAAAGCCGGTCTTTAATGTAAAGGCTCATTTATGCTAAGCATACTTAAACCGCAAAAAAATTAAGAAAATATTAACGTCAGGCAGCTTTGCGAAGTGAGTTGAGACCGAAGAACCATGTTAAAAAGGTCAACTCATTTTGCAAAACTGCCAGTTGTGTGCTGTTTTAGTTTATGCAATTTACTAAAACAGTTTCAGTTTTAAAGCTATCAGCACTGCAAATCATTTAGATAAAAATTATTGTCGCTAATCTATCCTGATTGGCGTAGTCATTTTTGTCGTGAAAACATATTTTATCAAAACGATAAGTTACACTCAAAATATTGTTTCACCATTTTTTTTCTTGTAACTTTGCTGAGTATTGTAAGCGTCTCACGCTTTAAAGAGTACACTCTTTCCGCGATTCGTCGCCAATACTCACCCCGAAAAATCTTTCAGTTTTTCGTATCGTTTTGCACCAAAATAGATTAGCTGTTTTCATTGTTTTGCAGTGGCTTAAAATTGCGCTCTAACGTTTTGGGCTTTGCGTTCGGGCGGGTTTCGGAGCACAAAACTGTCAACCAGCACTGAACCTGAATAGAAGCACAAAGCTCCAAGTTTGCACGTCACCCCGCCTGACGCAAAACCCGTGTTACAAGCTGCCCTTCTTCGTTCGTCAATGAGTTGTCCTATCGAGTTAAGTACTGTCTATGCGTTGGATTGGCAGCTCTTTTGCATTTTTTGGGTTGGCTTTTGCTTTGGAAAAATGCAAATGTGCTGCCAATAGCATTGGGTATTTATTTTCAAGTGTTACTTATAGTCTTTGATTTATAGTCAACATATTCTGACTTTTGTCCTGTGGATGTAAAAGAAAAAATAGGTCAACGAATTAAAGAACTCCGTGAAGCGGCAAATATGTCGCAGAAGGACCTGTCTTATGCCGCAGACCTTGATAGAAGTTATATCGCAAGTGTTGAAAACGGACAGAGAAATGTTTCAATTGTCAATATTGAAAAAATCGCTAATGCTCTTGGTGTTAGCCTAACAGCATTCTTTAAAAACAAAATATTTAATGACAATACAACAGGCAATTGATAGTTTTAAAGCACTAATAGAAAGTTCCATTAAGTCAGGCGGTAACGCTGCAAAGACTGCTATGATTAGGTCTTCAAAGCCGATATTAAATATCCACGAAGCGGTAAAACATCAATTAGTTGCTAATGGTGTTAGTGTTGATTTAATTTATCCGCCATTAGGTCAAAGAAGCCCTGAAATTAAACTTGCAGGGTCACTTAAACAAAAAAACCAAGACGTTTGTGTAAAGCCAAACGATATTCAACCAAATGCAGAAGTGCTAACAGATGGCTTGTTGAAAGGAGTGTCAGATGCTTATGGAGAAGAGTTTACAAAACGAACCCTTTCTATAAATGTTAGAAGTCAAATAAGTAGTATTGCTAAAAACTTTGACACACTCTATGAAAGAACAATTTCCGAAGCTCAAAATTTACACGATAGAAGCCCAGAAATTGTGCTTGGCGAAGTATATATGATAGCCATTCCAGAGTATAATGACAAGGAATTTGGCAAGAAGAAAATTGTTTTTAAAAACTTAAGCCCAAAGTTGGTTGAAAAATATATAAAGTCATTTCAAGCGATTACAGGAAGAAAAACTACAAGAAAAAATTTCTTTCAATATGAAGCAACGTGCTTATTGATTGTTGATTTTTCGCAATCACCATCTAAGATATACAATTCAACAGCTGAACTAATTGCTGATGGTCTGCTCCCAGCTACAACAACTGTAAAGTATGAAGGATTGGAGTGGAATGGTTTTGCTAAAAAGTTAATCGATATTTATGACGCAAGGTTTGGAACAGCTAAATTGAGTTGATATTTATTAATTAGGAATTCGTCAATTTCTTGTGAGTTTGATAAACTTCTAATTATCTCTATTTCTTCTTCTGTCAATTCAGGAATTGTGAATTTTTCAATGAAATTTTTCTGATAACAAGGATAACCGCCTTCAATTGCAACACTTGTCTTGGTTACATAATAATCCATTACAATTGAGTTCAGAATTTTTTGAACTACGTCAATGTTCTCCAATTTTGTAATTGGATTAATTAACTCGCTAAATAGTCCGTTGGTTTCTTGTTCACGGAAATATAGTCCGTAACCATTTGTAAAAAATCCTTCTTCTTCTTCAACCAATAAAAATCTAGGATGCTGACTGAATGTTGGATTTAAAATCTTCTTCCCTTTTCTTGTAAGTCCTTGCGTTCTGCCCCAAACAAAGAAAGGTTCAAATGTTACTTTGCCTTTATCCCTAGCAAGAAGATTTTCCTTTTCAGAAAGAAAATATGCGTAACATTTGGGGTATTTCTTTTTGAAGTCATTCTCAGGAATTGCGGTAGCAATTCCATTTTTTATGTTGTAGGGACAAATAATTTTTCTTGTATTCTGTTCAACTTCATCCTGTGTTCTGAAATCTGAAATTTTGTAAACAGGTTTTACAATTTCCTTTTCAATTTCAAATGTTCCGTTGTCAGTCGTTTTGAGGTAACAGCCATTTTTCTGCTGACTGCCATCAATAAAGAAAATCTCATCTTTTAAAGTGGCAATGCCAACACATATATCAAACAGTTTGCCTATTGGCTTGCCAATCGTTTCTATTGTTTTGATATTTTGTTGCTCATCTGTTTTAAGCAGCCGCCACTTTTTTACATTTAAATTTTCTAAGTAATTGGGAGAACCGTTTGCATTTGCCAAGAACAATTCGGGACTGTAACCATCTTTAATTCGGTCGTAGGTAATTGCTTCGTTTTGTTGTTTGTTCAAAAAAGTTATTGCCGTGTAAGTTTGTGCGTCAAACACTTTTTTGTGGCTAAAATCAATAATTCTTGTAACACATTTTTGATGCAAAAAATATTTTCGTAACGCTTCTCCAGCTAATGATGTGAAGTAATTGTTTGGTGTTATGTAGCCAAGTTTACCTGTTGGTTTTAATAGCTTGTAACCAAGCTCAAAAAAAGCAAAGTATAAATTGAACGTGCCACCTTCAACGGTTGTCCAATGTTTTGTTAAATAGTTTCTGTTGTCGTCTGTGAGGTCTTGAAATTTTACATAAGGTGGGTTTCCAACTACATTGTCAAAACTCATTTTCCAGCTTGCTCTTAAGCTGTCTTGATGATATAAATTAAAGTCGGTGTCTTTTAATTGCTCACCATTTTGTAAAGCATAAATTGTCAATATAAGTTTAGCTCTGTGAATATTGTATTCCAGAATGTCGGAGCCAAAAATATTTTCCTTGATTATTTTTTTAATAGGCTTATTAAAAGTCCTTTTGTAATAGTCTGTTAAGCCAACTAAAAATGCACCACAACCGCAACTCGGGTCAAGATTGGTGTCGTTCTCTTTTGGTTGTATTTCGTTTATGATAAAGTCAATGATGTAGTCTGGTGTGAAAAATGCACCATTAAATTTTCTGTCGCCAACCGGAATAATTAACTCCAAATAATTTTCAAGTTCTTTGATGCTTGAAATATTTAGTGAAGAAGTGTCAAAGTATAGTTGTGGATTTTGCTCAAAGTCCTTGAAATAACTTGTCAGTATAGGATTTTTGTCAAAACTGAGTTTGTTATTTGTCAAGTAGGAATAAACCAAATGTCGCTCAAGACTTGTCAAGTCGTGAGTTTGTATGAGTTGATTTAGTATTCCTTTTTTAATCATTGTCGTGCTGACTTTAAGTAACAAAAGTATGTAATAAATTTGTTTCTGTCAAACTGTTGTTGATAAATTTTGTGCGGTTGAAAAATTTAGCTCTTTTGGTTTTGTGAAGCGTTGGCTTTTGTGTCGCACAAAACCAAATGTGCTAAATGCGGGTGAGCCTTTTGTCAGTCGGTTTATGGTCTCACTGTCGGTCAGTTAGGGTTGCTTGTAACGTTTTAGCAGCTTGGCGAAGTGGCGGAAATCGAAGCACAAATGTTCAGTTTTGCACAAAAGTTCAATCGAAGAACTGCCGTTGAATTTAGCACTGAACCCGCCATTTTGCCAAACTGCCTGTTAGCGGTTCGCCCTTTTTGTTTTATGTTCTGTTTGTCCGTTCATTTTGTTTGTCTGTCGTGGTGCGTTGGCTGGTGGCTCTTTTGCATTTTTTGTTTGGCTTTGTGTGTCGGCAAAAATGCAAATGTGCCACCAAAAGGGTTGGTTAAAATGGAAAGTCAAAGTCATCGTCATTACTTTCATTGTCATTTCCATTATTCTCTGTCGTTGCTCTCGCTTTTCTTAAATGTATATGTGGTCTTTTGAATTTATATTTTGTTGTGTCATATTTTACATTGCAATTTGAACATTGAAAAATGTCATTGCTTATTTCCGTCATTTCAGATTTACATTTGTAGCAAAAATATTCGGCTCTTTCAAGGTGTCCTAACTTTTCATTTACGCATTTTACTAAGTTGTCGTGTATGTAGCCTCCTGTTTGTTGCAAATTTGATAATCGTCTTTGTAGCATATTGTGAGAACAGCAACTACCACAATTATCACAGATAAATAAACCATTGTCGCACCGTTTTGAAATTCTACTGTCTATAATGCAGTTGCACTGTCCGTTAAGACAATGGTTAAGATAAATTTTGTCATTGTTTGAACACTCTTGATTTACGCAATGAAATCTTACAACAGTATGGGCTGCAAAATGACTTGTATCAACAGGAAATAAAATGTGATTACAATCTTTACAATACAATTTATCAAGTAACCTATTAAACCGATTAATAAGTGCAATAAATTGATAGTAATGTCCTTTGGGGATATGGTCGCCAACTCTGTTCGTTTCATCAGTATTTAAGCCCAAAATTTCACAAAAGTCGAGCAATGTATATTTCTCCCATTCATTTGTTTCGTGAATTGTTTCGCATTTGCTGAAACAAGGTTGTCCGCCACACCACCAAAAATCTTTTTTAAACATTTCGTGTGGTTTATTTGCTAATCTTCCCTCGCAAAATGAAATGCCGTTTGGAATATCTTCTCTTTCAAAGTTTGCTAAATGAGCGTTATTTGCATAATTACTTCCCTCAAAATCAAGGAAAAATCTTTGTTCTTTCGCAAAGGTTAAAACTTCTGTTTCGTATTGTGATGGAACTCCCCAATGCTTTTCATTTGGGTTCCACTTAACACCTGGAATTTTCTTGACAGCTTCTTTTAGGTTTTCAAAATTTGGATTAGGTGAATAAACTTCTCTGCCTCCCCAACGATTATTTACCCATTTTGTTTCTCCTGTTGAAAAGCTGATAGCAAAGTAGGACTGGTTGTTACCGAATTTCACTTTGCTGATTTCGCCTTCTCTTGACCAATCAAATTTTGCAGTTTGTCGTCCTAAGCAATCTTCAAAATAGTTTGACAATCTAAAACGCCTTGTTTTGTCAAGTTTTAAATCATCTAATATAATGGTCAACAACTCGCTTTCGACAAAGAAACGGCTATTTTGCTGATATGACAACAACGCTTTAATAACTACATCTGTCGAAATGTCAACGGGTATGTCAGGGTTGAATTCTAAATTCGTTTTGTATAAATCTAAATCAAACCTTGTAAGTTCATTTAGTTTTTCAATTGTTAAATCAAATTGACCACTTGCTTTAAGGAAAAATAATTTTCTTACTATTCTTACCTGTTCATCGGGGGCAAAGTAGATGAATTTCTGTTTGAGTAATTCAAAATCCAAATTGCTTTCTTTATCTAATACCCAAAGAATAATATTGTAAAAATCGTTTTGGATTTGTTTTATCTGTTCTAAATGTAATTCATTTGACTGCAACAGATATTTTATGTGATTTAGATGTTTATAGAATACTATTCTATCTGTTACAGAAATCTGTTTATTTAGAAACGAGAACAAAAAATTGGATATTTCTTCTGTTGTTGTCGCCTTGTTTTTAATCCATTTATCAATTTGAGCATAGTTTTCAAATTCATCTTTTAGCAATTCTGAAACGTGGTTTTGTGGAAAATTTTTTGCTTTTCCTGTTTCCCAAAATTGAAAATATTCTAATTGCTCAATTGTGTCAAATACTTTCTTGTCAAAAGAATTGAAATTTTCTTGGTCTAAAAATTCTATTGCCAAATCATAAAGCCAACTCAAAGAACCTGTATTGTCAAGTGTTACCTTTTCAGTTAAAATGTCCTTGATGAAAGGCTTATCTTCTGATATGTTTTTAAATATCTTTTTGCAATCTTCATTTTCAAGTTGATGTATTTTTTGCCTTACTATGTTTTGAGGAACATTTTTTACATATCCTTTTAGAAATAGTTCGTATTTCTGTTCATCATTACTTTGCGTATTAACATAGTTAGCAAATAACTCTATTAACTCACGTTCCTTTTTTGCTTTCCAAAACTCACTATCAAACAGAGCCTTTGAAAAGTCAAAATAATAGTCAAATGAATTTTCTTTTTTGAGCAATCCTCGAAGTAATTCAAAGGCTTTTTCAAAATTAAATTCATCAGAATATTTTTTTAAAAGTTCAAATTGCTTGCTGTGTTCTAACTTGGTAAGGATTGATATTCGCTTTTCTGTTTGAGTATCTTTGTCAAAAAATAATTTTGATACAAATTCAAACGATGTGTCTTTTATTATTCCTTTAAGCCAAAGCTCTACTTGGTATTCATCTGAACATTTTTGAGCAATTATTTTATGAATTGCTTTTGTTATTTTGTTTTTGTCAATATCGGTGAATTGATAAGGGATAAGTTGCAATAAACGATTGTAGTTGTTGAAATCATCGTTGTTTCTTATCGTGTCAAGTTGATTGGCTTTTTCAGTTAATTCAGTTTCAATTTTTTGAGTATATAAACTATCAAGTTGATGTTTTCTTTTTTCTCGTTCCGTTTCGGTTTCAAATTCAACAAATTGATACAGTTCTTTTATTTCCGTAGAAGTAAGACTTTCTATGTTGTTGAATTTATTATTTACATAGTAAGAGCCGAACTCTGAACCAAAACTAAATTTTAGAATACGGTTTAATTCTGTTTTACCAATTTCAAGAATATGTGCTTTAAGAACATTTTCAGGAATTTCGTAATCGTCCATTTCATTGTATGAAATGAATTTAAACTTCTTCTGTTTCCATACATTAAATAGTATTTCTTCATTCAAGTTTTTACCAAAATGAGAAAAGACACTATTTAGAATAGTAGTAACCACATCGCTTGAAAAATTCTTTGGTAATCTGTTTTCAAACAGTTCGCAGTATGAAATGAAAAGTTTTGTATCTAAATCGGTGTCAAAATAGTCAGTAATGAAATTTGATATTTCTTCTTCGCTCTTGTCTTTAAAGAAATATTTTAACGAAAGACCAATTAAACTGAACGATTGGATTTCTTTATGGTGGTATGGATTACCTCGTTTTCCTCGTCCTGTTACTTCTACTTCTATTCTAACGCTATCGGAATTACCTAAATAGCTAAGAATTGTTTTGAAATCTTCGGGAACTCCAACTAAACGGCTGTTGTCAGCCGAATTTCTATTTTTCGTTTTGTCTGTTTTAGGGAAAAATGCGACAGGCGTTCCCTTTAATATTTTTTCTGGTTTAGTTGTAAAACTATTTATGTGAAGAAAATATTCTTCTTGGTCTGGTGTTCCTACAATACCAAACCCTTTGTCTGCGTCAAACCATTTTACAAGTCCAATTAACATTCAATCCTGTTTTTTGTGCGGTTGGTAAAAAACAAATGTGGTGCAGAAGCGTTGGCTTTGTGCGTTGGGTTGCACCTCTTTTGTTTTTGAGCGTTGACTTTTCTATTCATTTGTCTATCTGTTGAATTTTAGCACGGTCGTTCAATAGGGTGACCGCTAACGGTTTAGGGCTTGGCGAAGGTGGCGTTTTTACCATAAATGTTGATGCGGAGAACCAATGTTTGATTAACCACAAATGTGTCTGCTGAGCACTGAACCGCCACTTTTGCCAAACCCGTGTTATAGGCTGCCATTTCTTTCATTTATATTTGCGTTGTCTGTTTAACGTAGCGAACATTATGAAAAGTCTTAACAGTCGCTGCTCTTTCAAGGTCGTTTGATAAGTCTAAAATATTGCCGCAAACTTTACAAGTTAACATTTCGCTGTTGTGTTTTTTAAAGTCGTTGGGTTCCGAAATTAATTGAATATCTCTGTTTTCTTCAATGTTTGGAATTTGAAAACCTAAACTCAAAAGGTTATGAAGTTTTGAATTATACTCTTCTGTTGAAAGGTCGGCTTTTGCAAAGCGAAACCAATTTTTATTATTTTTGGTTACTCCACTTTTGATAATATGTTTAGAGTTTTCTTTATTGCTAATAAGCCAGTTCAAAGCCTTCTGAAATTTCTCATTATCAATTTCGTTTGATTCCATTGCGTTACCGCATTTGTTGCACGAAATAATACCTAAATTTCTGTGTCCCTTTGTTTGGCATTTATATTCTTGTCCAGTTCGTTCAAGTATATACATTCTTCTTTGAATTCCTTCGTCTGAACAGCAAGAGTGACAATAATTGCAAACATACCAACCGCATTTCTCTGATTCAAAACCGTCAGGCTTGCATTTTACTGCATCTCGGCTGTCAATTTCTTGTTCACATTTTCCATTTAAGCAATGGGTTAAATAAATTTTGTTCCCCTTTTGTCCGCAAGATTCATTTGTGCAATGAAAATCATTTATACCATAAAAAGCATAATTAGATTTGTTTTTAGGTTTAAGAATGTGGTTGCATTCTCGGCATTTCAAGTGTTTTAAAAAGCGATTAGCTTTATTTATTAGGTTCAAGTATATTTCAAAATCTTTTTCTCGAAAAGGAACTTTTAAAATTGTTAGAAAATCTAAAAGCGTATATTTTTCCCATTCGTCAGACTTATGTAGCTTCCTTGAAGGCTGATAACACTTTTGATTTGCACACCACCAAAATTCAATTCCAGTATCTTCTGCTAATGCAATTTCCGCTTCTTTTTTTGCAGCCTTTCTTCCGTCACAGATTGGATGGAGTTTAGCTTTTTGGTGTTCATTTCTGTGATAAGTTATTTGTTTATCAATAACCTTTCCTTCTTCATCTTTAATTTCATTTACTGAAACAGAGCATCTTCCTTCGCATTCATCGAAGTAACCTTTGATTTCTAATATATCTGTCGGCTCTTTAATTTGATTTAATATTAAATCATAAATTCTAAACTTGGCATCAAGAATTTGCTTTCTTGTTTCAATTTGAGTTTGAGAATTTAATTCTAAAATCGTATTCAGTATTATGCTTGTTGAGTAGTCAAGTTTGGAATTATCAATATTCTCAGCCAACTTGCTGGTTTCATAGTCAATGATGTTGATTGAGGTTAATTCATCAACGGATATTTGAACTTTTTCTTCGTGAATATATTTTAGAACTTTTTTGACAAATTTCTTTTGTTCAGCAGGATTAAGAGTTATCGTGAACATTTTGTATTCATCGAAAAGCAAAACTTGATGATAGTCTTCAAGCCAAAGACTTAACTTGTAATATACAGGACAAATTCTTAATGTTTCATTTAATATTCTATCATGATGCTCATTTGCAAATTCGCTTGAAAGTTTTAAAAAAGCCTTAATTGTTTCAAGTTTAAAATCGGTATCAATGTTTTCAAAATTGTAAATTATTTTGAAGAAAATATTTGATTTGTCTTGCTCTGAACACCGATTAAAAATATTTCTCTGGGTGGTTTTGTCAGCAGTTGTAATTATGCTTGATATAAAATCAACTTGACAGTTTTCCACATATTTCTCCAACCAAAGACTGTGTGCTGTTTCCGAATTGATTTTAATCTCAACTATTTTTGAAATGTCGCTGTATTTGGCGGGGAAGAAGTTTTTGCAAACATTAAAAAGTCCTTTAAGAAATACTACGTCTTGGCTTAAAGTTGATTGCAATTGATTGCTTACAAAGCTTTGAAACTTATTAAATAATTCGTCATTTATTTTAACGTCTTCCGTTTTTTCAAGTAACGCTTGAATCCTTGAGTGAACCGCCTTTTGAATGTGGTTATAGTCTGAATACTTTCCTTTCTCTGTTAAAATTGATAGAAAGTGATTGAATAAAAAATTCAGGTCTTTTTCGGTGGATAATAATTTAACTTGAACGGCTTCGAGTTTCCCTTCGTGTTTTTTTGAAGCCTGAGAAATAAATACTACAACTTCATTTTCTTTAAATGAGGCTGTGTCTTGTCCTTGCTCAATACTTTTTTCGTGAAAAAACAGGTCGCCTAATATAGCGTGCTGAATAAATCCATAATTAGCATTTTTTGCCTGGTCGTGAAACCACTTTACAAGTCCTACATATTTTTCTATTTCGGTCTGTTTCAAACTACGATGTCGGTTTTTATGGTTGCCTATAACGTTTGGCGGCTTTGCGAAGAAGCGGATTTCGGAGCTCAAAACTGTCAACATAGCACAAAAGTTGATGCGGGGTAGAATGTTCAATTAACCACTGAACCCGCTTTTTTGCAAAACCGCTGTTACCTGCTGGCCTTCTGTCCACCGTGTCATTGTAAGCGTTGTCAATATTGAGTTGCCTTGTCATTCTCTGCTGTGTTTGTCGGGTTGTTTGTCGGTGTATTTTTATTTTTTTGAAGCGTTAGGAAATTTTTTAAAACAATTTTTGTCTGCGTTGGTAAAGCAAGCTCTTTTGCAATTTTTGGTCTGTGGGATGGCTTGTGCGAATTGCAAATGTGCTTGCTTTTGAGGTTGGCATAATTACTTACTATAAATAGGATTAGTCCGAAAATCAATGTATTTACTTTGACACTCAAAAGTAGTGGAATTATAAATGCTTATCACACCAAAACCAGCAGGTAAATTGTCAAAGCCCCACTTAATTGTTTTGTGAAACTGAAATGATGCAGCAGGTGGTGAATAGAATTTTGTTCCACCAATTGTGGTTTCGTTTACTTGATGCTGGTGTCCATACAAAACAAGTTTTACATTGTTAAATTGATTGATAACTTCAAAAAATTCTTCTGCATTTTCAAGCATCCTATCATCTTTCCAAGTTCCTGATTTAATTGGTGGATGATGCAATGCAACGACAATTTGTTTAGTTGCGTTTTGTTCCAATTCTAATTTTAAAAAATTTAATTCGCTAATGGACAAAACCCCTCTGCTCCGATTTTTTCCGTCTGAAGAAATTGCTACACTATTTAGAAGAATGAAGTGAATTCCATTCACAGTAAAAGATTTCTCGCTTCTGATATTTGTCTGATTGTTGAACAAATGAATCGCTTTCAAATTGTCATGGTTGCCTGCAATCCAATATGTAGGTTTGTTTAATGAGGAAAATATTTCTCTTGCATTCAGATATGATTCATCACTTCCATTCTCTGAAATGTCTCCTGTGACAAGTATGAATTCAATTTCGGTTTCAATCTTTTTTAGTTCCGAAAATATTTTGAAATGGATTTCATTGATGGGAATGTTATGCAATTTGATATTGCCACCTTCAAGTAAATGTGAATCTGTTATCTGAATAAATTTCATATCACTCATGTAAATACTGAATAGTTTTGATATTCATCACAGCCGTTGCAAATTCCGTCACGAATTTCGTTAAGCAAATTGTTGCGGTAATTATTCAATGCCTCTGAATTCCAAATAGTGCTCAAACCTTCACTCAAAACATTTCCAAAATTGGTTTTGTATGTATAATCGTTGCAGCACAAAATAATATTTCCTTCCGCTGATATAGCTAATTTCCTAAACGGATAATTGCAAAATTCAGAAAGAAGTTTTCTGTTGCTGTCTTTAATTGTTCCCGCATAATTTGAAAGAACTTCTTCCGTGCTTCTCTTATTGTATGTAATTTTTGGATTGTTTTTAAAATCACGAATAATTTTCTCTAATGGTTTAGAAATTTTGTCGGGAAATTTTTCTCTGTCTCTTCGATAATCGTTGATGTTTATATTGTCAAGCCCCGAAAGAAGGAATTCATCCAAAAGTTTGCTGCTTAAATTTTTTCCGTTTGTTGTAATGTCAATAAAAAATCTTGCAGATTTACTTCTTGCATACCTTATCATTTCCATTAACCTTGGTTCAATCAATGGTTCGTTTGTCATATACATGGCAACCCTACCACTAAATTCCATTTCAGCAAGTTCATCAATGACTTTTGTAAAAACATTCCAGTCCATTGATTTTAATGGTCGGTTGTAATGTGCTTGAGGACAAAATTTGCATTTGCGATTACAGTCGGTTCTTGTTTCCAAAAGAACTTGTGAGAACAAAGGATATTTTCCGTTGTCAGCAAAATACTTTTTCAAATAATCAATGTCTGTATGAAAAGATTCATTCTTTCCTTGTTGCTCTTTACGTTGGGCAATTCCATTCTTTTCTACATACATGGCAATTCGGTTTGAAGTATTTCAAAAAGTTTTTTATTGCCCGATGTCCATTCAACTTTGCTTGCATCAGCGGAAATAATTTTGTTAAACATTCCTTCAATTGTATTGCTATCAGTAGAAAGAGTAACTCCAAAAATGTTAGGGGAAACACTTTGTGCAAAAGAAATGTTTGCTTGCTGTTCTGTCCCTCTAACTTCACAAGTAGTTGAAAATAGTATTGCAGGCATATTTAATGAAAGTAACTCACTTACAGTGTTTCTTCCGCCCCTTGAAATAACTGCTTTTGTTGAATTGTAAAGTTGTGCAGGATTATGAATGTGTTTGTGTATTTCAATATTTGAATCACCATTTTTAAAATGATTAACTCTTGAATAAACTGTTTCGCTACCGCAGTAAATATCAAAGAGAAATTCTTGCTGCTTATTTGCAAGTTCAATTATCTGTTGTGAGATTCGGATTGTGTTTTCAAAAAACAAGTCACTTGAATTTACTGTTCCACCACCCAAAATACAGGCAATACGATTGCTGTTTGCATCGGGAATGATTCCATCAAGGTCATGTCTGATAAAAGTATTGATAGAATGAAATGATTTCTTGAAAGTATTAGGCCTTTCCACTTTCAGAAGTCCGTGAACAATTGTAATGTCCGCTTTTGAATAACACTCTTTGAAGAAAAGTTGACTGCTTAAATTATTGTGAGGATTCTCTACATCAAAGGGATTAAGCAGTGTAACTACAATCACTTTTGGAAATCGCAACTTAATGGTGGTTACTAATAATGGTTCACCATCAATGAGAATAAAGTCGGGACTATATTCTTCTATTGAATCAATAATTGTTTCACCGCTTTTACTAACAGGAATAATTCCAATTGAAGAAATGTCATTTCGGTTTTCAACATTTCTGAAATCAAAATTATATGACTTTCTAAGTTCATATCCTTGAAAATAAGTGTAAACAACTGCTTCAAGTTTTTCAGAAACTTGAAGCTGATTTAAAATGTCCAAACCAGCTACAACTCTTCCTAAACCAGGAAAGCCCCGAAAAATACCTATTGCTTTCATCTTGAAAATAGAGTTTGAATTTCTGTCAATGAATATCTTCTTATTCTATGACGGTCTAATAGTATATGAGTTCCACCTGAATCGGTTGTAAAAACATTTTCAAATTGCTGCTTAACCAGTCCTTCAATAAACGGAGAAGTATCACCATAAGGATAAGCAAACGAATTGATGCTTCCGAACTCGCTGGATAAAGTTTTTTTTGATTCAGAAACAATGCTAAGAATTTCTCCTTCACTCAAGCGGTTAAATGAAATGTGATTCGTGCCATGTGAACCAATTTCCCACCCTTGTTTTTTCAAGAGGTGAAGTTCTTCTATTGTCATGTGCTGCCGATTTGTTTTGTCCTTTGTATTCCATTCGTTTGTTTGTCCAATGTGATTTGTGCAAACAAACACTGTTGCTGTAAATTCAAATCTGCTAAGGATTGGCAATCCAAATTTCAAAACATTTTTGTAGCCGTCATCAAATGTGCAAATGATAAGTTTGCTCTTGTCAAGTGATGAAAAATAATGTTCAGCAGAACAAAATTTGAATCCATTATCACTTACGATTTTGCAGAGTTCTTCAAGTTTTGAAATAGGCAAGTCAACTCCTGTATAAATCATTTCTGAAATATCATGCAGCATTAAAGTAATTATGTGTTCATTTTTCAGTCTAAGTGTTGTATTTTTTTGTAATGACAGCAATCCGTCAATTAGTGCTTTCCATTGTAAAATGACTGCTTCACTACTTACAATTTGTTTAATTGAATTAGCTGCAAGTGAGGATAACTTTACAATGTCTTTCTTGTAAAATGTCTCGGAAATTTTTTCAGCAATTGATTCAGGAGCTGAATTGAAAAATATCAGTTCTGGGAAATCGTTTCTGATTTGTTCTGCAACAAAACCTGTGTCTGTAACCATGAAAGGCTTTCCAATACTTATTGCATCGCCAATTGAATTTGAAAAACCTTCACAGAAAGAACCTTGTAAAGCAATGTTCCAGTTTTTTATCTCATCTAAAAACTGATTCCTGTTTAATACACCTAAAAACATTACATGACCATTCAAATTGAAAGATTGAATTATCTCATTGTATTTTGCAAGCAAATCATCATCTACAAAACCTGCAAGGCGTAAAGAGAATTTATGTTTTTCGTTTTGATTCAGCAAAGCCATTGCTTGCAAAAGGTTTGCAATTCCCTTCTTCTCGTTTAAATATTTTGCTCCAGTTCCAATTACTATTTCACTGCCGTTTTCCTTTTTATTTAACTCAAATAAGTTTTTATCAATGTTTATGATGTTGGGAATGATTTTGCAAATGACTTGGGGATTGTAAAAAATGTTTTTGGCACTTTGCAAAAGTTCATTTGAAACACAAACAAGTGCTGCTGCTTGCTGAAAACATTTTTGATTGAAATGAAATAAGTCAGCATTTGAAATTGCCAAATTCAATTCGCTTCCCCTTGGCATTGCAACTAATTTTACATTCAATAATTTGGATAGCTCTGAAGCGAACAAACCATTCAGGCCGCAACCAAAAGCAATTACCAAATCAGGCAAATCATTTTGTTGCTGTTTTGAAACATTGTTTAAATGTCCTCTGAAAAATAAATCCCTTTGCAAATTTGGATTGTAGCCACCGCTTGCGACTCTTATCGTGTCATGAATCACTTTTAGATTCGAGTGCTTCAAATTATCATTGATGTGTGATTGACTTGAAATAACAACTTCAACTCTGAAACCTAAATCGCAAAGATGGTTTGCAAGTTGAGTCGCACTGTTTGAAAGTCCGCCACCTTGCTTACCAAATTCAGAAGTAATAATCAATAGTTTTCCTTTCATGAAATTAAATACAATCTTTTGGATGAAGTGTTATAAGGATATTCGTAAGTTTTAAAGGAATCAATTGTTTTACCGGTGAAAGTGTCTTGAATATTTTTTTCTGACAACCGAACGAAATTTGGAAACGCTTTTGATTCACTTGTAAAAGAACTGTCAATCACTTCAAGTAAATAGTAATCGGGGTTAGCATTTTGATAAAATGATTTTAACTGAAACAAATATTCTTCCTTTGAAAATATATTTTCAAAATACACGCAGTTTATTTGGATTAAAATGTTTGGCTTAGAAATGCTTATTGGATATTTTCCATGAACTACTGTGTCCTGTCGCTTAAAAAAGTGTTCTAATTTTTTGTTTGCAACTTCTGTCAATAATAAATCTTGTTCAATACCTGTAACATTCTCAAAGCCCAAACTCATAATCAATGCAAGTAAGTCACCTGCTCCCGAACCTATTTCAAAAACTGAACTGCTCTTTGGATAATTATTTAGAATGTTTTTTAATATATTCCAATATACAGGAGGTGTTGATTCAGAATAAATTTTTGTCCACTCTGGTAACACATCCTTTGCATTGTCGGAATTATATTGCTTTAGCAGTGGGTAAAATTTGTCCATGATGTTTCAAAAATATCTTTTATGTTTTTTCTGTTCTCACGTGTCAAGTCAAAATCAAGTTTCAAATTTCCTTCTGTATTAATTAAGCAGGATTGAATTTCTAAGTTGGGAGTTAATCTTATCTCTGCATAGTTTTTACAGATACCAAATTCAAATTTGAAGCAAGGTGAATTGATGTATTTAATTGTAATGACATTGTTGCTTGGCGTTTTCAGCCACCACTTAAATGAACCGTTATTTTGATTTTCAAATTGATAGCTGATTGAATCAAGGAAAGGAATTATCTCTTTTTGAAATTCATTATGCTTCAAAGTTTTGTCATTCACATAAGGCAAAAGTTTCAATGAGATAGTATTGTCATAGAGAAATGGAAGTAGATGTTTGAAGTCGTCAATGTTTGGCGTTAGCAAAACATAATTGAGGGAGAACGAAACATTTTCCTTTTTAAGCTTTGATAGATTCAGAATCAACGAATCATACAAGTCAGATTTGGTAATGGATTTGAACTTTACTTTATCGTAAGTTGGAAACTGTATGTGAAGATTAATTCTCGTTTTTGAAAGTGCGGTTATGGTTTCATCATTAAAAAATTGAGTGTTTGTTGCACAACCAATTTCAAGATTTGTGTTTTCGTTCAACCATTCAATCATTTTGATTGTGTCGGGATTCATAAACGGTTCTCCACCGCTAAACTGCACTTCTTTTAAATCTGTGTCGGCTAATGACTCAATGATTATTTTGAAGTCGTCAAATTTTAAAAATTGAGTGTTTGAACCAATAAATTTTTCTTGCCCTTCGTTGTGGCAAAACACACACTTGTAATTGCAAGCGTTTGTTGTTAGCACTCTTAAAATTTTCCAGAAACTCATGCCGTCCAAATTTTTGAATTGTAAAAAGTTTCTAATTCTGAAATATGTCGTCCCGTAATTTCTTTTGTTTCGTGGTCATACATTTCAAAGGGTAATACTATCGTTGCGTTTGTGATGGTCGGATTGTATTGATTCAAAATATCCTCATGATTCAGTAGACCTGCAATGGTTACTGAACCGCCATAGAGTTCATTTTTCACAAGATAAACATCGGTGTTTGGAAATTCGCTTAGTTCTTCTTTGAAGTATTGATAAGAAGATTCAGGGCAAATAACATTGAAGTGCTGTTGACTTTCCTCTTTGAATTTATTCTTTAGAATCTTCAATCTTTCTTTTCCTTGTGTCAAATATTCGTTCTCCTCTCCGTCAAGAAATACATCGCTTAAATAAGGAACTGTAAATTTCACAAAAGGGTAATTTGCTTTTAAATATGTAACGCATGATTCATATCCGTCAATGCTCTTGTATGAAATCTCATTTAGTCTGTCGGGAGAAAACTTTGTATATTCTACTCTTCTGACAAGAATTTCTCTTGCCTTGATGTGCCAATTCAAACCTATCAGCATGTCCAAATCTCTTTTGAGTGCATCAAGGTCGCCAGTGAACATGAGGGAAATTTTTCTGATTGGTCCTTCTCTCAAAAGAGTTTCCAATCGTGCTCTTGTTGGGCGGGGAACAATTATTTCTCTTTGTTCTTGCATTGTTACAAGTGACAAGTCAATTCCGAAATTTGGAATTGATAAGAGGTAATCAATTTTGTCCTCTGCAATGTAGCTGCCTGTTGAAACGGTTGTGATTTTCTTTTGAGGAAAATAATCAGAAGCGGTTTTTATAAAATCATAAATCAATGGGTGTAAGTATGGGTCTGTATGTGCAGCTACCATGACACCAGCACCAAGTCTTACAAAGTTGTGGCTGTCTTTGATAAACTTAAATCCTTCATACAAATCTTCCATTGTGATTTCAGGCAGTTTTGGAAACCTTTTTAAAATTGGGTCTCTGTGAACTTTACAGAATATACATCCGACACCACAGTTCTTTGAACTGATTGGGATGTTTCCCCAATTTATTATTTCATAAGAAAAGGCATTAAATTCTTCCTGTGTCATTATATAAGTTTCTTAGTGATTTAAGGTAGAGTTTCTAATTTAAGGCGTTGGCAAAAAATGGCTCTTTTGGTTTTGCGAAGGGTCGGCTTTGTGTGTCGGGTCAAAACCAAATGTGCCATTTGTGCGGCTGGCTAAAATTGTTTTTAAAAAATGTGCGGTGGGAAAAAATAAAAATACAGAAGCGTTGGCTTTTGTGTCGGCTGTCTGAATGTTCACTTTTTCTGTCCTTATTTTCTGTTTCATTATGTCTGTCATTTTTACTCTGTTCGTTCTTTAGGCTTGCAGGTAACTCGTAAATATACGCAATTGACATTGCTTTACCAATATGTTGGAAATTAACTTTACATATTGATATTCAATTGAGTATTACAAAAGACTATTCGTTTTGCGCGTAGCGCATTTTAAGTAGGCTTTTAAAAAGGTTATTTTCTATTTTACCATTTTATATTGTCTAAAGGACTCTTAATAGCTTTCATTTCTTTTTTGCTTACATGTGTATATATCAATGTTGTCTTTATATCATTGTGTCCTAATAATTGTTGTATGTAACTAATATCTGTTCCTTGTTCTAATAAGTGTGTTGCAAAGCTATGACGCAAACCATGTATGCCTATTGATTTATGAATATTAGCTCGCTTTAAACTTTGTTTAAATACTTGTTGTGCACTTCTAATGCTATATCTTTCGCCATGTTGCCCTTCAAACAGGTATTTTTTGGGTTTATACTCTTTGTAATATTCACGTAAATAAAGTAGTGCTACTTCGGGTAAATTTGCATATCTGTCTTTTTTACCTTTTGCACCTTGTATGTGTATCTGCATTCGTTTGCTGTCAATATTATTAATTTCTAAATTTATAATTTCACTTACTCGCAAACCCATACCATATACCAACATTAATAATGTTTTGTGTTTTAAATTTTCTGTTTGTTTTATCATGTTGGCAATGTCATCAATTGCTATCACTTTTGGCAACAACAATGGCTTTTGTGGTCGTGGTATTTCCATCACTATTTTTGGTTGTTTTAATACTCTTTCAAAGTAGAATTTTATGGCATTTATACGACTGTGTACCTGATTTTCACTTAATTTTAAAACTTGTAAGCAATACAACAGATAACTTTTTATTTGTTCCGTTGACAATAAACTAACATCCTTCTCTTTTAGTAGATATAATAATTGTGCAAACTCTACACTATAGGTTTTTATAGTTGTTTTGCTGTAACCAAGTAAGTATAGCAGCTCAATATATTTTTGATATGCAGTTTTGTTGATATCATGAATTTTTGTAATAGCATTTTTGCCAATAGGTTTATCTTCTAAGTCAAATTTTTCGCGATAGGCTTGCGTGTCTAAAACATACCATGCTTTTTTGGAATGACTCCATTTTACTCCAACTAATTTTTTAACACGCTCAATTAAATCTTTATTGTAAGGGAATTTTATTAAAATAACATTTTTATTCTCATGCACATCAAATTCATAGTTTATTTTAGTTTTCATATTATTTCGTTTGATATTTAGAGACAAAAACTACTCAAATTCCATAAAACTTTCAGCTTATCTTGTTAAAAACGCATTAAATCAATCGATTTTGCCAAATAATTCATCACTCATCATTCATAATTCGGCATTAAAGTAGTATCTTTGCAGTCCAAATTTTTGAGAAAATACTCAGGATTTCGGTGAGATTTTTAATTTTTTAACCATTTAAATTAGTCAATTTTGACAGACAAACCAGAAATTCCGGTATTAGATGCTACTGATGACATCATTCCGGTACACAAAGAAAAAGAAGTAATCGAACAGGAAACCGTGGATATTAAAATTCCGGTTATTAAAGCAGAAGAGTTCGATTGGAACGTGAGTAAACGTGGTGCTAACCAGTATTCGAAAGAAAAAATCGCTGAACTGGAAACACTGTACGATCAAACGTTCAAACAAGTTGAAGACAACGAAATTGTAAAAGCAATTGTAACAGGTATTACCGATACAGATGTTATCTTAAACATCGGTTTCAAATCTGATGGTATGATTCCTAAATCGGAATTCAAAGATACTCCTGATTTGAAAATTGGTGATGAAGTAGATGTTTACGTTGAAAACAAAGAAAACAAAAAAGGACAACTTATCCTTTCCCGCAAAAAAGCGAAATTAACCAAAGCCTGGGATTATATCTGCGAAGCTAACGCTAAAGATACTATCGTTAAAGGCCGCGTAATCAGCAAAACAAAAGGTGGTTTAATTGTAGACTTATACGGTATGGAAACATTCTTACCGGGTTCTCAAATCGATGTGAAACCAATTACAGATTACGATCAGTTTGTTGGTAAAACAATGGAATTCAAAGTAGTGAAAATTAACGAAGCTATTAAAAATGCAGTAGTTTCTCACAAAGCTTTAATCGAAAGCGACTTAGAATCTCAACGTCAGGAAATCATCGGAAAATTAGAGAAAGGTCAGGTATTGGAAGGTACTATCAAAAACATCACAGACTTTGGTGCATTTATCGACTTAGGTGGCGTAGATGGTTTATTGTATATCACAGATATTTCATGGGGACGTATCAACCATCCGAATGAAGTGTTGAAAATGGATCAAAAACTACAAGTGGTGGTTATTGACTATGATGATAACAAAAAACGTATCTCTTTAGGCTTAAAACAATTACAACCGCATCCTTGGGATTCATTACCTGAAGGTATTGAAGTAGGTGCTAAAGTGAAAGGTAAAATCGTTAACATCGAAGATTACGGTTCCTTCCTGGAAATCGTACCGGGTGTGGAAGGTTTAATCCACGTTTCGGAAGTTACCTGGAGCAATCAGCCAATCAATTCACGCGATTTCTTCAAATTGGGTGATGAGTACGAAGCAGTAGTGGTTACTCTGGATAAAGACGAACGTAAGATGTCGTTAAGCTTAAAACAAATGCAGGAAGATCCTTGGAAGCACATCGCGGAAAAATATCCTGTTGGAAGCAAACTGAAAGGTTTGGTGAAAAACATTACTCCGTACGGTGTGTTTGTGGAACTGGATGATGTTGTAGGCGGTATGATTCATATCTCTGATTTATCATGGACAAAACGTTACAATCATCCTTCAGAATTTACCAAAATTGGTAATGAACTGGATGTTGTAGTGTTGGAGATTGATATCGACAACAAAAAAATCGTATTAGGCCACAAACAACTGGAAGAAGATCCTTGGGATACGTTCGAAACATTGTTCCCAATCGGTTCTATCCATGAAGCAACGGTATTAAAGCGCGAAGATAAAGGTGCTGTAGTTCAATTACCTTACGGTATTGAAGCATTCGCTCCGACACGTCATATCAAAAAAGAAGACGGAAAATTAGCGGAAGTAGAAGAAGTATTGCCTTTCAAAGTACTTGAATTCGATCGTGATGATAAACGCATTATCGTTTCACATACACGTGTAAACGAAGATGTGAAAATCGACGAAAAGAAAGCAGCGGAAGGCGAGAAAAAAGCGGCAGCTAAAAAAACGAAAGATGCAGTGAAAGACACCAACAGCAAAGTAGAAAAATCCACTTTAGGTGATTTAAGCGCACTTTCTGACCTGAAATCAAAAATGGAAAATGAATAATAACACATTTCCGTTTTAATGATAAAGCCTGTTCAGTATTGAACAGGCTTTTTTATTGTTTTTTTTAACTTTCCGTAAATGAGTTGTGCATTATTTTTTATGTTACGAAAACTTTAAGTACTTTCTTTCAAATCAAAATTCCGTATTTTTGCAAACCAAATTCAAAACTCTCAAAAATGAATGATACAAGCGTCAAGAACCCTTCAGCAGATTTGACAAAGCTCGGTTTTCATCACCCAACTATTCACTGGAATATTTCGCGCGAGGCCCTTATACAAAATACACTGGATTTGAATTTAGGCGTATTGAATGACAGCGGTGCATTGTGTATTGATACCGGAGAATTTACAGGACGCTCTCCCAAAGATAAATTTACCGTGAAAGATGCATTAACCGAAAATGCGGTAGATTGGAATAAAATCAATCAACCCTATTCGCCGGAAGCATTTGATAAATTACAGGCTAAGGTTACTGCGCACTTGGATAAACAATCTGAAATTTATGTGCGTGATGTTACTGCTTGTGCAAATCCGCAGTACCGGTTAAATATCAGAGTTGTGACAGAAACACCGTGGGCAAGTTTATTTGCAGATAACATGTTTATTCGCCCTTCGGCAGAAGAAATAGAATCTTTTGTGCCTGAATGGACGATTTTGTGCGCGCCAAGCTTTATGGCAGATCCTGCTGAAGATGGAACACGTCAGCATAATTTCTCCATTATCAATTTTACTAAGAAAGTTATTTTAATCGGAGGCTCAGGATATACCGGTGAAATCAAAAAAGGTATCTTCACTGTATTGAATTTCGAATTACCACATTTGAAGAATGTGCTGAGCATGCACTGTTCTGCCAATATAGGTAACGATGATGATACTGCTTTGTTCTTCGGCTTGTCAGGAACAGGAAAAACCACTTTGTCTGCTGACCCGAACAGAAAACTGATTGGCGACGACGAGCATGGCTGGAGCGCAGAAGGCGTGTTCAACTTTGAAGGCGGTTGTTACGCAAAATGCGTGGACTTAACAGAAGAAAAAGAACCGGATATTTTCCGCGCCATCAAACCGGGTGCAATTTTAGAAAATATCCGTTTTTACGACAACACCAATAAAGTAGATTTTGAAAATGTAAGCGTGACGGAAAATACACGTGTTTCTTATCCTTTATATCATATCAATAATATTGCAGTTCCATCGGTTGGAACCATACCTAAAAATATTTTCTTTTTAAGTTATGATGCTTTTGGTGTTTTACCTCCGATTTCCAAATTAACGGAAGCTCAAGCAATGTATTTATTCATTTCAGGATATACATCAAAAGTAGCAGGAACGGAAGCAGGTGTGACTGAACCACAGACTACTTTCTCTGCGTGCTTTGGGGCAGCATTTTTACCGTTGCATCCAACGAAATATGCAGAAATGCTTGGTAAAAAATTAAAAGAAAGCGGTGCTAATGTATGGCTGATTAATACCGGTATGACAGGTGGTGTGTATGGTGTTGGTAAACGCATGAGTTTAAAATATACGCGTGCTTTGATAACAGAAGCTTTGAGCGGTGATTTGGAAAAAGTACCATACGAAACATTACCTATCTTTAATTTTCAGATTCCGACAGAATGTCCGGGCGTGCCAGGTGAAATTTTAAATCCAAGAAATACCTGGACAGATAAAGCAGCTTATGATGCAAAAGCAGCAGAATTAGCAGCCAAGTTTAATGAGAACTTTAAAAAATATGCTGATCAGGCAAGTGCTGAAATTTTAGCAGCAGCACCGAAGGTGTAATAACACACCTCTTAATCTCCTCTCAAGAGGAGAGACTCATTCAGTAGTGAAATTTTAGTGACTACCATTTTTTGTAATGTCTGTATTTCCCTCCTTGAGGAGGGATTAAGGGAGGTGTTACTCAATTCAGTTTTTCTTTTTTATTCTTATTTTTGAGAACCAATGCAATTCAACATAAATACCCATATTCCCGTAATGGAACACTTCTACACCATACAAGGTGAAGGATTCTATACAGGACATGCAGCTTATTTTATCCGTTTGGCAGGCTGCGATGTAGGCTGTGTCTGGTGTGATGTGAAAGAGTCCTGGACCGTGGAGGAACATCAATTAATGTTAATAGAGGATTTGATAAGTGAAATTTTGAAATATCCTGCACGGCTAATCGTTATTACAGGTGGAGAGCCGTTGATGTATGATTTAAATTTCCTGACAAAGGCATTAAAAGAAAACGGATTCCAAGTCAATATAGAAACTTCAGGAGCCTATCCGCTTTCAGGTACACTGGATTGGATTTGTGTTTCGCCTAAAAAATTTAAAACACCACTTAAAGAGGTAGTAGCAAAAGCCAATGAATTAAAATGTATTATTTTTAATAAAAGTGATTTCAAATTCTCGGAAGAAAACCGTGAACTAACAACTGCAAACTGTAAACTGTATTTACAAACAGAATGGTCGAAAAAAGAACAAATGCTTCCGTTGATTGTCGATTATGTAAAAGAATATCCCGATTGGAAAATATCACTGCAAACACATAAATATTTGGATATTCCATAATTTAGGAATGAGGTGTAAGTAAAAAGGAATAAGTTAGGTATAATTTTTGAATGTAATAAATAATGAATATTAAAACGCTCATATTACTTTTTGGCTTTTTACTTTTTACTTCAGCCTCTTTTTCACAGCAAGTTTCTCAAAAAGCGATGGCTGCTTATTTCAAAGCAAAAGAGTATGGTAGTCGTACACAATGGGAAGAAGGTATTACAGAACTGCAAAAAGCCGTTAAGATAGAACCCAATTATACACAGGCAAAAGAACTGCTGGGAGAATATTATTATGCATTGAAAAAATATGATGATGCAATTACAATTCTTGAAAATGCAGCTTCAGCCAATGATTTTTCCGGGAGAGCCACTTTTTTACTTTCTGAAATATATCTGAAAAAAAATAATGGTGAAAAGGCGAAGTTCTATGCAGAAAAATATCTGACAAGAAAAGATAAAGTTCCTAATGCTACGGTGAAAGCAGAGCAAACAGTTTGCAATGCAAATTTTGCGATTGAAGCGAAAAAAAATCCCGTACCATTTAACCCTAAAAATCTCGGTTCAACTATTAATACAGCGCGTTTAGAATATTTTCCTTATCTGACACCTGATGGAAAAATACTGGCATTTACACGTCTAGATGGAAGGGAAGAAAATTTATATATCTCTCAAAAAACGGACAGTAGTTTTGCGCCGGCTATTTCTTTAGGAACAGTTATCAATACAGATGAAAATGAAGGTGCAGAAACTATGAATGCGGATGGCAGTCTTCTATTTTTTACGGCATGTAATCGAATAAACGGATATGGCAGCTGCGATTTATATTTTTCACAAAAAATAAATAACAACTGGTCTGAGCCAAGCGGCATCGGGAAGCCAATAAATTCAGGAGCATGGGAAGCACAGCCAAGTTTTTCTTCAGACAGTAAGGCCTTGTACTTTTCCAGTAATCGTGCCGGTGGATTAGGAGGCAAAGATATTTGGGTAAGCTATTTAGATGATAAAATGAGATGGAGTGAACCTGAAAATTTAGGACCTAATGTGAATACGAAATACGATGATCAGTGTCCGTTTATTCATGCAGATAATCAAACATTATATTTTACTTCAAACGGATGGCCGGGTATGGGAAATGGTGATATTTATATTTCCCGAAAAACAGACACAGGCTGGTCGCAAGCTGTAAATATTGGTTATCCGATTAATACGGAAAATGATGATAATGGCATGACGGTTTCCTACGATGGGAAAACCGCTTTTCTTGCTTCCAGTCGCGATGGTGGTTTTGGCGGACTGGATATTTATAGTTTTGAGTTGCCGGAAATTATACAGCCAAAAAAAATTACGTATATAAAAGCAACGGTGAGAGATGCAAACACCAAACAATTGTTGAATGCAAATTATGTCGTTGTTGACCTGGATTCCAAACAGGAAAAATACAAAGGGAATACGGCAACAGGTAATTTCTTTGTGAGCATAGAAGTAAATAAAAATTACGCCTTGCAAGTTCAAAAGAATAATTATTTATTCTATTCGCAAAATATAAATCTGAAAGAAATTTCTTCTCAGCAGAAACCATATGAGTTAGAAATTTTATTACAACCGATTGCATCCAATAATAAAATTACACTGAACAACGTATTTTTTGATTTTGATAAAAGTGAATTAAACACGGTTTCCTTTCTTGAATTAGATAAAGTTGTCGAATTGTTGCAAAAAAATCCAATGTTAAAGATTGAGATAGCAGGCCATACAGATAATAAAGGAGATAAAAAATACAATCAGATTTTATCACAAAAACGTGCCGAAAGTGTTGTGAATTATTTAGTACAAAATGGAATTACAGCAACACGGTTGACGGCAAAAGGATATGGTGATTTGATGCCGGTTGTACCAAATGACACCGAAGAAAATAAAGCGAAGAATAGAAGAACAGAATTGAAGATATTATAGATTCTGTTTGATTTTCAACAGCTTTTTCAGCAATGGTTCTACTTCACTCAAC
This sequence comes from Chitinophagales bacterium, assembly GCA_046329785.1. Lineage (GTDB taxonomy): Bacteria > Bacteroidota > Bacteroidia > Chitinophagales > JADIYW01 > JADJSS01. The sequence goes on from JAXLTZ010000011.1 coordinate 77,789, forward strand.
GCCATCATATTTGCTCCATCACTTAATGCTTTAGAAGGATTTGGATGTGTTTCTAAAAAGATACCATCAGTACCTGCAGCAATAGCGCATTTTGCCAGTGTTTCAATAAATTCAGGCTTTCCACCGCTGATGCCTTCGCTTTTATTGGGTTGCTGTACGGAATGTGTCGCATCAAATACTACAGGATAACCTGTCTTTTTCATTAGCTGAATATTTCTGAAGTCAACAACTAAATCATTATAACCAAATGTTGTTCCACGCTCTGTAAGTAAAATGTTTTTATTTCCTGCGGATAAAACTTTTTCAGCAGCAAACGCCATCATTTCTGCACTTGCAAATTGTCCTTTTTTTATGTTGACTGTTTTCCCTGTTTTTCCTGCTGCTAAAAGTAAATCCGTTTGTCGGCACAAAAATGCAGGTATCTGAATTACATCTACAATATCTTTTACCAAATCACAATCGTTTGTTTCGTGTACATCAGTAAGAACAGGAATATTAAAATGTGATTTTATATCTCCTAAAATCTGCAAGGCTTTTTCTTCGCCAATGGTTGTGAAGGAATCCAGTTTGCTGCGATTTGCTTTTTTAAAGGATGCTTTAAAAACAAATGGAATGTTTAATTCCGTTGTTATAGATTTTAATTGTTCCGCAATTTCAAAACAAATTTCTTTTGACTCAACCACGCAAGGTCCGGCAATTAAGAAAAATTTATTAGTATTATTTTTTAACCACATAAGAAACTAAAGAAACAAAGCTTAAAGATATTCATTAAAATGTTGATTTACTAAAGAAACAGTATTGTTTACAATATTATCTGAATTAAAATTAATCAATAAGCCTTTAGGTTTCTGCAAAAGTTTCATGTATGTCAATAACTGTGCGTGAAATAAAGGAAGCAAAGTTTCTACAGCTTTTAGTTCCACAATTATTAAATCTTCAACTAGAATATCTAAACGTAAATCACAATCTAATTCTAAGTGCTTATATTTTATGGGGATTTTTAATTGGGATTGAAATGATAGATTCTTATTCTTTAGTTCTTCTTCCATGCATCGTTGATAAATGGATTCCAGTAAACCTGGTCCTAATTCTTTTTGTACTTCTATGGCACAACCAACAATTTTATATGCTAAATCATTTATGCTTTTCTGTGTAATCATTTCTTTAATTTCTTTTCTTAAGTTCCTAAAGTTGCTTAAGTGGTTATAATCAATAATTATATTTCTTATTCCAGCGTTCTTTCAGAAACTTCCGCAATTCATTTTCGCGTGCATTGTTATTGGGGTCATAAAATTTTGTGCCGCTGATTTCTTCCGGTAGATATTCTAAATCCACAAAATTATTTTCAAATTGATGTGCGTACTGATAATCTTTCCCATAATTCAGATTTTTCATCAGTTTGGTTGGTGCATTCCTCAAATGTAGAGGGACAGAAAGATTACTTGTCTTATCAGCTAACGTCATAGCTTGCTCAATTCCTAAATAACTGGCATTGCTTTTTGGAGAAGATGCTAAATAGGTAACACATTGCGCCAGAATAATTCTGCATTCAGGATAACCAATAGTAGTAACCGCCTGAAAACAAGCATTTGCAAGTAACAACGCATTCGGATTTGCATTGCCAATATCTTCAGAAGATAAAATCAATAATCGACGTGCAATAAATTTCGGGTCTTCGCCGCCATTTATCATTCTGGCCATCCAGTATAAAGCAGCATTCGGGTCGCTGCCGCGAATGGATTTGATAAACGCAGAAATAATATCATAATGCTGTTCACCGCTCTTGTCGTAGCGGGCAATGTAGGTTTGTATAATTTCTTCCACAAAAGTATTGGTAATAGATTTGTCATCTTTGAGATTTTCACAAACCAATTCTAATACATTCAATAATTTTCGTGCATCGCCTCCTGAGAAATAAAACAAGGCGTCGTATTCCTGAACCCTAACATCAAGTTGTTTTAATATTTCATCTTCCTGAAGAGCCGTATCTATAATCTTTTTTAAATCTTCAGCTTCCAGTGATTTCAAAACATATACCTGTGAGCGGGACAATAATGCGGCATTCACTTCAAATGAAGGATTTTCCGTGGTTGCACCAATCAGAATCAAAGTACCATTTTCAACAGCACCAAGCAATGCATCCTGCTGTGATTTATTGAAACGATGGATTTCATCAATAAATAAAACAGTTTGTCCTCTTTCTTTTGCCGTATCAATAACACTTCTGATTTCTTTTACACCTGCGGAGATAGCACTTAATTGCTCAATTGGTAATTTTGCGTGATTGGCTAAAACTCTTGCCAATGTAGTTTTTCCAACACCCGGCGGGCCCCAGAAAATCATGGAATGCAGTTTACCTTTTTCAATCAGTTGACGCAATGCTTTATTTTTCCCCAATAAGTGTTCCTGACCAATAATTTGGTCAATAGTTTTCGGACGCATGCGTTCGGCAAGTGGCTTTTGCATAGTGTGAAATTAGGAATTATAAGTTATAAATTTGTGATGATAAACTAATATTTACAGACAAAATCGTAAATCGTAAATCGTAAATCGTACCTTCGTAACATGTACAAACTCCTGCGGTTTTTCCTCTTTAAATTAGATGCTGAAAAGGCGCATCATATCACTTTAAGTTGGTTTAAAATTCTGATAAAGGTTCCATTTGTAAAAACAATTCTAAAGTTTTTGTATGTTGTTGATGACAAAAAATTAGAACGCAATTTATTTGGTTTAACGTTTAAAAATCCCGTTGGCTTAGCCGCAGGCTTGGATAAAAATGCAGAATGCATTGATGCATTTGATGCATTTGGTTTTGGATTTATAGAGATTGGGACTGTAACACCTTTACCGCAGGATGGAAATGATAAACCTCGCTTATTTCGTTTGATACAAGATGAAGCAATTATTAACAGGATGGGTTTTAATAATGCAGGAATGAGTGTTGTGAAAAATAATATTCATAAATCTGAAGTCATAAATCGTAAATCTGAAATTATAATAGGAGGAAATATCGGTAAAAACAAACTCACACCAAACGAAAATGCAGTAGATGATTACGTAAAATGTTTTAATGAATTATATGATGTGGTTGATTATTTTGTAGTGAATGTGAGTTCGCCAAACACGCCTAATTTACGTGCCTTGCAGGAAAAAGAACCGCTGAAAAAGATATTATTTCACTTGCAGGAAATCAATCAATCTAAAATAAAGCCAAAGCCAATTTTATTAAAGATTGCGCCTGACTTGACAAATGAACAATTAGACGATATTATTGAAATTGTATTTGACACTAAACTGGCAGGTATAGTGGCAACGAATACAACGATTGCAAGAGAAAATTTAATAACACAAAAAACGAAGGTAGAAGCGATTGGGGCAGGAGGATTAAGTGGAAAACCGTTAACAAAAAAATCAACAGAAATAATAAAATACTTGCATAAAAAATCTGAAGGTAAAATTCCGATTGTTGCAGTCGGCGGAATTATGAACGCTGATGATGCAATAGAAAAATTAAATGCAGGAGCAAGTTTAGTGCAATTATATACAGGCTTTATTTACGAAGGACCGGCATTGATAAAAGAAATTAATCAACGAATACTTGGTAAGTCTTAAAGACTTGCCAAGTATATACTACAACGTATCTGAAATTTTTGCGAGCAAATCATCTTTTTTTCTTCGGGAAACTTCTATTTCTGTTCCGTTCATCATAATTACCTGCCCGCCATCGCCTCGCACATATCTGCGTATAAGTTTCAGATTAATTATATGCGATTGGTGAATGCGCACAAAATCATAATCTTCGAGCATTTCTTCAAAATATTTCAAAGGTTTTGAAGACATAATCATGTCACCTGTAGTGAGATAAATTTTGGTATAGGAAGAATCTGCATCTACATGAATGATTTCATCTAAAGAAACAAAATAAATTCCTTCTAATGTTGAAATGGCTAATTGTTTCTTAGCTGATTCTTTATTGCTGATTTTTTGTTCTAATAATTCAAACTGTTTGTTTTTTATTTCTTCAGAGATTTTGACGGATAACTTATATACAGCCCGAATTAATTCTTCCGGATCAACCGGTTTTAAAAGATAATCCAAGGCACTGAAGCGGAATGCTTTAACGGCATATTGACTGTAAGCGGTGGTGAAAATAATTTCAAAAGGACACTGATAATTATAATGTGCCAGCAAATCAAAGCCATTTTTTCCCGGCATTTCCACATCTAGAAAAACAACATCGGCAGGAGAGTTTTCGATTGTTGAAATTGTGCTGTCAACACTATCACATTCTGCAATTACGCTTATCTGCGGACAAAATTTTTCAATTAATTTGTGTAACGCAATGCGGTTGTTTTTTTCATCATCTACTATTATTGCTTTTATTGCTTCCATGTTTTATTTTTTGCAAAATTTAATTTAATTCAATTCTTACAATTACTTTGGTGCCTGCCGGTAAGTGATTTTCATCATACAAATCTATTATTTCCACATTATAATCTGTATCTTTTATTTTATGTAAGGTTTCAAACATTTCTTTGGTGATAATGGTACCAAGCGATTTATGCTGCTTGGTTAGATTAAGTTCCGCTGCTTTTACTCTTCCTATGCCATTGTCCTGAATCTCACAGATTAAATAATTAAATTCTCTGTGAAATTTAATATGAATATTTTTTTCTCCTTCCTTTTTCAATAAACCATGCCAGATGGAATTTTCTACATATGGTTGAATTAACATGGAAGGCATTTCTATTGAGTAAACATCCAGTCCTTCTGTACGTATATCATAATTAAATTGCTGGTCAAATCGCAATGATTCCAGTTCGAGATATAGTTTTAGATTTTCTATTACATCATGTAACGGAATAAATGTTTTTACAGAATTTTCCAGTACAGAGCGTACTAATCTGGATAATTTTGTAAGGTAAGTAGACGCCTGCATATTCTGATCAGACAAAATCATGGCTTGTATGGAATTCATACAATTAAAAACAAAGTGCGGATTCATTTGCGCTACCAGTGCTTTCAGTTTTATTTCAGCCAATTGCTTTTCATATTCCGCTTTTTGTCTTACCAGCTGACTCTGTTCTTTTTCTTTCATGCGCGCCATTTGTATGCGCTGTGTGACAAAACGATACCCGTAAATCAACAGGAAAATTCCGGCAATAATTCGAAACCACCACGTTTGCCATATCATAGGGCGGATTCTAAAAGAGAATGAAGCCGGCTGAACAGACCAGACACCATCATTATTGCTTGCTCTTACAAAAAAGGTATAATTTCCGGGAGGTAATTTGGTGTAGGATACATAGTTTCTGTTTGTCCTAATCCAGTTCTGCTCATATCCGTCTAATTTATACTCAAACATATTCTTTGGCGTATTGGCATAATCACTGGACGCAAATTCGAATGAAATATTATTTTCACTGTTGGAAAATCGTACACGTTTTTTTTGTGCAGTATACTGCAACAGGTTATATGTGCTGTTATCCGTTCTGATATTGGTTATGTTGGTAATTGGTTTGTATGAATTAAACGGAATCTTATCCGGCTCAATAATATTGAAACCGTTAATACCACCAAATAAAAGTTCATTGTCTTTTGTTTTAAAATAGGCACCTCCGTTAAATTCATTACTTTGTAAGCCATCATTGATATCGTAATTTCTGAATTGTTTCAATGTCGGGTCAAATACGGAGATACCTCTGTTTGTGCTCATCCATAGTTTTCCTGAATTGTCTTTCAGGATGCCGTAAATAAAATTATTGCTTAAGCCGTTTTTTTCCGTATAATTCGCTTCAATAGAAATCTTCTTTTTATTAAACAAATACAACCCGCTGTTTCCTGTACCAACCCAAAAATGCTCATCATCTTCCTTTAGAATACAGTATAACTGATCTGTTTTGAAATATTTTTCATTTAAAGCACTCAGTCTTTTTTCATCTAACAATCCGGTATGTTTATTTACATGAAGAATACCGGTAGTTGTAGCCATCCACCATGTGCTGTCAGCATCTTCAAGAATATTTCTCGGAATTACTGCGATTGATTTTAAATCAATTGTAGTAATCTCAAAATTATTTTTATTTGGATTAAATCTGTAGATGGAATGTTCAACAACAGCATATAATTCATTCCCCGTTGTTTCAAATAGACGGATAGTTGAATATGCCGGTATCTTTAAATTAGAAGAGTATTTTGTAGGAGAAAGAAAATAACGCCTGAATGTATTAGTGCTCTGATTAAATTTACAGATACCATTTAGTGTTCCCGCCCAAATATTCCCATAAGCATCAATTAATATATTTTGAACAACATCATTTGATAACGAAGAAGACGAGAAATTATTCCGCCAGTTGGAAAAGATATTTTCTTTAGTGTCGAATTTATATAAACCACCTCCATCTGTACCTATCCATATATTCTCATCGTTATCTGAATGAAAAGAAAGAATATATTTATTACTCAACCACGAAGTTTTAAATAGCTCCTGTGTGATATGTTTGAACTTAAACTTAAACTGTGAATAGTATGCAACACCCGACCCTTTGGTGCCAACCCATAATGTACCGCTGTTATCAAATAACAAGCTTGTAATTTTATTGTCAGGAATACTGGTTAGATTATAAGGATCATTCTCGTATTCTATAAAACGATTTCTGTTGATGTCATAAATTAACAAACCGTGCTGATATGTTGCGATATACACATTTCCCATTTTGCCAATACCAATGCTTGTAATCTTATCCTGTAATCCTGCAATTGTTTTTCGCAGCTCTGGAAATGAATCAACTAAATTATACGTGGAGTCTAATTTTAATAAACCTGTGTTAGTGCCCACCCAGTAATTACTGAATTTATCTTTTTGAATACCATTTATTTTTTGACGAATAATCTTTCTCCAGACATCAGACTCACTTTTTTGTACGATTAGCTTTGTACGTGTATCATAAGAATATAAGTGATTGTTTCTACCCGCAAGATAAATGTGGTTATTGTCTGCTTTATAAACCACTTCGCGGTAAGAATTCATGGGCTCTATCTGGATGGTATATTCCTTCTCTTTAATTTCTACAATGCGTGCCCTGTATAAACTATAGGGTGTCTGAATCAGAACAGAGGTGCTGTCATCCACTACTATTTTTTTGATTTGAGCAGGACTCTCAAGATTCAGGTATTTATTACTTTCAAAGAAGTAAACACTAAACCCTTTTTCTGTTCCAATCCAAAAGACACCGGGAGAGGATTCGGCCATGCAGGAGGTGAAATTGGAAATTAATGAGTTTTTGTTATCAACTTGTTTCTCATATTTCAAAAAAGTGTAACCATCATATCTGTTCAGCCCTTCATCCGTACAAAACCACATATACCCTCTACTGTCTTGAAAAATATTGTATACACTGTTTTGAGAAAGTCCATTCTTTATATCTATTACGTCAAAACGAACCTGTGAAATATCCAGTCCTGATGAATGTATATGCATGATACACAGACAAAAAACAAGTTGTATATGTGGCTTGAGATATTTTAACATCTGATAATCAGCAAAATATTGAAAAATTTAGAGATATGATAGGATTTTTCAAAAAAAATGAGGTGCAGAAGATGCACCCCAAAGAAACATAGAAACATAAAAACCCACTATCCTGTATGGTGCCAGCCAAAAAATATAACTAACCGGGGCACCTAGGATTTATTATTAACGTATAATTATAGACTTTTTGATTCTCAAATCTACCTTAAATACCTAACTGTTTTTAAGGAGCTTGGTAATTGGTACTTAAAATTGATTATATAACGCATTCAACTTAGAATTCGGTAAGTTTTTAAAAAATTCAATGCATGCATTGAATTGTTATTAAATTATTATTTACCAAACAAACGTTTGATAAGATTTAAGCAATTCTTATTTTTATGTTGATGTTTGAGTAGATTCATAAACTCATTAATTCAATAATTCTAAATTAACAAAGTGCCAAAGCAGAAAGTAAGTATAGAAGATATTTTAAAACATTCTTTGAAACTATTTCGCCAGAAAAGTTATCATAATACTTCTATTGCGGATATTGCTGCGGCTTGTGGTTTACTGAAAGGAAGCCTTTACCATTATTTTCCAAGCAAAGAAGCATTAATGAGTGCTGTAATAAAATACGCACATGAATTTTTTCAGAAAGAAGTTTTCTCTATTGCTTACGATAAGACACTTTCACCGCAACAACGGATGGAAAAGATGTTTAAGAAATCAGAAAGAGCCTTGTTGTCAGATGGCAATATAATGGGAAACATCGGTGTAGAGACAGCGAGAGCTATTCCTGAATTTGCAGAACACATCAAAGATTTTTATACTGAATGGATGAGTGCTGTTGAGTTTGTTTTTAAAGAGATTACAAATGAAGAAGATGCAAAAAAACTGGCAGAGCAAACCGTTGCAGAATTTGAAGGTGCTGTAATGATGACCCGTATTTTTAAAGACACAAAATATATTAAGAACGCATATGAACGATTGTTAAATCGTTTTGCTGCTTATACCTTGGCAGATTTGAAACAAAATAATTAAAAAATTACAAACTCTTAAACATTTAAATTAATCACTTAATATGGAATTAAAAACAAAAAGATCTATCAGAAAAGTAGCTGTATTAGGTTCAGGCGTAATGGGCTCAGGTATTGCATTGCATTTTGCCAATATTGGCGTTGAAGTATTGTTACTGGATATTGTGCCATTCGACCTTAAAGAAGAAGAAAAAGCAAATCCGAAAATGCGTAACAGAATCGTTAATGATGCTTTTGCATTCGCCTTGAAATCAAAACCTGCTCAAGCATATAATCCTGAATCTGCAAAGCGAGTAACACTTGGTAATTTTGATGATGATATGTCAAAGATTAAAGATGCAGATTGGGTAATAGAAGTGGTGGTTGAACGTCTTGATATCAAACAACAGGTTTTTGAGAAAGTAGAAAAGTTTATCAAACCAGGTACATTGGTAACATCTAATACATCCGGTATTCCTATACATCATTTATCAGAAGGAAGAAGTGAAATCTTTAAAAAGAATTTCTGTGGCACCCACTTTTTCAATCCACCCCGCTATATGCGTTTACTGGAAATAATTCCAACACCTGACACCGATCCTGGTGTGGTTGACTTTTTAATGCATTACGGTGATGTGTATTTGGGAAAAGAAACGGTTTTATGTAAAGATACTCCTGCGTTTATTGCAAACAGAGTAGGTGTTTATACAATGGCTAAGATATATCAACTGACTGCTGAATTAGGCTTAAGAATTGAAGAAGTAGATAAATTAACGGGTAGTGCTATCGGAAGGCCAAACACAGGTACTTTTAAATTAGGAGATTTAGTAGGAAATGATACAGGAACAAAAGTAATGATGGGTATCAAAGAAAATTGTCCGAATGATGAGCAGGCAGGAGCATTTGATGTGCCGCCATATGTTCAGTTTTTATTAGATAATAAATTCTTTGGTAATAAAACAAAAAAAGGATACTACTACAAAGATGAGCAACGAAATTCTTTTTCATTACGTTTAGATACGCTGGTATATGAACCAACAGGAAAAGTAAAATTCCCCTCTCTGGATGAATCCAATAAAGCAGATAATTTAGCAGGAAAAATAAATGCGTTTATAAAAGCAGATGATAAAGGTGCTCAATTGGTGAAACGTTCTTTGGCAGGATTATTTGCCTATGTGTCTAATCGCGTTCCGGAAATTTCGGATGTCTTGTATGCGGTAGATGATGCTTTAAGGGCTGGCTTTGCATGGGACATCGGACCATTTCAATATTGGGACATTGTTGGTGTAGAAAAAGGAATTGAACTGGCTAAAGCGGATGGTTTAACTATAGGAAGCTGGGTAACGGATATGCTGGCAGCAGGTAATACTTCGTTTTACAAAGTAGAAAATGGCGTAAAAAAATATTACGACCAACAATCAAAAATTTATAAAACCATTCCGGGTGCTGAATCATTTATCATTTTAGATAATTTGCGCAGCAATAAACCTGTTTGGAAAAACAGCGGTGGTATCTTACATGATATTGGCGACGGCGTATTGAATCTGGAATTTACCTCAAAAATGAATGCAATAGGCGGCGATGTTTTAGCTGCAATTACAAAATCAATCGAAATCGCTGAGGCCGGATATAAAGGTTTGGTAATCGGAAACGATGCAACCAACTTTTCAGTAGGTGCAAATTTGATGATGTTGTCAATGTATGCAATGGATCAGGATTATGATGAGTTGGATATGGCTGTTCGTATGTTTCAGCAAACAACAATGCGTTGCAGATATTCAGCAGTGCCAGTAGTATCTGCACCACATGGAATGACACTTGGCGGAGGCTGTGAAGTTACCATGCACTCAGATGTTGCAGTTGCATCTGCAGAAACATATATTGGTTTGGTAGAAGTAGGTGTGGGTTTAATACCTGCCGGCGGCGGAACAAAAGAATTGACATTAAGAACTTCAGATAGTTTTAAAAATGGAGATCCTATGTTGCAATCCTTACAAGATAACTTTTTAAATATTGCAATGGCTAAAGTAGCAACATCCGCTGCAGAAGCATTTGATTTAGGTTTGCTACGCAAAAATAAAGATAGAATCGTTGTAAATTCAAAACGTGTTATTGCAGAAGCAAAACAAGAGGTAATCCGATTAAACGAGGAAGGTTACTCTCAGCCGGCACATAGAAATGATATTACCGTTTTAGGAAGAACAGGTTTGGGGACTTTAACGGTAGGAGTAGAATCTTTCGTTGCAGGTGGTTATATTTCGGCTCATGATGCGTTAATTGCAAAGAAAATTGCCTTTGTAATGTGTGGTGGTGATTTATCATCTCAGACAACCGTAAACGAACAATACCTGCTCGACCTGGAAAGAGAAGCATTCTTATCACTTTGTGGTGAAAAGAAAACAATGGAAAGAATGCAGGCTATGCTGACAACAGGAAAACCATTGAGGAATTAGGAGGTTATACTTTTAAAAGTAGAGTAATGTCTAAGAAAAAGAAAATACTGACTCCGCAAAAATCGGTAGATAAAAATACCGAAGCAACGAAAAATACGGATAGTAAGAGAATCAGAAAACCTGAACGGGAATCCATTTTCGATTTTTCCAAGCTTACGGAATCGAAACTTTTCTTTATTGCTATTTTAATCTTTTCTGCATTTACTTTACTCTTCTTTCATAATCAGTTGTTAGGTAAAACGTTTTTCTGGTCTTCTTACTGGACGGATTATATTGAACAACATCTGCCTTTCGTAAAAATAAATATTGAGGCATTCAAAAACGGAGAGATTCCGGCATGGAATCCTTTTGTATATGCCGGTGCTGTTCATTTAGCGGATCCTGCTACTCAGTTTTATTATCCGTTACATTTTATACTTTATATACTTGGCCCTACGGGTGATGCACTCATTAAAGATATGGAGTATCTGATTATGCTACATTTCCTCATTGCACAGATGGCTATGTATATGCTGACAAAACAATTCAGAATAAGTTTCTGGGGAAGAGTACTGGCTTCCGTAGCCTTTGGTTTTTCGTGTTCTGTTGTTTGCAGATGGCAGATGCCTCCTGTATTGTATGCTATTTGTTTAGCACCATTAGCATTGTCATTTTTTGTATCATTTATACAAACACAAAGAATCAGTGCCATTGTTGGTGCTACCATTGTTTTAGCATTCATTTTCCTGGCAGGGCAACCTCAGTTTTATTTTTATGCAATGATTCTGATAATGACTATTTCATTATTCTTGCTAATTCAAAAAAACAGAAATAAAGAGCTATCTAATAAACAGACACTTTATACAACACTGTTGCTTTTTGTCCCGGTTTTGCTTTCGATAGGATTATCAGCCATACAAATTTTGCATACTATGGAATTTCTTCCCTATTCGCAAAGAGGAGAAATTAATTATGATTTTGCAACGGATGGATCTGTTGCATGGCAGCAACTGAAAACAATCTTTACACCGCGATTATTTGGATATTTTAAAGGAGGATATGAACTGAATTATGCAAGTTATTACCTGACTCCAAATAAACCTTATCACTATTGGGAGACCGCCTTTTATTTTGGTGCTATACCATTTGCTTTATCCATAGCGGGATTCTATTATAAACGTAAAGACATCTTGACTATAGGGATTGTATTACTATTGATATTTGCAGTGTTGCATGCATTGGGCAGTAATTCATTTTTCTTTAAGATGTTATTCAACTTTCCGGGATTTGATAAATTCAGAATGCCTGGCAGAATTTTATATGTTGGAACTATTTTAATCTGCATAATGGCAGGTTATGGCTGGGATTATTTATTTGACAACAACAAGAATACCTTTAAAATAATTTTTATGGTAGCGGTTGTTTTTTTACTGTTCATTTCAGCACAATTCAGTATTCAGGATGTTATTTCTAAATTTCAACTGGATGAAACAAATGCAGCCATATTGCAATCCTATAAGCTGAAGTATGTACTGTATATTTTCATAATGCTTGTTTTGTTCTTACTGCATCATTTTAATTTGATAAGATTGGATGTTTTAGGATTTATATTGTGTTGTGTAATTTTTTACGATTTATATTTTTATAATGCATCTTATAAAGAGTGCGATGTAAATACATCCCAATCATTATCACTGGATGAAAAGTATTATAAACCTTTACAAGCACCTAAAAACACAATTTACAGATACACTCCAAATGATTTACGATTCAGACTTTACAGGAGGAATCAGTCTGTTTTATATAATGTTCATAATACCGATGGTTTTTATGCACTTGCCTTTGAAAAGAAATTGCTGCCCAATATTCCATATTATGATTTGATGAGCGTTAAATTCAAAAGTATCCCGTTGAGAAACAATAATGAAGGCGGTATTGATTACGGATTTGAAGAAAATACACGCGCATTAAAACATGAACGAATGGTGTATAAAAAAGCGCTATATGATTCTACAACCATGAAATTAGATTCTTTTGATTTCAGCAATATTGCATTGATTACCGAACCACTGGATCTTGAATTACCGGATAAAAATGCAGAAGAAGTTTCAAATAAAGTTGACATGATTAGTGACTCTTACAGTAAACAAGTGTATGATGTTAAGACAGATGAATCTGGAATACTGGTTCTGGCAGAATTATATTATCCGTCGTGGAAAGTAAAAGTAGATAATGTAGTGAAAGAGGTATTGAAAATTAACAGTTTTCAACGAGGCGTATATATGGAGAAAGGGAATCATAAGGTGGAGTTTTATTATGATTCACAAGGATATAAAAAGGGGAAATTAATTACATATATCTCACTGTTTGTTTGTTTAGTGTTGGGTGTTCTTTCTTTTATTCAATCAAAAAAATATAATAACTAAAATAAAAAACAAAATTATGCAAGAAGCTTATATCGTAGCCGGTTATCGTTCAGCAATCGGCAAAGCAAAAAAAGGCGGCTTCCGCTTTTATCGACCTGATGATTTAGGTGCCGATGTAGTAAAACATTTAGTGGCATCCGTTCCTAATTTGGACCCATCGCGTATTGATGACTTAATTTGTGGTAATGCCATTCCGGAAGCAGAACAAGGTATGCAAATCGGTCGAATGATAGTATTGCGTGCAGGATTACCACTAACAGTTGGAGGAGTAACTGTGAATCGCTATTGTGCATCCGGTTTGGAAACCATTGCTATGGCCACTGCAAAAATTAAGGCGGGAATGGCAGATTGTATTATCGCCGGTGGTGTAGAATCTATGTCTTTATTACCAATGACAGGCTGGCGAACGGTATTAAACTATAATATCGCAGCTACTACTCCTGATTATTATTCATCAATGGGTTTAACAGCGGAAGCCGTAGCTACACAATATGGTATTTCAAGAGAAGATCAGGATTTATTTTCTTTCAATTCGCATCAGAAAGCAATCGCTGCGATTGAGTCCGGAAAATTTAAAGAGGAGATAGTACCAGTAACAGTAGAAGAAGTTTTTCTGCAAAACAATAAACGTAAAACAAAATCTTTTGTAGTAGATACTGATGAAGGAGCCAGAAAAGATACAACAGTCGAAGGATTGGCAAAATTAAAACCGGTGTTTGCAGCAAAAGGTTCTGTAACAGCTGGTAACTCATCACAAACATCCGACGGTGCTGCATTCGTGTTGGTGATGTCTGAAAAAATGGTGAAAGAACTAAATATCGAACCGATTGCACGTTTGGTAACTTCTGCAGTGGTTGGTTGCGAGCCGCGCATCATGGGCATCGGCCCTGTTGTTGCGATTCCACGTGCATTGCAGTTAGCAGGTTTAAAGCAAGAGGATATTGAAATGATTGAATTAAATGAAGCATTTGCGGCTCAGTCTTTAGCAGTTATCAGAACATTAGGATTAAATCCGGATATCATTAATCCAAATGGTGGTGCTATCGCATTGGGGCATCCGCTTGGTTGTTCCGGTGCAAAACTATCTGTGCAATTAATTAACGAAATGCGTCGTCAGAATAAACGCTACGGTATGGTATCAGCTTGTATAGGCGGTGGACAAGGCATTGCAGGGATAATTGAAAGATTAAAATAAAATAGTCTAAATATCTAAAAATGGAAACACTCGAACAAATCAAATCATTGAATGGCGGAGAATTTATTATCAAAGAATCCACTACAGAACAAGTATTTACACCGGAAGATTATACCGAAGAACAACTGATGGTGCGCTCTATGGCATCTGATTTCGTGGAAAAAGAAGTAATGCCACTTTGGAAACAGATAGAGAAACAAGAACCGGGATTGTCAAAATCATTATTGGGAAAGGCAGGTGAACTTGGATTACTATCAACAGCGATACCGGAAACCTATGGCGGTATGAATCAGGATGTAATTACCGGATGCATTATTGCAGAAGAATATGGACGGACCGGTTCTTTTGCTACAACTGCAATTTGTCATATTGGTATCGGAACATTGCCAACCTTGTACTTTGGAACCGAAGAGCAAAAGCAGAAATATTTACCAAAATTAGGAAGTGGTGAATGGGCGGCTTCTTATTGTCTTACAGAACCAAGTTCAGGCTCAGATGCATTAGGAGCAAAAACGATTGCCACGCTTTCTGAAGATGGCAAATCATGGATTCTCAATGGACAAAAAATGTGGATCACCAATGCAGGTTTTGCAGATTTATTTACTGTTTTTGCAAAAATTGATGGCAAAGAATTTACGGCATTTTTAGTTGAAGCAGGTACACCTGGTTTAAACTTAGGTGCAGAAGAAGATAAAATGGGAATTAAAGGTTCTTCAACACGTCAGGTGTTTTTTGAGAACTGCAAAATTCCTGTTGAAAATATGTTGGGAGAACGTGGCAAAGGTCATTTGATTGCTTTCAATATCTTAAATATTGGGAGATACAAATTAGGAGCTACAGCATTAGGTGGTGCACGTGAGGCATTCAACCAAGCAGTTCAATACGCAAATGAAAGAACACAATTTGGAAAATCATTGAGTTCATTCGGTGCCATACAGCATAAAATTGCAGAAATGGCAATACAGTTGTTTACACTGGAAGTTGCCACCTATCGTTGTGCAAATGATATTGGAAAACTGGAACACGAAAATCTGGCAGCAGGACAGGAATTTTCCAAGGCATTATTGGGTGCAGCGGAAGAATATGCTATTGAATGTTCTATTGTGAAAGTATTAGGTTCTGAAGTGTTGGATTTTGTAGTAGATGAGAATGTGCAGATTCATGGTGGAATGGGATACTCGGAAGAAACCAATGCAGCAAGAGCATACAGAGATTCACGTATTGCACGTATATACGAAGGTACAAGTGAAATTAACCGTTTGTTATCTGTTGATATGTTATTGAAACGTGCAATGGGCGGTAAAATTGATTTGATGTCACCGGGTATGGCTATTCAAAAAGAACTGATGAGTGTGCCTGATTTTGGTGGTGACGATGATGGTCAATTTACTGCTGAATTGAGAGCAATTAAAAATGCTAAAAAAGCATTTTTATTGGTTGCCGGTGGTGCTGTTCAGAAGTTAATGGCCAAATTAAAAGATGAACAGGAAATCATTATGAATGCATCTGACATGCTTATTCAGATTTACGCCGCAGAATCGTTGTTGTTGCGTGTGCAGAAGATTTTTGAGAAAGGCGAAAAAGCCGACCAGGTATATATTGACATCTTAAAAGTGTTCTTTAATGATGCAATGAATAAAATCAATGTTTTTGGAAAAGACACACTGCAGTCTTATGCTGAAGGTGATGAATTGCGTATTATGCTGATGGGCTTGAAACGTTACACTAAGTACGAACCTGTAAATGTGATAGAAGCACGCAGAAGAATTGCTGCCAGAGTAATTGAAGCAGGTAAATATAATTTATAGTATTATCTTTCAACTTTTAATATAGCCACATTCATTTGAATGTGGCTATCGTTTTTCTTGTCATTTATCAATTTTTACTTTGTTTTTCCACAAATAGACGTACAGAAATGTTAATTAACATATTCCCGCTTTTTTTCATTAGATAAGTTTTTTAATTTCGATTACACGTAAACAAAGATTTAATGAAAAAATTTATTACCCAACACCTATTCGTGGCTCTAATGCTATGGAGTAGCTTTTCATCTTTTGCTACTGAAGGTTTTAAAAGATGTGGTTCAACTGAAGTTTTGACCAGACAATTAAAAGCCGATCCCGGCATGATGCAGCGTATGCAACAAATTGAGCAATTTACAAACAATTTCATTACTCAGCAGAAAAGTACACAACGTCAATCTGTGGGTATAAATGGAAATGCAACTACAGCAACAGTTACTATTCCTGTTGTTTTTCACGTGGTATACAATACTACAGCACAAAATGTAAGTGATGCTATGATTCAGTCACAGTTAGCTGTTTTAAACGCGGATTATGGTGGAACCAATACAGATATTTCCAGTCTTCCTTCTGTTTTTTCTGGAATAAAAGCCGGTAATACAGGTATACAGTTTTGTTTGGCTCAACGTACACCGGCAGGAGCAGCTACTACAGGAATTGTCAGAAAATCTACAACAGTCACTTCGTTTATAGACGATGATAAAGTAAAAAAATCATCTACAGGTGGAGATGATGCATGGGATGCAACAAAATATTTAAATATCTGGATTTGTAATTTAGGTGGAGGCTTATTAGGATATGCGCAATTTCCGGGTGGAACGGCAGCAACAGATGGTGTAGTAATTTTATACTCCAGTTTACCGGGAGGTACTTCAACCCCATATAATAAAGGAAGAACAATGACACACGAAGTTGGACACTGGCTGAATTTACGTCATATCTGGGGTGATGCAAATTGTGGCAGTGATTTGGTAAGTGATACACCAACTCAGCAAACATCAAATTACGGATGTCCTGCATTTCCTCATGTAACTTGCAGTAATGGCGCAAATGGTGATTTATTTATGAATTATATGGATTATACAGACGATGCATGTATGTATATGTTCAGTGCAGGGCAATCAACAAGAATGAATGCATTATTTTCTACCGGTGGTGCAAGAGTAGGTTTAGTAACATCACAGGGATGCGTACCTCCGTCAGGAACATCCTGTGGTACACCAACAGGTTTAGCATCATCTTCCATTACAACAACAGGTGCAACTGTTAGCTGGGCAGCAGTAAGCGGAGCAACGAGTTATACCTTACAGTATAAAACATCAGCAGCCACGACATGGACAACACTGAGTGGAATCACTACTACATCAAGAGCGTTAACAGGCCTGGTAGCAGGAACTACTTATAATTATCAGGTAGCAGCAGTATGTTCAAGTGGTACATCTGCTTATTCAACAGCTTCTTCTTTTACAACTACTTCAACAACATCCTGTGGTACGCCAACAGGTTTAGCATCATCTTCCATTACAACAACAGGTGCAACTGTTAGCTGGGCAGCAGTAAGCGGAGCAACGAGTTATACCTTACAGTACAAAACATCATCAGCCACGACATGGACAACGGTGAGCGGAATCACTACTACATCAAGAGCATTAACAGGTTTGGTAGCAGGAACTACTTATAATTATCAGGTAGCAGCAGTATGTACAAGCGGTACATCTGCATATTCAACAGCTGCTTCTTTTACAACTACTTCAACAACATCCTGTGGTACGCCAACAGGTTTAACATCATCTTCCATTACAACAACAGGTGCAACTGTTAGCTGGGCAGCAGTAAGCGGAGCAACGAGTTATACCTTACAATACAAAACATCAGCAGCCACGACATGGACAACGGTGAGCGGAATCACTACTACATCAAGAGCATTAACAGGTTTAGTAGCAGGAACTACTTATAATTATCAGGTAGCAGCAGTATGTACAAGTGGCACATCTGCTTATTCAACAGCAGCATCTTTCACAACTACTTCAACAACTACTGCATATTGCAGTTCAAATGGAACTTCACAATCTTATGAGTGGATAGATTTAGTAAATATCGGTTCAATTAATCGCACTTCCGGGAAAGAGACAGGAGGGTATTTAAATACAGGTTTATCTACTAATTTAGTTATTGGCTCTACAGGAAATACTATTAACTTCAGTGCAGGCTTTACTTCTACAATTTATACTGAATACTGGAGAATATATATTGACTTTAACAAAGATGGTGATTTTGCAGATGCGGGTGAAACAATCGTATCCGGTTCTGCTACAGGAAGTGGAACTTACTATGCAACATTTAGTGTACCGGCGACAGCAACAGTTGGTTCTACACGCATGCGTGTAGTTATGAGTGATGCATCTACCGCAACTTCATGCGGAACGTTCACCTACGGAGAAACAGAAGATTATACGGTGAATTTCATAAGCAGTAAATTAGCCAAAGAAGGTGGTTCAGCTATTGATAACACAGGAATACTGTACTCTGATGAAACAAAACAAATTCCGAATGAGCTATTGGTTACCAAAAAAGATATCAGTACAACTAAAGATGTTGCTTTGATGGTTTATCCAAATCCGGTAAACAGCAATAATGCGGAGATAAGATTTAATTTAACTAATGCAGGAAATGCGAAAATCAGATTAGTTGATTTAACTGGAAGAACAGTTTTAGAAAATGATTTAGGATTTACAAATGAAGGTGAAAATTCATTTATCCTTACTAAACTGAATGAAGTATCATCCGGTGCTTATTTGCTATTATTAGATGTAGACGGAAAGATGATTTCCAATAAACGAATTTCTGTAGTAAAATAAGCAGAAAGAAAATAATTATAAAAGCCGTCTCGCTTTAAGTGAGACGGCTTTTTTATAAAATAAAAAATAAGATAAATTTATGCTATTGTAGAATTGCTCTTTTCCAAAGCATCTAAAAATTCTTTTTTCTTTCGTTTGGAAATTTCCACCTTACTGCCATCTGTCATAATTGCAAGATTATCACCATGGTCAATTTCTTTCATGTGTACCAAATTGATAAGGTTCGATTGATGAATACGTAGAAAATTATAAGGCAATAGTTTTTCTTCAAAATTCTTCAGTGTTTTGGCTACCAGTACTTTTTTGTTTCCAATTAAATAAAATAAGGTGTAATTACTTTCAGATTGTAAACGGATTATCTCGTTCACTTTTAAAAAAATCATACCTTCCTTTGTTGGTACCATAAGTTTAGAATCTTGTTGCTGGTCTGATTTTATTTTATCTAAATAGCCTTGTAGCTGTGCAGCTTGTTTTAGTGTTTCTTTTTCTTCAAGTCGTTTTGCAACTTTTTCAATTGCTCTTTTTAATTCTTTTTCTTTTATGGGTTTTAATAAATAATCTGCTGCATTATTTTTGATGGCGTTTATGGCATATTTATCATGTGACGTAGTGAAAATAATTTCAATATCGGTACAGTCTAATTCATTCAGCAAATCAACACCTTTCCCATCCGCAAGTTCCACATCTAAAAAAATGAGTTGTGGTTTTACATTGGGGATTACTTTTTTTGCTTCTCTTTTGGAATTGCAGATACCATCAACTTTAATACTTAAGCCGGTATGAGTAATGGCTTTTTTTAGTATTTCCTGAAAAATAGGCTCGTCTTCAATAATAACGGCACTTATCATAATCTTGATTGCGTATGCTAAAATTATTAAATAATACCTAATTTTAATAACTTTTTGTGTCATTGTTGTTAACACCGGTATGACTGTAAAAATTAAAAATACAACTTCTGATATACGTCGAACCGATTTCGAATCCTTATATGAACAAGCCTTTGAATTCAAAAGGAATAAGGATTATATAAATGCAATTGAAACATACAATAAAATCATTGCTCAAAATCAGTATAAAGAAAATTGTCTCGAATGTGCGAAATTATATGAAGATGTGGGTGATATTTACTATGAATTAAAGGATTTTCAGCATGCTTTTGAGTTTATGCAGAAGGCATTGCAAATTTATGCAGATAATAAATTATATGATTTACAACTTGATCAGTATAAAAAAATCGGTTCACTGCAACAAGGTATCTGGCAATTTAAAAAATCAATAGATATATTTCAGCAAGGGTTGACACTTGCTACCCGCTTAGGGAAAATGGATAAAATAATTGAATTTGAGTTATTGATGGGAAATGTATTGAATTGGGCAGAACAACTTGATGATGCAGAAAAATATTTAACGAGTGCTATTCAAAAAGAAAAAAAAATAAATCTCCCTCTGATAAAACTAAGAGCTCATGTAAGCTATGCAATTTTGTTGCGTAAGATGAAAAAATATGATCTGGCAGAAAAGTATTTCAAATTAGGTATGCGTTTTTCAGAAGAAAATAAGGGCGCTTATCTGATGGATATTACCAAAAGCTATGGTATCATGCAGTTTGAAATTGGAAATTATGAAGCAGCGGAAACACTTTTATTGGATGCAGAAAAAAAAGCAGAAAGTGAAGGGAATGATACGACACGAGCTGTGATATTTGAATATTTATCTCATCTGTATGATTATAAGAAAGAGTATGAAAAAGCATTTTCATACATTAAAAAATTTTATGAACGAAAATTAGAATTACTGGAAAAAGGGTTTTCCGACGATAATAATATCTTACAGGCAAAGATAGGGTTGGAAGATGCTAAGCGCGAACGAATGATTGCTGAAGAAACAGCTACTGCAAAAAGCCTGTTTATTGCCACTATCAGTCACGAGATTCGTACTCCGATGAATATTATTTTGGGCACCAGTTCGCTGATGCTGAATGATAAGCCTAAAAAGGAGCATATAAGATATTTGCAGACTTTAAAAAAATCCGGTGAAAATTTATTGGGTATTATTAATGATATTTTAGATGTTTCAAAGATAGAAGCAGGTAAGCTGGAAATTGAACTTGAGCCTGTAGTTTTACAGGAGATTTTTGATAATATTTTAACCGTAATGGAACAAAGTGCAGTAGAAAAAAACTTACAGATAAATTATTCAATTGACAAAAAAATTGACTTTGCCATACTTTCAGACCCATTACGTCTTACTCAAATTATTACTAATCTTGTAGGAAACGCTATTAAGTTCACGGCAAAAGGCAGTATTCATATTGATGTAAAACTTAAAAACAAGAATGTATTACAAATGATAGTAAGTGATACAGGTATCGGTATTCCGAAAGATAAATTGGAAAACATCTTTGATCAGTACGAACAAGTTCGCACTAAAGTACAGAGAAAATATAAAGGAACAGGATTGGGTTTAGCGATTTCAAAAAAGTTAGTGGAACTGATGAATGGAACTATTACCATAAAGAGCAAGATAAATGTGGGAACAAGTTTTATAATTACACTGCCATTTGAAAAAGCGACTAAACAAAAAAACACAAGGACTGCATTAACTCAAAAAGAAACATCGTTTTTATCCAATAAAACAATTTTAATTGCGGATGATTTTGAAGATAACAGGTTTGTAATAAAGGAAACCTTAAAGTTTTTCAATAAGCAGATTTTGGTACTGGAAGCAGAAGACGGATTGAGGGCATTGGATGTTATTAAGAATAATAAAGTGGATTTTGTTATTATGGATCTCGATATGCCTGAAATGAACGGCTTTGAAGCTTTGTCAGAAATTCGTAAAAACAAGGAATACAGAAATCTGAAAGTGGTTGCAAGTACAGCAAGTTTAATTACAAATGGTGATGAAGAATTCTTAGAATTTGGATTTAATGGTTATTTACCAAAGCCGTTTGATATTGATAGCTTCTATTTGCTATTAGAAAGAATGCTAAAATAAAAAATGCCTAATACATTATTATGTATTAGGCATTTTTTATTTACAACACTAATTAATCTTTAAGATTTAGTCCGACAACATCTTCATAAGCAACATATAAAGCACAAATCGTTGATGGAATTGTAACCAGTAATCCAACAACGAGACAAATAACACCAGCAAAATTAAACAGTATTAATAATCCTAAAAATCCTAACCAGTTAAAGAATTTCTTTCCAATTAATTTTCTGCTGATGTCTAATGCTTTTACCGGTTCAAAGTTTTCAAACAAAACAAAGAAGGTGCTAAATAGAAATAATACTGATATTACAATTGAAATAATACCTGCAAGGGAAGCTCTTCCGGCATAGCCAGCCATGGAACGGCTCATTTCCATCATGCTGTTTAAATCAGATGTACTAAAGCTTGGCTTAATTCCTAAGAAAGCTATCTTAAAGTATGCCCATCCTCCCACAATAAGAAAAATGGCACCTACAATTAAGTTTGGAATAAGCATTACCAAAAATAGTTTAACATAATTCTTGCTTCCATCAAAGAAATTAGAAAAAGTATACGGTTTATTCTTATCCAGTTTTTGGGCAACAATAAATCCACCGACAAAAATTGGACCCAATAATGCACTGACAATTCCTTTTATAAATGGAATCATACTGACAATCATTTGTGCTACTGCAACAATTACAATAAAGCCAATAAATGAACCGATGTCTTTTTTAAATAATTCAAATCCTTTCTTGATGTATTCAACGGAATTCGTTTCATATCCGTTTGTTAATAATCCGCTCAATGATTTGCCTTCTTTGTTTTCCAGCATATCGCTGTCTAATAATTGATTTTCCATATTAATTTGTTTTTGGTTAATGAAATATAAATAAAATATACGCAGTGCGCATATTAATTTTTAAAACCAATAAACTAAAATGTGAATAAGGTTATCCAAAAAGCTTTGCTATGCCATAAGCTGCCGCTGCTGCAACTGCTCCAATAGCCATAACTTTCAAGGCACCTTTAAACAATGGTTGGCCTGTGAGTTTTGATTTAAAATAACCAAAAATAAATAAACTTATCAGCGTAACAACAGCAGAATATATTAATCCATCGTGAGGATGCTCTGTAAAAAAATAAGGAGATAAAGGAATAATACCACCTATGATATAGGATATACCGATGGTAAAAGCTGAATTACGTGCGCGTTTCGGGTCGGGAGTCTCTAGGTCGAGTTCGTATTTCATCATAAACTGCACCCATTTATCTTTATCTTTAGCTAATTCTTCAACTGCAACGGCAACAGTTGACTCACTCAAACCCATGTGTGCAAATATTTCTTTGGTTTCCTCAATTTCTTTTTCGCGGAGATTATCTACTTCGTAATATTCTCTTTTTTGTTCAGAAGAATAATGATCGATTTCTGCACGTCCGGCTAGATAACCACCTAATCCCATTGCAATCGAACCTGCCGCTATTTCGGCAATGCCGGCAGTAATAACTAATGAAGAAGCTTCTACTGCACCACTTAGTCCTGCTGCCAGTGCAAAAGGAACCGTTAGTCCATCTGACATACCAATAACGATATCTTTGATAAACTCAGAACTTTTTACATGTTCTTCATTGTGATCAATAAGGTGTCTGGTGGTCTCAGGATGCAGGTGCATGTTATAAATGATTATCGATTAACAATTTACAATTTATTTTTTTAAATTCATGCTACTTATTTGTCATCTCTACTACTAAGAAGCAGGTCTATGATTAATGTAATCCATTTTATAGCTCATGATATCTGCTATCGAACGTGCACGAAATTTAGCCATTTCTGCTTTTTCACCGGAAAATAAATCATCTACTGCTTTTTCCCAATAACTGTACCAGTTATCAAAATCAGTTTTAGTGAGAGTCGTTAGTTTATTTACGTTGAAATGTTTTTCAGTTACATTACCGCGGTATTTATCACCATCTAATAAAATCCCTTCCCAGAAGTCTGTTACTAGCGGGATATGTGTTTCTAAATGAAGCGGAGAAATTTCTTTAAATATTTTTCCCAGACGTTCATCCCGAAACGATAATTCATAAAATCGAACAATAATTTGTTCAATATCATTTCGAGATGTAATATCATTCTTCATAAATAAATTTATCTGCCTTCCAGAGAATCAAGAATTGATATAACATAGGTTGCTTTCTTAAGGCGATTCACATCATCAGTTTCAAAAGTCCATCTTTTATTGTTATAAATATTGATACTGTCATTGTCGAAGAAAGTGCTGCTTCGGCTAAAGGTGTCTGTTTTTGAAGTATTATTAATAAAAGTAAGTTTAGTATATGCACCGTTTGGAAAAGGTTCTACACTGCCGTTTCTGCAATCTTCATTTACCATTATTGTTTGTCCGGGAGCAAAAAGGAATGAATCTAAAGAGAAATAAAAACCGGAGTCAATAAATTTATAATTTTTCATTTTAACCGTTGATGATAGTTCATTTTTTACATAAAATTCAGCGCATGAAACAATCTGACTCTCAATAATCTTACAGGAAGAGATAGTAATAAAAACAATAATACTTAGCAAAACATTTTTTTTCATGAACATCAATTTATTTGTTAAAAGTAAATAAAATTATTTATAGACCATAAGTTATAGTGTTAATGTCTGTTTATAAGAATAAATATCGGATAAATATAAATTTGCAAGTTACCGATATTAATATTAAATTTGTGGGATAATGTGGAAAATAGACATATCCGATATTAAAGACATGCAGCCCACTTTTGACAGATTGTATGAAAAGAAAACAATGCTGCAAAGAGCCAGGCCATTGCCTAAAATCGCATTGCAAAAAATAAAAGAAAGCTTATCACTTGAATGGACGTATAATTCCAACAGCATAGAAGGAAATACTTTAACCTTAAATGAGACGAAATTAGTCTTACAAGAAGGAATTACTATAAAAGGCAAATCGTTACGAGAACATTTTGAAGCTCATAATCATGAGAAAGCTATTGATTATTTATATACGCTGGTGAATGATAATTATGTGTTGCGAAGTATTGATATTTTGTCGCTGCATGGTTTGGTGTTGCGCAGTATTGAAGATGATTTTGCCGGTAGAATCCGTAATGGTGGCGTGCGTATTGTTGGTGCTAATTTTGTGCCGCCCAATGCAAATAAAGTTTCCGATTTATTAGATGAACTGATAGAATTTGTAAATAGAAATCCTTTAGGATTAAACGATATAGTTTTGTCTACTATCTTTCATCATAAATTAGTCTGGATTCATCCGTTCTTTGATGGTAACGGCAGAACAGTTCGTTTAGCAATGAATTTATTATTGATGCGCAAAGGATTTCCTCCTGCTATTATTTTAAAGAATGACAGAAAGAAATATTATGAAGCACTCAATCAGGCAAATAATGGAAATTACCAAAAGCTTACTTTATTAATGGCGCAGGCATTGGAGCGGTCGTTAAATATTTATCTGAATATTTTACCTAATAAAGATACTGATGAAGAGTATATGGAAATTTCTACTTTATTAGAGGAGCCTGATGTTCCATACAACCAAGAGTATATTAGTTTACTGGCACGCCAGGGAAAGATTGATGCCTACAAAGAAGGCCGCAACTGGCTCACCACCAAAAAAGCGATTGAAGCATATATGAAGAACAGGAAGAGAGAAAGGATTCTATAAAGTCGTCTTAATATTCAACTCTTTCATTTGCTTCTCATCAATCGTACTCGGTGAATCCAACATCACGTCTCTGCCTGAATTATTTTTAGGGAAGGCGATAAAATCACGAATCGTTTCCACACTGTTCAGTACGGCACATAAACGATCGAAACCAAAAGCCAAACCACCATGTGGCGGCGCACCAAACTCAAACGCATTCATCAGGAAGCCGAATTGCTTCTGTGCTTCTTCCTCTGTAAATCCTAAGCGTTTGAACATTTCTGCCTGTAAATCTTTATCAAAAATACGAATAGAACCACCACCCACTTCAACACCGTTGATGGCTAAGTCATAGGCATCCGCACGCACCCGCGCAGGGTCGGTATATAAAAATTCAATGTCTTCTTTTTTTGGTGACGTAAACGGATGATGCATTGCAAACCATCTGTTGTCTTCTTCAATAAATTCCAGTAAAGGAAAATCCAGCACCCATAATGGCTTGAAATCATCTTTTTTACGCAAGCCTAATCGATTGCCCATTTCTAAACGAAGCTCATTCATTTGCTTACGTACTTTATCTGTGTTGCCGCATAATACTAATAACAAGTCACCTTGTTTCATATTAGCAGCAGCAGCCCATTTTTTTAATTCATCTTCGTTGTAAAATTTATCTACAGAAGATTTTAAAGTACCATCAGTATTATAGCGTAGATAAATTAAACCGGTGGCGCCAATTTGCGGACGTTTTACAAAATCCGTTAATTCATCCAATTGTTTGCGAGTATATTCTGCGGCGTTTTCTGCATTGATACCAATTATTAATTCTGCATTGTCAAATACGCCAAAGCCT
The DNA here is from genome assembly GCA_046329785.1 of Chitinophagales bacterium. GTDB lineage: Bacteria > Bacteroidota > Bacteroidia > Chitinophagales > JADIYW01 > JADJSS01. The sequence goes on from JAXLTZ010000011.1 coordinate 104,537, forward strand.
TTTCCTTTTACCAAATCATTCATTTCTACAAACTGCATTCCGAAACGAATATCGGGTTTGTCACTGCCGTAGATGCGCATCGCGTCGTCGTACTGCATGCGCGGGAAATTACCCAGCTCAATTCCTTTTACAGTTTTGAAAACATGTTTAATCAACCCTTCAAACATATTTAAAATATCTTCCTGCTCTACAAACGCCATCTCGCAGTCTATTTGTGTAAACTCAGGTTGTCTGTCAGCACGCAAATCTTCATCTCTGAAACAACGTGTAATTTGATAATATTTATCAAAGCCTGAAACCATCAGCAATTGTTTAAACGTTTGCGGTGATTGCGGTAAGGCATAAAATTGTCCCGGATTCATTCTGCTCGGCACTACAAAATCCCTTGCGCCTTCCGGCGTTGATTTAATTAAGAAAGGTGTTTCAATATCTAAGAAACCATTCGCATTTAAATAGGTACGAACTTCATGTCCAACTTTATGACGGAAAATAATTTTTTCCTGAACTTCATTTCTGCGTAAATCCAAATAGCGATATTGCATACGGATATCATCACCGCCATCAGTATCATCTTCTATAGTAAACGGTGGTGTTTTTGCAACAGATAAGATTCGAATATCATTTACTAAGACTTCAATATCACCAGTTGCTATTTTTGGATTTTTGTTTGAGCGTTCCACTACAATTCCTTCAGCTTGAATTACAAATTCCCTGCCTAAGCGTTTTGCTCTGTCGAATAATAAATTGTTGGTTTCATTATTGAAAACGATTTGTGTAATGCCGTATCTGTCACGTACATCAACAAATAGCAATTCGCCAAAATTACGCGTTGTTTGAACCCAACCGGAAAGCTGCACTTTTTTGTTTACATCCGTAATTCTCAATTCTCCGCAAGTGTGACTTCTGTACATATTCTAATGTTGAATGTTTAATGATAAATGTTGAGTGTCATTCTCGCGAAAGCGGGAATCTCATTTTCCTTTTGTGAGATTCCCTTTTACAAGGGAATGACTATTACAAAAATAAGAAGATAAATATTAAATAGAGGTTAATGTTATAACTTATGCTTTATACTTACTTACTATCGCATCATAATTCTCAGAAAATTCTTTGTAAACGGATGTGATACCATCTCGCAGATTTATTTTATGTTGCCAGCCTAAGTTATGAATTTTTGTAACATCTGTCAGTTTACGAGGTGTGCCGTCAGGTTTGGTTGTATCGTGTACAATATTTCCTTCGTAGCCAACAATATCTTTTATTAATAAAGCCAAATCTTTTATGGTGATTTCAACGCCTGAACCACAATTCACAAATTCTTCGCCATCGTAATTTTGCATTAAAAAATACAATGCATTTGCTAAATCATCGGCATGTAAAAATTCTCTGTAAGGAGAACCCGAACCCCACATAACCACTTCGGGAACATTATTTATTTTTGCTTCGTGAAATTTGCGAATCAATGCAGGCAATACATGCGAATTATTCAAATCATAATTGTCGCTTGGTCCGTATAAATTAGTTGGCATGGCAGAAATAAAATCGCAGCCATACTGTCTTTTGTAGCTTTCGCATAATTTTATTCCTGCAATTTTTGCAATTGCATACGGTTCATTTGTTTCTTCTAGGAAACCACTTAATAAATAAGATTCATTCAGTGGTTGCGGTGCCATTTTCGGATAAATACATGTTGAACCTAAGAACAATAATTTTTTTACTTTTTGCTGAAATGCTGCGTGAATAGTATTACATTCAATCATCAGGTTTTCATATAAAAAATCAGCCCGATAGATATTATTTGCCTGAATGCCACCCACTTTTGCCGCCGCCACAAAAACGTATTCCGGTTTGTTGGCTTCAAACCAGTCATTCGTTGCTTGCTGAGAAATTAAATTTAATTCTTTAGAGGAAGCAGTTAGAATATTTATAAACCCTTCAGATTTTAGTTTGCGTACGATAGCAGAACCCACCATTCCGTTGTGGCCAGCTACATATATTTTTGCGTCTTTATTCATAAAATAGTAATAAGGTATAAATGGTAAGTGATAAGTAAAAATTTTACTACTTATTACTTACTACTTACGACTAATTTATTCATGGTAATTGAAAATCTTATGACCGCCTTCCAATAAGTATTTGTCGCGCTCAAATAATTTGATGTCATGTTCCATCATATCTTTTACCAGAGAAGCCAGATCATGTTTTGGATACCAGCCTAATTTTGTATTTGATTTTGTCGGGTCGCCGATTAATAAATCTACTTCAGTTGGTCTGAAGTATCTCGGATCTACGGCTACTACTTCTTTGCCAATTTCTACCTGATATCTTTCGTCAGAGCAAGATTTTATATATCCTTTTTCATCAATACCGGTTCCTTTAAACTCTATTTCAATACCCACTTCTTTAAACGACATGCGTACAAATTCGCGTACTTCAGTAGTTTTTCCTGTAGCAATTACATAATCTTCCGGTTCCGGTTGTTGTAAGATTAAGTACATCGCTTCTACGTAATCTTTTGCGTGACCCCAGTCTCTTTTTGCATTTAAGTTTCCTAAGTATAGATTATCCTGCAAGCCTAATGCAATTTTAGAAACTGCACGTGTAATTTTTCTGGTAACGAATGTTTCACCACGTAATGGTGATTCATGGTTGAATAAAATTCCGTTACATGCATAAATACCATAGGCCTCGCGATAATTTACCGTAATCCAGAACCCATACATTTTTGCTACTGCATAGGGTGAACGCGGATAAAATGGTGTTTTTTCTGATTGTGGAATTTCCTGCACTTTACCATACAATTCAGACGTAGATGCCTGATATAATTTTGTCTTATTTTCTAATTTTAAAATACGAATTGCTTCTAATAAACGCAAAGAACCAACCGCGTCTACATTTGCTGTATATTCAGGTGTATCAAATGAAACTTTTACGTGTGACATGGCACCTAAGTTGTAAATTTCATCCGGTTGTACTTGTTGGATGATGCGAATCAGATTTGTAGAATCCGATAAATCTCCGAAATGAAGCACGAAATTTCTGTTGTCGATATGCGGGTCCTGATATAAATGGTCAATTCTGTCGGTGTTAAACAAAGAAGAACGACGTTTGATGCCATGTACTTCATAACCTTTTTTCAACAATAATTCTGCTAAATAGGCGCCGTCTTGTCCTGTAATACCTGTAATAAGAGCTTTCTTCATGTATATAAAATTAAAGAGTTGGCAAAATTACGCTTTTTTTTCGTTTTTTTGAGGGATTATGAAGCAAAAATTAGCCATTTTCTTGTCAGGTTCAGGGAGTAATGCCCGAAATATATGCGCTTATTTTAAAAATCATCCCAAAATTGAAGTGGCACTACTGCTGAGCAATAAAGAAAACTCCGGAGCAAAAGCAATTGGAGAGGCATTTAACATCCCTTATTTTATCTTCAATAAAGAGCAGTTTTATAAAACGAATGAAGTCATTTTCAAATTGACACATTTTCAAATTGACACTCTAATTTTAGCGGGCTTTTTATGGTTGATTCCTGAGAACTTATTAGAGAAATATCCCAACCGTATCATCAATATTCATCCGGCTCTGTTGCCCAAATACGGAGGCAAAGGTATGCATGGTATGCATGTGCATGAGGCAGTTTTTGAAAACAAAGAGAGAGAAAGTGGTATCACTATTCATTTATGCAACAAAGAATACGACAAAGGAGAAGTATTGTTTCAGAAAACTGTTTTAATTGATGATGAAGATATGCCGCAGGACATAGCTAAAAAGGTTTTAAAGTTAGAACATCATTATTTTCCGCTTGTGATTGAGAATTTCTTATCGAAGTGAGATTTGAAAGTAATGACCAATAATATTGTTAAATAATAATTTTAACTTTGGTAAAACAACTACCATGAGGCTTTTCCTGCTCTTAATTTTCATCTCCTTTTTACAGCATGTAAAAATGAAAGAAATAAAGAGGAAAGAACGGATTCCTTGCCTGTTTCAACAGACACAACCACAACTCATCCTTACGACTCTACTGTTAGTACAAATTCTACGACAACAAATTCTGCCGAAGTAAATAAAATACAAGAGCCACAACAGACTTCAAAAGCTTCATCACAAAAGCATACAAAAGAAAAAGTTGAAACTGAAGAAACAGCAGGAGAAATAAATGAAGAAGCGTTTAAAAATGTAATGGTATCTGAAAGTAATCAAGTCGCCGACCAGCAAGAGGGTACAGAAAAAGGCATCCGGAATCCTGTAAGTAAGCCTAATGCAGCAGCCATGAAAGAAACCCCACCGGCTAGCAAAAACAACACGAACGATAAAATGAAGACACTATTCAGAAAATAATTTAAACTTCCATGATATGAAAGAACTTTTTTATTACAACAGCAATAGTAAATTCCGTGTACTAACGTTATTATTTGTTGTGTTTATTTTCTTATCCTGTAGTGCTCCAAAGTCTGAATCGGAAAAAAGTGTAAAGTGGATCAGCAATAATCCTGCGATAAAAATGGTTGGTTTCATGGTACTGGAATTACCTGTTGAATGTACGAACGATTAAATATCTTAAGATTTATCCAGATATACAATAAAAGGAAAGCGGCAGTGATTATTTTACTATATATTTCGTTTTATTGAGATTACCGATACTTACAAACATATTCAATTCGATTCCCTTTTTCAAATCTCTACTTGCAGTTGCTGATGATAAATCTTTGAAAATATTCATGTAATCTTTCCGGTTAAACTCTTTAATTCCGAGAGTTAAAAAATACTCTAAACGGTCAATATCTTTTAAAATTCTGTTGTTGTAATTAAGTAAGTTTTCTAAAGATTTTTCAATAACTCCGAGCATATATTCAATGAAAACTGTTGATTTTCCGGATTTATCACTTAAAGCTAATGATTTATAATATTCGTCTTGTGTTTTGCTGATTAGTGTTTCGAATGGCAGAAATTCAAAGACCGGATATTCAGTCATTAAAATTAAAGTTTGCCATAACCTCCCCATTCTGCCGTTTCCATCGAGGAAAGGGTGAATGAATTCCATTTCGTAATGGAAGACACAGCTTTTTATTAATGTCAATTCATTTGTGTCTTTCAGGTATTCAAACAAGTCTTTCATCAAATGCGGAACATTTTCAAACGGCGGAGCAATATGTTTGATTTTGCTACCTTTAACAATCCCAACACCTTGCTTCCTGTATTTTCCGGCACTATCAATTAATCCGTTCATTAATTCGAGATGAGCTTTCAAAAAACTTTTGTTGGAAGAGAATTGATAACTCTTTAAATTATCATAAACTTTGATGGCATTTAAAACTTCCAAAACATCTTTTTTGGGACCAGTAATTCTTTTATTTTCTATTAAAGCAGTTATTTGTTCTTCGGTCAAAGTGTTTCCCTCAATTTGGAGTGAAGAGTGAATTGTTTTAATTCTATTTTGTTTGCGAAGTTGAGGAGATTGTTTACTGATATAGTTTGCATTGACTTCTCCTATTTTTTCAGAAATAGAACTTATCAGTTTTAAAATTTTAGGAGTAATGTTATATGGTGGTTTCATTGATAATATCATTTGATAGTATCAAAAATACTCTTTTTTTGCTAATATTTAAGGTTATTGTTAACGTTTTGCCGCTACCCGAAGGTGGCGATTTCGGAACACAAAACTGTCAACCAAGCAGAAACCTCGACCTTGACAGGTGTTTAGTTTGCAAAGCCTAAGCGAAGCAAACGTCACCTGTCAACCATCTGCTAACTTAATTTTATAGCTTCTTTAAATTTTACCAATATAAAGATATTTATTTTTGGTTATTTTTAGGTTGTAGTTGACAGGTGTCGCTTTCATGCGCTAAAACAACGCTAAGCTAAAACACCTGTCAAGGGCGGGGATATCAAAATCGAAACTAATAATATCAAACTTGACTTGATATTTTATATTTTCAATCCTAACAGATAGCTTTTTGCAATTTAAAAGGGACTCAATAGGAATAGTATTATTAAAATTTTCAATTCTACATACTGGATTAGGTAGAAGAGTCACTTTAAATTCTTTGTTACTAATTAACTTATTTGAATTTTTTACAAAAACCTGAATATTTGTATTTCCCTGAGCAGTTGGAGAAATTAAAAATGATTTTCCATTAAACTTGACATAAGAATCAAAAGGAGTTTTTACATCAATATTCTCAATTGAGATGTTACTTGTTTCAATATTTATTTCATTGTTAATTCCAACATAAAGAACATCTTCCTTAGCTGAAATTACTGCTTTAGCATTAGAGTATTGATTACTGTTAACGACACTTGAATTTTTATCAGTTGCTGTAGTTGTGTTTGAGTTGGTATTTATTTGACTTGATGTTGATATTTTTATTTCACCTAATTTCTTAGTTAAGCAAAATTTATCTGACCATACTTCAATTTTATATGCTTTTACTGCCAAACCTGTATGATAATCATAAGGTGACAAAATATAGTTGTCATTTACCTGTATATTAACAACCGAATATGTCATCCTTATGTATACTTTTCTGTCAATATAACCATTGTTTATGTTCTTTCTACTGTCAATAAACTTACTAGCTTCTGTTGTATTAAGATTAAGTTTAAATTGAAATTCATTAAACTTTTCACATTGATTGTAATTACTTATTTTTCTAATTGTAACTACCGGAGATGACATATTATTTCTTATTTGATAACTAAATAACGGTTTTATATTTTCTAAATTGGAACTCACGGGAAATGAATTTGTATTAAAATCATATTCACCAACTTTTGATTCGAAAATGACTGAGAATTTTTTATTAAAATCCAATGATTCTATTGTTGATTTTAATTCTAAACTTGCTTTATTCAGCATGTCTGAATATTTGAATTCATCATTTTTATTTAAGTTGTAATTATAGGAATCAGTTCGCTCTAAAAAATCTTTTGTATATGTATTTGGAAAGCCATAACTGTACTTTCTGGAATTATTATCTACTTTTCTTGTATATGAATTTTCGTCAGGATTTCTGTTATATATCTTTAAAAAATAACACAACCCTTCTTTTTCTGTCATTTCAGGGTATGATAAATTATTTTGTGAATACAAATTTGGTATTGCACAAAAAAATGCAATAAGTATAATAAATTTATTTTTCATGGCTTTTTTATTTTTTTTAATTTCTATTTTAACATAGTAGCTAACTCATAAATATACGCTATAAATACTATTTTACAAATATTAAAGATATTAACTTTATTTATTGATATTCAACTAAATAATAAAAATAATATTCATTTTGTGCATTTTGGATATTATTACAAATTGTTTATCCGTTTTGCGCTTGTTTTTACAATTTGTGGTAGTTCGTGAAGACACGAACCACGCTCACAAAATCCTTAACAAATCATTCAAGCACTTTTCGTTTTTATTCAACACGAACTCAGTACTTTTGCAACACAAATTGATTTCTCCATGAAAAAAATTAAATCCGCACTCATTTCCGTTTATTATAAAGATGGTTTAGATGTCTTAATTCATACACTTGCCAAACAACAGGTAACGTTTTACTCTACCGGTGGCACACAAGCATTTATAGAAGGGTTGGGTTATAAAGTAATTCCGGTAGAAGAATTAACTTCCTATCCGAGTATTTTAGGCGGTCGCGTGAAAACCCTGCATCCGAAAGTGTTTGGCGGTATTCTGGCGCGCAGAGAAAATGCGGATGATTTAGCGCAGTTAAAACAATACGAAATTCCGGAGTTGGATTTGGTAGTGGTAGATTTATATCCGTTTGAAGAAACCGTAAAAAATCATACTTCCTTGTTTGAAGGCGAATTGACTTCTGAAATCATCGAAAAGATTGATATTGGCGGTATTTCTTTAATTCGTGCGGCAGCCAAAAATTTCAGCGACACCGTGATTGTTTCGCAAAAATCCCAGTACGCTGAGTTAGCTCAGTTTTTAGAAGCCAATGATGGTCAGACTTCTTTGGAATTTCGCCAGCATTATGCAAAGCAGGCATTTGCAGTAAGTTCGCATTACGATACCTTGATTCACCGTTATTTTGCATCCCAAAATCCGTATGAAACTTTCAAGGAAAGTTATTTACAAGGCGAAACATTGCGCTATGGAGAGAATCCGCACCAGAAAGGATTTTTTTATGGTGATATTAATGAAGTTTTTGATGTCTTAAACGGCAAGCAGTTATCGTACAATAACTTAGTAGATATTGATGCCGCGGTGCATTTAATAGCAGAATTTTCTGAAACTACATTTGCTGTTTTAAAACATACCAATGCCTGTGGAGTGGCAACAAAATCTACTGTTGTAGAAGCATGGAAAGCGGCGCTGGCGGCTGATCCGGTTTCTGCATTTGGTGGTGTGCTGATTACCAACGCTACCGTAGATACGGCAACTGCAGATGAAATTGATAAATTATTTTTTGAAGTGTTGATTGCACCTGTTTTTGAGGAAGAAGCATTGCAGATTTTAATGAAAAAGAAGAACAGGATTTTACTGAAACAAAAATTGTTTGATTTTCCGGCTAAACAGTTTAAGTCCTTACTGAATGGTGTGATTGCGCAGGATTTTGATAAAAAAGCAGAAGCAAAAGTCGATTTGAAGACGGTTACAAAAGTAGCTCCGACGGATGCGCAAATACAGGATTTATTGTTTGCAAATAAAATAGCCAAGCATTTAAAATCAAATACCATAGTATTGGCAAAAGACCAGCAATTACTGGCAATGGGCTGCGGGCAAACATCGCGCGTGGATGCTTTGCAACAGGCGATTCACAAAGCAAAGACCTTCGGCTTTGATTTGAAAGATGCGGTAATGGCAAGTGATGCCTTTTTTCCGTTCCCGGATTGCGTGGAAATAGCAGATAAAGCAGGCATTTCGGCTGTTATTCACCCAGGTGGTAGTATAAAAGATCAGGATTCTGTTGACTATTGCGATGCACATGGAATGGCAATGGTGCTGACAGGCGTGAGACACTTTAAACATTAGGATTTACCGTCATTGCGAGGAGGAACGACGAAGCAATCTGTTCAATAAAAATATTACCATTTCTCTACTTCTACGTATAAATCATCCCATTTCGGGTTTATTGAATTTATGAGCTCTTCTTTCTTAATTCTTGAACCAGCCTTGATTCGTTTTTCAATTTGAATTGCTTCTTCTACGCTGCTGTAAGATTCGAAATAAACAAGTTTGGTCAAATTGTAGCGCGCTGTAAACGATTTAGGATAATAATGTGTTTTATGCTCGACGATTCTTCTCTGTAAATCAGATGTAACTCCTGTATATAAGGTTGTATTATTTTTATTTGTTAGTATATAGACACAAGCACCTCTTACCATAAGACATGTAAATTTATGAAAAAAATAAACATATGTATTTATTGTCTTTGATTAAACAGTTTGCCGCGCACTTCGTTCCTCGTGCTCGCAATGACGGTGTTTATTTACAACGGCGTGATTCAATCGTTATTAAAAATTAAATTTTCATTTCCCGATTACAATCTCGTTTATAAATCTTACTTTTGTTCTTTATTAAAACACAAGTTTAAGAGCAGCAGAAAATGGGATTATTTAGCTTCCTGAATAAAGAAATAGCGATTGACCTGGGAACGGCAAACACGCTGATAATGTACAGAGACCAAGTGGTGGTGGATGAGCCATCCATCGTAGCAATAGATAAAAAAACTAATCAGGTAATTGCGGTAGGAAAGAAAGCAATGCTGATGCATGAAAAAACACATGCTAATATCGAAACTATTCGTCCGTTAAGAGATGGTGTAATTGCCGATTTTACAGCTGCAGAAGCAATGATACGTGGATTTATTTCAATGATAACTGAAGGAAACCGATGGTTTCGTCCGTCTTTAACCATGGTTATCTGTATTCCTTCAGGTATTACAGAAGTGGAAAAAAGAGCGGTTATTGAAAGTGCGGAACATGCAAATGCACGTGAGCGTTATTTAATTCACGAACCAATGGCAGGAGCCTTGGGTATTGGTCTTGATGTGGAATTGCCGGAAGGAAATATGATTATTGATATTGGTGGCGGAACTACGGATATTGCGGTTATTGCATTGTCAGGTATCGTTACAGATCAGTCCATTCGTGTTGCCGGTGATGATTTTACAATGGATATCGTAGAATATGTAAAACGTCAGCATAATATTTTAATCGGTGAACGTACTGCAGAGCAGGTGAAAATAAATGTAGGTTCTGCGTTGCAGGATTTAGAAACACCACCGGATGATTTTGCGGTGCATGGTCGCGATTTATTAACCGGTATTCCAAAACAAGTTACTGTTGCATACAGTGAAATTGCAGGTTGTTTAGATAAATCTATTTCCAAGATTGAAGAGGCAATCATGAAAGCACTCGAATCTACACCACCAGAGCTTGCTTCTGATATATATCGTAAAGGAATTTACCTCACGGGTGGCGGTGCATTGCTACGTGGCTTGGATAAGAGAATTGCCATGAAAACGAAATTACCTGTAAAGGTGGCAGATGATCCGCTTCGTGCAGTTGTTCGCGGAACAGGAATTGCTTTAAAAAACAGACACCGTTACACTTTCCTGATGAGTTAAGATAATGCGCAGCATATATTATTTACTTACTCGGTTTTATGTACTCATTTTATTTGTGCTGTTGGAGGTCTTTGCACTTACTACTATCTATAAATCTCACAAATACCAAGAGGTTAAATTTTTAAATACGACCAATAAATTTACCGGCACTGTTTTAGGATATGTGAACAGTATAAATTCATTTGTGCATTTGGGTACAAATAATAAGGCACTGGTAGATGAAAATACAAGACTCAGAAAATTAATTGAATATCAGGACAAGTATCCGAGCGATTCCACTCTGCCAAAATATTCTGCTTCTTATCACTTCGATTATATTGCCGCGAAGATTGTCAATAATACTATCAGCAAAAGTATAAACTATATTACCATTGATAAAGGTGCCAAAGATGGTATTGTAAAAGGACTTGGTGTGGTGAGCAGTAACGGTGTTGTTGGCATTGTAACCAATGTTTCTGAAAATTTTTCACTGGTTATGTCGGTAGTCAGTGTAAAAACATTGATTGGTGTGCGTCATAAGAACACAAATGCACTTGGAAACCTGAGGTGGAATGGTGAAAGCCCATTTTTATTACAGATAGATGGTTTTAGTAAAACACTGCCCATTAAAAAAAATGATACCATTCTTACTGCAGGATTCTCCTCCATTTTTCCACCAAACATTATTGTGGCTACCGTAAAAAATTTAGAACCCGATGAAAGCACCAGCTTCTACATAATGGATGTACAGCTTACTAATAATATAAACAGCCTGAGCTATGTATATGTGGTAAAAAATGATAAAAAGAAAGAACTGGATTCTTTACAAATACAAATGCTGAATGAATAATAAATTCATTATATCAAATACGATTCGTTTTATCTTGCTGATTGCATTACAGGTATTGCTATTAAATGAACTGGCGTTTGGGCGCGTATATATTATGGTTTATCCGCTTGCAATTTTATTGCTGCCGGTTTTTACACCAAGGCTGCTTGTTTTACTGCTCGCATTTTTCACCGGTTTTATTATTGATTGGTTTAGCAATGGAGGCGGATTACATATGGCATCTTTAACAGCATTAGGTTATTTAAGAAGTTACGTGTTGGATACCTTTCAGCCACGTTCCGGTTGGGATAAATTAGATGTGCCCAATATTTCGCAACAGGGAATCACCTGGTTTTTTTATTACTCCCTTATTATGTTTTCCATTCATCATTTATTGTATTTCTTTTTAGAAGTTTTTTCGTTTGCTAATTTTTTCTCCACTATATTTAAGACTGTCATCAGTTTGTTTGGTTCGTTACTGGTTGTGTGGATGATTAGTTTATATTTTATGCGCAACAAAAGGATTTAATTTCTAAAGAATGCAACGTGGAAATGAAAGTGGAATCTTGGAAAAAGCAATAATAATTGCTGCGGTAATCCTTATCATAAAATTATTTTTCTTGCAAGTACTCACTCCGGGATACAAATTAAAGGCACATGATAATGTAGTGAAAAAAGTAACAATTTATCCGTCACGAGGATTAATCATTGACAGAAAAGGAAGAGTGGTTGTGTATAACGATGCTGTATATGATATAATGGTGCAATGGAATATTACCAAAAACTTAGATACGCTGAAACTCTGTGAATTATTAAACACAGACGTTATGTATGTGCGTAAAAAATTAGACGAAATAAAACGAACAACGCCAAATAAACCAACACCGTTTATTAAACTTTTAGACCCTCAAACATTTGCACGATTTCAGGAACATTTATATGAATTCCCGTCCTTCTCTTTTCAAACAAGAACAGTGAGACGATATCCATATTACGGAGGCGCAGCTTTACTGGGATATTTAAGTGAAGTAACAGAAAATAATATTGCACAATCTGCCGGATATTATGAGCTGGGTGATTATATGGGAACCACCGGGATAGAACAATATTATGATAGTTTATTACGAGGAGAAAAAGGATATAACTTTCAGGTAGTGGATGTAAAAAATACCTATAAAGGAAAATACAAAAACGGAAAAGACGACAAAACACCTGTTGCAGGTTGGGACATGATTACCGGCTTGGATGCGGAGTTGCAGGCATATGGAGAGAAACTTATGCAAGGAAAAGTCGGAGGTATTGTAGCGATTGATCCATCTACCGGCGAAATATTAGCATATGTGAGTAGTCCGGGTTATGATCCCAATTTACTCACAGGAAGATATCGTCGTCAGAATTTTAATGTACTGTTCAATGATTATTACAAGCCATTATTAAATCGCCCGATACAGGCTATGTATCCACCCGGCTCTACATTTAAGGCAGGTGCAGCTTTGGTGATGCTGCAAAATAAAATACACGATGAAAAATGGCAGTGGTTTTGTCCCGGAGGATATCGCGTAGGAAATCATACGGTAAAGTGTCATGGAGTACATGCAATTCCCGATGTACAGACTGCACTTCAGTATTCCTGTAATTCTTATTTCTGTAAAATCTATAATGACTTTATCATGGATTCCATTTTTTCTTCTCCAGCAGAAGGATATCAGAAATGGTGGGATATGACCAGTCTTTTTGGTTACGGTAAAAAACTCGGAATTGATTTAAAAGGAGAAAAAAGAGGAAATCTCCCTACAGTAAAATATTATAATAAAATATTTGGTACAGGTAAGTGGCGTGCTGCTACTGTGATATCTAATTCTATAGGTCAGGGTGAAGTATTGGCAACGCCTTTGCAAATTGCAAATGCCATGGCAATTATTGCGAATAAAGGATATTATTTTACACCTAAGATTTGCAGGTATTTTGTAAAAGACAAACAATACAGAAAACCTGTAAAACAAAAAGTTACAACAGGCATTGATACTGTATATTACAGATATGTAACGGAAGGCTTAGAAAAAGTGGTGTTGGCAGGCACGGCAAGAATTGCAAAAATTCCGGATATCTCTTTTTGTGGTAAAACAGGAACTGCGCAAAACCCGCACGGAAAAGATCACTCTATTTTTGCCGGCTTTGCTCCCAAAGAAAATCCAAAAATTGCTATTGCTGTATTTGTGGAGAATGCAGGATTTGGAGCTACATACGCTGCTCCTATTGCTTCGTTAATGGTAGAAAAATATATTAATGATACGATTGCAAAAAACAGAATTCCTCTACAGGAAAGAATGTACAAAGCACGTTTAATGAAATCAGAGATAGAATTAGCATACCAGAAAACACCGCAGCAGATATTACTGGATTCACTGGCAAAAGTAAAAGCAAAGAAAGATTCGATTGCCCGTGCAAAATTTAAACAGGATTCCATCAAACAGGCTAAACTCAAAGTACTGGAAGAAAAGAAAAAACAAACTGATAGTTCAGGAAATATAAACACGTTAAAAAACAGGTATCCATAATCATGAGTCAGAAACGAGCATATGATCCAATTGACAGTACCGTTTTATACTGTTTTCTGTTTTTAGTAATATTAGGCATTATGTCCATTTTTGCTACAGAATATAATGGCGATGTTTCCCTTTCTTTTTTCAGTTTTAAACACAGTTATATAAAACAGGCAGTGTGGGCAATCGCATCTTTTCTTATGTTCTTTACAATCTTAGGTTTTGACAGAAGAATACTACAATTGATTTCATATCCGATGTATGGCTTTGTTATATCTTTACTGGTATTGGTGTTATTAATAGGTCAAACTACTAAGGGGCAACAGAACTGGATTAATTTAGGAGCATTTAAATTACAGCCTTCTGAATTTGCCAAATTCGGAACAGCAATGGCACTTGCTAAATATTTTGATACACCTAATATGCGATTTGTTACCCGGCGTGAACATATGATTGCATATGGAATCATCGGATTGCCTTTGCTTTTAGTTGCCGGACAAGGAGATGCCGGCTCATGTCTGGTGTTTGCAGCTTTCATCTTTGTACTGAATAGAGAAGGTTTATCAGATTTATTTATTTATCTGGGCTTATATATTGTTGCAGTTTCCGTATTGTCGTTACTCATTAATCAATACATAATTATCGGAGTCAGCATCGCATTGTTTAGTGTGTTAATATACTGGAACTGGTTGAACAAACAATTGGTAAAAATCTTAGCAGTTATAATGATAGGAACTTGTTTCTACACCTATTCTGTAAGCTACATTTTTAACAATGTGCTGGAAAAACATCAGCGCGACAGAATAAATGTTGTGTTGGGAAAAGAATTAACGAAAGAAGCAAAACGTGGTGTAGCCTATAATTTAAATCAATCAAAAATTGCAATTGGTTCCGGAGGAATTATCGGTAAAGGATATTTGCAGGGTACACAAACAAGATATAATTATGTTCCGGAAACCAGTACCGATTTTATTTTTTCTGCTATTGGGGAAGAATGGGGTTTTGTTGGTGCTTTGGTTTTAATAGCGGTTTATGTTATTATGTTGCTGCGTTTGTTAT
Source organism: Chitinophagales bacterium (assembly GCA_046329785.1). GTDB lineage: Bacteria > Bacteroidota > Bacteroidia > Chitinophagales > JADIYW01 > JADJSS01. Next base: position 119,539 of record JAXLTZ010000011.1, read on the forward strand.
TATTGGCAGAAAGACAGCGGAGTCCTTATGGAAGGGTTTATATTTATTCTGTAGTAGCAATAATTTTTACACACGTTACGATTAATATTGGAATGACCATCGGTTTATTGCCGGTAATTGGAATTCCATTGCCTTTGTTGAGTTACGGAGGCTCTTCTTTGCTTTCCTTTACGTTTATGATAGCTACCGCACTAAAACTGGATAGCGAACGAAGGATGACAATGAGATAAATAGTATTTTTGTATTGATTCTAAAATAAATACTCCGCGGATGCATACAATAGAGATATTTAAAGAAATTTTTGAACCTGACTTAATTAAAGAATTAAATGCAAAATCTACATTTTCGGAAGTAAAATCCGGTGATGTAATTTTAAACATTGGAGAAACCGTTCGTCAGATTCCGATAATACTCAAAGGTTCCGTTAAGGTTTCCCGTATCGATGAGGAAGGAAAAGAATTACTTTTATATTATGTAAATCCGAAAGAAAGTTGTGCCATGACATTTACCTGTTGTATGCAACATTTTCCCAGTGAAATAAAAGCAGTTGCGGAAGAAGACGTTGAAATGTTATCGGTTCCTATTAAAGTAATGGATGAATGGCTGGTAAAATTTCCAAGTTGGAAAAGTTTTGTGATGAAAACAATACACCATCGCTTTAATGAATTGCTGAGAACAATAGATCAGATTGCCTTTCAGAAATTAGATGAACGGTTGATTTCTTATTTAAAAGATAAATCTAAAGCTACGCACTCCACTCTTGTTAATTTATCTCATCAACAGATTGCCGATGAGTTGGCAACATCTCGTGTTGTTATCTCCAGGCTGTTAAAGAAACTGGAAAATGACAAAAAATTACTCCTCTACAGAAATCAGATTAAATTGCTTAAAGATTTGTAACATTTGTAACTGACAACCATTTTTGTTTGGTATAACTTTGTACTATAAATAATAAAGATATGAAACAGAATATGGGAAATTTGGATAAAGCCATACGCATTGCAGTGGCCATCGTTATAGCAATTTTATATTTCACACATGTTATCAGTGGAACTTTAGCTATCGTTTTATTGGTATTTGGTGCCATTTTTATTCTGACTAGTGCAGTAGGTACTTGTCCGCTTTATTTACCTTTTGGTATTTCAACAAAAAAAGAATAAACTAAAAAAAATTATTAACGATGTTATTTTAAGTTACTCAACTTAAATAGAATCTATTATTCAATATTAAAATTTTAAAGAGATGTTAGCACAAATGAAAAGTTTATTAGGGTTTGGTCCCAAAACAGATTACAAACAACTTATGCAGAATGGTGCCACAATAATAGATGTGCGCACTAAAGCAGAATTTCAAAGCGGTCATATTAAAGGGTCAATCAATATTCCGTTAAACAATCTTTCCAATCATTACTCCAAGCTGGATAAAACAAAACCTGTGATTACCTGTTGCGCTTCAGGAATCAGAAGTGCTCAGGGAAAAAGTATTCTACAGGCAAACGGTTTTAAAGAAGTATATAATGGAGGAGGCTGGTATAGCTTACAACAAAAATTAAAGTAAAATGTACAGTACGATTAAATATAATTTACTAAATAACTGGAATGCAATTCGTGTTATACGATTAGGATTAAGCATAATCATTATTGTCCAGGCAATTCAAATTCAGGATGCATTATTCGGTTTTTTAGGTACTTTTTTTATGTATCAGGCATTAACGAATACCGGATGCTGCGGAGTTTCCGGCTGCTCGCCGGCAATTACCAAGAAAGCAGATAATTCAGAGCAAATAGAATTTACAGAAGTAAATAACAAATAAATGGAAACAACCAATAAACCAAAATCATTTTCAGATTTTATTAATTCAGATAAACCTGTATTAGTAGATTTTTATGCAGACTGGTGTGGACCTTGCAAAGTAATGCATCCGATGCTGGAAGAACTGAAAGATAAAATGAAAGATGACATAACCATTCTGAAGATTAATGTAGATAAAAATGAAAAAGTTTCTTCAAAGTATCAGATTCAGAGTATTCCAACCTTAATCTTATTTAAAAATGGTCAGATAAAATGGAGACAGTCGGGAGTAGTACCTGTGAATCAGTTACAACAGATTATTTTAACACACAATAAATAATAAAAGATGACAACAGAACACTTTTATGAAGTAGATGTTCATTGGAGTACAGACCGGAAAGGCGTAATGAGTTCGCCGGTGTTGCCCGAAAAAATTGAAGTTGCTACACCGCCTGAGTTTCCAAAAGGTATGGAGCATATCTGGTCTCCGGAGCATTTGCTGGTGGCAGCTGTGAATAGTTGCCTTATGACTACTTTTCTGGCAATAGCAGAAAATTCAAAATTGGAATTCTCTTCATTTGATTCAAGTGCCGTTGGTAAACTTGAAATTGTTGACGGTAAATATATGATTAGTGAAATTGAACTAAAACCAATGGTTTCTGTTACAAATGAAATCGCCAGAGAAAAAGCGGAACGCGTGCTATCTAAATCAGAAAAAGCATGTTTAATTTCCAATTCAGTTAAATCAACCATTTTGTTTAAACCAACAATTACTATAGCATGAACATAAAATTTTTATCTTTCTTTTTTGCAGTAATATTGATTTCTGTATCGTGTAATTCACAGAATGCCGGTCAGGTTTTAAACCCCGCAGAATTTAATCAGAAAATCAATACTACAGCTGATGCTGTGATACTGGATGTAAGAACACCGGAAGAGTTTACAGGCGGATTTATTTCCAATGCTATTAATATTGACTATAACGGCTCAGATTTTAATGGTGAAATTGCAAAACTCGATAAGAGCAAAAACTATTTTGTTTATTGCCTCTCAGGTAAACGCAGTGCTTCAGCAGCAGCCTATATGCGCAGTGTCGGCTTTAAAAATGTAATTAATTTAGATGGTGGAATTTTGGCATGGCAAAGCAACAACTTACCGTTGACAACTACTTCAACTCCTGTAGCAGATAAAATTTCTTTTGAAACTTATACACAGATGATTACTTCAGATACTATGGTCTTGGTAGATTATTTTGCTCCTTGGTGTGCACCTTGTCTTAAGATGAAACCGATGTTAGAAGAGGTTTCAACAGAATATGCAGGCAAGGTAAAAGTTATTCGTTTGGATATTAATGAAAATAAGGAATTAGCGAAGAGATTGGACATTGTCGAAATTCCTATACTTAAGATATTCGTTAAAGGAAAAGAAACCTGGACACATCAGGGATATATTGAAAAAGCAGATTTGATTAAACAATTATAGTTTTAGTTTTATGGTTTTTAGTGCGTGTTCAGCAATGGACACGCTTTTTTATGTTAAAAAGTTGAAAATTCAAAAAATACAATCTATATTTGACGTATGTTTACGACATACGAAATAAATTAACTGAGATTATGTACGCCAAAGTCGAAGATTTTACAATAGAACAGCAGGAAATAGCCAGATACGCAAAATTATTAGCTCACCCGGCAAGAGTAGCGATTATTGAATATCTCGCAAAAGAAAACAGATGTATTTCCGGGGATATTTCTAATGAATTGCCACTGAGCAGGACAACTGTTTCCCAGCATTTGCAGGAATTAAAAATAATGAGCTTATTAAAGGTGAGGTAGAAGGACAAACAGTTTGCTACTGTATCAACTGGAAGACCTATAACAGAGTACAGAAATTATTTAATAAATTTTTTGATAAAATTGTCGAACATAAAAATAATTGTTGTTAATCATTAAAATAAAATGGCAAATGAAAATCTCAGATTTAAAACATTATTTAAGTAAAGTAACTGAATTGAATTTTAGTTACCTGACGGAACCGATATTCCGGCACATTTTCACTTAACGGAGATTGGTTTAATCACCAAGCATTTTGTGGATTGCGGAGTTTCATTCATTTAGATAAATGGGCTAGTATGCAGATATGGGTAGCTAACGATACAGAACACCGCCTGCATCCGGATAAGCTTCAGAAGATTATAGATAATTCAAAAAAATTATCGGTACGGAAGATCTGGAAGTGGAAGTAGAATACCAGTCAGATACTATTGGGCGTTACGGACTGGATTTTGATGGTGTAAATTTTATTCTTACCACAAAACAAACTGCCTGCCTGGCACAAGACAGATGCGGCATACCACAGGAAAAACCTAAAGTACTGATGTCCGATTTGGTAAACGATAATAAGAGTTGTTGCACACCAAATGGAAATTGTTGTTGAGATGACTAAAGAACTTATTATTAAGTATAAAAAGCCGATTATAATTATTTCTGGAATTATAATACTGAATGTGTTATATGGATTTGATATAAGATTTACCATTATAAACCTGTTGTGGTTACTCGCTTAATATGAGAAAGAAAAATATCTTGGTTTTATGTACCGGAACAGTTGTCGCAGCCAGATGGCCCATGGTTATCTGGATTTGTTTTCAAAGGGAAAGCGAATATTTTCAGCGCAGGTGTAGAAACTCATGGTGTAAATCCCAATGCTGTTTTATTCATGAAAGAAGACGGCATTGATATCTCCGGTTATACTTCCAATAATATTTTAGAATATAAAGATGTTCCGTTTGATTTTGTGATTACCGTTTGTGATCATGCAAAAGAAGTGTGCTCGTATTTCCCGGCAAATGCCGTAATGCTTCATCATAATTTTGAAGATCCTTCAAAGGTAAAAGGAACTGAAGAAGAAATTGCCATGTTTTTTCGCAAAGTAAGAAATGAAATAAAAGAGTATTGCAGAAAGTTTGTAGAAGAAAATATCAGTTAAATAAATTTTCTTTCTGTTCTTCCGGTATATCACCTGAAAGGCTCTGACGGATAATGTCAGCAATAATTTTTACAACAACAAATAAGCTTACACAGGCAATCATAGCACTCTTATGGTTCCAGTGCAAACTCTCCGTAACGCCCTGGTACAAAAAAGTTCCTAAAACTACTACAATATGTACAACGATAATATGTATATCCAAAATTTGATAATTATCTGCAGGGGTTGCTTTTTTGTATTCATGATTCAGAATATACAATACCAAAAATTCCACCAGATTATAAATAACAAAGCTAAGTAAGGTGATTCTGTAAAATGCTCCCTTAAAAAAAATAACATCAAACATATGTAACCCGGCATCACTGTCGCTGTCTTTTGCGGTTAATAAAAAACCTAAAAAAACAACAATAAAAATCAGGTAGAAAAAAAACATACCTGTCCTCACGAAAAAAAATCTTGCAGCCAATGCAAATTTGCTGAAAAAGGTGGCACTTTTATCTCCCTGCGCCAGCATGATTTTTAATAATTGAAAAGTACTGATAATCAAAAGTTCTACCCAGTAAATGTATACTACTGAGAAAATGGTCCAGTTATAATTAATTACGCCATACAATGGAAACAGATTCGAAAAAATAATCAGTGGCAATATAACGTTCTTATTTTTGGGCAGGATAATTTCCTTATTGTTATATTTCATGTGTGGATGTTGTTTTGGTTTTTGTCTGTCAAATATAATTGCTAATTTTAAGATATGCCAAACAGAGATTTAAACAATATGAGAGAAAGTTACGAATCTTCTTTTTTATTGGAAGAAAATTGTGACACCAATCCGTTTCATCAATTTGATAAATGGTTTCATCATGCGCTCGAAGCAAAATTGACTGAACCGAATGCAATGACACTGGCAACCGTTGGGAAAGATGGACAGCCTTCTGCACGAATCGTTTTATTAAAAAGTTTCAATAAACAGGGATTTGTTTTTTATACGAATTATGAAAGTAAGAAAGGAAGACAGATGCAGGAGAATGAGAAAGTGGCGTTGTTATTCTGGTGGGCGGAGCGTCAGGTAAGAATTGAAGGAATCATACAAAAGGTAGATAAAAATACTGCGGAGAAATATTTTCATTCGCGACCTAAAGGAAGTCAGATAGGTGCAATGGTTTCACCACAAAGCCAGGTATTGGAAAACAGATTTGTTTTAGAGGAAAAATTTAAAGCAGCTGAGCACGAATACAGAGGAAAAGATATTCCGTTGCCTGATAACTGGGGTGGATATATTGTAGTGCCTCATTTAATCGAGTTTTGGCAGGGCAGAGTAAGCAGATTGCATGACCGTATACAATACACCTTAGTATCTGAAGATACCTGGAAAATGGAACGCCTCGCACCATAAAATAAAAAAGCCTCAACATTGTTGAGGCTTATCTTTTTGAGTAAGTAGTAATCTTATTTGCTTTTGTTTACAGCATCTGACAACTCTTTACCTGCTTTGAATTTTACCAATGTCTTAGCAGGAATTTTGATTTTAGCACCTGTAGCCGGGTTTCTTCCATCTCTTTTAGCTCTTTTAGCTGTTCCGAATGTACCGAATCCAATCAAGGTAACTTTATCTCCTTTTTTCAAGGTTTTACGAATGCTATCTAACACTGCATTCAACGTGTCATTTGCTGTTGCGTTAGTTACTCCTGCTGCATCAGCGATTACTTTTACTAAATCTCCTTTGTTCATTTTGTCTTATTTATAAGTTAAAAAAACATTATGGCCACAAAGTTAAATTCTTTATTCAATATTCCAAATAATAATGTGAAAATGTTAGTAAAAACGGATGTCTGTGTAAAATTAGTAGCGAAAAGCCTTGTTTTTGTTGATGTTTACGCAGAGAAAGATGTGCCGCAACCACAAGTACTTGATGCATTCGGATTATTAAAAATAAAACCTCGGTTGTCGAGTCCGCTTTTAAAATCTATTTCAGTATCATATAAATAGATTTCCTGAGATTTGTCTATAAACAGAGGAATACCTTCTATTTCATAAGTATGATCATTCTCTTGCTTCGTATCAAAATCTAAAATATAACTGAACCCGGCACAACCACCACCTTTTACACCTAAACGCAGGCCAAATTCCTTGCTATAGTTGCCTTTTTGTATCAACTCTTTTATTTCGAGTATCGCATTCTTCGTAAGAAAAACCGGAGTTTTATTTGTTGTAATTGTTTCCATAATTCAATAAACAATGAGAATACAAAGTTAGTTCAAAATATTTTCTGCTGTATGTGAAATATCTATTAAAATAGATGCGTTTAAGGATATGTGCTTTTTCCCGAAAAAATAGATTATTTTTAGACTTCATTATAAAATGTAAACAATGGAACTTTCGGATATTTTAGAAATGCTTAAGTATGTAATTCCGTCATTAATTTCTTTAGGTGGTGTTTATTTAATCATAAAAGTATTTTTAGACGATGAGAATACCAGAAGAAAACAGGAAATAAATAAAGCCGTTCTTTTTGAACAGCGAAAAGTGTCGCAGCCATTGCGCTTGCAGGCTTACGAACGAATAATAGTTTTTTTAGAGAGAATTCATCCATTCAGTTTGTTGCAACGCGTTTATCAACCAAATATGTTGGTGCCCGAATTGCAACTCGAATTGGTAAAAACAATCCGAATGGAATATGAATACAATTTATCGCAGCAAATGTATATTAATGAAGATGCCTGGCAGATGGTGGCGACAGCAAAAGAAGAAACCATTAAAATCATCAACACATTTGCTTCTAAACTACCGGATGATGCGGACGGAATGGAATTGAACAAAGCTATATTTAATTATTACATGCAGACACAACAGGAAGTGCCTGTTCAGATTGCGATTAATTATGTAAAAAGTGATGTCAAAAATTTATTTTAAAATAACTTACCTGCTTCTTGCAGTTTTTCTTATCACTGCATGTAAAACCTATTATCCGGTTTCTCAGCAACAAGCGTTGATAAAGGTAAATAATTCTGTTAAGGAAGATGCGTCCGTAAAAACTTACTACAAACCATTTAAAGATTCATTAGATAAAATCATGAAAGTGCCATTGGCAGTTTTAGCGGAAGATCTTACAAAAAAGCAACCAGAAAGTACACTTGGAAATCTGATGGCGGATATGCTGAAAGTGAAGACGGAAGAATATTACGGACAAAAAATAGATATTGCTGTTTTAAATTACGGTGGAATTCGTGTGCCTTCATTAACCAAAGGAACTTTAATGATTGAGCATGCTTACTTATTAATGCCGTTTGATAATTACCTTACAGTACAAATCTTGTCGGGACAACAATTAAATGATTTTTGTGATTCTATCGCGATGAAGAATGGCTGGCCGGTTTCCGGAATATCTTTTCAAATAAAAAATGGTAAAGCAATAAATATTTTGGTGAACAAGGAACCAATTGATTTATCCAAAAAATATCATTTAGCCACCAACGATTACTTATCTAATGGAGGAGATGGTATGGCAATGCTGAAAAATATTCCGCAAATTCAAACCGGAAAATTATTCAGAGATGCGATTATAGAATACTGGAAAGCAGAGACTAAGTCAGGTAAAAAAATTTCCGCTACCCTCGAAAACAGGATAAGTTATGCAGAATAGAAGAGACTTTTTAAAATCAAGCTTAGTGGGCGGTGCTGTTGCAGGCAGCATCCTTTCGCCCATACAATTATTGGCAAATGAAGTCGAAACAAAACTCACCATTTTGCATACCAATGATGTGCATAGCCATATTGAACCATTTGCTGATGATGATAAGAAATATCCGGGCTTGGGAGGCGCAGAATACCGCGCAACGATAATAGAAAATATTAGAAAAAAATCAGATAATGTGCTTGTGTTTGATGCAGGAGATATTTTTCAGGGAACACCTTATTTTAATTTTTTTCACGGCGATCTGGAAATTGATTTGATGAATAAAATGGGCTATGATGCTGCAACTATTGGTAATCACGATTTTGACGGAGGGATTAAAATCCTGGCAAAACAGATAGCGCGTTCTGATTTTCCGTTTGTGAATTGTAATTATGATTTTACAAACACTCCGGTTGCAGGAAAAGTACATAAACATATCACGCTTAAAAAAAGAAAATTAAAAATTGGCATTACCGGTTGCGGAGTTGAATTAAATGGATTGGTTCCCGATAAATTATACACCAATACGAAATATTTAGACCCTGTAAAATGCGTGCAGGAACAGGTTGATATTTTGAAGCATGAAAAGAAATGCCATTTTATAATTTGCTTGTCACATTTAGGATATAAATACGAGAATGCAAAAGTGTCGGATATAGTGCTGGCACAAAATACGAGCAACATAGATTTGATAATTGGAGGTCACACACATACCTTTTTAGATACTCCAACCAAGGTAAAAAATAAAGACGGAAAAGAGGTTTTAATAAACCAGGTAGGATGGGCAGGAGTTCAAATAGGTCAGTTAGATTATTTTTTTGAAAAAAGTTTACGAAAAAAGTTATCAAACTCTCAAACTGTAATTGTTGATAAAAAGTCAATAGAAAAATAATTTTTTTATTTAAGAAATTTTCCTCAACTTAGATTCGTCGATAGGTTATCATTTTTAATTTCTAAAAACCGAATAGAGCGTATGAAAAACAAGCATGAACTTGTGTGGGAAAATTGTCTCAAAATAATTAAAGATAACATTAATGTACAAAGCTATAAAACTTGGTTCGAACCTATTAAGCCGGTCAAACTTGACGGTAGAATCCTGACCATTCAGGTGCCAAGTCAGTTCTTTTATGAATGGCTTGAAGAACATTACGTTACCTTGCTTCGCAAAACTATCAAAAGAGAATTAGGCGATGATGCCAAATTAGAATACCGAATTTTAGTAGATTCTTCCAACGGACTTAAATCCGAACCCAAAACAATTGACGTTCCAAATTATAGAGAAGGAGTTTATGGCACGAACGAGGTTTCTATGCCTGCGGTTTTTTCAAGCCCTATGGTTAAAAATCCTTTCGTTATTCCCGGTTTAAAAAAGATACACGTTGATTCACAATTAAATCCGAATTATACATTTGATTCTTTTATAGAAGGTGATTGTAATAAGTTTGCCCGCAGTGCCGGTATGGCAGTTGCAAAAACACCGGGTGGTACCGCTTTCAATCCTTTAGTAATATATGGTGGCGTTGGTTTGGGAAAAACACACCTCGGTCAGGCTATCGGAAACTTTATCAAAGTAAATTCGCCTACGAAAACAGTATTGTACGTAAGCTCTGAAAAGTTTACCAGCCAGTTTTTAACGGCAATTAAAGATAACAGCACAAATGATTTCATTCATTTCTACCAGCAAATAGATGTATTGATTATTGATGATATTCAGTTTTTCGCTAACAAAACAAAAACACAGGATATTTTCTTTCATATATTCAATCATTTACACCAAAACGGCAAACAATTGATATTAACTTCCGACCGTGCACCCAAAGATTTGGAAAACATGGAAGAAAGATTATTGTCGCGTTTTAAATGGGGTTAACTACTGACTTGCAAATACCTGATTACGAAACACGTATTTCTATCTTAGAGAAAAAACTGCATGCAGATGGTATAGAAATGCACGAAGATGTAACCCGTTTTATTGCAACAAATATTAAAACAAATGTGCGTGAACTGGAAGGAGTACTTACATCAATTTTAGCACAGGCAACTTTAAACCGTCAGGATATCACGCTGGATTTGGCGAAGAAAACAGTTATTAATTTTGTAAAACATGCTACAAAAGAGATTTCACTGGATATGATTCAGAAAACTGTATGCGATTTCTTTGAGGTAGCTGTAGAAAAATTAAAAGAACCAACCCGTAAACGTCAGTTTGTGCAGGCACGCCAGTTATCGATGTACTTTGCGAAAGAATATACAAAATCATCTTTGAAAGCAATCGGACAACAATTCGGTGGCAGAGACCACAGTACGGTTATTCATTCCTGCCAGGCGGTACGCAACTTAATTGATACCGATGAAGAATTCAGGGATTCTGTGGAGGAATTAAAGAAACGTATTGAATTGAGTTTATAACGTCATTCCGGATTTTCCGTCATTCCGAGCACAGTGAGAGGAATCTGTTCAATAAAAATATATAATAAAATTAATCCCGCTTTTTTGCGGGATTTTTTATTCGTAAAAAACGTTATCAATATATTAAAGTACGCTGTTAAAGTACTGAGTATGTTGAAAATCGATAAAATAATTCTTAATTTTGCATCTGAGAGAATGTAATTTTTGAAAAAAAATTATATCGATTTGTAAAGTTCTTTTATAAAACCTATCTTTGCCGTCCCAAAGTTCTGTAAAAAGAAAATAAGGAGGTGAGATGGGTGAGTTGGCTTAAACCACCAGTTTGCTAAACTGACGTACGGGAAACTGTACCGAGGGTTCGAATCCCTCTCTCACCGCAGTTCGGGATGTAGTTCAGCCCGGTTAGAATGCCTGGTTTGGGACCAGGAGGTCGTTGGTTCGAATCCAGCTATCCCGACTAACCACAAAGCCTGTCAAGAAATTGACAGGCTTTTTTATGCCTAAGTAATTGATTTTGTTGATAGTTTGATAAATTGCTGCCTAATACCATATTAGTTAATTTCTTATAAAAGGTATCCATTTAAGGCTCACTTTTGGTACTTTGAGAGACCTATATGGATACCTGTTGTTCTATGATAAATGTAAGGCTTATGGTAGATTTATATTTATTCATTTGTATTGTGGAATAAATCTAAGTAGTCTTTAAATAAATATAATCTACCTCTTTGTCCACCTGTTACTTCTTTTAAAATCTGTAATCTTTCTAAATCAGAGATTAGTTTATAAGATGATACATTAGATTTATTAATTAGCTTCTCTACTTGTGCAACATCAATTATAGGTTTTGTATATAGATAATCAATAATCTTTTTGGCATCAGTATTTCTACTTTTTAATGATTTTGTCTTTTCTACAATATTCTTTTGTAATTGTAAAATCCCATCAAAAGTAGTAACACCATTTTTTGCAGTTTCTATTACACCTGTCAAGAAAAATTTAAACCATTGATTTAAGTCATTATGTGTTCTTACTCGCATTAAGTTATCATAGTAAAGAGTTCTGTTTCTTTCAAAGAAATCAGATAAATATAGAATTGGTCTCTTTAATATTCCTTTACTTACTAAATACAATGTGATTAGCAATCTACCTACTCTTCCATTGCCATCTAAGAAAGGATGTATGGTCTCAAATTGATAATGTATTAATGCAATCTTTAGTAAGTCTGGCAATTGATTTAATTCATCATTAGCAAATTTTTCTATATCAGACATGTAATCTAAAACAGTATGATGTGCAGGTGGTACAAATACTGCATCATTTATAGAAGCACCACCAATCCAATTTTGACTTGTTCTATAATTACCTGGCATCTTATGTTTACCACGCACACCATGTAATAATATTTTATGAGTTTGCTTTATAAGGCGTGAAGAAAATGGAATAGTATGCAATTGCACCACAGCTTGATTCATAGCTGCAATATAATTTTGTACTTCTTCCCAATCATCTCTTTTTTCAATAGAGATTTCTTCTTTACTTAAAAAGGCTTCTTCCATATTGGTTTGTGTGCCTTCTATTTTTGAAGATTGTGTAGCTTCTTTTGCAATATGCATACTGATAAACAAATCAATATTTACATATTCAGAATACATATCTAATCTACCTAAATGCCTGTCTGCCTTACTTAGTAGGTTTAATACAATCATATCATCTATTACCCAATTTCTATTAATAGTATTAGGTTGAAAACTTTTGTATAATCCTTGATTGATGTATTTTCCTGCTTCAAACTTATTCATAATAGATAATTAGTTAAATAAACATCTGCTAATTTAAGAAAAAATGTTAAAATCTTAAATAAAGGTACTTTTATTTAAGCTAATTCAAAATAATCTTAATTAACTCTTAATACCTTAAAATTAAAATCACACAATATGAAAGGAAATACCTTTGCTATTTCCTTTGTATTAAAAAGGAACAAGGCAAAAGACGCTGATAATATTCCAATCTACATTAGATTAATCATCAATAAGCACAGATTGGAAATTTCTACAAAAATGTACATAAATGCCATTTATTGGGATTCAAAAAAGCATTTATCTAAAAAATCTTACAGTTCTCATAAAGAATTGAATGAACATTTATTAGTTCTTAAAAATAAACTCTATTCCTGCTATACAGAATTAATACAAACTAATAAGCCAATAACAGCACAAAGAATTAAAAATTTATATTTAGGTAATTCTAATGTGAATATTGATACAATAGTTCAGGTTTCCACACTCCACATTCAAGAAATGGAAAAGTTTTTAGGTAAGAATACATTTTATGGAAACTACAAGAATTACAAGACCACACATAAGTACATCTTAGAATTCATGCCTTTAGTGTATAAGAAAAAAGATTTGCCCCTGGATGAGATAAACTACTCATTTATCAAGCAATTTGAATATTTCTTACAAACTGAAAAGAACTGTAAGCAGAATGGCACTATGAAGCAGATGCAAAGATTAAAGAAAGTTTTAAACTGGGCAATCAAAAATGAATATCTCACAGAGAATCCATTTAAGAACTACACAATTTCATTCAAGAGATATGATAGAGGTTATTTGACTTTAGAAGAAATTAGTAACATAGAAAATCTAACAGGCTTATCTAAGAAATTACAATACACAAAAGATTTTTTTGTATTTCAGCTATACACAGGACTGGCTTATAGTGACATGATAAGCCTGGAATGTAATGATATAATCAAAGGAATTGATAATGAATATTGGATTGTTAAGAACAGGGTTAAAACAGATACCAAAATTACTGTTCCACTATTACCTATTTCCTTAGATATACTCTTTAGACATGTAGGAGATACTACATTATCCCCTGGAACTAAAAAGGTATTTCCTACTATCAGCAATCAAAAAATCAACAAAAATTTAAAAGAATTAGGAAAGTTGGCAAAAGTCAAGAAGCAACTTTCTACACACTTAGCAAGACATTCAGCAGCCACTACAATTTGGCTACAAAATGGTATTTCTCTGGAAGTGGTTTCTAAGATGCTTGGTCACACTAAAATATCTACTACTCAAATTTATGGTAGAATTGTGGAGGAAAAGATTGCTGAGGAGATGAAAGGATTGAGAGACAGATTAAAATGAAAATAGGCTGTACTTGTAATACAGCCTATTTCTTGAAATTAACAAGCAAAGTGCCATAGTGCTAAAATTTGAAAGTGGTCTACAAAATTTTAATCATAGCATTGCTATTACTCTTGTAATGAGTAAACTTCCATTTCTTGTAATAAAGCAAATAATAATCCAACCACTTCTTAAATGCAATTATTGTAATATTGCTAATATCATCTTTGTATTCTGAAACATATTCATTAAACAATTCTTTCTTGTTATAACTTTTATGTCTTAGTAATTTAGATTCCATAAATTCAAAGAATGTTGGGTGAGTGTTTTGAATCACTTTATTCTCGTGAAATCTTATTTTGGGAGGTTCAATTAATCCATAATTTAAATAGAACTGGATACAATAAATCATTAAGCTGTCAAACTTAAACCATGCTTCATCATCCCAATCATCAAAAAATGTCTCATTAAATTCATTATTTGGATTTCTATATCTATTATAATAACTTGAAAATTCAAAATCAATTCTTCTTCTTTCATCTGTGTATCCCTCTTTCCCAATTACAGTGTAATTTGAGGATATTAATATTTTGGGTGAGTATTCAAAAGGAATTGTTATTGGTGTTTTGAATTTCTTTTCACTTGTAATGCTACCAGTAATGGCTGAGTATAGGCTTTCAAAATCAAAGTCTTGTTTTACATCATCGAAATACAAGATGTTGTTATGTAATTCTATATCTTGAAGAAAGAATCTATTTCCAGTTTCAATATTTTTCCCTTCTTTCTTACATACATTTGTCATTTTTGATAATGCTGAAGCTAATATAGACTTACCTTTACCACCATTTGCAGATATGCCATTTACGTCTATATCCTCGTCTGTAAATATAATTGCTTTCGCAAGACTCTTATCTTTAAAGTTGTGCAGTAAATACCCAATGATAGATACTAAGGAGAAATATCTATTATCTGCTTGTCCAGATATATTTCTCAAAAATTTATTGAAGTTAAAATTTTCAAGGTGTGATGCTATTGGTAGTTTGATATCTCTATTTATGATTTGCTCTTTCCATATAAACCCATCAAGCTCTTCGTAAGATAAGATTTCAAAATCATTTTTTGTGATTTTTAAAACACCATTTTTGTAATATATATAACAAGAATCCTTATTTCCAGTGTGTAGATTGAAATTAAATGTTTCTAATGATGTAACTAAATTCTTGTTAAAATAATCTCTGTAATGAAATTGATTCTTTTCTTCAGTTTTTCCATTCTCTTCTAAATAATACATTACAACATCTTTCATATAATATTCAGATACAGGAACTATTATATGACCATATTCTAATCTTATAGGAATATACTCTTTTGTAGAAATTGGATACTTTCTAAACCCATTACATTCTAAAAATGATATTAATCCAGGGATATCAACAATGTATCTAGTTAGTTGTGTTTTTTTATCATGGATTTGAATAACAAATTCAGTTTCACATTCTTTATTAATGAAATATTTTATTTTTGCCATATTTTGTTTTTAAAAAGTTATAAATTTTGGGTTTGTATTCTGTATTGAATAAAATATTTAGTAAATCATCTCTTGCAAGGATAATGCAATTACTCCTAAGTTTACCATTTATTAAATGTTCTTTCATACCATAATTTTATGGTCAAAAGTAGGTTGATAAAAAAGTATGGTCTTTTAAAAAGTGAGGTTATAGTGAGGTACTTAATTCAAAAAAACTCACTCTTTTGAATTTTTAATGATGTCTGTCGAATTCTAATATTTTGGTTCTCAAAGAATTTTGAAACTGAATGTATTTTTTATTAAATTCTTTTTTTGTTTGAATCTCACTATATGTTTTATAAAGTAATTGCCTATTGTAAGATTTGCCATTTTTTACAATAGCATTATACTCTATAATAGTAGCGAAAGATAGATTATTAAAAAGTACTTCAATTTCTCTAAGAATAATAACTAAGTATTTATTATTAAACTTTATTTCGTATGGTGTAATATTAGACGAATCTTGTGTTGTAATGAGATTTGTAAAAATTTCAGATTGTTCATCCTCATTGCAATTATTCATTTCTTCCATCAATGAGTATATTATGTTATATAGGGTATTAATAGTATTTACAGAATAGTTATATCCAAATACATTATTATCTATCTTAGTTAAGATTTTATTAAATGCTAGGTGTCTAAAGTTTAGACTGGTTTGATATCTATTCCTTATTAATAAAATAATTCTTTTAATAGGCTTATGATATAGCATTTTCCAATTATCAGCCCAGGTTGGTATTGGTATTTCTAGCAGTGATATTAGAATTCCTAATTGTTTTTTTATAAAATTAATATTATCAATATTGTCGCTGCATTCATCTATTCTTTTAGTAATTAATTCTCTTGCTCTAGTATAAATGCCTAATAAATATGCGTGTAATTCTACACTAAATTCTTCTTTATAAATTATATATTCCCCAAATTCATCTTGCAAAGAATGTTCATATGTATATTCTTTTTTGTTAATATTTATTCCTCCCTGATATTCAATACCACTCCAAAATATATCCAATAGCTTTTGTATTCCTCTGTTTTGATAAAAAAAATCAAATTCTGCTAATGGTCTTTCTATGGTTGCTTTAAATTCACTTGGAGCATTAAAATTCATAGGCTAATTCAATTTAGTAGTTTATCAATAAACTGGCACTTTGGCACTTTTACCAAATATAAATCATTTCCCAAACCTTTAAAAATTAATAATATGAATTTAAGAACATCAGAAAGAAAACAAGCCAAAATTAAGATGGCTTTACAAGCTCCATCAGGCTCAGGCAAGACTATGGGAGCATTACTAATTGCCTTTGGCATTACCAATGATTGGAGCAAAATTGCAATCATTGATACAGAAAATGGAAGTGCTGACTTGTATGCACATTTAGGTAGTTATAATGTACTTTCCATGAAGCCACCTTACAGCCCTGAAACCTATATAGAAGCTATTGAGATTTGCGAAAAAGCAAATATTGAAGTAGTGATTATTGATAGCATTTCACATTGTTGGGATTATCTTTTAGATTATCATGCTTCATTAGCAGGTAACAGCTTCACAAATTGGGCAAAAGTTACACCAAGACAAAAATCATTTTTGGATAAGATATTACAATCACCTACACATATCATTGCTACTATGAGAGTAAAGCAAGATTATGTTTTGAATCAAGTTGATGGCAAATATGTTCCAGAGAAAGTTGGTTTAAAATCTGTACAAAAAGATGGCTTAGAATATGAATTTGCAATTGTACTGGATATTGATATTAAACACAATGCTACCTCGTCAAAAGATAGAACAGAATTATTTAGTGATAAGCCTGCTTTTAAGATTACTGTTGATACAGGAAAGAAAATCAAAGAATGGTGTAATTCTGTAATTACAGATGAAGACATTAAAAAGAAGATTAATGAATGTCAAACTATTGATGAGTTAGTAGCACTCTATAAGAAATATCCTACATGGTATGAGAAACTGCATCTTGATTTCAATAAAAGAAAACAAGAATTATCAATAAAACAACAATTAACTCACCCTCAAAATTTTAGTAAAAATGGAACTTCAAATAGTTAAACCAAGAAGTAATTTCTCTGCTGTATCTATTAGTACAATAGAAGAAAATAATAAAACCACTAATATTCCTGGAGTTGATAATGATAACCATATTAGAAATAATTTTATTGAGGCAAATACAAAGACAATAGATTTAAAACATCTCCAGGAAGATTGTGTGATTCCTAATTTTTCTAAGGATAATGAATCTACTATATCACACCAAGAGTTTATAAAATCAATAATGCATTGTACAAAGTCAATTTATAACAAGCATCAGATAAATCCTGCTGAAATTAGAGTAAGTCATGAGATAAAAGGTAGAATACCACAAGCTATTGGCAAGCCTGCAAAGGAATTATTAGAACATGAAAAAACTTTGTACTATGAGAGAATGGCTTTTATTATTGAAATTCCTACTGTTATTGAAACCATTAATGGTAATAAGTTAATGCTATGTGTAGGTGGAGTAAGAGCCTATAATCAAGAAAATTTGTATAGCAAGAAAACCATTGAAAAGTTTAAGGTATTTGTGGGTTTTCAGAATTTAATTTGCACCAACTTATGTATCTCTACTGATGGCTTTGCTGCTGAACTAAGAGTATCTCATAGTTCTGAATTAATTGAGAAAGTTCTTGAGTTGTTTCAAAAGTATAAAATGGAAAAACATTTGCAAGGAATGGAAGACCTAAGCAGATACCAACTTACAGAACATCAATTTGCACAACTTATTGGAAGAAGTAAATTATACTATCATTTACCACTCCAGGAGAAAAAGATTATTCCTCCTTTAGATTTTAATGATAGTCAAATTAATGTTGTAGCAAAAGATTATTATCAAGATAAAAGCTTTAGCAGAAATGAAGATGGAAGTATTAATTTATGGAATGTATATAATCTATTCACAGGAGCAAATAAAAGTAGCTATATAGATACTTTTTTAGATAGAACAGTCAATGCATATCAGTTTACAAATGGCATGTCAAAAGCATTACAAGGTCAAGGAAATTACCATTGGTTTTTGAGTTAGACCAATTCCAGCAGTCAGGATTTAATCTTGGCTGTTGGTGTTTTGTTTAACAACTAAATGCATTTCTTAAGGTTTCCATTTTAAAATTTTTTTCTTTCTTGTTGTATTATTGGTAGAATCATATACAGATAATGAGTAGTTGTAAAACTTTTTTGAAATTTTATTTTTTGGTATTTTTAGCATACATACATAATATATAACATTTAAAAAAAGAGACTTTTCACCCATCTGATAAATTTCATTTATAAATGGCATAATATTGATATTGTATTTATTGTCTTTTTTAAATGAAATAATTTCATTTAATGTTTTAAATATTAAATTAGCTTTATATGTTTTTATGCTCTTTTGTAAATATGACAATTCAACTTCTGCTTGATTAATATTATTATACTTTAAATAATAAATAGCTCTTAAAAAATGAAGTTCAAAAATATCAAAATTATCATCTGAATTATTAAATGTATCAAGTGATTGGTCAAAGCATTTCAATGCATCAATTTTGTTATCTAATTCAAGATAAACTTGTCCTAAAAACATCCAGGTAACAGCTGAATCTTTCTCATTACCTAAAATTGAATCAAA
Source organism: Chitinophagales bacterium (assembly GCA_046329785.1). Lineage (GTDB taxonomy): Bacteria > Bacteroidota > Bacteroidia > Chitinophagales > JADIYW01 > JADJSS01. Next base: position 138,754 of record JAXLTZ010000011.1, read on the forward strand.
TTTTAAACATTCTTTGAAAGAATCTCTTGATAATAATAAATCACCCTTTATAAAGTATAGCAGACCACTTAAATTCTTTGTAAATCCAATTAATTTAAAATCTCCAACTGTTGTGGATAATTTAATTGATTGTAAATTATACTCCAAAGAAAGTTCATATTTACCTATGTCATAATAAACACCAGCTAAATTGTATGAAGACCATGAAGTGTGACGAATATTGCCAATTAATTTTCCTAGATTGAAGCTTAGTTTAAAATATTTTATTGAATTATTGATTTCACCTATATCATGTAAAAATAAAGCATAATCATTATAGCAATTGCAGAGTAGCACATTTTGTTTATATCTTTCAGAATAATAAATTGCTTTTTTGAATTGTTCATTAATGTCTGTATTAGAATTTTTTAATATTCTTGAATTGAGATAAGCTAATTTATGTAAGGAATCACAATAAATTTGATTGTATAAGGATAAATTATATTGGGTAGATAAAAGAGATAAATACTTCTTAGCCTTTTTGAAATGTGATAATTGAGTTAATGAGCTTATTGTATTCAATTTTGATAAAATAATTTGATGTTCACTTATGCTTTCTTTAATAGCTTTTTTAAAAAGGTCTTGAGAATTTATATAATCACTCAGCCTGTATAAAAGCTCACCAGATAAGAGATATTGTATGCCTTTATTAATATATTTTGATTTCCATTCATTAATGCTAATATTAAACTTGTCAGTTGATATATAAAAGTGTATTGGGATTTTGGTTAATCCACCGTAGTTGGATAAATATTCAGATGGTAGTGTTTTATAATAAACAAGACTTGTCTTGCTATATTGGTCTAATATATATCTTTCTGATTGGTCTCTTTCATTCTCTTTCTTTAATAGAATTTCATTTATTTTATCTTTAATACAATTCTTCTTACTATATGATTTTGAATTTTTAATCCAAATTAACTTTTGTGGTTTAATATTATATAAAGATGGAATTATATCAAAATCATCATTTCCTGAATAACCAACAATGATTAAATTGTTTGAGCTTTCCACTACATTTTTTAAGAAATTAAACTTAGAAGGTCTTAACTTGAATAGAACTTTATTAGAGGAAACTGAACTTAATGTTGCCTGTATGCTTGTTCTTGATATTATTCTTTTATTTGATATGCCTGTGTATTTAAAAAAACTTCCATGTATTTTAAATATGGGTATTTGTTTCTTATTATGCTTAACCTTCCAATTTTCAAAATCTTTATTGTAACATATAGTAATTGGTTCATATCCTAAATTCAATATTGCCTTCTCAATTAGACAATCAAAGTTTGGCGTTATAATGTAATCTCCTGTTATTGCAGCTTTAGCAAGATTATAATGATTCAAATTTGGCGTATCAAAATCTCGTATAAAATTCAAGACTTCGAGTTTTGGGTCTATATCTGATATAACATCAAGTAGCATTTCAAATCTTATAAAATCACCAAACAGCTTATCAGTGTGTGTTCCTCTTGAGAATTTTAATAACTTATCCTTGATGTTATTATTAGGTGTAATTGCTTGCAATATTTTATCTATAATATGCTTAGATATAGGTAAATTAGATGGAGAATCAAGTGAAATACCTGCTCCAGCAAATATTGTATTTCTATTCTTTCTCATTATTATATCTTAGCCTAAATATCGAGTTTTTGTAAAATATCTTGTGCTATCAATTTTAGTTTGTTTAATTGCCCATTATTTATAATAGAAATAAAGCCAAGCTTACAATGGTTGTTTAGATTGTTATTTGGGGTGTAGTAATATCTTCCAAAATTACTATCAGCTTGATTTATTTTTGGGTAAAGTAAAATGCTTTTTTCAGATTTCCAATATAAATTATAAGCAAACATTTGTTTTAAGTCATCATCAGATGGATTATTAGAATCAACTATCTTCCATTTTGTATCTATAATAAATCTTTTAAATATCTCGCCATCTTTGTATTCTATAACAATGTCAGGTCTTATGGTTTTATTCTCCCAGAATTTTTTTGAATTTTGATAAGATATAAAAAAACCTTCAGGTTTATTTCTTTGAAGTATTCTATAAATGAACTCTTCCCAAAGTTTATTCATATCAAATAATAAAGTAAGCATATTATCTTGGCCAGAATTTATACTTGGTGAATAATTAAGAATAAGCATTTTTGCAATGTCTATTGCATCCTTATATGGTATTGACTTTCTGTTTAAAGCTATATTCTCAAAATGTTTGGCATTAATTGTAATTTCTTGAATATCTTCAAATTCAAATAATATTCTATTAAGTTTATCTCTTAAATGATTGTTTAATAAGTTATCTAGTACCATTAATCCTCTTAAAAGAATTTGATGTATTAAATGTTCTGTGTCATAAACCTGATGTTCACAGTAAAATTTTTCTTTATGAACTAAATTCTTTTGAATATTTTGTCTGAATAATAATTTACCTCTTAATGCAAGTTGGTTTCCTTGAACTCTTCTGTATTTTTTTATTAAGCCATTTTTTATTAAAAACTCTAATTCATTCAAATACATCTCAAAATAAACTTCTAATATTGAGTTATACCTTTTTTTAAGATTAGTTTCAGATACATTATCTACTTTAATGTATTTGCAGACCTTAAGCATGTTTAGTAATACTTTCTGCCAAAGATTTTTATCAGAATCATCATTTTTATCAGCTTTGGGAAGTATTTCTATAGTTAATACTCCAACTTGTATAACTCCAACATAGCTATTAAATAAAACCCCCTTGTGTATTGGTGTAAAGTATTTATTTTGATTCTTTTCATTGAATTGTACTATAGCATCAAAATGATGCTTTCTAAAAGAACTATTGTCATCATATCTTAATTTCTGATGTTCAAATACCTGTATAAAATTATTTTTGTTCAAAATTAAAGTCAGCTATAAATTGATTTAAAACTATCTAAAGTCCAATCTTCAGAATTTGTAAATATATATATTGGCTTTTCTCTTAATGTTTGATTGTCCTCATGGTCAAAATTCGCAAATTCAACCTTTTGTTTATCATCAACTTTCTGAATAAACTCATTGCCTAATACTAACCCAATTTTGCCAAAATCTCCAAAGAAATATTCTTCCAATAATGGAATCACTTTATTTTTAAAAGTTACTTTTAAATCCTCTAAAGACTCAATATTGATAAAATAAGAATGCCCTATCTGATGGTCTTTATTAATTAGTAATTCAATTCTTTTATTAATTGCATCCAGCATTTGTGATAAATTGAAATTATCTAAAATATATTTCTTTAATTGTTCACTATGTCCATATAGATTGTACCCTTCTTTCATGAATGTATTCCAAAATTTCCCATCATCTGTATCCCATTCTTTTGAAAGACCAAATAATTCTTTAAAATCCTTTTCTACATTTATCCATTTTTCATCATGCCAATCAAAACCAATATATTTCCATAACTGATTATAAAGCATAAAATGAGATTGTAATAATTCAGGCTTTGATTTCATTTCAGTAAAAGAGAACCTTCTTCTTAATGCTGTGTCTAATGCCTCAACACTTCTATCAGCAGTATTCATTGTTCCAATAATATAGATGTTATTGGGGATACTAAATTTTTCATTTGAATAAGGTAAAATAATTTCAATTTCTTCATCATTTCCTTTTCTCTTGTCTTCTTCTATTAGTGTAATTAACTCACCAAAAATTGATGAAATATTGCCTCTATTAATTTCATCAATAATTAAAACAAAGTTTTTATTCTTCTTAACTTCTTTTACTTCTTGCTTATATTCATTTAATTTATTTAGGATACTAGGATAATAAATTCCTACTCCTTGTTTGAAATTGTATACTTTTCCATAATACAATTCTCTCAAGGTGTTAATACTTAATGTATGACCTATACCCCCACTTGCTTTTTTAAATTGAATAGATGAATTTGTAAATCCTATAATAGTATAGTCATATCCTTTTAAAGTAAGAGGAAATTTTAAATCTGGATTTTCTTCCCATTCATTCTTTAGCTTTTCGAAAGCTTCTTCAAATGGTATTTTGTCACTATTCCCAGCCTTAGCATTTTCATAATTTGATAATGCCTTATTTACAATCTGCTTTAAAATTCCATCTTTTACTTCATAAATAATATTCCCATTTGAGCTTTCAGGTTTTATGCCTTCGATGAAATCTTCATAGCTTAAACTTTGATGAAAGGTAGTGAAGTAGATTAATTCTTTTTCTTGTAGTTCATTATACAATCTTAATATTTCTTTCCTGCTTCTGTTTTCCTTTCCCAAAATAATATTAACAGCTAACTCTTTAGTGTCATATGTTTTTCCTGTACCTGGAGAGCCATATAGGATTTGATTTAAATGATATTTATTATCCATAGATACAATATTATTATTTTCATGAATGGTAATCCTCTTGTTATCTAAAAAATCTTCTAGTCCATTAATTAAGTCTAATATCCTTGGCGTTAGCAATTCCAATAAATCACCCCAATTTTTTGGAAAATCATCATTAACCTCAACATAAAATGGACTTATATTATTTAATTCTTCTTTGTACTGATTGTAAGGATTATTTTCGTCCTTAAAGTTTACATCAATTTGTGTATAAAACATTGGGTGGTTATCCCAAAAATAAAAACAACATTTTATAAAAACATTCTTGTTAAGATTCATTCCTTCTCTTTCAAAACCTACTATTATATAGTCTCTATAATAAATTGGCATTCCCCTTCCACCTCTTTTATTTGGGATTTCACTGTATGTAATTATTAAAGTTTGATTAAGTCTTTCAGAAAGCAATAAAATTAAGTGTCTTAGTTTTTCTCTTGTTTCTATAAAGAATAAATATTCATAAGAATTTGTTTGGTAAATTACTCTATTATCAATAGCTACTTTATAATTCTTTATCCCATCTAAATCAAAATAATCCATCTATACTATTTTATTAATTATAACTGTATTTTTTGAATTTAATTTATTTACATGTAATAATAATATTTATTTGGAGGTATAACACCATCTGGAAAATATTGAACTATTTCTCCAACTCTTTGAGCAAACCTAATAGTAATAGGTAAACTATCATAGTAATTACAATTATTGAAATTCATTTTTGATAGTGCCAATATCTCAGTTGAGATTTGCCTTAAAGTTGACTCTCCAATTACTTTTATATGTAATGGTCTTGGAGTAGCCATTCCTGGGTATAATTCATAGTATGGTATATAGCCAGTTGTATATAATACACCTTCTTTGTCATCTATCTCAAGTAGTGTTCCTCTTGGTACAGGGTAAATTCCAACTTGTCTATATAATCTAATTTTAGAATTTGTTATTGTTACAAAATCAATTTCTATATCATCCCCTAGAAGTTCTTTTATTCCATATTCTAACCCTTCAACTTCTGCATATTCTTGATTATCATTAGAAGTCCAAAAATCAGTTGTTTTATGTATTACAATTCTATTAGGTTTCTTATTGTTATTAATCTTAATGTAAGTGTCAATTACATTTTTAATCATGTTATAAGCATAATTATGTTCTAAATGTGGAGCAGATGTTTTTGTTTTTTTACTATTCCATTCAAAAGGTTTTCCTATAAAGACAATTCCTTTACCCTCATAGTTAAATGCTTGTGCTACACTTGCCCTCATTAAATTGTTTTCTCCATTAATAAGTTTATGAAAGCTAATTCCAATAAAACAACTATCCTTTTCTTGTAAATTTAGAGTCCAAGGAATGCATCCACTTTTATAATAATTTGCAACAACAAAATTCCATGCTTGCATAGATAAATCTTGCATACTTTTTTTAGTTCCTTTTATTGTAGATTCAAGAACAATCTGAACAGGTATAGAGTTTTGTTTTGAAATTAATAAAGCCTTTAGTTTTCTTCTGAAATTAATATGCGATTTCCCAAATGATACTGAATTCAGTTTGTCATATACTGCATCAGGGATTATTATTATACAAACATCAATATCAGTTATTTTGTACTCAAGAATTCTATTATATGCTTCTTCTATTATTGCAATTGCTTCTTCTAATTTATTGATGTTTGTATTCTTCTTATTGGTTATAAGTTCTGTAATATCTTTTCCTTTAAAGTATTGTATATTTGAACTATCAACTAAAAATTTACTTTTAAAAACTCCATCACTTGTATATCCAGGGAAGTCAGGATTAAATTTCTTGTTTTGGGTTCTTTGTTCATGTTCCTCAATGGAGTGTTTTGGTAAGCCATCAGAAGAATTTTCAAATAATGTCCCTAAATTTAAAGTGCTTGTTAGATTATTATCCTCATGCAATTCTTCTATTACTCCATCACTAATTTCAACAGTTTGTTCAATGATATTTTCAATAACCTTTGCTTCAATTTTTTGACTAAATCTACCTATCCAATCTTGAAAATCCTGTACATTCTGCTTAGTCCCAATAATACCAAGATGAATTTCAGATTTATGAGAATTTTCATTTGTTGAAAAAAAACCACCTAATTGAAGCCCCATTTTAGGGTCATCACATAATATATCATCTCCAAATTCAATCTTAGGTTCAGGAATATAATCTATTTTTATTTTATTCATTTGCAAATAATTCTATTTGGTTATTATCTATAGTTTTGGTTTCAGCTTTAATTCTAATATCCCTATCGTCATAAGGTAAAGAAAAATGAGAATCTAACTTTAAATAAGGTAGTATATCTAATGTAATATCATTTTCTAATTTAATTTCCAATTTACCATCTTTATTACACAGTATCTCATATATGAAATGCACATTATTTATAGCAACATTATTATATTCACTTTTAGTCAAGAAGTTTGTTAACTGTGTAATCTTTTTTGCATCTAATGTCTCCTTGCCATCAGAGGTAAATAAATGTTTAGGTGAAACAATCATAAATATCCCATCCTCTCTTACCAAATAATCTATTTCAAAAGCAAAATGCTTGTAAAATTTAGTTGTTATGTAAGAGTAATATGATACAACTTTTCTTGGGCTTTCATTCTTTCTTTTCCTTGTTATATACTTTTCATATCTATCAGAACTTACATTCTCATCATTGTCATTATTCTTTCCAAAGTAAAATCTGTTGTATTGTTTATTATAAAATATTCTTTTAGAATACAAAAAGTTCTTGATATATTTTTTGATAAGTTCTATGTAGTGATTTCTAATTGACTTGTCTAATATTATTTGATTAAATGAGATAGTTTTTTGTGACTTATCAATGATGCAATTCTTTACAAAATCAGGATAATTTTTTACATCAATAAAAGTATAAATCACTTTGTTGTATAAAACGAACATGGGAAATGAAATGCTTAACTTATAAATCTCATCACTTTTACTATAAGTAGTCTCATAGCTATATAAATATTTCAAATGGTTCTTTATTTTAAAAAGATTAGTGCTGAATATTTCTGAAATTTGAAAATCAATTCTTGCTTTAAAATACTCATTGAATAATTGTTTAATATTAGATTCTTTATCAAATAGATTATAATTTTTATTAAAGACAATTGGAACTTTTTTCTTTTTTAAGGATTGTATCTTAATATCATTCTCACTAATTTTTTTTATAAATAAACTATCTGACTTTTTATGATATAAAACAATTAGAACATCACATTTATGCATTGACCAATATTTTATATCTTCTTGTCTAGCATAAAATTCAAAATTTGATTCACTAATTGTTTTTATATAGCTCTTTTCTGAGTTAGTTGATTTTATTTGAACTTTTAAAATTTCACCAGTAACTTCTCTCTTTCCAGCATCATTTATTCTTGTAAGCTCAATTTCTCCATCTATACCAAAATCATTGACAGCTTCTTCTCTAAATATTATGCCTTGTTCATGGCATACCTTTCCAAAAGCATGCACACCTTCTCTACCTATTAGATGACTATCATTTACTAACTTACTCATGAATAACAATATAGTAAAAAAATAATTTTATGAAAAATTTTTAGTTGCCTACTTTTTTCAAGCATATACCTCCCCACAAAACACCCCCACTAAGTTTTGATTGGGAAAACTCCCCCTCCCTCATTTTTTAACTCAAAATTTTAAAACCAATGGTAAAAGTAATTGATTATCAGCTTAGGAAAGCTGAAGATGGTAGAGAGTTTTGTACTCTTACAGTTCAAGGTGGTATTGAGATGGTACAATCTCAAGAGACAGGCAGTTTTTATGCTACTGCTAAAAAAGCAAACATCACTTGTACCTTTAATGAAGAAACTTGTAAAATGATTATTGGGCAAGAATTACAAGGTAGTATTCACAAAGTAGAATGTGAACCTTATGACTATGTTGTGCCAAGTACAGCAGAAGTAATTCAGCTAACACACAAGTATGTGTATTCTCCAACAGATGAAGCACCAAACTTTGCTAAAAACATCTTTAGTAAATTTTTGAATCCATCTAAGAATGGAGCATTACAGGCAGCTTAACCTTTAAAGTCCTAAGTTTGATTTCAATTAATGAATTCAAGCTTAGGGCTTCTTTTTAATTTATCTCTTAAAGATTAGTAAATTTTTATTGAAATAGTGGTTTAATTATTCCAGGCTAATTATAGTTTCACCCTGGAGTTATCACAATTCAGTCTTTTAGCTCTATAATTAAATGACTAATGTGTAACAAATGAATGAATAAACCTATTTGAAACTGAAGTAATTTAGCAAAAATTCATTTTCTCAACTAAAGGGTAGATTAATATAATATAGCCAATTCTTAAAATTCAAACAATTCTTTAAGCTGAATATCTAATGCCTTGCTGATTTTAAAAAGAGTAGTTACAGTAGGATTAGTTCTTCCAGCTTCAATTCTTGAAATACTGGTTTTTTCAAAATCACATGAAGAAGCAATATCTAATTGAGTGAGTTCTTTTTGCTCTCTCAATTCTTTAATTCTTTTTCCAAGCCTAATTTTTAGCTTTTCTTCATTCATTATAGGTTGTCATAATTGTCAACCCAATTTGAGGATAAACTATAAGTTTAAGGTAAACATTAATGTCAAGTATAAAATTTAATAAAAATCTTAAATCCATTAAAATGATTACAGAATTGCTCCCTTTTAAGATAAATGAGCCAATAAAAGATTGGTTGCATTTATTTAAATTCCAAAGCTCACATGATGAGATAGACCTATATAAATATGTTTCTGATGGTAAGATAGAAATTAATGGCTTTTTACCTACTGGGATATTTGCTTATGTACATCAAGCTCTTATTATAACAATACTTATCAGGTTTGAAAATGCTTCACAAGAAATGTATAATACATTATTTCACACTCCAGGGTATCATGAAATTTTTAGCCAAGAAAAGTATGATGATGAAGAACAAGTCCATTTCAGGAAAGTAACCATTGATAATATTTCCATTTCTATGGTAATAACCTGGAATGATGAAAATAATATTGTCTCCATTATTTGCTCAAATGTAAAATATGATTTATTTTAGCTTAAAGGTTGACATTTATGTCAATATAAAATTATATTTTATGAAATCAAGACTTTCAATTTTATTAGCTTTTCTGTTCTTAGTACAATTAATTTATTCAAAGAATAAAAATGAAAATATAAAAGCCCCAGATATAGCAGAAAAAGTATTTAGTACTCCTACTAACAAAGATGACCTTATTTCTACTACAAGAACAGTAAATACATCACAACCAGAAAGTAAAAATAATGAGGTAGGTTCAAATAACAATTACAAAATTAATGAAGAAGATAAAGATGAAGAATATATAAATAATGAGGTTAATGTTGATAAAGATAATCCTGGGTTTTCTAATACAGTTAGATTACCATCTACTCAACACACAACTACACCCTCTTTTAGTGAACGAGAAAAATATGGAATAAATACTTCTGATTGTTATAGAGGTTGGGAAAAAGATTTAGAGCTCGCAAAAAGGCAAGAAAAAATTGATATAATTGTTAAAGTTGTATGGGGAATTGTAATTACAATATTTGTCATAGTTTCTGGAATATTTATAAAAAACCTTTTAATATCTAAGGACTGAGATTAATTATCAAGACAAATAATAAGTATTATGAGCGAGAATATAATTGAGAAATTTGCTAAGAGATTTAAACAACTTAATAAAGGTATAATAAGGTTATTAATTGTTACATGGGTAGTAATCTTATTATTGGGATTAGCAATGAATCCTAATGAGAGTGATTTAGGAGTTATTCTTATTGTACTTTTTATTTTCTATTGGTTTATAATCAGGATAGTCTTATGGATTAAGGATGGATTTAATGAAGATGTTAAACCAATAGATTAAAGTCATTTATTAAAATCTATCTTTTTTCTTGTAAAATATCTTATACAAAAAGTAGAGAAAACTAAAACCTAATATGTATTTCACAATAGATGTGTCTTTCCTATTATCTTTATTCTTCTCAGGTAAAGCTGGATTATCTTCTAACTCATTCTTTACAAAATTGGGTTCTGTAATCCATCTTTTATTTTCAAGGCTGGTTAAGAGTTTATCAAGATTTTCTTTAACAAAATCTACATCTACTCTACATTTATCCTTGTTGTTCCAATAGAACTCTTGCAAATCTATTGTAATAGTTTGCAGTTTATAGTCTTGTATCTTTCTTAATTTATCTTCTAAAATATCATTTGTAACAACAATTTCAATAGCAATAACATTTTCAATCTCAGATGAATCAATTATTTCAATTTTAACATCTGGTATTATTTCATTCAAACTGTTGTATTCAAGAATAGTTTTATTCTTATCAATTTTTACAACTCTATTATTTAGTTTATTATGATTTGGGAGTTCAAATACTTCTTTATCTTCAAACCACTTTATTGCTAATTTATGTAACAATGTCTGGGGACTTATATCATGACCAAAACCTTTTCTGTGTGAGAAATGATAATTTCCTATTAAAGACTTTCTTAGAAACAATATTCTTTCTTTATCTAAACAACTTACATCTGGACAATAGAATTTAACTTTTTTATCAATAGCTCTCATATTATGAGCATCTCCAGGTGTAATAAACTTGCCTGAATCTGGATTATTTAATTCTGCTATTGGATTTATAAGATCAGTCATGTTAAAATCTATCAATTAAAAGACAAAATTAGGTATATACTTCTAAAAAAGACACCTATAAGGATACCTAACAAAGTCAATAGCCTTCAAATTTTATATAACTTATTGATTTAGAATGCCTGGTTTGGGACCAGGAGGTCGTTGGTTCGAATCCAGCTATCCCGACTAACCACAAAAAAGCTTCACAGAAATGTGAGGCTTTTTTTATTTTTTAAAAAAACAAAAAGAAGGTCCTTGGTTCTCCCGAAGTCTCGGGACAGCTATCCCGACTAACCACAAAGCCTGTCAAGAAATTGACAGGCTTTTTTATTTTATAAAATAATGTTGAAAGAGTAGCAGCCCATTCTTCCCAAAGTTTATAAAAGTAATTCCGGTAATTACAGAAATTACCATTCAGCAAAGTTATTTAAGTATTGAAAATACTGATAACAATCATATTTATTTGCTCAATAGTATGATTCTGCGCATAATAATTTAGCAGGCGTTGGTCTATCATTGTATAGTAATTTTTAACCTAATACAATGAAAATGAAAAACAATATTTTAATTCTAATGGCGGTTTGTTTTATGGCGGCTATGACTGCGTGTAAATCGAACGAAACATCAGATGTGGCTGGTTCGGATAATACTGAAACGTCTGGTACGGTAGGACAGTCCGGTGTACAGGATGATGTATCCAATCCCAACATAGTACAGGTAGCTGTTGGCAGTAAAGACCATAGTACCTTAGTGGCTGCTGTAAAAGCGGCAGGTTTGGTAGATGCATTAAGCAATGCCGGCCCATTTACAGTATTTGCACCTACGAATGCTGCATTTGATAAATTACCAAAAGGTACTGTTGAAGGATTATTAAAACCTGATAAAAAAGAAGACCTGAAAAGTATTCTGGAATATCATACCTATGTGGGTTCGCTGAAGCCGGAATTTTTTCAAGACGGACAATCTTTTGAGCAGGTTAGCGGACAAAAAATCACTATCAGTAAGAAAGAAGGAAAAACTTTTGTCAATGGGACTGCGGAAATTGTTGCTTCCATACCTTCCTCTAATGGTATGATACATGTGATTAATGAGGTCTTGCTTCCTCCGGCAAAATAAATTATACTTGGTTTAATTAAAGTGTTGCAGGATTTTTCTTACGGCACTTTTTTATTCCGTATCGTACATACTTTCTATAAGTTGTTTGTATCGTTCATTGATTACTTTTCGTTTTGGTTTCATAGTAGGTGTTAGCTCTCCTCTTTCTACGGTCCATTCTTCCGGCAATAAAATGAATTTTTTAATTTGTTCCCAGTGACCAAAATCATGGTTGTATTTTTTTATTTCATGATGAAAAAGAGCATTTACTTTTTCATCTTTTACCATTGTTTCTAAATTAGTAAAATGTCGCTGATGTTGTTTCGCCCATTCTTGAAGTTGTTGGAAAGAAGGCACAATTAATGCAGATACGAATTTTTTATCATCGCCACCTACAATCATAATCTGTTCAATGTACGGACTTTCCTTCATCTTGTTTTCGATTACTTGCGGAGCTACATATTTTCCGCCGGCGGTTTTGAATAATTCTTTTTTGCGTTCAGTTATTTTTAAAAATTTATGTCCATTTTGTTCTACCCATGTTCCGATATCTCCGGTATGAAACCAGCCATCTTTATCTATTACCTCAGCTGTCATTTCAGGTTGGTTATAATAGCCTTTCATAATATTAGCTCCTTTCGCAATAATTTCACCATCATCTGCAAATTGTATTTCTACACCGGGCAATGGTAAACCAACTGTTCCGATACAGCGTTCAGTTTCTTCTACCCGATTACAGCATAATACCGGTGAAGTTTCCGTTAAACCATATCCTTCAATAATATCAATACCTGCCGCAGTAAATAAAGTAATTAATCTGGGTTGCATAGCAGCAGCACCGGTGATAATAAAATGAACATGACCACCCAATGCTTCCTGCCATTTAGTAAATACTAATTTACGGGCGAGGGTAAGTTGCAATCTGTACCAACTGCTTTTAGGTTTGCCAATTTCGTATTTAGAACCTACATCCATCGCCCAGAAAAATAATTGCTTTTTAATGCCGGTCAACGCATTTCCTTTTGCAATGATTTTATCATATACTTTTTCCAGCATGCGAGGTACTGTAGTAAAGCAAAATGGTTTTACTTCTAATAAATTTTCGCCTATTCTTTCAAGATTTTCTGCATAGTGTATATGAATGCTGAAAGCAAGATAGGCATAGAAAACCATTCGTTCAAAACTGTGACAAAGTGGAAGGAAACTCAGTGCTTTTTCTCCCTCACCGAAGTGAATGACCTGCTGTACGGATTGCACATTACTAAGTATATTTTTATGTGTCAGCATCACACCCTTTGGATTTCCGGTCGTACCGGAAGTATATATGATGGTAGCAATGTCTTCAGATGAGATACTGTTCTTTCTTTCGTCAATAGCTGATTGTGAAATGATTTGTGGCAATGCGGTTAAATAATGACTGGTATTTTCTAAATTTTCAAAACAAAAGATGCCTTTTAAAGTGTTTACTTTTTGTAATAAGGGTTTTACCTTTTCTAATACTACTTCACTGTCAATAAAAGCATATTGAATGGATGCATCCAGAAAAATATATTCGTAATCTTTTTCTGCAATAGTAGGATACATGGGTACTACAATCACACCAATTTGTTGTGCGGCAAAATCGACAAAATTCCACTCAGGCCGGTTTGCTGAAATTATAGCAATCTTATCCTCTTTTTTTAATCCCAAAGAAAGCAAAAGCTGACTGGTGCGATTGGCAAACTTCAATACTTCACTAAATGTATAGTCAATCCATTTAGAATCTACTTTCGAAGAAAGAAATTTTTGTTCAGGGAATTGTTCAGCCTTAAGGGTTAATAAATCAAAAAGTCGGGTAGCTTCCATACACAGTTTTTTACTTAATCAAACGGCTGATGGCTTTAAATGCTTCTGTTCCTGCTTCATCTATTAATTGAAAGAGAATTATTTCTGTAGAAACGATAAAAGCTCCCGATTGCCGAATCCGCTCCAGTGCTAATTGTTTATTTTCTTTGGTTCTTGAAGAAACTGCATCTGCCACGACATGTACCTCAAAATTATTTTCCAGCGCTTCCAGTGCTGTTTTCAATACACAAATATGTGATTCTACACCACATAAAATAAGTGTTGTAATGTTATTTGTTTTTAGTTGTTGTATTACATCTTCTGACTGCATGCAACTAAAACACATTTTCTCTACCTGCAAAATATTTTCAGATAACTCTATTTCAGAGCAAGTATTTCCGAGGCCCTTTGGATATTGCTCTGTAAGGATGACAGGTATATTTAAGACTGATGCGCCTTTTAATAGCCTATTGGTATTTGCAAAAACCACTTCAGCATCTTGGATTACAGGCATTAATTTTTCCTGAATGTCAATTATTAATAATGCTGTCTTTTCTTTTTGTATTAATCCCGTTCGTGCCATTTTGATTTATTTACATGGATATTGATCCTTTTCTGAATTCACTTTTTCCAATGATTGCATTAATAATAAATGCTTGTCCTTGCCTGCTTTTATTTTTAGCTGATAGCACAGCATTATTAAATGCTTCTAATGTGTCAACACGTTCACCATCCGCACCAAAAGCTTTTCCAATCATTTCATAATTGGAATGCGCTAAAGTAACAGCACAGTCGCTATCTAAAAAATCAACCTGATCTCTGGCGATTTGAGCCCAACAGGCATCATTACCAATAAGAGAAATTACCGGTAGTTGATGACGCACAAATGTGTCATATTCTACTAAACTGTAACCGGCACTTCCATCTCCATATATTATCCAGACATCTTTTTCAGGATATACTAATTTTGCACCTAATGCGAATCCTGCACCAACGCCTAACGTGCCGAATACACCGGGGTCGAGCCAGGATAAGGGTGCTCTGGGTTTTAGCGTATAGGCTGAGGTTGCCACAAAATCTCCACCATCTGCTATCAGGATAGTATTGTCATCCAACAAAGTATCTAAGCTTCGAAAAAGTTTTACCGGATTGATTCCATTAAGTTTTTCATTCGCTTGTAAGTCAATTGCAATTTCCCGTTCTGTATCTCGTTCACGGAGTTTGGATATCCATTCAGGAGTAGACGATTGATATTTTTTCGCTAACTCAATAATAAAATGTTGCGGATCGGCATGAATCGCAATCGTAGGACGTTTATTTTTATACAAATCTTCCGTACTTCGGTTTATAGAAATAAATGGTCGGTGTGCTATATGATTTCCATAATCTAATCTGAAATCGTTGGGCACACCTGCTAAAATAATCAAGTCTGCATCTTTAATGGCTTCTTTGCGCTTGTGTCTAAGCTGTAATTCAGCTGTTTTACCTAATAATCCTCTTGCCATACCACTCAGGTAAACAGGAATGCCGATTTTTGATACAGCTTTGCTTAATTCATCTACCTGATTGGGTTGCATAACTGCACCGCTGCCAATCAGGAATAATGGTTTTTTTGCTTCTTTTAATGTTGAAATTACTTTATCAATATCAGACGATTGGTGAGTTGGAATTGTAAATGGTTGTGGTGAATGGAATTTTATTTCTTCTTTTCCTTCAAATATTTTCTTTGCATGCAGATTGATGTACCATTGAATTATTCGTTCCTGCATATTTCTTGGTGGAACATCTTTGCTTTTAGCACCGTACCATTCTCTTACTAGTTCTTCATGATATAAAGTGTCAATCGGACATTCAATAAAGACAGGTCCCGGAATGCCTTCCTGTGTTATTGCAAAAGCACGTTCTAATGTTGGAGCAATCTCCTTTACTTTTTTTATTCTGGCTGTCCATTTAACTACTGGTTTCATTAAGCTCATTTGATCGATATCTTGCAAAGAGCCTCTTCCTTTTAAAATAGTCGCAGCACCGCCACCTAAAACTATAAGCGGTGATTGTGCCATATATGCATTTTTAACGGCTGTTATGGTATTGGTTAAACCCGGACCTGCTGTAACTGCAGCTACACCTGGAACTCCGGTTAGACGAGCCACTGCATCTGCAGCGAATACTGCATTTACTTCGTGCCTTGTGTCTATTACACGAATACCATTTTTTTGTGCACTGACAAAAATAGGAGAGATATGACCGCCACAAAGTGTAAATAAAAATTTTACTCCGTGATTTTTTAAGACCGTTGCTATGATTTCTCCGCCATTCATAATTAAGTAATTGACATGATTTTTTAAAAAATATCCCTGAAATTGTTATTTAGATTAAGCCATATTAACAAACAAAACTGTTTCTAATTTCAGCGCTTTTGGGAACAGAATATTATTTTCTAAATGAATGTGATTATGCAAATCTTCTTCAAATGCTTTTAATAAATTGAATGCTACTTTGTACGTGTTACAGGCATCTGCCGGAGGTGTATAATTATTGCTTGCTGCTGCTATTCTTCTAAATCGTTCACCTTCCGTATTGTGTTCATGCAACATCATTTGTATCGGATTTTCTACAGTTGTAAATGCGGGTGAATCTAATCCCTGATACTGCAGTGTTGATTTTACCATTTTTTTGATGAAAGGAAATAAAATCAATTCTTCTTTCTTCATATGTGCAGTCAAGGCACCGGCACATTCCTGAAATTCGTTGTGGATAGTAAATAGTTCAGGATACTGTGCACCATGAACTTTACATAATTTATCTAAGTATTGTAATATTACCGGTATATTTTCATTCACATAGCGATGATGTTTTTTTTCAATATAATCAATCAGTAAATCCAAGTCCCAGGAGTTAAAATCGATAGTTTCGGATGTAGCCGTTTTATTAACAGATTGTAATTCTTCCAGTAGTTTTGTTGCATCCATATTTCTAATAGCACAAGCTTCCTCAAGGCTTCTGCCGCCATTACAGCAGAAATCTATTTTGTATTTTTTAAATACACTTGCCGTTCTGTAGTCTTCCACTACAATTTCTCCTATTTTTGATTTGATATTCATATATATTTTTTAGTGGGGTGGTGAATAATATTTATTTTTTTAAAAAAATGTTTTTTTGTATAATGCTTGAAATATTTGAAGCCCTCTTTTTAATGAGTTCAGCTTTTTCACCTTTAAATAGCTCATTTACTGTACTTGAAAATATTTTATCCCAGCGTTGGAAATGTTTTCTTTCAATATTGGTAATTTCGCTTAGGTGATGATGTAGATGCATTGGATCGCCTTTGTAATTTCCTGAAAAGAATAAAATGCTTTCCCAAAAATTATACATAACCTGCAAATGCTTCTCCCAGTTTACGTGTGCTACCTCGGTAAAAAAATAATTTAAAGATTTGTCTTCTTTTACTTTGACATAAAAAGTATCTACGAGTCTTTCTATGTCGTTTCTGTTTTTTATGTCCTTTTTCATTTGTCGTATTTTTATTAAAAACTATGAATGCTTTAAAAGAACGAACTGTGAATAATTATTTATAAATCTTTTCTCCTGAACCTTATTAAAGAAATCCAAAATGGAATTACAAACCAGATGCACAATAAAAATAAACTGATGGTCAGTCCGATTCTTGTGCCAAAGAAATCTTTAAATATTGCACCTGTGTACCCCATCATAGCGGAAACATCTAAATGTAATAAGATTAAAATCCTGGCTAAATCAACAGGACTTAAGGCAGTAATAACTACCATAATTTTTTCAATTGGATAATCGGAAAACTGAAATAAAAGGAATAATACAATGCCATCAAATAATAACGCAAAGTATAACCATAACATGATGGAAACTCCTATTCCTTTAGCTTTGTCTCGAGTAAGAATAGAGCTCAAAAATGCGATGGAAACAAATACAACAGATATGATAACGCCTAATAATATCATCATACTGCCAGTGCTGAATGGTGCATAAATTAATAAAGGAATGCCTGTTCCTATAATAAATGAGACAATAAAAGATGTAGATAATCCGATAAAAAGACTCAACCAAATTTTTTTTCTTGCAATCGGCTGGCTTAAGAGAAGTTCAATAAATTCAGCACTGTTATAGATATAAACTGTTGTAAAAAGAATGGCAACCAGTGGTATTGTAAGCAAGATAATATTTAACAATGTTAGCAATCCTTTAGTACTGTTGTCTTCCAGCCCAAAGGCACTCCAGGAAAGTACCGCAAGCATTATGGTATAGGCGAGTACTATTTTGTTTTTTAAAATGTCAATGATAATATATTTTATTATTCGGTTCATTGTATATTGTGTTTTATTGTTGTCTTTTTTTCAGTAGGTAAATCTTTATTACCTATTTTATTTTTCAAAATAAAAGCGATTGCTTTTGATATCTTTTGTTCACCGGTGCTGCTTTTTAATGCTTCTACGTTTTGATGAAACTCAATTCTTCCTTCCTGCATGAAAATTAATTGTGTAATTAAATCATCCAGTTCACTTAATAGATGAGAAGTAATCAGAATGAGTTTGCCTTTGTTTTTTTCTTTTATAATTTTTTCTTTTAGGATTTCTGCAGCCAGGGGGTCGAGTCCGGCCGTTGGTTCATCTAAAATCAAAATATCCGGATTAAACAGAAATGCTAAAGCGGCGCTTACTTTTTGTGTAGTACCTCCTGAAAGTGTACTCATCGGCTTTTCAAAAAGAGGTTGCAGTTCAAACTCATGGATTAGCTCTTCATCTAAAGAACCTTCAGCCTGCCTTATTTCTTTCATCATTTCAAAAATCTGTCCGATAGTCATATTCTGCGGATAACGACCAATTTGCGGCATATAGCCAATGTATTTCCGATATGTAAAACTATCTGCAATATTTTCGGCATTTACTTTAATGGTGCCACTGTCCGGAATAACCATGCCTAAAATAGATTTTATAAGTGTCGTTTTGCCACAGCCATTCGGTCCTATTAAAGCAATACATTCACCTTTATTGCATTGCAGCACTATATCTTTCAGTACTTCAAGTTTCTGGAATCGTTTAGAAATATTTTGAATCGTTATCATAATGAAAGCGGATGCATTAAAGGTGTATTATCAATAAAATTATCAGGTGTAAGACTAGGTATTATTTTTTCTGATTTGTCTAATAATGAAACTATAAAACTGCGAAACAATAACATTGCAGGTGGATTCACTTCTACAATAACAGAAAATAAACTCAATGGATGATAAGGCAAGTCGCCGGTGTTGTCTTTATTTAAATCATACCCTTCATATTTATCCCAATAATTTGAGTTGAATGTGTTTAATACCAAAGTTCCATTCGTGCTTATGTCAAAAGTGTTTCCAAGAAAATTATTGTTTCGTATTTCATTATCCATACAACTCGCCTGTATCTTCATACCCCAGCCATTTTGTTTAAGAATATTTTTTTCAGCAATAATTCTGCTGGTGCCTTCCATGTAAATTCCCGAAGTATTGTTTTCAAAATGATTGCCTATGATATAACTGTCAGAAATTTCTTTTAATAATAAACCGTAAGCGGCATCGCCCCAGTTTTCATAAAAATAATTGTGAAACATTTTTACACGCTTCGTAAACATAACAGCAACACCGGCACCGTTATTTTTAAATACATTGCAGATGTAGGCATCATCATTTGAGAACATAAAGTGTAATCCATAACGAATATTGTTATTGGAAATATTCCGCCAAATGGTAGAACCGGTTACAAATTCAAAATAAATACCGTCGCGATGGCCTGTAATTGTATTGCCGATGATTAATAAGCTATCGCATTTCCAGCAATGAATGCCATTCCCGATTTGTTGCTCTTCGATACCGTATGCTTTTATCTTGTTGTTTTTTATAGTACAATACTTACCATATTGAATGTAGATTCCAAAAAAATTATCTTCTAAAATATTATTCTGAATAACAACATCGTGGCTGTTATAAACTTTTATGCCTCCCGGATCATCCAATGTTGCTACGCCGGAATGTTGAACTAAAAACCCATCTATGGTTACATAATTTGCCTTAACTGATAATACTTCATATTTTTTCTGCGCATCTAAAACAGGATAATCTTTACCTATAAGCGTTAGTGATTTATTGACTACTAAATTCCCTTCTTTATAAATTCCTTTTAATACTACAAGTGTATCATTATCCGATGAGTTTTTTATTGCTTCTGTAATGCTTTTATATTGTTGGTTTTTACCAATGGTAATTGTTTTGCCGTCTACAACATAAGATGTAAAAAGGAAAAGAATAATATATACCAATTGTTTCAACTTATAAATTTAACATGGTCCAATCAATGACAGTTGATGATGCTTTTTGCGCGTAACTTTCTGCTTGTTTCTTATCAGAGAATGCGGCAGTATTTCCACCCATGGGGCTTTTAATTTCATCATGTATAACATATAATGCTTTTTCAGCAGGAATAAATTGAGAAGGATTTGAGAAATCAGAAATATATTTTGCACTATACTTTATAGTGTTATTTTCTGTAATATAATTATGCATGCAGGATATATCATCAAATTTATAAACTCGTCCTTTTTCTGTTATCACTTCTGCACCGAATCGCCCATCAGAAATTGTCATCTTACAATAATCACAATTATCACTATTCAGTTTTATCGGTTGAGCATCTTTGCTGTTACATGCATTTAATACAGTAATATTCAGAAATAATAGAATAAGAGAAACGGTCTTGACTTTTTTAAATTTACGTAGTATACCTGTTTCAACTATTACTGCTGTTAATATAAGAACACCACAAACTATAAATAGCCATCCTCCGTATGACGGGATAGAAAATGCTCCAAAGTTTAGTAACTGTTTAAACCCAATTAACGGCGGCTGATAAGCCATGCCCGGAACAATGATAGCAGCATTAGGATCGAGGTTGTGACCATAATTATATTCCCATCTCCAGAAATCAACCATAGCCAAAACACCGAAAAGTGCAAAACAAATGAAGAGTATATACAAAATTTTCTTTTTTGAAAGAATAGCTGTTACTAAGGCAAATAATGCGAAAGCACCAATTATATATGGTAGCACTGTAAATTCTAAGAAATCCTCAGCGTGTAAGGTTTTCATACCTATATAGTGGTTTAGACCATTGATGATATCTACATTTCCACCCAGTTTATAGGTGTATATCAATAACTGTAATCCTTCTGGATACTGAGGGGCATCTAAATCTATTCTCCAAAGCGGAACAAAAACAGATATTGCCAGTAAAACAGAAGACAAGAAAATTAATATTCTGGAAACCAGAGATACTTTTTGTTCGTTTGCGAGGTTCATTTTTTATTTTTTTGAGATGAAAATAAAAGGAGCAGAGAAATGATTATCTCGCTGCTCCTGTAACTTCAATATTAATATCTTATTTAGCAGCGGGTGCCGGTTCCGTCTTCCCTACATGAAAAGAAATCGGAACACTGCTGCCTGCCGGAGATACTCTCACATAACCTTGCATCTCCTGATGCAATGCACTACAAAAATCCGTACAATACATCGGGAAAATTCCAACCTTATCCGGAACCCATTTTAATGTTTGTGTTTCACCAGGCATAATTAATAACTCTGCATTGCTTGCACCTTTAATGGCAAAGCCATGCGGAACGTCCCAGTCTTGTTCCAGATTGGTAACATGAAAATAAACTTCATCACCTAATTTTATGCCTTCAATATTATCCGGTGCAAAATGTGAACGAATGGAGGTCATGTATACATGAACCTGATTGCCATTGCGTACTACCTTCGACTCACTTTCACCTTTTGTTACATAAGGACTTTTATTATCGTCTATCTTAAATATTTTCAACTGATTCTTAGTAATTAAGTCAGCCGGTGCAGCCTGTGCATAATGAGGTTCTCCAATAGTAGGGAAATCCAAAATCAACTGCATTTTGTCGCCACTGATATCATATAACTGCGCACTTTGTGCTAACTCAGGACCAGTTGGCAGGTATCTGTCTTTTGTAATTTTGTTGTATGCGATTAAATATTTTGGATATGGTTTTCTCGTATTACCACCGGGAATACATAAGTGTCCGACAGAATAAAATGTTGGTACTCTATCCACAACTTTTAAATCTTTGATATTCCATTTTACTACTTCTGATGAAACAAAGAAAGATGTATAAGCATTTCCTTTTCCGTCAAACTCAGTATGCAAAGGCCCTAAGCCTGGTTTTTTCACTTCACCATAAAGAGCCGCTTCATATTTTATAACAGGAATTCCCTGATAATCTCCGTCAAATGCTTTATCTGCAATTGCTTTTTGTAATTTATCAAAACTGAAGACAGGTATTAAAGCAGCTAATTTTCCTGATCCAACAATATATTCACCGGTTGGGTCAACGTCACAGCCATGTGGTGATTTTGGACATGGAATGAAATAACAGATGTCTTTCAAAACAGAAGCATCCAATACAGTAACTTCAGTTTTAAAGGTAGATGTTGCAGAATGCGTTTCATCGTTGTATACATTGTGCGCATATTTTACCGGTACTTTGGTTCCTTTACCTGCTTTCAGATACTCTTCCGCTTTTTTCCAGTTCACTGCCATAATAAAGTCTTTGTCTTTTTGTGAAGCATTTACTTCTAACAGTGTATTCGCCTGTTCTGTGTTATAACAAGAAAAGAAAAACCAGCCGTGAGATTTTGCTCGTCCACAACGGGCAAGGTCGAAGTTAACGCCCGGTGTTTTAATCTGAAACGCAATGTCCATAGCACCACTTTCCGGATTAACGCTTACAAAACTAATATGTCCTTTGAAGTTTTGTTTATAAGAACTAATAGGAACATCACCATTGTCATTATCTGCAGGAACACTAAAACGTGTGCCGGCAACAATATATTCAGAGTTTTCCGTTCCGAAAGGAGAACTGTGATTACCACCGCTATTTGGTAACTCTATAATTTCTGCTGTACGAAATGTTTTCAAATCAATACGAGCTAAGCGCGGTGTATTATTTGCATTCGCAAACACCCATTTACCGTTTATTTCACCGTTTGTTTGGGAAAGTTCTGTGTGATGTAAGTCATCCCATGGTACAAAGCCATGTGAAGTGTTTAACATAGGTTTTGTTTCTTCGCTATATCCCCATCCTTTTTCAGGGTCCACAGAAAAAACAGGAATTACTCTTAATAATCTGCCGGAAGGTAAGCCATAAACAGACATTTGTCCGCTAAAACCGCCACTGACAAAATTGTAAAATTCATCATATTTGCCAGGTGCAACATATGCTTTCTTAGCGGCATCGCCACTTACTGCACTACCTGCATCTTTAGGTTTGCAGGAGCTGAAGATAAACATCGCTATAATAGATACAGCTACTGTTTGAAAGATTTTTTTTTTCATTTTCATTTTCTTTTGGGTGAATATTTTATTTAACGCCGTCATTTTTGCGCATAAATTCTAATAAGTGTCTTGCTTCATCATCAGAAAGACTTTGGTTAGGCATACGTACCAAACATATTTCCAGTTGGGCTTGTGCTGCCGGATCTTTATCTATCATTGCATCCGTGTTGGTGATGAAATTCATAATCCATTCAGGTGTATGTCTGGATGTTACTCCTTTCCAGCCCGGACCTACTAATTTTTCATCTGTTAGTTTATGACAAGAAGAGCATTTTACACCAAATACCTTTTCGCCGGACGTTGCCATTGTGGCATCTAAAGTTGCACCAAGTTCTACTTTGGTGAATTTTCCTTCACCTCTGTTAGGGTCATAAGAAGGATTTCCATTTTCTGTGGCAGAAGGTGTTTCTGTAGTTTCGGTGCTTTCTTCATTTGTAGAGAAATCATCTTTCTTAGGATTTGAATTACATGCATTAATAATTACCATTATTAGTGCGATGGATACGATAAAAATAATCTTTTTCATACTTAATTTTTTTCTTGTACAATGTTAGTATGAACGAATGCAATCATTTATGACTGTAGTCATATCTTGTCGCATTTTAACATATTTGAAATATGATTTATATCATGTTTTGTTTTGCGGAATATCATGTAAAAGGAAGGCTTGTTTAATTAATTTTAAGTATTATAAAATTACCAGCTATGGAAATGATAGATGAAGACATACTCCTTGCACGGGGAGCAGTTTACAGGAGGATAAAAAAGAATGAATTTATTTTTCATGAAGGTGGAAAGTGCAGCTTTTATTTTCAGTTAGTGCAAGGGAAAGTAAGTTGGCTTAATTTTGATGATGAAGGAAAGATATTTATACAATCTATTGTAGAACCCGGAGAATGTTTCGGAGAACTGCCCTTGTTTGATGGGGAACCTTATGCTGCAAGTGCTATGGCAGAAACTGATATTGTTATTTTACAATTGCCTAAAACCACTTTTCAGTTGTTATTAAAAGAAAATGCTGAGATATTATTAAGTTTTAGTAAGTTATTAGCACAACGTGTACGTTATAAATTCCTTTTATTGAAAGAAATTGCCTGTCATAATCCGGAACAGCGAATTATTACGGTGATGAATTATTTGAGAGAAAAGAATATAAATCTAACTCAATCTCCTTTCAAAATCAATTTAACACGTCAACAGTTAGCAGGCATGACAGGATTAAGAGTGGAGACAGTTATTCGCGTTATAAAAAAGCTGAGCAAGTCCGGAAAATTGTGTATAGATAAAGGGAAAGTGTTTTTATTAAAAAATGACTTCAGTCATAAAAATATGGCTATATAATTTTTACCTTCGTAATGTGTAATTTACATATTGCAGATGGATGTTGCTATTATAATTAAACGATACCTCAGGTTTTCTTTTTTAAATTTACTGCTGGTTGCTTTTATAGGAATAATATTGAGATACAAAATCTTATTTTCACTTCCATTTATTGATCAGAAATTTTTATTGCACGGTCATTCCCATTTTGCTTTTGCCGGCTGGATTTCGCAAACACTAATGGTGTTAATGGTTGCGTATCTTTCCAAAGAAACTAATGAAAATAAATTTTTGACATATAGAAAGATATTGACCGCGAATTTATTGGCCGCATATGGTATGCTGATAGCATTTCCAATACAAGGATACGGTCTGTATTCAATAACGTTTTCTACATTTTCTGTGTTTGTATCCTATTTTTTTTCAATAAAGTTTTGGAAAGACCTGAATAATCTTAAAACATCCTCAATAGTACATTATTGGTTCAAAGCTGCGCTGTTATTTGCTGTCTTTTCATCGTTAGGTACATTTGCACTTGCATATATGATGGCTCATAAAATGGCACACCTAAACTGGTATTTAGCATCTGTTTATTTTTATTTACATTTCCAGTATAATGGTTGGTTCTTCTTCGCGTGTGCCGGTCTTTTACATTCATTGTTTCCATCAACCATAATGCAGAACAAAAAATTTAAACTTATTTTTTGGTTGTTTACAGGTTCCTGTGTCCCGGCATATCTGTTGTCAACATTATGGATGACTTTGCCGCTCTGGTTATATATAATTGTAGTAATAGCATCTGTTGCACAAGTGGTGGCATGGTGTATCCTGGTAAAAATACTGATTCAGCATAAAAAGGATATTTTTAATCAAATGTCTGTAGTGGGAAGTTGGACACTATTTTTTAGTGCAATGGCATTAACGGTAAAACTGAGTTTGCAGGTAGGATCTATTATTCCGGCATTAGGGCAATGGGCATTTGGATTCCGCTCCATAGTAGTAGCTTATTTACATTTGGTATTGTTAGGAGTCATTTCAATGTTTATAGTTGGATTTATCTTTTCTCAAAAATATATTCATGTAAATACATTAAGCAAAACAGGTCTTGTGTTTTTTATTTCAGGAGTCTTTTTAAATGAATTTGTATTACTGCTTCAAGGAGTTGCATCTATAAGTTATAATATAGTTCCTTTCAGTAACGAACTTTTACTTCTTATGGCATTAATAATGTTTGCAGGTATCTTTCAGATGTTTATTTCACAAATAAAAACCGAAAAATAAAAAAGAGATTCACTTTAGTAAATGAATCTCTTTTATCTTGTTGAGTAAAACTAAGCGGTAGTATCTTCTGTTGCTGCCTCAGGAGCATTACTTTTTACACTTGCGATTCCATTGTCTCTGCTTGCTTCGCTTTCATATAATTCACTAGTGCCAATTACTTGTCCGTTTCCGGCTTTTAGTGTAAAATAAGGCTTTCCGTTCGATGATTCTTTGCGTTCGTAACGTGCATCATTCGTAGAATTTTCTTTTACAGAATTGATGCCGTTTAAACATGCCGCCTTTGTAGTATAAGCTTCACTTTTTAAGATGCTTTGACCGTTTCCTGCTACTAAATTGAAGTAGAACTGTCCGTCTTTTTGAGTTTTAATTACAAATTTTCCCATGATATTTTATTTTAATTAAAGATAGTATAAAGCTACGTTTCTTTATGATAACTTTTAAAATTTATATATACCTTTTACAATGTTTAACATTATCCGTATTCACCTGAATTTACATCTTTCACATTGCCAAAACCGATAACATCTTCTACAGTTGGTTCGTCACCTAATTCAGAGGCGCGTTTAATTACTTTTCCACCATATTTATCTTTCAGTTCATATACAGTTTTCCGTACTTTATTCGTTTTTAAATGTTTATTATCAAAGATGTTTAGCTGTAAAAAGTCTTCATCTATAAAATCCTGTACTACTACACCAATGCTTGTAATCCTGTTATTAATAAGTGCTTCGTCTAATTTATTTTTTTGCTGAAATACTTTTTGCCTATCCAATAAAATATGATATAATTCCATACCATCCTGTATGGGCTGTTCGGTGTGAAAACCATCGTTATAAAAAACCTCTTTGTCATCATATCTGATATAAAACTGAACATGCTTACAAAACAAATGTTTTTTCATCATACGTCTTTCCAGTGTCATACACAACATCAT
>JAXLTZ010000012.1:0-123675 GCA_046329785.1 Chitinophagales bacterium
AGAAAAGTTAAATGAGTTTAGCCAATGCGTTTTTCACACGCTTAAAGGCTTCGATTAAATTTTCTTCAGAAGCTGCATAGGAAAAACGGATACATTCAGGTGCACCAAAACCAGAACCACTCACAGCGGCTACGTGACCTTCGTGCAATAAATACAATGCCAAATCATCCGCATCTTTAATAGGCTCTCCATTGAAATCTTTTCCAAAATAGGCACTCAAATCCGGGAACACATAAAAAGCACCGTCGGGAACATTACATTTTACATTTGGTATTTCTTTTAATAAACCCAACACCAAATCTCTGCGTTTTAAAAATGCCTGTCGGAATGCTTCCGTAGGAGCCTGATCACCCAATAATGCCGTAATAGTTGCATGTTGTGCAACCGAATTGGTGCCTGATGTAATTTGTCCTTGCAATTTATCACAAGCTTTTGCGATATATGCAGGTGCTGCAATATATCCAATTCGCCATCCTGTCATCGCATAACCTTTTGCCTGTCCGTTTACCACAATTGTTCTGTCTTTCATCGATGGAAATTCTGCAATAGAAACATGTTTTCCTGTATAATTGATATGCTCATAAATCTCGTCAGAAATTACATGCACTTGAGGATATTTTTCCAATACTTTTACAAAAGATTCAATCTCGTCGCGCGTATAAACAGAACCTGTTGGATTACTCGGAGAAGAGTACACTAAGAATTTTGTTTTAGGAGTAATGGCTTTTTCCAGTTGTTCTGCTGTCATTTTAAAATCTGCATCCACATTAGTTGGAATAAACACACATTTAGCATTGCATAATTTTACCTGTTCCGGATAAGAAACCCAGTAAGGTGCAGGAATAATTACTTCATCACCTTCATTTAAAAAAGATATAAAAACATTAGCCAGTGATTGTTTTGCACCCGTAGAAACCACAATATTTTCGGGTTTGTATTCTAAGTTATTATCGCGTTTTAATTTTTCACAAATTGCTTGTTTTAAATCCAAGTAACCTGCAATCGGTGAGTAAGAATCATATTTACCGCTGTCGATTGCTTGCTTTGCTGCTTCTTTGATATGTTTGGGAGTGTTGAAATCAGGTTCGCCTAATGACAAACTGATAACATTTACACCTTTAGCAGCAAGTTCTCTGCTTAATTGTGCCATTTTAATGGTAGCTGATTCTGATACTCGATTGAGTGTGTCGGAAGTTGGTAACATACGTTCAATATTTCTGCAAAAATATTGAATTGTAAATTGGAATGTAGGAAAGGAGTGTTATGTTTAATTAAACAATAAAGTTCTCGTTTTTACGAGAACTTTTAATTGATTTTGTATAAGTATAATTATTTTCCAACAATTCTGCCTGCTCTGCAATAACGTGCATTCCAATAAGGTTCGTTTAATGAACTAATCGTTACACCTTTAGAAGAGCAAGAATGGGTGAATTTTCCGTCTTGTAAGTAAACACCAACATGAGATATTCCATATCCTTTTACATTAAAGAATATTAAATCACCTTCTTTCAATTCTTCTCTGTCTACGTATTCTGTTAAATCTGCCAATTGCCTGGAAGTAGCATAAGAATCAGAACATTCATTCATTAATTTGAACACATAATTGGAACAATCTATCCCTTTTTCTCCTTTGCCGCCATAACGGTATGGAGTATAAAACCATTTAAAAACAGTCGCATACATGCCTAAGTCAGTTGCTTTGTAGATATTTACACCTACTTTCTGAAAGAAATCAGAAAATGCATCAGCATCAATGTTCTTTTGCTGGCAAATTTTTTCGAGGATGGTACAAAAACCACCGCTGGCGTAGCTGTTTTGCTGACTAAACAAAGCGAGGATTAATAAAAAAGTTGCGATTAATTTTCTCATCGGTTGTAAAAATACATACCAATTTGTAGTGAGCCAAATTTTTGCAACTGAGTTGCGGTTAAAAACTTGTTAAAAAGAAAATTATCAAGTATAATTAATTGTATTACTATCATTTATGTCAAAAACCTGCGATTTTGTGATAATTCACTTAACAAAGATTAATTAATATTGGTAAAGCGTTAAATAATCATTAATGCAATGCATGCATTGAATTTTTTAGATTAACTTTAGTTTCAAATTAAAAATCAGTCAAATGGCAGCAAGTACTAAAAGTAAATTAATTGGTGGAAACTTTTTGTTTTCAGAAACCGATATTAAAGACGTTTTTATTCCTGAAGAGTTTACGGAAGAACAAAAAATGATCTGGCAGACCGTGCATGATTTTTGTATGCAGGAATTGCACGGCTTAGGCATTGAACGTGTGGCGTTGATGGATGCTGAAAAAGACAAAGATTTAGTTATTGAATTATTTAAAAAAGCAGGCGAGTTGGGATTATACGGAATTTCGATTCCGGAAGAATTTGGCGGTATGGGTGCTGACTTTAATACAGGCTTATTATTTACCGAAGCATTGGCTTTAGGTTTGTCTTTTGCTACTACTGTTGGTGCGCAGGTGTCTATAGGTTCGCTTCCAATTGTATTTTATGGTACACAAGAACAAAAAGAAAAATATTTACCAAAAATTGCGACAGGTGAGTATGCTTGTTCGTATGCATTAACGGAACCCGGTTCAGGGTCTGACGCAAATTCAGCTAAATCACATGCAGTACTGAATGAAGCAGGCACACATTACATATTGAACGGACAAAAAATGTGGATTACCAACGGTGGTTTTGCAGATATCTTTATCATTTTCGCCAAGATTGACAACGACGAAAGATTATCCGCATTTATTGTAGAAAAAGAATTTGGCGGTATTGAAATCGGAAAAGAAGAAAAGAAAATGGGAATCAAATCATCTTCAACTGTTCAATTATTTTTTAACAATGTTCCTATTCCAAAAGAGAACTTATTAGGAGAGCGAGGCAAAGGTTTTAATATGGCATTGAATATTTTGAACAATGGTCGTATTAAAATTTGCGCAGGCGGAGTTGGCGGTATAAAATTCGGGGTGACTAAATCCGTAGAATATGCAAACCAGCGTATACAATTTGAAAAACCGATTTCAGAGTTTGGCGCGATTAAATATAAATTAGGACAAATGGCAATGCTGGCATTTGTGAATGAATCGGCTGTATACAGAGTGGGTGCTGAAGTAGATAAAAAATACAAGGAGTTTTTAGCGAACGGTGCCACTGAAAACGATGCCAAAATAAATTCTATGCGTGAGTATGCAATAGAGTGTGCCATATTAAAAGTACAAGGCTCTGAAGCAGTTTGCTGGGCAGCCGATGAAGCAATACAAGTGCATGGAGGTATGGGCTACTCTATGGAAACAGGTGTGGAAATGGCTTATCGTGATGCGCGTATTACAAAAATTTATGAAGGTACTAACGAGATTAATCGTATGTTGGCACTTGCGGAATTTTACAAACGTGCATTCCAGACTAAAGAGTTGAAAATAAACGACGCAATGAAAACCATTCCATTAGGCATTGCACAAAATTTCAATCCGTTCAATAATGGTTTTATGGCAGACGAAAGCGAAATCGTTTCTAACTTAAAATCCGTATTCATGATTATTACAGGTGCAGCGGGCAGAAAACTCAAAACAAAGTTGGTAGATGAACAGGAAATTGTGATGAATCTGGCAGATATAATGTCAGTGGCATTTATGGCTGAGTCAGCAATACTCCGCGTTAAAAAATTACAGGCGAATAAAGAAACGGATAAAGATGAATTGAAGACGAAAGTTAAAATGACTCAGTTATACGTATATGAAGCATTAGACATTGCTCGCAGAGCAGCAGAAAATGCCATTGACAGTTATGCATCAGGAGTAGAAAAATTCACAATGAAACGTGTTGTTGGCTCATTATTGAAAAACTAT
Organism: Chitinophagales bacterium; assembly: GCA_046329785.1. Taxonomy (GTDB): domain Bacteria; phylum Bacteroidota; class Bacteroidia; order Chitinophagales; family JADIYW01; genus JADJSS01. Next base: position 3,860 of record JAXLTZ010000012.1, read on the forward strand.
GACATTAATCCGAAAGATACACGCAGAGCTATTGCTGATGTGGTAATTGCTGCAAATCAGTATCCGTATTAGTATTGGTTGTCATTTCGAGCGCAGCGAGAAATCTTGGTATAAAAAATTAAATGCTAAAAAAAGACCTGAAATTTCAGGTCTTTTTTATTTACTTCTCCAATTCTTTTCCAAAATCATCTAAGGAGACAGTCACTTGTTCTATCACTTCACTAAACGCTTTTAGTTTGGTGATAATTTTTCAATCTTTTTGTCTTTTATTAAGATTTATCTTAAAACACTCAATTAGTGAAAAAGTAAAAATATTGTTAAATATTTATATCATAATCGGAATTATTCCGATTATATAATGTTTAATTTATATTAAATTGTAAAAATATTTGACAATAATCGGAAAAAATCCGATCTTTGTTTTGTAAAATTACAATATGAGATTCAGAAGAAAAGTAAAAGAATATGCAGAAGCTCCTATCACACATAATATTGTGGCGGAAATGCTTCCTGAATATAATCGTCCTAATGATAAGATTAGCGAGCTGCTAAAGAGCGGAGAGTTACTTTCTGTAAGAAGAGGACTTTACGTTCCTGGCCCGGAAACCGATTTGCCGGTTCCCAATTCATTTTTGATTGCCAATCATCTGAGAGGTCCGAGCTATATTTCTTTAGAATCAGCCTTATCTTACTGGGAAATGATTCCTGAACGGGTTTATGAGTTTAGTTCTGTCACCTTAAAAACTTCCAAGAACTATACAACGCCGGTAGGCAGGTTCAGTTATCTGCACCTGGCAGCACCTTATTATTCTTTCGGAATTCAAAGTGTCAAACTTACATCTCAGCAGACAGCTTTAGTGGCTTCACGCGAAAAAGCTGTCTGCGATAAAATAGTATTGACATCAGGAGTTTTACTTAGAAGCATACGTGAAACAAAGAATTTTTTACTGGATGATATGAGAATGGATGAGGAAGTATTGCGTTCATTAAGTATTCCCACTATTTGTTCATGGATAGAAGATGCTCCTAAAAAAAACAGTTTAAAAATGCTTGTTAAAACACTCGAAATACTATGATAAAAGAATGGATATCAGAATATAATCCGACGAACGAAGAAGAAACCTTATCGGCTCTGCGTGAGATTATGCAGGAAATAGCACTTGCAGGGTTATCGCGCACCGATTTTTTTGAGAAAGCTGCATTTTACGGTGGAACAGCACTTCGTATTTTTTACGGTCTGGATAGGTTTTCAGAAGATTTGGATTTTTCTTTACTGCAGCATAATCCTGATTTTTCTTTGGAGCCTTATTTTGCTGCGATTGTAACAGAATTTGAAGCAAGCGGAATGACCGTAAGCATCCGCGAAAAAGATAAAAAGATAAAAACTTCGGTAGAATCTGCATTTCTAAAATCAGAAACCATTTGGAAAGAATTAGTTTTAGAAGACATAGTGAAACAAGCCGGCATTAAATCTAATAAATCTATCAAAATAAAAATAGAAGTCGATTGTGAACCGCCGCTTGGTTTTGAAACGGAAGAAAAATTATTGCTTCGTCCGTTTTCTTTTTATGTAAAATGTTTTACATGTTCATCTTTGTTTGCAGGTAAAATGCATGCATTGTTATTCAGGAGATGGAAAAACAGAATAAAAGGGCGTGACTGGTACGATTTGGAATGGTATATCAAAAAAAATATTCCTTTGGATATCGAACATTTTTTGCACAGAGCTATAGATACCGGCGATTGGGAGAAAAATTCTATATCAAAGCAACAAGTTTTGCACTTGCTGAAAGACAAAATAAACATTGTTTCGTTTGATAAAGTGAAAGAAGATGTTGTCCGTTTTATTAAAGATGATAAAGCACTTGAAATTTGGAATCAGGCATATTTTAATAAATTGATAGAAAGGCTGAAGTTTGAAAATTAATAAAATCTGCTCTAATTTTGATTGATTAAGATTTTTTATCTCCCAATTCTTTTCCAAAATCATCTAAGGAAACAGTCACCTGTTCTATTACTTCACTGAAAGCCTTCAGTTGTTTTGGTGATAATTTTTCGGTAATCTTTTTCTCTAAATCGAATACTGTTTTCAACGCGATCTTGCGTAGTTTTTTCCCTTCTTGTGTTAAAAAAACCAATACTTTGCGCTGGTCGTTATCATCTTGTTTGCGTGAAATATAGCCTGTTTCTTCCAGGGTATTTAAGGTGCGCGAAAGACTGTTCGGTTCCATGCCAATGCGTGGCGCAATTTTAGTTACCGGCACACCTTCTTCTTCATAAATAGCCATTAATATAAAAGCCATCGAGATGGTACCATTGTATAATAAGGCCTTATCGTTAAAAACCTTGGCAATATTCAACCATGATGTACGTAAATGGTACAACACCATTTTGTCAGCAGCTTCCTGAAATAAATCCATGCAATAAAAGTAAAAAATAAACCGGCATTTAGTATCTTGTTGTACCAAAAAAATGAATGCACGCATTGAAAAATATTTAAAAGCCTATAATTTAGTGCAATTCGTAGGTTGGCTATTGGCTTTACTCATCTTGCCTGTCAATTTTATACTTTCATTTTATATTATTTACGGTGTTCAGTTATTATCACTCTTAGAGATTTTCCACGCCTACAGAAAATGGACGCATTCTTCACCATTATTTTGTTTTTTACAAATAGGAGCAAGGTTAATGATTTTATATTTTGTGCTTGCTTTATCAATTAAATTTTTTATTCCAATACATCATTTATTTTTTACAAATGATAAAGTAGAAACCATAGCACATATTATGTTTATAGCATGGTGTACCGCAGAAATAATCCGTTATGCATATTATCTAACAGAATTATACCAAATGAAACACGACGGATTACTTTGGTTAAGATATACTGCATTTATTATTTGTTATCCTGTTGGATTGATTTGCGAACTTTATATTTTAACCAATGTATTTGTCGCCACACCACTGCTTTTGTTAAAAATATTAATCATACTTATTTTTACAGGATATGCAATTGCTTTTCCAAGACTATATTTGCACTTACTAAAACAACGAAAACAAAAATTATCATTTTCTAAATACTAATTACTCATTCCGAAGTTTCGGAACTAAATACTATAAAAATGAACGATTACTTACAAAACTCAACACTGCGTACTTTATTAAAAACACTGAATATTCCGGTACCCGTGCCGCCAATTTTGAAAAGAAATTTAAGTGCCTATTCAGATGATGAATTGAACGCAAAGAAAATTGCAGTTACCGGAAAAGAAAATGAATTCCTGCATCAATTGCAAAAAGAATTTCATGCTAAAGCAGAGGGTGCAACTATCTATGATGAAAAAATAGATGGTTTGCTAGTAAGCTGTGTGGGCATGCAGACTATAGAAGATCTCGAAGATTTATATACAACGGTTAAAAATACCGCGAGTAAAATTAATGCAAACGGACGTGTGGTGATTATCTCCAGAACAGATGATGCAACTGCGTTATCTTATTCTGTTCAAAAATCAATTGATGGTTTTTCGCGTGCATTGTCCAAAGAAATTGGCGGCAAAAAAGGAGTAACCGTCAATCAGTTGAAGATTACGAATACGAATGTCATGCCTTTTGAAACAGCCAACGCAGCTTTCTTTTTTTTAAGCGATAAATCTTCTTTTATCACCGGACAAGTAGTAGAAGTGGGTAATGCTTTTTCTGCTTCGTTTTCTTCCCCTGAAAAATTATTGCAGGATAAGATTGCGATAGTTACCGGCGGAGCAAGAGGCATCGGTGCGGCAACGGCAAAAGTACTGCATCGAGAAGGAGCGAAAGTGATTATTGTGGATGTGCCGTTTGCGAAAGAAGATGCGGAAAAACTGGCACAGGAATTAAACGGAGATGTCATTCTGGAAGATATTACAGATGCTAAAGCAACTGCGGATATTCAGCAATACATCCTGAATAATTATAAAGGACTGGATATTCTGGTGAACAATGCCGGTATCACCCGCGATAAGACGATTGCCAAAATGAGTATCGATCAGTGGCGTGGCGTACTGAACGTGAACCTGAAGGCAATGGTGAATCTCACTGAAACATTTATTGAAAAAGGATTTAATGAACATGCGAAAGTAGTGGGTTTGTCATCTATTTCAGGAATAGCAGGAAATGTTGGACAAACCAACTATTCATTAACTAAAGCAGGCGTAATTGGATTTACCCAGGCGCTGGCCGCTCGTAATACCAAACTTTATGCAAATGCAGTGGCTCCGGGCTTCATAGAAACCAAGATGACTGAAAATCTGCCCTTCTTCGTAAAAGAAGGAGGAAGACGCCTGTCGACACTGAAGCAGGGGGGCTTGCCGGAAGATGTGGCGGAACTTATCGGCTTCCTTGCATCACCATTATCAGATGGAATTAACGGAGAATGTGTACGTGTTTGTGGTGGTAGTATGATTGGAGCCTAGTTTCTTCCATAAAAAAGCCACACTTAATTTTTTATTTAGAGTGGATTTTTGTAATATTACGCCATTATTAACGCATTATTATAAATAAGACAACTGAATGTGATGCAAATCAGTTGATAGAATGCAAGCATTGAATTATAAAATATCAGGAATCATGAAAAGATTGTTCATTACAGCACTATTTGCACTTTCCACTGTCAGCATTTTTGCACAGGGAAATTCAACCATAGGAGCAACGCAGACGACAGAAAAAGAGCCATTAAAGTTACGTATCAGAAAGAATGTGATAAGACCATTAGGTAAGGATTGGTATATTTCAGTAAGCGGAGGATACGGTATGCCGTTCCTTTCTACCAACAAGAGATCTCCATTGAAAGAAATCGGAGATAAGGATTGGTATCAGCATGGAAAAGAATTAAGTGTAAAGCCTTTGTTTGGCACCAATGGCGGTGGTTTTGCATTCAACTTCGGCTGGGGACACATGTTCAACAAGCATATCGGTATTGATGTAACACACACTCTGGCGTGGCATCCTGAACAATTGAATGCCCGTATAGACTTAGATACATACTACGCTACGCAAAAAACCGGAACATTCGGTATTTATATCTCCCCGCATCTGATTATGCGCTGGGATAACGGTAAACGTTTTGGCGTGACCGGTAAAGTGGGTTTAGTATTGCCTGTGTTCGGTAATACTTCCACCAGAGCATATATCCTGGACAAACAGGGTAGAATTATCGAAACACTGGCAGGTTTGCCGATATTGCCGTTGAATATCCCGAATCTCTTAGGTTTAGAAATTGAAATCGTTGGTAAAGCGCACACTTCTTATAAACCAACGGTTGGTGTTAGTGCCTCCATTGGTTTTGATGTCAAGCTCAGCAAACGAGTTACGTTCTTCTCAGAGGTTCGCGTACAGGCATATACCATTACACTCAAAGAAACCATCTTCGATGAATTTAAGCAAACTTCTAAAATCAACGTATTGGGTATAAAACTGGATGCCCCGGAAGGCTTACTGGCTATTCCGTCTAACGTAGCCAATGTGGATGAAGCACCGGAATACTTAAAACATTACGTTTACAGAAGTGAGATTACGCAAGAATCCAATACCGCCCGTTATGGTACCAAGAGCCTTTTCACGGAAGATGGTATCGGTGGTTTGGTGAGAACACTCACAGGACAAACCGGAATTCCTACCATTGACAAAGACAAACCGATGGATGAGCCGGGACAAAAATTCAACGCGTCAACCTTATATTTCAACGCAGGTTTAAGAATAGATTTTGACATGTGGACGAAGAAACTTGAATCAAAACAAGCTTCCCGTAAATCACAGAAATCCAGAAAATAAATGGGTTTTAAGTGATGCCGGAGTGTTTGGTGATATAAATTTTGTAAATAATAAATAACCAACCAATGAAGAAACACGCCATCCTTTGGGTTGCAGTGGTATTCTTTGCAGCTTCCGGATTTGCTCAGAAGAAAGCGAAGAATTCAACTGCCGTCACCAATTCAGCCACTACGGAAAGTAAGTTGAATATTCGAAGTAAAGTGACGCGACCGGAAGGGAAGGGCTGGTTTATTTATGGTTCCGCAGGTTATGGAATTCCTTTTCTAAGTACCAATAAGTTTTCTCCATTTAAGGAAGTAGGCAATAAGGACTGGTACCAGACACCGAGCTCACTGAGCGTAAAACCGATTTATGGAACACTTGGAGGTGGTTGGCAGGCCAGTTTAGGATGGGGACACATGTTTAACAAGTTTATCGGTATTGACGTTCTGCATACGATAGCCATTCACCCCAATCAGTTAGATGCCAGAATCAACACAGATATTGATTTGGGTGGAGGAAAGAAAGCATCTTATTATGCTGAAGAATACACCAAGATTCAGCCGGCTATTTATCTAAATCCACACCTGGTCATGCATTGGGACAACGGCAAACGTTTTGGGGTAACCGGAAAAGCGGGATTGTGTATGCCAATCGGAGGTTCGCCGATATCCAGAGCAAAAGTAATCGACCACTCCGGTAGATTGATAGAAACTTTAGCGGGATTACCGGTAATTCCTCTTACAATTTTGACAGACTTCTCAGCAGAATATAATGCTGTTGCGAAATCAAAATTAAAACCAACGATTGGCGTAAGTGCATCATTGGCATTTGATGTCCGTTTATTTAAAAACGTTTGGGCATTTGCAGAAATGCGTGTGCAGGCATTTACAATTTCACCAAGTGAAACTATTTTTACTGAGTTTTCGTTGAAAACAGAATCTCCTTTATTGCCGCTTATTGAAGCAATAGCACCTATTCCATTGAATATTGCCAGTGCAGCGGAAGCACCGGAATATCTGAAACATTTTGTTTATAAAAAGGAAATCACGGAAGAGTCAAATACATTGCGATATACAACAGGATTATCATTAAAAGAGATTGATATTGATAAACCAATGGAAGAACCCGGAGTAAAGTTCAATGCCTCTACTTTGTATTTTAATGTCGGGTTTAGGATGAATTTTACACAAAATTGGGATAAAAAACGTGCGGCTAAAGTAATTCCTAAAAGGGAAGCAAAAGCAGCAAAAAAGAATAAATAAGTTATTTAATTTGTCAGTTATAAAAACCCATACACAATAATGTGCATGGGTTTTTATGTTCAAACAATATCATCATGAAAAAAAAATACATTGTATTATTTGTTTTACTATTGCAATTAAGCACAGCAATAGCAGGATTTATTGATGGTGCTTATATATATAAAGGACAGCCGCGTAAATACTCTATTTATGTGCCAAATATCTATTATACAAAAGGTGTTAAAGTTCCTTTGCTGTTGGGATTGCATGGGTTTGGTGATAATATCAGTAATTTTAAGAATATATGCATGACAGGCATTGCCGATACTGCAAATTATATATGCGTGTATGCTGAAGGATTACCTTATGTTGCAGGGTTTAATGCATGGAACTCAGGGGCCGGCAATGGAATAATTAATATAAACAGTACTACTGATGATGTCGGATTCTTAAATGGATTGGTAGACACTGTAATTGCAAAATACCAGATTGATACTACCAGAATGTATGTCTTTGGCTTTTCATTTGGAGGATTTATGGCAGACAGAATGGCAACAGAGTGTTCACACAGATTTGCTGCAGTTGCCAATGTTTCGGGATTACATGGTAATTTTCTGGCAGGTAAAATTCCGACCAATAGTATTGGTTATTTAAAATTTCATGGAACAAGCGATCAGACCATCAGCTATGACGGTACACAAACGAAGTTTGCCATCTTCACTCTTCCCGGATTTGGATTAAGCGCCGAAAATACAGTGAATTTTTGGGTAACACAAAATCAGTGTAGTACAACAGCTATTGTTGACACTATGCCAAATACAGCAAATGATGGACTGCGATTTGTCAGGTTTTCCTATAATAATGGAAGAGACAATAGTAAAGTAGTTTTTTATCAGGTATTAAACGGTGAACATGACTGGTATGGTGTACCTGCAAATGATATCTCTTACTGTCAAACTATTTGGAGTTTTTTCAAACAATTTTCAAAACAAAGTACTCTTTTAAATGTCAGAAATGTTATTGAAAAAGGTCAGTTCAAAATTTATCCAAATCCTTCAAATGGCAGTGTGGCAATTGATTTCTCAACAATAAGAGAAAAAGTATTGACGGTAAACGTATATAATACTGTAGGTAGTTTGGTACTTTCATTGCCAGTAAAGAATGAAAAGCAAATACTTTTGTCTTCATCATTCCCTGCCGGAATGTATGTAGTTCAGTTACAGAATGAGGATGGTGTAATTGCTGTTGAAAAAATGGTTATGCAATAAGTTGGTATTAGACAAATCGTAAATGAAAGAGTTGTGTCATGTCAAATACTTTATTGAATCTCATCGCAACTTTAGTAAATAAACGTTGATTGGATTTAGGGACATCTTCAAAGAATTTAATTGTTCGCACCAGCTCAATATGATTACTCCAGTTTGTTACCGTTTCAGGTTTTAAAATTCCCCACTCCAGATGTGCTTCTTTCATACCTGCACGTTTGATGCGAATATCTACAAAAAATTTTCCAAATTGTGAAATCACATCAAACATAATTTCAGCACCTTTTAGTTTTGGAGCAATCGTTGTTAAAAATGTTTTCACATCTTCTTCTTTAAAATATGGCAACACACCCGGAATCGTAATAAACAATCCGTTACTAATGTCGCCAGTATCCTCTATCCAACTATAATCCAGCATAGATTTTGCAATGTAGGTTACACGCTCATTCGGCGGAGGAAGTAGTTGTTTGCGTAATGCAATCGAGTCAGGTAAATCTAAATCATACCACAAGGCGCTGCCATTATCGCAGCGGTAATAGGTAGTATCTAAACCGGCACCAATGTCTAAAATTTTTCCATTCGGATGTTTTTGTAAAAACGATTTTATTGCTTCATCCATTTTATAAGCGCGGTAACACAAACCATGTACACCGATTTCTGTAATGTTTCGCAGTAGTTTCTTTCTGTCAACATCTAACTGGTTAAATAATTCGACAGCCTTAGTGTCATTCAGCAACGGATTTTTATATTCTGTTTCCTTTGCACGTGAAACCAAAGGCAAGAGTAATGTTTCCTGCACTCGACCGAGTTGAATAGCAATCTTTTTCATTCTGTAATTCTATAGTTCTTTAAATCATTACTTCGGACTATACTCACTCTCTTTATCTTTCATTATTTCATCATAATTCATTGTCATCTTTTTACATTTCTGTTGCACAAACAATTCCATCTGATCATCGTAATGCTTATTACCTTCCACATTGCTGGCGCCATAAGGTGAAATACTTTCTATAATCGGACCGTTCTTCGTAAACTGCACCAACTCGATATAGGTTTCGCCGGCTTCCGCTTTATATTTTCCATCTTTATGCTTACTTAGCCACATAGTAGCATTTACATCCGGTACGCCGCCAATTGGCAGTTCTTTATTACCACGTACTAATTTTTGCAAATCACCTAATGGAATTTCCAGTTTGCCGAAATTTTTCTTTAAATGATTTTGTGCATCTTCCACACATTGCACTAAAAACCATTCTTTAATTCGTGTTTGTACTGCCGGGAAATGTCCTTCTTCTATAATCTTATCAATTACATATTTGGTTATCAAAGCCACCATAGCAGCTTGTTTATTGTTGACATCACCACTTCTGTTCCATTTTTTCAAAACATCAATCCCTTCTTTTATCTGTGGATACTTATCGGTGTCTAAATGTAAAATATCTTCAATGTTTATCATCGCATAGTTGTATGCAGGATTCATAAACGATTGGTCATATTTTATTTGTTTAAATTCGTCGTAGGATATTTTTCCTTTGGATGCAAACAAATAACTCGTACGCAACCCGCGATTATCATTATATGCAAAATAATAATCTTTTAACGGATGTGTTTTTCTGTCGACGTTATCTTCTTTTGCCGTACAATTAAATGGAGTATGGTTATTATTAAATACATAACCACATTTCGGATTAATCACTTTTAGTAAAGTGTCATAAGGATAATAATCATTTGCTTTCCAGAGTGTTGCTGAAGTATTACCCGGTAATACATGCCACCAGTCATATCCTTTGGCTCTGCGCGGGAAATGACCATTGTCCAGAAACATAATATTATTGTCTTTATCAGCATATACGATATTCATGCCGGGCAATGCCATCTCTTTTAAAGCAGTTTGAAATTCATCAAAATTTTTTGCTTTATTCATATGATACCATTGTTCTGCACCACGAATATCAAACGCAGAAGGGAATCGCAATGCATAATAATTACCGTCTTTTTCCAATACGGGACCATACACACTTTCATAATATTTTTTAGTGACAGGTATTTTAATAATCCACCAAATTTTCACCCACATTCTTACTTTCTTTTCTTTTAATTCCATCCATTTTCCGTCAAATTCATATTTCAGTTTTTCTGTTGGATGCATCTTTAAACGATATACATCATCATGGTCGGCAAAACTCACCGTATGTGCCCAGCCTAAGTTTTCATTGGCACCATGAAAAATAGTAATGCCACCTGGGAAAGTGCCGCCTAAAATATTCCAGCCTTCATCCGAATGTAAATGTGCCTCGTACCATGAGTAAGGACCTTCTAAAGGTTGATGTGAATTAATACCGAGATATGCATTGCCATCTATCGTTTTGTTGCCGTTCACAGCGAAAGCATTGCTGCCTTTGGGTGCGCTGAGTGTTTTGTTATCTATGGTGCCATCACTGATTTTCATAATGGAAAATGGAACATTTGTCATCAGTGCTAAGCCAACGGTATAGCCAACCACAACATCTTTTTCTGTTACGGGAAAGGCATCTTTTATCCATATTTTATCAGGATGCAATTCAGCATAACGATTACACGCTTTCACATAAGCACTCAGCATGCTTTTAAATTTTGGTGAATAGCTTTTATCATATAATTTATCTACGGTTTCGCGTGCACCTAAAACTGCACACAAAAAATCCATAACAGCACCGTCTTTACCTTTTACTTCAGACAACCTGCTGCGTGATGTGAGGAAATTTTCCTGCATACTTTTAAAATCATCTTCTGCCGTTGCCCAGGCTAAACCATATGCAACTTCTTCATCAGTCTTTCCATAAATATGCGGGACACCATATTTATCACGGATAATTTTTATATTTTTTGTATTGATTTCAATAGAAAAGACAGACGAAAAAAGAAGTGTAAAAAGAAAGAGTAAAATTATTTTTTGCATAGCTTTATTTTGAAGTATTAAGGTAAATATAAATAAACAAAAAATGAGCTATTCGATTGTTTAGTTTTGGTTAAAGATGAATATTCTGACAAAGAAAAACTTATCTTCACACAAAACTTGTTCATGTATATTTTAGTTATTAATTGCGGCAGCTCTTCCATTAAAGCAGATGTCATTGATACGCTGCAAAAAAAATCCATTATAGAACTAGATGCGGAGCGTTTACCTAAAACACCCTTGATACAACTTAATAGTCAGGTAGTTGCTTACAGTGGCGAACTCACTCTGGAAGCTGTACTTGCTTTTTGTCTGCAAACCATAAAAGATAATTTAGGTGGTAAACCCATCAGTGGTATCGGACATCGCGTAGTACATGGCGGAGATACATATAGTCAACCGGTATTAATAGACGAAAAAGTAGAACAAACCATTTATGATTTAATAGAACTGGCTCCATTGCACAATCCTGCTAATTTAGCTGGTATCCAAAAAGCGAAACAAGTGTTTGCGGATGTTCCCAACATTGCTGTATTTGATACTGCTTTTCATCAGAGCTTGCCGAAAAGAGCCAGACAATATGCAATAGATAAAGAACTTATAAAGAAATATAATATTAAGCGTTATGGTTTTCATGGTACGAGCCATAAATACATTGCTGAAAAAGTAGGAGAATATTTAAAACAAGACATTAAACATCTTCGTATTATTTCTTGTCATCTCGGAAATGGTGCAAGTGCCTGCGCTATTGAGTTTGGAAGAAGTGTGGAAACCTCTATGGGTATGACACCAATGGAAGGTTTAGTAATGGGCACACGTAGCGGTGATGTAGATGCAGGTATTCTTACTTATTTGCAAAGCAAAGAAAACTGGACAGCGCAGCAAACAGAAGATTTTCTGAATAAAAAATCAGGATTGGCAGGTTTAAGCGGACTCGGAAATGATATGCGTGATATTTTACAACAGGCAAGCGAAGGCAATGAAGATGCACGTATTGCAATACAAGTATTTACACACCGATTAACAAAATATATTGGTGCGTATGCGGCCGTAATGAGTGGTGTGGATGTTTTGGTTTTTACAGGCGGAATTGGAGAAAATAGTGCGGAAATAAGAAACAGAGTTTGTCAAGGATTGGATTTCTTAGGCATATTGTTGGATGATGATAAAAACAAAGCAACGAAACTGACGAATGAAAATGAAGTGGCAAATATTTCTGATGAAAATGCACGCGTAAAAATACTGGCTATCAAAACTGATGAGCAATTAGCAATAGCATTAGAAGCGCAAAAAATTATAGAAGAAAAAAATAAAGTAAATTGTATTTCAAAAATTCCTATCGCCATTTCAGCACGCCATGTGCATCTTACAAGAGAGACTTTAGATATTTTATACGGGAAAGACTATGAGCTAACGGTGTATAAACCATTATCGCAGCCGGGACAGTTTGCTGCTAATGAAACAGTTACGATTGTTGGCACAAAGAATAAGTTTGAAAATGTGAGGATACTCGGGCCACTCCGTCCGAAAGATCAGGTAGAGATATCAAAGACAGATGAATTTTTCTTAGGTGTGGATGCACCTGTGCGTGAAAGTGGTAATGTGTCAGGAACGCCCGGAATTACACTAATCGGTAAAAATGGAACAACTACTATAAAAGAAGGAGTGATTGTAGCATGGCGGCATATTCATATGCATCCGGATGATGCGGAATTATTTGGTGTAAAAGATAAAGATGTAGTAAGTGTAGATGTGGATGATGAAGAGCGACCACTTACGTTTAAGAATGTATTGATAAGAGTATCTGATAAATTTAAACTGGAAATGCATATAGACACTGACGAAGGCAACGCTGCTGAAATAAAAACCGGTGAAGAAGGCTATTTAATGAAAACAGAAAAAGCTGTAAGTTTAAATACGAAGAATGTTTAGCATCATTTTTGTAATAATTCCGTCAGAATAATCACTAATTTAGCAGACTTAAACATTAAAAATAATCAGATGAAAAATCTATTTCTTTTTTCACTTTCACTTTTACTTTCACTTTCACTTTTTGCACAGCAAAATGATGTAGTGGGAAAAAATATTGACAAGACAGTAAAACCAGGCGACGATTTCTTTAAATATGCGAATGGTGGCTGGATAAAACAAAACCCAATACCCGCTGCATACTCTCAGTGGGGCATCGGCAATCTTGTGCAGGAAGATGTATGGACAAAACTAAGAACCATCAATGAGAAAGCTTTATTAAACACTTCTAACGATGCGAATACGCGTAAGATACATGATTTCTACTTTACCGCAATGGATACCATTACTATTGAGAAAGTAAAACTGATGCCGATAAATACCGAATTATTTTTAATTAACAGCATTAAAAACACCAATGACTTACTGAAAGTAATTACGCACTTACATCAGATTGGTGTGCCCGTTGCTTTTGATTTAGGCGTGTATCAGGATATGAAAAACAGTGAGGTGAATGCCTTGTATATATCACAAGGCGGACTTGGTTTGCCCAACAGAGATTACTATTTTAATAAAGATGCGCGCACGGTAAAAATTGTAACGGATTATAAAACCAAACATTTGGTAAAAATGCTGGGTTTTATAAATCCAAATTATGCAAGTGGTGCAGCTACAGTATTTACTTTGGAAAAATCTCTGGCAAACAAATCGCGTAAGTTAGAAGATTTACGTGATCCATATGCGAATTATAATAAAATGTCGATTGCAGAACTAAATAAATTAACACCAAAAATTAACTGGAATGATTTATTTGCATCGTTGAATATTAAAACAGATTCAGTCATTGTTGGTCAGCCTGAATTTTTCACACAATTAAATAAACTACTGACAACAACGCCGATTACGCATTGGAAAAATTATTTACGGTTTCACTTAGTGTCTAACTATGCAGATTATTTAAACAAGAAAGTAAATACGGAAGATTTTCGTTTTTATGGTAAAGTAATTCGTGGCAGAAAAGAACAATTGCCACGTTGGAAACGTGCACTGCAATGGGAAGAAGCTGCAATGGGCGAAATATTAGGCCAGTTGTATGTAAAAGATAATTTCTCACCGAAAACAAAGGAACGCTACGAAAGATTATGCGATGATGTGTTTGCTGCATTCGCGGAACGTATCAAAAATCTCGATTGGATGAGTGAAACGACTAAACAAAAATCATTACAAAAATTAAGTACAGTAGTTAAAAAAGTCGGCTACCCGAATGAGTGGAAAGATTTTTCAAAATTGACAACAAATGATAAGCTCTTAGTAGATAATATTAAAAGCTCTAATAAGTTTTGGTTTGATTATAACATCGGAAAATTAAATAAACCTGTTGACCGCACGGAATGGGATATGACACCTCAAACGTACAATGCATATTACAATCCGTCTAATAACGAAATTGTTATGCCCGCAGGAATTTTTGTTATTCCGGGTTTCAGAGATGAAGAAATTGATGATGCTGTAATTTACGGCTATGCAGCAGCTTCTACCATTGGCCACGAAATTACACATGGCTTTGATGATGAAGGCAGACAATTTGATGAAAAGGGCAATTTGAAAAACTGGTGGCAAGAAGAAGATGAAAAGAAATTTACCGAAAAAGCACAAAAATATATCGACCAGTTCAATAATTATGTCGTGCTCGATTCAATGCACATTAATGGTAAGGCAACTTTAGGCGAAAATATTGCAGATTTAGGTGGATTGGTGATTGCTTTAGATGCATTCAAAAAGACACAACAATACAAAGAAGGTAAATTAATTGATGGATTGACACCGTTACAACGATATTTTCTGGGTTATTCTTTGGGGTGGTTATATCATTCCAGAGACGAAGAACTGGCAACCCGAGTGTTGACGGATGTCCATTCTCCTCCATTTCTACGTGTAAATGGTCCTTTTTCCAATATTGATGACTTTTTTGAGGCATTTGGAATCAAAGAAGGTGATAAGATGTACCGTACACCTGTGGATAGGGTGAAGATCTGGTAGGTATTCTAAATCCGGAATTATTAAAAACAGTCAATATGAATGCATATTGCCTGTTTTTTTGATTAAGAATTAACAAAAATGACTTTTTTGCCACTTGCAAAGCCAATTCTACCACTTATAGACTCAAAGTCGCCACTTACAAAGTACACATTTTAGTATGAAATACTTGATGTAATATTACTTAACGGACGGACTTAACTTCATTAAATAACCCTAGTATCTTATACACAGTCCCTAGTTACATATTTACCCTATTAATTATTAGTTTCAAGTCCTAACGTGAAACTATTTTTTTTTATGCTTATCCTTTCTCACTCTTTATTGTCTTTTATTCAATTATTAATCAAGATACTTTGATTATAAAAATAGACTTTTATAATACTTAATGATAAAGATATATTTCACTTTCCGGGTTAAATATATCCATATTTAGATTTAGGGCAAAAACCTTTAAAAATAAGTACATATTTACAGGTATATGCTTTAATTTTTGACTTTAGTCAATAAAAATGACCTAATTTACCACTTACAAAGCCAAATCTGCCACTTATACACAGAAAGTCGCCACTTACAAAGTATACATTTTAGACTGAAAAACTTGATATAATATTGTATCAACAAACAGATTTTGTTTACGTTTCTCTCTCTTTTATCTGTTTTGTTGTTTACGGCTTTTTAAAAGACCCTAAAGTATTTAGAATTCTTAATCCCTAAATTTCGAATCAAAAGTTTCATCCCAGCTATGAAACTTTTTTTTGCAAAATTGATGTTTTAATATTAAATTTAAATACTTCTATTGAACCCTAACTTACTAGAATCGTTATAAAACACTCGAAGTATTTATTATGAATAATTTAGGTATAAATAATATGAAATCAGTTGCTTATGAAAAATATATACAAATCTATACTTTATTTCACGCTGTTTATTTACAGTTCAATACCCATTTCGGTATACGCAAACAGCCACGACAGCGATAATAATTCTGACGCAATTGTCAGAAGTATTTGGAAATATGAGCAAAATCAAACCAAATATTCACCGGAAGATGGGGTGGCAAAGAAAATATTCTATCTTTCGCTAAACTCAGACGGAACTTATCATCAATATGTTCAGGTAGTACCAATTTCTCCTCAGGACTATTTTCGAGTAAAAAACTATTCAATTGATGGAAAATGGTCTGAAAAAAACGGTAAGCTGATATTAGATGAATATGGTAAAGAAAATGCCATAGATTACAATTTTCTGTATTCAAATTTTGAGAATATCGACAATCAGTTTATCAAAACAAAAAAATAAGAAAACACTAAACCATAAGATTAATATTGATGTTGTTTACACAAAGCCGCTCTTTAGGGCGGTTTTTTGTTTTTAAATCATTAATTCTAAAAAGGCCGAAGCAGTATCCTCTTGCATTTTGTAAATTTAGCAAATAAATATTTTTGCATTTGGAAAGAATGAAACACAATGTTTGAATGAGCAAGAGTGTCTTTACACTACCGGAACGAATGAATATGAATTCCATATGCTCATAAATAGAATAAGTTAACAGATGAAACAAAATTTTGATAGTGATTTATTAGTGCGATTGTCCGGGGAAATTGAAGGAGAATTATTTTTTGATAATACAATGCGTACGTTGTACGCTACAGATGCATCTGTTTACAAAGAGTACCCTTTAGCCGTTTGTTACCCTAAACACAAAAAAGATATACAGACGTTAATTCAGTTTGCCAATCAACATAAGACTTCATTAATTCCGCGCACCGCAGGTACATCTCTCGGCGGGCAGGTTGTAGGAGATGGAATAGTTGTGGATGTATCAAAATATTTTGACAAAATAATTGAAATCAATAAAGAAGAAAAGTTTTGTATCGTACAGCCGGGAGTAGTACGTGATGAATTGAATCGGCAGCTAAAATCTGCAGGTTTATTTTTTGGACCGGAAACTTCTACTGCCAACCGTGCTATGGTCGGCGGAATGGTAGGTAATAATTCCTGCGGTGCCAACTCAATAGTATATGGCTCTACACGAAATCATGTATTAGCACTAACCGGATTTTTAAGCGATGGAACGGAAGTAGTATTTTCTGATATTTCGGCGGATACATTTTACGAAAAATGCAAACAGGATAACCTGGAAGGTAGTATTTACCATTTCTTACAGGAATCATTATCTGAAAAAGAAACTCAGGAAGAAATTCTTTCGCAATTCCCCAATCAGAAAATACATAGAAGAAATACAGGATATGCCGTTGATGAATTATTAAAACAGCAACCTTTCTCAGAAAATGGAAAACCATGCAATCTCAGCGAATTAATATGTGGCAGCGAGGGGACACTCGCATTTATAACTGAGATAAAACTAAATCTTGTTCCTATACCTCCAAACGAGAAAGTAGTGGTGGCTGTTCACTTTGAAACACTGGAAGAAAGCCTGCGCGCCACCGTAATTGCGATGCAACATCAGCCAACTGCTTGTGAGCTGATAGATAAAATTATTTTGGATTGTACAAAACAAAATATCGAGCAAAATAAAAACCGATTTTTTGTAAAAGGCGATCCGGCTGCTATTTTATGTGTTGAATTTCATGGTGAAACAAAAGAAGAAGTAACAACAAAAGCAAAAGCATTACACAATAGTTTTGAAAAAGAAAATATAGGCTACCATTTTCCATACTTATTTGGAAATGACATAAATAAGATATGGAGCTTACGCAAGGCAGGGTTAGGTTTGCTCGCAAATATTCCCGGAGATGCAAAAGCGGTTGCAGTAATCGAAGATACAGCAGTTACCGTAGAAGATTTACCTGCATATATCGGTGAGTTTACAAACATGATGAATAGTCATAAACAGCAGTCTGTTTATTATGCACATGCCGGTGCGGGAGAGTTGCACCTGCGTCCGATTTTAGATTTGAAGAAAAAGGACGATAGAGTCTTATTCCGTACTATTGCAACAGAAACTGCGCATCTTGTTAAAAAGTATAATGGTTCTTTAAGCGGTGAGCATGGAGATGGCCGTGTACGTGGTGAGTTTATTCCATTAATGATTGGAGAAAAGAACTACGAACTCTTACGAAAATTAAAATATACATTTGACCCCAAAAATATTTTTAATCCCGGCAAGATAGTAGATACACCACCGATGGATACTTCATTGAGATATGAAGAGAATCAGATAACGGCAGAATTTGAAACAGTTTTTAATTTTGATAAAGATGAAGGTATTTTACGGGCAGCAGAAAAATGTAACGGCAGCGGTGACTGCCGAAAATTGCCCGGCAGTGGAGGGTCTATGTGTCCTTCGTATATGGCAACACGAAATGAAAAAGATACGACACGTGCACGTGCAAATATTTTAAGAGATTTCTTATCCAATTCATCGCAGCCAAATAAATTCAATCATAAAGAAATTTATGAAGTGATGGATTTATGTCTAAGTTGTAAAGGCTGTACCTCTGAGTGTCCGTCAAATGTTGACATCACAACGCTAAAAGCAGAATTTTTGCATCAGTATTATAAAGATAATGGAGTACCACTTCGCACTAAAGCCATCGCGAATATTGGTCAGCTGAGTAAACTGGCAATGTTGTTTCCGGGATTAAGCAATTTTGGACTTACGAATAAATATACCTCCAAAATATTGAAGAAGATTCTGAAGATTGCACCTAATCGTTCCATGCCCTTATATTATAAAGAAACACTCTTGACATGGTACAAAAAAAATCAGAAGGAATTGATATTAAGAATACCACAAAAAGGAAAAGTATATTTCTTCTTTGACGAGTTCACGAATTTTAATGATGTAGAAATCGGTATAAAAGCGATAAAACTATTGACAAAATTAGGCTATGAAGTAGACTATATCGAACATGTTGACAGTGGTCGTGCGCACTTATCCAAAGGACTGATTTTGGAAGCTCAAAAACTGGCAAAGGAAAATGTTGCAGTTTTTAAAGCATGGATAAATAACGATGTTCCATTAATTGGAATTGAGCCGTCAGCAATTTTATCGTTCAGAGATGAATACCCAAGGTTAGTAGATAAGAATGAAATTCCGTCAGCAAAGAAACTGGCTCAAAATTGTTTTATTATTGATGAGTTTATCGCACGGGAAATACAAAAAGGGAATATTACTTCCAAGCAGTTTACCAAAGCAACCAAACAAATTAAATTGCACGGACATTGTCATCAGAAAGCATTATCATCTGTCGATGCTTCAATTCAACTGATGAGTTTACCGGAGAACTACCACGTAGAAAATATTCCAAGTGGTTGTTGTGGTATGGCAGGCAGTTTTGGGTATGAAAAAGAACATTTTGATGTATCAATGCAGGTAGGAGAGCTGGTCTTGTTTCCGGCTGTACGCAGTGCTTCTGAGGATACAATTATAGCCGCTCCGGGAACCAGTTGCCGTCATCAGATAAAGGACGGTACTCAGAAACATGCCTTACATCCGGTGGAGGTATTGTATGATGCCTTACTGTGATTTCATGTGCCGCCCACTCGTTGTTCATAAATTTTTCATATTTCTTGCTTAAAATCAAACCATTTACCACTGAAAATGGTTAGTTTTATGTTACGTAAATGTAAAGCAAGCTATGCAAAGTGTTCAGATGTACACCGTAAAAACCTTTATCAGCGTTTTTAGAAAAAGTCTATTCGTACACAAAACAGAACCAAATACTATCAGGGTTGGTTTCGAACGTGTATCAAACCTGACTAAATTTCCGCGTTTTGTAACTAAAGAAGAATTAAAATACGCCGGTATAGATGCCGCCTGGTTTACACCGGATGGTTACGGTAAATCAAAAACTATATTATATCTCCATGGTGGTGGTTATGTGATGGGTTCATACAACACACACAGGGCATTAATTGGCAGAATTGCCCGTGCAGCAGGTTGTAAAGCTCTCGCGATTAATTACAGGAAAGCACCGGAAAACAAATACCCGTTGGCATTACAAGATGCATTGGCGGCTTATAAACAAATGATTGCGGATGGATACGAAAACATCTTCATAATGGGAGATTCTGCAGGTGGAGGATTAACTCTGGCATTGCTACAGCTTATTAAGAAACAACGCCTGCCAAAAGCAGCGGGCGCAGTCTTATTGTCGCCATGGACAGATTTAACGATGAGCGGAGATAGTATTCAAACAAAAAAAGATAAAGACCCTTTAATCACACCACATTTATTAGATATTTTTTCTAAAAGATATTTTGCAGATGCAGACCCGACAGATCCGTTAATTTCACCACATTTTGCAGACGTGAAAGGATTTCCACCTACTTTAATTCAAGTGGGCGGAAATGAAGTACTTTTTGACGATTCCATCCGGATGGCGCAAAAAATGAACAAGGCTGGAGTGAAAGTACAGCTGGAAATTTATGATAATATGATGCACGTATGGCAATTCTTTGGTGGTATTGTTCCCGAAGCTAATAAAGCTATTGATGAAATCGGAGAATTTGTAAAATCTATACAAATAACTACAAAAGCAGACAGACTGGATGCAATGGCTGTGTACTGATTATGGAATACCTCAATATCAATAAACAAAAAATAACTTGCCCGCAATGTGGCAGTAACGAATTTAAGTCTGTTGATGATTCTCATATAGAATGTACACATTGCGGCACACAAATAGATACAACCATCACATTTACAGATGATACTACTCAAAATATGGTTATAAAAGACGGAGCAGATGTAGAAATAAAAGATGATGCTTCCGTTAAAATTAAAGGCGGACTCGAAATTAAAGGTGGTACTTTAATTATCAAAGATGGTGGCAGTCTGGAAATAGGATAAATAAATCATTTAGATTATTTAAGAATTATAGGCTTCATTCATTTTGTTTTCACTAACAATTTTTATAAGTTTGTTTCATAATGAAAAATCTTTTTACAAATGAAATATGTTGCTGTTGTGTAAAAAACAGGAAAGGCTTTTTCTGAAATAACATTATTTGCAAATCAATCATAGAGCCTTTCAATAAACTGAAAGGCTTTTTTATAATTATTGTTTAACATTTAAAAATAAAGATAATGAGTAACTACAAATTTGAAACACTGCAATTACATGCAGGACAGGAAATTGATCCGACAACAGGCGCACGTGCTGTACCTATTTATCAGACTACATCATATCAGTTTAAAGATACTGAGCATGCAGCCAATTTATTTGGGTTACGTGAATTTGGAAATATTTACACGCGTATCATGAACCCTACAACGGATGTGTTCGAAAAGCGCATTGCTGCGCTGGAAGGTGGTGTAGCCGCACTTGCTACAGCATCCGGTCAGTCAGCACAGTTTCTGGCATTAAATAATATCTTACAAGCAGGGGATAATTTTATCTCTACTTCTTTTTTATACGGGGGCACCTACAATCAATTTAAGGTCGCTTTTAAACGATTAGGTGTAGAAGCACGTTTTGCAGATGGTGATAAACCGGATAGTTTTGAAAAATTAATTGACGATAAAACAAAAGCTATCTATTTGGAATCTATTGGAAACCCAAGAGGTAATGTGCCTGATTGGGCAGCATTTAAAGCCATTTCCGATAAATACGACATTCCTATTATAGTAGATAATACATTTGGTGCAGGCGGGTATTTATTTCAGCCTCTGAAACACGGAGCTCACGTGGTGGTGGAATCTGCTACCAAGTGGATTGGTGGACATGGAACCAGTATTGGTGGTGTTATAATTGATGGCGGAAACTATAACTGGGGAAATGGAAAATATCCTCAGTTTACAGAACCATCTGAAGGGTATCATGGATTAGTATTTTGGAATGTATTTGGTTCTTCCGGTCCATTTGGCAACATCGCGTTTATTATTCGTGCCCGCGTGGAAGGGTTGCGGGATTTTGGTCCATCCGCAACACCGTTTAATTCATTTCTGTTTTTACAGGGACTCGAAACATTATCTCTACGGGTAGAAAGACATAATCAGAATGCACTTGCATTGGCTCAGTGGCTGCAGCAACATCCTAAAGTAGAGAAAGTAACTTATACAGGCTTGCCGGATTCACCATACTATGAATTAGCTAAAAAATACCTGACCAATGGATTTGGCTCTGTATTCACATTTGATGTGAAAGGCGGATATGATGCAGCAAAGAAATTTATCAATTCGCTGAAACTTACATCACACTTAGCCAATGTAGGGGATGCAAAAACATTAGCCATTCACTCAGCATCTACCACGCACGAACAGTTGAATGATGAGGAGCAGGCAGCATCAGGTGTTTCTAAGAGTTCTATTCGTGTTTCTGTGGGAATAGAACATATAGATGATATAAAAGCAGATTTTGATCAGGCATTGAATGCTTAATAGTAATACATTAGCAACTTAGGGAAAGCACTAAAACTTTTCCTAAGTTACTTTTAATTTTATCTTTGTCTAATAATTATGCCTACACAAATACTGACACATAATCAACCGATTTCCTTAGAATGTGGTGTTACACTTCCAAAGGTAGATATTGCTTATACAACTTTTGGTGAGATGAATGCCGATAAATCAAATGTAGTTTGGATTTGTCATGCTTTTTCTGCCAACTCCAATCCGATTGAATGGTGGCCGGGGATGGTTGGTGATGGTTTATTTATTGATCCTAAAAAATATTTTATTGTATGCGCTAATATGTTAGGTTCTTGCTATGGTACAACAGGTCCATTATCTGTAAATCCTGAAACGGGGAAAAAATATTACAAAGATTTTCCTGTAGTTACCGTTAGAGATATGGTAAAAACATTAACCATCCTGCGCAAACATCTTGAAATTGAAAAAATATTCTTTGCCTGTGGCTTCTCGATGGGTGGACAGCAGTTACTGGAATTTGTAATTCAGGAACCGGATATTTTTGATAATATTTTATTGGGTGCAACCAATATCCAACATTCACCCTGGGGAATTGCGTTTAATGAATCGCAACGGATGGCAATAGAAGCAGACACAACATTTGGTAATGAAAGCGATGATGCCGGTATAAACGGAATGAAGGCGGCACGAAGTATTGGTTTAATTTCTTACAGAAATTATAATGCATATAATAAAACGCAAACAGATACGGACAATTCCAAACTTGAAAATTTTAACGCTTGTTCTTATCAGCGTTATCAGGGAGAGAAATTAGCAAATCGCTTCAACGCTTATTCATATTATATTCTTTCCAAAGCTATGGATAATCACAACATCATACGTGGCAGAGGCGAAGCAAAGGATGTTTTGTCATCTGTGAAATGTAATGTGCTGGTATTAGGAATTACTTCGGATTATTTATATCCATTGGAAGAACAGCAATTACTGGCAAAGCTGATACCGCACAGTATGTTCGTTGAAATCAATTCCGAATATGGACACGATGGTTTCTTAATTGAAAACGAACAAATTTCTAAGATTTTAAGCGCATTTTTGAAAGTGTAACTGAATTAACGTCATTGCGAGGAACGAGTCTGTCTGCCGGTAAGGCATGCAATCTGTTAAACCTTTATCCAATTTTCTGTCTGCCAACAATACTTTGCTCATACCTGAATAAATTAGCAGCATCGTATTTTTGTTTAATGACCTGGAGCCTTTCATAATTATCAGCAAAATATAAATGTTGTGCATCTTCAAAATTTATATCAGGATAATTTCTGTATTGCGTTTGTATATTATTGTTTCTGAAAATTGTTTGCACTTCTTCAAATGCAGTTTCAAACTTTTGTGTTTCCGCATCATTTTCCCAGTATGTTTGCAATTCTGATAAGTAATTATATTTTCTGTGCGGATAAGCAGAAGCCTTTTCAGATTCAGCATTATTAATGTTTCCGCCAAGTGTATTGATTTGATAAATCATTCTTGGTGTATTGGTTACTTTATCTAAAACTTCTTTTACGAATGGTTGAATATCAACAAAACTATTGTATAAACCTGCAGATGAATTTTTAAAATAGGTAGGTGCACTTTGTCCTCTGAAAACTTTTAGCGATTCTGCTAAAGCCTTTGGTTTTCCTATACTTTGCGTTTCTGTAATACTTGTCAGTTCTTTTTGAAATTGTTGTACCGTACTTGAATTATCTTCATAATCAGTCAGTAAAATCAAAATTGTCTTTTGATTTAATACAAATGCAGAAAAACAAGACAAAGGTAAATTCTTTGTAAGTTCAAACCATTTTTGCAAAACCAGTTCAGCTTTTTCAGCACTTGCATTTTTCAATCGAAAACGATGGCTCGTAAAATGATTGGGTGCATCTTGTAACTTAAATGTCAACTCGCTGATAACACCAAAATTACCATTACCACCACCTTTGCAAGCCCACAACAAATCAGGATTGTCTTTAGCGGTTTGTACTTTTCCATTACTGTCAATCATAGAAAAATCTGCTAAACTATCACAAGTCAGACCATATTTTCTGCTAAAGAAACCATAACCACCGCCAAGTGCCAAACCTGCAACGCCAACACCACCACAGGAACCTGCGGGAACAATTTTCCCTTTGGGTAAAATGGTATCATATAATTTTGATAAAGTACAACCCGGCTGAACACTGATAGTATTTTCATCTATCCAGTTTACTGTATTCATCAAAGACAAGTTGATCACCAATCCATTGTTATTAGAAGAAAAACCTTCAAAACAATGACCACCACTTTTTATCGATACTGGAAGTTGATTTTTTTTAGCATACTGAATTGCTGCGATAATTCCATTAGTTGTTTTACACTCTGCAATAACTAAAGGAAACTTTTGAATGCGCTTATTAAAACCTTGTCTAAGTTTTTCATAAGATCCATCTTCTTTCTGATAGAAAATAACATCATCGTCAGAAACAGTAAATGGTTTATTTTCTTTTTCTTCAATAGAAATATTTTCAGTCGAAGCATTCTCTTTTTTATCCTCATTAATCTTACAGGATGAAAAATATAAACCTGTTACACCAAGTGCAGTCAGTTTTATAAAATCTTTTCTATTTAACTTTCTATTCATATTTTTTGCCTTCTTTGCGTGAAATTATTGCTCCAATTCTTTTAAAAATTTTGGCCACAATAATTTCTCTGCGGAAGGAAAGAAGAAGCCACGATGACCAAATTTTTTCATACCGAAATCTTTTGCGTGTAAGGTTTCAATGGATTTATCTGCATTTACGTATAGGTTCAAAATATATTCACAACTTTTTCTGTTTGCAATTACATCATCAGCTAAATGAAATGCTTTCACTTTACACTTCACAGTGTCATAATAAGAAGGAATACCTTTTGCTTTAAAATATGGGACAAAGAAATCAGGTTGCTGGCACCAACTTCCTAATTCGGTAATAATATTTTTAGGGAAACCACCATTAGAGCCAAATAATTTGTTGTTCATATAACCATACCTTTTTATAGAGAACGGCATGACTATCTTCCAGAAAAATTGCATGCCAATTTTGGTAATGAAATTCAAATTTCCAACATAGCCATTTGCACAGGCTACCAGGTATAGGTTATCAATTTTATCGTAATTATTCATATAACCGGCTAACTGCCCGCCTGAACTGTGTCCAATAATATATTTCTTATTGGCGGGATATTTTTTTAATACATAATCAAAAACAGATTCTAAATCTTTCAGCCAAACTTCATGAGTAACTTCTGAGGTATAATTGGCTGCATCCGTATAATCATAAGTAATCGTTACATATCCATTCTTGGTTAAAAATTCAGCAAACTTCCAATATACTTTTTGCGGAATGCAAGTACCTGTATTAATTTGTACGATACCTTTGATATCTTGTGCGGGTTCTCTTACAGTTAAAACAATTGTGTGGTTTGATTTTGATTGTATACTGATTTCTTTGGTATGCATTGCTAAAATTAAAAATAATATTTTCTAATTTCACTATAATCTTCTTACATTTAGTCAACTTATATTTTAACTATGGATTTTCAACACAATGCCAAAACACTGGATTTTATAAAGAAAGTAAAAAAGTTTATAGATCAAAATATTCGTCCTGCTGAGATGCAATATTTCAAAGAAATACATAAACGCAATCATGGTGAAGATTGGAAGAAATGGACGGTTTCAACTCTTATTGAAGACTTGAAACAACAGGCAAAAGCGGAAGGCTTGTGGAATTTATTTTTACCGGATACAGAACAAGGACAAGGATTATCTACGATTGAATACGCACCACTTGCAGAAGAAATGGGCAAAAGTTTTTTAGCTCCTGAAATATTTAATTGCAATGCACCGGACACCGGTAATATGGAGGTACTCCATAAATATGGTACCGCTGAACAAAAAGAGAAATGGCTGACACCATTATTAAACGGAGAAATTCGCTCTGCATTCTGTATGACCGAACCGGATGTGGCTTCTTCAGATGCAACCAATATGCAGGCAACAGCAATTATAGAGGGTGATGAAATTGTCATCAATGGAAAAAAGTGGTGGTCATCCGGTATTGGACATCCGAATTGTAAAGTGATTATTTTTATGGGACTTTCTGATGCATCAGCCAATCGGCATTCGCAGCACAGTATGGTGCTTGTGCCGGTTGATACTGAAGGTGTAACAATAGAACGGATGCTCCCGGTGTTTGGTGAATACGACGAACCATACGGGCACGGAGAAGTTTCTTTTACCAATGTTCGTGTGCCGAAATCAAACTTAATTCTTGGTGTTGGTAGAGGTTTTGAAATTGCACAAGGCAGACTAGGACCAGGCAGAATACATCACTGTATGCGTTGTATAGGAGCAGCAGAATATGTGTTGAAATTAATGATTGAA
The DNA here is from genome assembly GCA_046329785.1 of Chitinophagales bacterium. GTDB lineage: Bacteria > Bacteroidota > Bacteroidia > Chitinophagales > JADIYW01 > JADJSS01. The sequence goes on from JAXLTZ010000012.1 coordinate 30,869, forward strand.
AGAAGTTTATCACGCGTTGCTTTTGGTAAACCAATTATTAATTTAGGCGGCAACCGCGAAAAAATTGCAGATTTCAGAATTGCTATTGACCAGGCGCGCTTACTGACGTTATACGCTGCATGGAAATTAGATACGATTGGTGCATTAGGTGCAATGACAGAAATTTCTGCTATCAAAGTAGTGGCACCAAATGTATTGCAAGATGTATGTGATGAAGCTATTCAGATGCACGGCGGCGCTGGTGTATCGCGTGATTTTCCGTTTACCGGTTTCTTTGCCATAGCAAGATGCATTAGAATTGCCGACGGACCGGATGCCGTACATCGTGGTTTAATCGCACGTTTTGAATTATTGAAATATCCGAATAGTAAGTAATTATTATTCATAAAATACAATCGATAAAAAATGCGAAAAACCGCAGAAGAGTTAGGTTTATGATTTTTGCAGTGATAGAAGTAAAATCAACGAAGCATAGCGATCAGCATTTGTGTTGATTTTATCTTCGGTTGTTCTTCGACGATAGGAGAAGAACAAATCACCTTAAAAATCATAAAAGCTTTTTGGTTACTTTTTGGCTCAAAAAGTGACAAAAATAAATTATAAAAATGAATGCTGAATTAATAGACAAAGCAAAAACCGTTCGCGAAAAAGAACAACTACCAATCGAAAAAGTAGACGTCTGGATAAAATCAAACATTCCAAACATAAGTGGAACGCTTGAAATTACTCAATACACAGGTGGTGCATCCAATTGGACCTATAGGATTAAATACGATTCACAAGATTTGATTTTGCGTCGTCCGCCTGCAGGAACGAAAGCAGCTTCAGCGCACGATATGAAACGTGAATACGAAATTCAAAAAGCATTAATGCCTTATTACACAGTACCTGAAATGCTGGCGTTTTGTAATAACCATTCAGTAATGGATTGCGATTTTTATATTATGCGCAGAGTGGAAGGCATTATTCCGCGTGCTAACCTTCCTAAAGATTTGAATTTGTCAAAAGAGCAAGTGCGACAACTTTGTTTGAATGTCATTGATAAATTAATTGAGTTACATAAAATTGATATTAATACTTCAGGATTGGCAAATTTCGGAAAAGGAAAAGGCTATTGCGAACGGCAAATTACAGGTTGGAGCGAACGTTATAAAAAAGCAAAAACATGGAATGTGCCGAAATTTAAAAAAGTGATGAATTGGCTGAAGGCAAATGTACCAACAGAGGAAAGATCTTGTTTGATACATAATGATTTTCGTTTTGATAATGTAATCTTAGATGTAGAGAATCCTATGAATATTATAGGTGTGCTCGATTGGGAAATGGCTACTATCGGCGATCCATTAATGGATTTAGGAAATACCTTAGCTTACTGGGTGCAGGCAGATGATGATTTTATGGCAAAATCGACACGCAGGCAACCAACGAATACACCGGGCATGCTGACACGCAAAGAAGTAATCGAATATTATTGCAGTAAGATGAACTATGAAGCCAAAAACTTTACATTCTATGAAGTCTATGGTTTGTTTCGTTTAGCAGTTATCGCACAACAAATTTATTATCGTTATTATCATAAACAAACCAATAACAAAGAATTTAAAAACTGGTGGTTGTTGATTCATTATTTAAACTGGCGATGCAGAAAACTAATTAATAACAATTAAATTTTAAAACCACATAGAAACATAGATTTGCTCTATGTAAATTCAAAGAATTCTATGTTGTTTTCTTTTGACAAGTATATGGAAATTTAATTAAAGATATAATACATAGAAAAGAATAAATTCTTTCATAGATTCTTTCTATGTTTCTATGTGGTTTTAATTTACAAACTATGGCAATAATATACTTAATACGACACGGACAGGCACAATTCGGTATGGAAGAATACGATGCACTTTCACCAACGGGCATTGAACAGGCAAAGATTTTAGGTGCAAGTTTTGTTGAACGAAAAATCATTCCTACAAAAATCATTTCCGGTGCTATGCAAAGACATCAGCAAACCATGGATTACTGTTTGGAAAAAATGCAATTGACTACAATTGAGAAAATAACAAATGCTGATTGGAACGAATTTGACCATCGAAATATTTTAGCTAAATATGAACCGCGTTATGCAAATTTAGACGAATTAAAAAAGGATATTTTTTTGGATTCAAATCCAAAAGAAAAAATTACAGAAGTATTGAAAGGTTCTGTCATTCGCTGGACAAGTGGACAATACAATGATTACAATGAATCCTGGTCAGCATTTTGCATGAGAGTTAAAAATGGGTTACAAAAAATTGAAAACGAATCAGCAAAAGAAGATGTTGTTTTCGTATTCACATCAGGTGGCAGTATTTCTGTTATCATGCAAAATATATTGGATTTATCTGTTCAGAAAACTTTTGAAATGCAATTAAACATTGCAAACTGTTCCATTACTAAATTAAAAACTTCTTCACGCGGCACACAATTACTTTCCTTTTCCGATTATGCACACTTTGAAGGAGAATATAAAAAATGGCTGACGTATAAATAAACGTTTAACTACACGTCATTTCGTCGAGGAACGAGAAGAAATCACGTTATAGAAGCGCACCAATTATTTACAGACAATTTAATTCTTGTCGGTATTCCCCTCACTTCGTTTGTAATAAAGACATTTAGTTTCAGCCAACATCTTATCGAAAGATAATTTTCAATGCACGCATTGTTTTTCCTAAATTAATTCCTAAATTTACCAAACGAGCGTTTGGTTTGACTTCAACGTCATTGCGAACGAAGTGAAGCAATCTTTTACATATATCTAACAGATTGCTTCGTGCCTCGCAATGACGATAAATCAGAATTCATAAATCTAAAATCATACATTAAAATGAGTGAAGCTTATATCTACGACTGCGTGCGAACACCACGCGGCAAAGGCAAAAAAAATGGTGCATTACACGAAGTAACACCTACTGAATTGTTAGCACAAACATTAAAAGCACTACAACAACGCAACAACTTAGATACTTCTTTAGTGGAAGACGTAATCGTAGGTTGCGTAACACCAATCGGCGATCAGGGTGGTAATATTGCAAAAACTGCCGTGATGATGGCAGATTATGCCACCACAGTTCCGGGTTTTCAATTAAACCGTTTCTGCGCATCAGGTTTAGAAGCAGTGAACTTAGCAGCTATGAAAGTGCGTTCCGGCTGGCAGGATTTAATTATTGCAGGCGGTGTAGAATCTATGTCGCGCGTACCGATGGGTTATGATGGCGGTGCCTGGGTGCTGGATATGCGTGTGAACAGCCATACCGATTTCGTGCCGCAAGGTATAAGCGCCGATTTGATTGCGACTCTGGAAGGTTTCTCCAGAGAAGATTGCGATAACTATGCATTGCGCTCACAAAAACTGGCAGGCATTGCCAAAGCAGAAGGTCGTTTTAAAAAGTCAATCGTTGCTGTAGTAGATATTAATGGCTTACCTATTTTGGAAGAAGATGAATTTAACAGACCTGATACAACACTGGAAGGTTTGTTATCACTTGCTCCTTCTTTTCAAATGATGGGTGAGATGGGATTTGATAATACAGCCTTATCAAAATATACAACACTCGAAAAAATCAATCATGTGCATACACCGGGCAATTCATCAGGAATTGTGGATGGTGCAAGTTTAGTATTGATTGGTTCTAAAGAAATCGGTGAAAAATTAGGATTGAAACCAAGAGCGATTATCCGTTCGGTAGCCGTAACTTCTACAGAGCCAACAATTATGTTGACAGGCCCCGGCCCGGCTTCAAAAATTGCTTTGCAAAAAGCGGGCATGACTATCAGTGATATTGATTTGGTAGAAATGAATGAAGCGTTTGCATCGGCGGTATTGCGTTTACAAAGAGATTTGAATGTGCCGGATGAAAAACTGAATGTGAATGGCGGTGCGATTGCCTTAGGCCATCCGCTGGGCGCTACAGGTGCGATGATTTTGGGAACCTTGGTAGATGAGCTGGAACGTACCGGAAAATCTACCGGTTTGGCTACCTTATGTGTAGGTGGTGGAATGGGAATTGCAACGGTAGTAGAAAGAGTGTAAATAATTTTAAAAATAAGTTTACTATTAGTAAACTTTTAGTATCTTTGTCATGTTTAATATTATTACACGAAAAACATTATTAGAGTACATTAAGAAATATCCAAAAGCAAAAAATGCATTGCTGAAATGGTATTACGAGTTAGTGGATGCGGAATTTAAGAATTTCAATGAATTAAAAGCCGTTTATAAAAATGCCAGTATTGTAGATGATGACAGAGTAGTGTTTAATATACATGGAAATGAATACAGATTGGTGGTGCGTATTTCATTTGAGTATAAAGCCATACAAATAAAATGGTTTGGCACACATGCAGAATATGACAAGATTGATGTAAGTACAATAAAATATAAGAAAGATGGAACTAAAGATAATTAAAACGGAGAAAGAATACCAAAAGGCATTGAACAGGGTAGATGAATTATTTGATTTAAAACCAAAGAAAAATTCTGCTTTAGGAAATGAGTTGGAAGTTTTATTGTTGCTCATAAAGAAATATGAAGATGAACATTATGCTATTCCCATACCGGATGCTATTGAAACCATTAAATTGACTATTGATGAAAAACAATTAAAGCAGAAAGATTTAGAAAAATACATTGGAAGTAAGAGTTATGTTTCTTCTATCTTAAACCACAGAAAACCATTAACCTTAGAAATCGCTAAAAAATTGAATAAGCATTTAGGAATTCCTGCACAAGTGTTGTTAGGATAAACTTGTAAAGAATGAAAAACATTACCATTGTATTGTCTATTGTGTTAATTATAATGTTTCTTATCTGTTGGAATCATTCATTGCCATATTTGTATTTTCAGTTTTTACGTGTGATAGCAATGATTATTTTTTCTGTATGTGCATTATATGATTATCAAAATGGAAATAAATACTTTGCATTTATTTTTATCATTTCAGTTTTTGTAATTAATCCTATACATAAAGTTCCTATGGGAAGATTTTATTGGAATGTTTTAGATACACTTTGGTCAATCATCTTAATGATAAGAATTATTAACTTAAATTATTTTAGAAATAAATGAGATCACTATTCGTCATTCTAATCTTATCATTGTTCATGTCATGTAACAACAGGAGTAGTTCTAAAAGTGAAAAGATTTCTTTTAAAACGAAACGAAAAGATCTAATTTCTAAGTTTAAAGCTTTAGATATTTCTTCAGAAATATTTAAAAATACATATACTATTGAATATCAAAGTTTATTAAAAGATTCAACAAATAATATTGCTTTTACTGGTTATGTATATGATATAATAAGATTAGATTCTAATAATTGTAAAATTATCCTTGTATCTGAACATACTGATAACCCTTTAAATTTTATTGCTGAAATAGTTGTTGATAATGCTTTTTATAAAAATATTTTGGATAAAATTTATGACAATGAAGGAAGTCAAGGGATATATATATTAGAAGTTAGTAAAATCTGTAAATCTAATAATCCAGTTATTCAAATTGGTGAAACATGTTCAAGTGGGAGAGAGCCAGATTGCGATACATATGCCTATATTTCAAATGAAAATGATTACATTTTATTAAATGGAATGATAAAAGATTACTATTTAGAAAGTGATAATTAATATACTATTTTCAAATTTAGTTAAAGAGTAAAAAAATCAAATAAAATATGTTCAACTATTCAAAAGACAACGACAACATTGTAACCATAACAATGGATATGCAAGGCAGGAGTGCCAATGTAATTAACGAAGAATTCGGAAAGCTATGGCTTGAAACCATAGACCGTTTAACCGCAGAGAAAAATGATATAACAGGTGTGGTATTGACTTCTGCTAAATCAACATTCTTCGCAGGCGCTGATATAGATAATCTGTACAAACAAACTGATGCAAAATTAATTTTTGAAATGTGTGAAGGTTTGAAAGCACAATTACGTCGTTTGGAAACACTAGGAAAACCAGTTGTTGCAGCACTCAACGGTGCAGCACTTGGCGGCGGTTTGGAAATCGCACTCGCTTGTCATTACAGAATTGCACTAAACAATCCGAAAGCACAATTTGGTTTACCGGAAGTAGGTCTTGGTTTATTACCCGGCGGTGGTGGCATTATTCGTCTTACACGCATGATTGGTTTGCAACCTGCACTACCACTATTAACGGAAGGCAAACGTTTAAAAGTAAAAGAAGCATTGTCTAACGGATTAATTAATGCGATTGCAGAGACACCGGAAGATATGATAGCACAGGCAAAGGCATGGATAAAAGCAAATCCGAAAGCCATTAATCCTTGGGATGATAAAGGATTTAAGTTTCCGGGCGGTGATGCGCGTAATCCCAAAGTGGCAAGCATGATTCCAATCGTTCCTGCTATGACAAAAAAGAAAACACATGGAAACTATCCTGCAGTAGAAGCTATCATTAACGCAGCTGTAGAAGGTAGTGTAGTAGATTTTGATACGGCCTGCAGAATTGAATCACGCTATTTTACTTCGTTAGCAACAGGTCAAATTTCTAAAAATATGATTACCGCTTTTTGGTATAACTTAAATGCGATTAATGCAGGCGGTTCACGACCAAAAGGTTTTGAAAAATATACCACGAAAAAAGTGGGTGTTTTAGGTGCAGGTATGATGGGCGCGGGTATCGCTTATGTAACGGCGCTGTCAGGTATGGAAGTAGTGCTGAAAGACGTAAGCATAGAAGCAGCGGAAAAAGGTAAATCATATTCCGAAGGTTTATTAAAGAAACGTGTGTCTAAAGGAAAGATGACCAAAGAAAAAATGGAAGAAGTATTAAATAGAATCAAAGCAACCTCTACACCTGATTTTGAAGGTTGTGATTTAATAATAGAAGCCGTTTTTGAAGACAGGGCATTAAAAGCAAAAGTAACGCAGGAAGCTGAAGCAGCAATGTTGCAAGACGGAACATTTGCGTCTAATACTTCTACTTTACCAATCACAGGTTTGGCAGAAGCATCCGCACGACCAAAACAATTCATCGGGTTGCATTTTTTTTCCCCGGTAGATAAAATGCCTTTAGTAGAAATCATCTGCGGAAAAGAAACAGACGATGCGACATTAGCTAAAGCATTCGATTATGTTTTACAAATAAAGAAAACACCTATCGTGGTAAATGATTCAAGAGGTTTTTATACATCAAGAGTATTCTCTACCTATGTAATGGAAGGCATCGCGATGTTAGGCGAGGGACAACATCCGAAATCCATTGAGAATGCCGGATTAAAAGCAGGTATGCCTGTCGGACCACTTGCCTTAACAGATGAAGTAAGCATGAAACTGATGGATCATATTCGCAAGCAAACAGAAAAAGATTTGGCAGCAGAAGGTAAAACAGCACCGCATCATCCGGGTTTTGCAGTATGCGAAAAATTATTAGCGGCCAACAGACCGGGCAAAGCTGCAGGCGCTGGCTTCTATGAATATCCGCAAGGAGGCACCAAATATTTGTGGCCGGAACTTACAAATTTATTTCCGCAGCAGACACCATTATCACAGGAAGAAATGGTTGATCGTATGCTGATTGTTCAAGCATTGGATACAGTGCGCTGCCTGGAAGAAGGCGTATTGCGCAGTGTTGCGGATGCGAACATCGGTTCTATTTTTGGCTGGGGATTCTCTCCATTCAATGGCGGAACACTGCAATACATCAACGGCGCAGGCTTGAAAAACGTTATAGAAAAAGCCAAAAAACTTGAAGCCAAATACGGCGAACGTTTTTCTGTTCCAAAATTATTGCAAGACAAAGCCGATAAAGGCGAGTTGTTTGTAGATTAATATTATTTGTCATTCTGTTCAGATAGTTATCGGAAGAAGAGAAGAATCTTAAAATTTATTTATAGAAAAAATGCTGAATAGCTTATTCGGCATTTTTTTATTTATATTTATATAAATGAAAAATAAAAAACTTGAAGCTTTAATTTATTTTTTTCTTGCAGTTTTATTTGCAGGATTAGCGTATTTTATGTTTGAAGAATTTGAACCTGCAGGCAATGTTTCTGAGTTTTCAATTCTTAATGCACTTAGCTGGATTGGGCAACGAACTGGAAAGATTCCGATAGTAATAATTATTTCATTGCTATCACTTTTCTATTTCTATAAATCTATTCGATTATTACGTAGCAAATAATTATAGTTTTCTTAATTTTATTCAATGACTTTTGTTGCTATCGATTTTGAGACGGCTACTTATCATGCGCATTCTGCATGTTCTGTTGGTATTGTTACTGTTGAGAATGGTATTATTACAGATGAGTTTACTACATTAATTCAACCGCCGGATAATTTTTATTCTTACCATAATATTAATGTGCATGGCATTACATCAAAAGACACAAAAGATACCGGAACATTTGAACAACATTATGTAGAAATTTATAAACGATTGCTGCACAGAAAAGTAGTAGCACATAATGAAAGCTTCGACCGTAATGTATTAAAACGTAGTATTAGTTATTATGGTTTATCATCTAAAGGATTGTCACTGCATAAGAGTTGGGAGTGTACGGTAAAAATATATCGCAGTCTTGGTTTTCATCCAAATAAATTAAGCGATTGCTGTGTACGACTGAATATTCCGCTGAATCATCACGAAGCACTATCGGATGCACGTGCCTGTGCGAAATTGTATTTGAATTACCTGCAAAATTATTCCATAGAACAAAAAATTATTTCTTAGTCATCTTTTTCTTTCTTTCATTAAACTCTGCCGTATCGTTTACTCTTGGGAAAGGCTTGTCAGGTATTGGTTTATTTAAAAATGCACATAATGGCTCCCAGCCTTGTGAAACTTCAAATACGAGTAATTTTTCAGGAGGAACGGTACGTTTCACTTCTTCTATCCAGTCATTAAATTTTTTGATAGTAAATTCTTTGTCTTCAAATTTACCCTCAAAGAAACCATTCCACAAAAGATTGTCTACATAATCAAAAAATGTAGCCATGTATTTTACCTCAGGTTTGAAAATTCCAACCGCTTTCATCATTACTCTTTGAAAACCTCTAGGGATATTATATATCGTATCATTAACACTTTTATACCATTTTTCAGGGTCACGAACATTCAGTATTACTTTAGCATCCGGGTATTGCACCATAAATTCTTTATAGTAGATGGCACCCGGAAAATCGACCATTGCAGTAAAGCCTTTGAACATGGCATCATAATCTGACTTTCTATTATGATGCATTTCTATCCAGTAAGGTAATTGCTCCGGGTTTTCTATCACTTCGAGCATATGGTGGGTTTTGTGATAGCCTAACTCTTCCAGTGCATGTTTCAGGGATAGGGTTCCTGTTCTGCCCATTCCGGCACCTATTACTTGTATTGACATTTTTATATTTTTAATTCAACACAATATAATATTTTTTTTAAAAAACGCTATCGGGGGAAATTAATAGAATCAACTACAGCTTTAGCGGCTCCGATTTCATAGAAGTCAACACCTAAGAAATTAACGAAATGATTGTTGGCACTCGCACAATCCTGTACACGTTTGCCAATTACAGCACGTGCATTCGCTTGCGTTGCTAAGGTTTTATCAGGAACATTAATACCGAGAAATATCTCTTTTTGCAACCAATGATTTATTAAATACAGCTCTTTGCTGCCACTGCCTCCGCGATTTACATCGCTGTCAAATTCACTCACGTTATTGTAGCTGTATTTTGTGTCAAAAATAGTTTTCCATGCATGCATCAGATAGTCCGCTCTCGGCATTTTGTTATTTTCTACAAACAGCACCAGTCGTTTGTTGCTGTTAACCATTGTTTGAAGCGTTGGCCATTCATCGCCGTTATTATGAATAAATGTCATGGTGTTCAACCCAATACTGTCAATCGCTTTTTCGAGTTGAACATTACTGCCATCATTTTGAAAAATAATTGTAACGACATCATTCGTTTTCACCTGCAAGAAATCTTTAATTTCCTGTAAGACATCTACTAGGTTTTGTGATCCGAGTGCTGCTGTACCATGATACGTTAGTGCAACGCCATCCGCACCGTCATAAGTGTCAAGCATTAACCCTCGAACACCATTTTTTAACTGATTGGTAACAGAATGTGTCTGGTTCGGAACGGAAAATCCCTTTTCGGTATTATTCATTGCATTGTGTGTCATTAAGAAACAGACTTCATCATATTTTCTTGGTAATAATTTTACAGACGCATCTTCAATGGTTTCTTTTTGGCAGGAACTTAATAATGCAACAATTATTAATAAGTACTTAAATTTTAGTTTACGATAGAACATTACTTTGTGTGTGATTTATTTGTAAATTAGATAAATTTTTTGAGGATTTATACAGATTAAAACAATTTTCATATTTCTTAGCTCATTATACAATGGCAAAGACAGCAAAACCAAATATTATTTCTAAAATTTTCAATGATTCATCCATAGATGAATATGTAAATGTATTCCCGAATCGTGTTGGCTCTCAGGGGTTTGATGCATGGGGTTTCAATATTAAAAACATGAAAAACAATATGCGTTTTACAAAGTTTTTATATGAAACATTTTACAAAGTAGAAGCATTCGGATTGGAAAATATTCCTAAAGAAGGAAGGTGTCTGATTATTCCAAATCACAGCGGACAACTTCCCTTTGATGGCATGTTGGTAGGATATGCGATGCTTACTAATCCGTATGGAGCAAGGGCTCCTAAAGCAATGGTAGAACGATTTTTGCCTTCTGTCCCTTTTATTGGTAACTGGCTGAGTTCGGTAGGTGCGGTAATTGGAGATCCGTTAAATTGTGAACGCATGCTGGAAAATGAAGAAGCGGTAGTTGTTTTTCCGGAAGGTGTGCGTGGTTCAAATAAATTATATAAGCACAAATATCAATTACAGCGTTTCGGCAGCGGTTTCATGCATTTGGCTATGCATAACAATGCGCCAATTATTCCTGTAGGAATAGTAGGGATGGAAGAAACTATAAGATCTTATGCGGATATAAAACCATTGGCTAAATTATTAGGGATGCCTGTAGCACCTTTGGTACTGCCATTTATATTTCCTTCTAAAGTCTATATTCATTTCGGTAAACCTATTTATTTTAAGAATGATGTTTATAAAGAAACAGATATTAAAGAAAGAGTAGATAAAGTAAAGGCGGCAATTGATGATTTGTTGCAACAGGGGTTGGCAAAACGGGAAGAATATGAAGCGGAACAAAATCAAAAAAAGCAATAATTAATATTCTCAAATTCTATTACTCAACAATTCTCTAATTAAAACCATGGAACCTAAAAAGAAGATACTAGTAACAGGAGCAGCAGGAGCTTTGGCAAAAAAAGTAATCGATAAACTGAAAAAAGATTACAAGATTGTTGCAATAGATTTTCGTACAAAAGTAGATTTAGGCATTCCTGTAGAAAGCTATAAAGTAGATTTTAATAAAAGAATATTTGAAGATATTTTTCGTGAGCACGAATTTGATGGAATCATTCATTTAGGCAGAATTTCCGCTCAGGAATTAAACCGTTTTACAAGGTATAATGCTAATGTAATCGGAACACGTAAATTATTTGATCTGGCAAGAAAATACAATGTACACAAAACATTAGTAATGTCTACTTACTTTGTATATGGTGCTTCAGCTTATAATCCATCTTTGCTGGATGAGACTACACCATTGAAGGCTTCAGAGTTAACAATGGATTTGGTAGATTCAGTAGAGTTGGAAAATTTATCTACCATTTATCTGTATAAACACCCCGAACTCAATATTACAGTCTTACGACCATGTAATATTGCCGGACCTGGTGTTCGTAATACATTTTCGTTACTGTTTTCTGAAAAGCGTTCACCCGTGTTATGGGGATTCTCACCTTTAATGCAGTTCATTCACATTGATGACATGCGCGATGCCATTTGTGTGGCGTTCGAAAAAAATATTCCGGGTGTTTACAATGTTGCTCCGGATGATTATATCGGATTTCAGGATGCGATTAAAGCATCGGGTTCAAAACCTATTCAGATTCCGTCTGTACCACCCGCATTGACTGAAGCCATTGCAAAATTTTTGAATTGGAAATCTTTCCCGCCATATTTAATTAATTATTTTAAGTATCCTGTCATTATTGATGGAAGTTTATTTGCTAAAACATTTAACTTCAAACCAAAGAAAACACTCGATGATATTTTTACATATTACAGAAGTTTAAAGTAGTTCAATCATCCAAAAGAGCTTATAAAATAATCTTATAACTATCAACTTTCTATTTTGAATAATTCTTTTACTTCATACTTACAAACACCTGTCGGTATGCTGGAAATAAAAGCAGATGAAAATAGTATTACATCAATTTTATTTTTAGATAATCCTGTAAATGAAACGGAAAGTACAAATAGTGTAATTAAAATATGTAAGACACAACTGTCGGAATATTTCTCAGAAATCAGAAAAGAATTTGACATACCATTAAACTTATCAGGTACAGATTTTCAAAATAAAGTTTGGACACAATTACAAACGATTCCTTTCGGTAAAACTATCTCTTATCTTCAAATGGCAAAAAACCTAGGAGATGTAAAAGCAATCAGAGCGGCAGCATCTGCTAATGGGAAAAATCCGTTCGCAATCGTTGTTCCTTGTCACAGAGTAATAGGAAGTAATAATGATTTAGTTGGCTATGCCGGTGGCTTATGGCGCAAACGCTGGTTACTGGAACATGAACAAAAAATTGAGAATGGGGTAAGAAGTTTATTCGGGGAATAACTTATTGGTTTTCTATATAAATTCTTCTCATAATATCTCGTGCTACTTTTGGGCGGTAATGGAATGATTCATAGAAATTTTCGATATGACGCGTATATTCATTTTTTCCTGAAAAATCATAAACATGTTCTTTCCCAAATATGGAGATTAGTTTTTCGAGATCAGATTTATTGAAATATTCCTGACTATATAACGGACTGATTATAATCTTGTAATTTGTTTTCTGTTTTAAAAAAACATCTTTTATATCATTTAAGAATGCTATTTGTTTATTACCTATTACTGCATTACATATTCTAGTTTGGTTAGTATCTCGTTCAGGATAAAATTCGATATGTTCTTTTATATATTTTTGCGGGTCTTTTTCCAATGCTTCATCATATATTTTTAGATAAAAATCATTAGTAACAGCATTGTAATTAATTGGACGTGTTTCTATAACGCCTTTCATATATGGCTTGTATTTCCTTGAATAGGAATAGTCAATGTATTTTACAAAATAAAATTCAGATAAATAGGCTTTAAAATAAACAGAATGAAATCCTATCCATGACGTTTTACTTACCGTTGGATGTGGTTCTACTAACGGGCCTGACATGGGATCTGTTACACTTAACATTAGTGGATCCATAATGATTAATGCATAGCGTAACTTACCGTTAGATTCGTCAATGTATTTTATTTTATCCGATACTGCCTTTATAGATTCCCCTGATGCATCATAATGTAGAGGAGAGCCTCCGGGAATGTATATTTGCCAGTCATTACATAAGAAGGATAATGAACGTGAGTTGCCAAATATAAATGCATTATACTTTAATTTTTCTTTATTCTGTTTATATATTTCTGTACCTATAAAATCACGATTCAATGCAACAAAACAATCTTTTTCGTAGTCAGGATATTTTTTAATGACGCGCATCGGATCAAGATATATATAAGATGCCAGCAAAGCCATTATAGGGCTTGAAAAAATTAATACTTTTAAAATAAATATATAGACTTTATTTTTCATTTTATTTTAAAATTGAAAATAAATAAATTGGGCTTTCTCCATTTGTCTGCCAAATAATAATAATAATAATAAAGTGAAATATAAAGCCCAGCGAATATAAAAAGGTTGTTTTGATATTAATAAATTTGGACTTTTATTTGTTATATGCATCCAGTCAACTATTGCTAAAATTACCAGAGAGATGCTAATAAAAATCCAATCTAATTTGGTGTAAAATATTTTTATAGAGTTTAATCCATAATGCACAGCACCTTCGTGGGTAGATTTAGTTTCTAAAAAACAATGTTTTAAAACTATAAGAGCATCAGAAATATTTTTTGCCCGAAAAAATATCCAGCAAAATATCATAAACAATAAAACACATGCAATGCTTATAACATTTGATAATGATGACGGAATTTTGGAAAAAAGTTTCTTGCGTTTCTTTTTAGTCAGAAATTCATAAATTAATGCAATTCCCTGTAGTATGCCAAATGTAATATAAGTCCAGCCTGCACCATGCCACAAACCACTGAGAAAAAATGTGATAAATAAACCAAAAATAATTGCATTTTTCCCCCAGTTTCTTTTGGCTGTAATAATTGGTGTAAATAAATAATCATTAAACCAGGAAGAAAGTGATATGTGCCATCTTCTCCAGAATTCAGTAACTGATTTACTCAAAAAAGGAGTATCAAAATTTTTCATTAAGGTAAAGCCCATTACCCTTGCAGATCCTAATGCTATGTCTGAATATCCTGAAAAATCACAATAGACTTGTATAGCAAAGAAAATAGCAGCGGTAATTACAGGCAGTCCTGAATTTTCTGTAGGATTACTGTAAATATTATTTACTAAAATTGCAAGCCTGTCTGCAATGGTTATTTTTTTAAAAAAACCCCATGCCATCAATCGTAAGCCACTTACTACTCTGTCGTAATCGAAATCATATTTTTCTCTGAATTGATATAGAATATGTTGAGGACGTTCAATTGGACCGGCAACCAGTTGCGGGTAAAACATAACATACAGTGCATAAATTCCAAAATGTTTTTCTGCTTTTTGATTACCCCTGTATACTTCTATAGTATAACTCATAGCCTGAAATGTATGAAAAGATAAACCAATAGGTAGAATAATATTTAGGAATGGAAGTGTATGAGTCGTGATGTGCAGTGAATGCAACAGTGTATTCACATTATCAATAAAAAAATTATAATATTTAAATATTGCAAGTACGCCGACATTGGCAATAATACTCATGATTAGAAAATATTTCCGCCTTTTATCTTTTGCCGTTTCAATAAAGATACCAGCTATATAATCAACAATAATGGTAAAAAATAAAATAAGAATATATGCAGGAATAAAGGCACAGTAGAATATACAACTTGAAACTAATAAATGTAACCATCTATATTTGTATGGCAACAGAAAATAAAGTAAAGTTACTATCGGGAAGAAGAATAAAAATTCTATGGAATTAAAAAGCATTCTTTAAATCTTTGGTTTTTGACAACGAAAATTTGATTTAACAATGAAATAGTTGATGAATGATTTTTTTAAAATTATTTTTTTCTTAGCCAATATTTCATAACACCTTCTATGTACTCTGTATCAAGAATATTTAAATTCAAATCTTTAAATATAGTTTGTATCTCTTTTCTGTCAAACTCTGTAACATGATCGTTGTCAGTATAAATTAAATCAGTATCTAAGTGTTTTCGTAATAAATTCAAATGTGAAGAATTAAAATCGGGAACTTCTACATAAAAGAAGTCACCAAAACTCAAAACATTATTCAGAAATTCTTTTGGATTATCTAAATGTTCTAATATGTGTGAAAGAATGATAACATCAAAGTGTTCAGAAGGATTTTCATTCATGTAGTTAAAAATATCACCACAAATAAGTTTTATAGTAGGATTATTAATTTTTTGTTTTATTACATTCAAAGAAACTTGATTGTGATCAATACCAACTATATTTTCTGTATAGGGCAATAGCTTTAGTATAACATTCCCTGTTCCACAACCAATGTCGAGGACTCTTTGATTTTTTGAAATTTTATTTATTAGAAAATTAGGCTCTTCATTATTTACACTGAGATTTAAACCTGATTTCGTATGTTCTTCATGTGCCAATCTTGAGAAAATCCAGGATAAATCCAAAAAGAGTTTCATTTTTGTAGTGCTTGAAAGAAATAAATCTAAAAATCTGCTGACTCTATAAAAAAAGCTTAGCTTGAGATTCCTTTTCTTTTTTCTTGGCAAAGTTATACTCATTAAATACTATTTACACAAAAGTATAAAAAAATACTGTAGTAACACAGACTTATAATAACTGTATACAGTAAAATATTTATTAAGGTTTCATTTTTTAAAAATCAGTTTTTTCGTACATTTGCCTCTGAAATAACAATTCACTAATTCTACAATTCAATAAGTATAAAATGGGAAAAAAAGTTCTGATAATAGGTGCCGGTGGCGTAGGTAATGTGGTAGTACGTAAATGCGCATCAGTACCCGAAGTATTCAGTGATATTATGCTGGCAAGCCGCACCAAATCTAAATGTGATGCGATTGCTGCAGACATAAAAAGCATGAAGATAGAGACAGCAGCTTTAGATGCCGATAATGTTCCGGAGATTGTTGCTCTGATTAATTCTTTTAAGCCTGATTTAGTTATGAATATCGCATTACCTTACCAGGATTTAACAATTATGGATGCATGTTTGGAAACTGGTGTTCATTATTTGGATACAGCAAACTATGAACCGAAAGATGAAGCAAAATTCGAATATTCCTGGCAATGGGCTTATCAGGAACGCTTCAAAGAAAAAGGTATCATGGCTTTATTAGGTTGTGGTTTTGATCCGGGACAGTCACAGATTTATGTGGCACATGCTGCCAAACATCATTTTGATGAAATACACTATTTAGATATTGTGGATTGCAATGCAGGAGATCATGGACAAGCATTCGCCACTAATTTCAATCCCGAAATTAATATCCGTGAAATTACACAAGAAGGGAAATACTGGGAAAATGGTGAATGGAAAGTAATTCCTGCCATGTCTATTCATAAACCAATCAATTATCCGAATATCGGACCTAAAGAGTCATATTTATTGTATCATGAAGAGCTGGAGTCATTAGTAAAGAATTTTCCAACCATTAAACGTGCGCGTTTCTGGATGACATTCGGTCAGGCATACCTTACACATTTAGAAGTGATGCAAAACATAGGAATCACTTCTATTAAACCGATTATGTTTCAGGGAAGAGAAATTATCCCGATAGAATTTTTAAAAGCATTACTACCGGAACCTGGTAGTTTAGGTGAAAATTATTCAGGTGAAACTTCCATCGGATGTCAGATAAAAGGCATAAAAGACGGAAAAGATAAGACATATTTTATTTGGAACAATTGTAAACATCAGGACGCCTATAATGATGCAAAAGCACAGGGTGTTAGTTATACGACAGGCGTGCCTGCCATGTTAGGTGCAAAGTTGATGTTAGAAGGTATCTGGATGAAACCCGGTGTTTACAATACTGAAGAGATGGATCCGGATCCATTCATGTCTCAAATCGGCGGGTATGGATTGCCTTGGCATGAAGAAATTGGCTTGGAATTGCCGCATGAATACTAACATAATAAAACCATCTTGAAAGATTTTAACCAGTTAAAAAAAAATCTGAAAAAGGATTTTTCTGATTTAAAGAAAATAAAAGTGGCGGTTTTAGGAGATTCGTCTACTCAACTTCTCAATCAGGCATTGCGTGGCATTGGATTCGATTATGGATTTAATCTAGAAATCTTTGAAGCTGATTTTAATCAAATTGAACGTCAGGTTTTTGATCCAACATCCGAGATGTACAATTTCAATCCTGAAATTGTTATTCTGTTCCAGTCTTCACACAAACTGCTGAATAAATTTAATAAGCTAAAACCTGACGAATATAGCGATCTGGCAAATTCACAAATGAGTCTAATAGATAGCATATCTACTACTTTAAATACACAGATAAATGCAAAAATTATTTATTACAATTATGCTGAAATAAATGATGCTGTATTTGGAAATTATGCGAATAAAACATCAAGCTCATTTTTGTATCAGCTTCGTAAACTCAATTATGAGATAATGTTGTATGCAGCCAATTCTTCTAATTTTTATTTATGCGATATTTCTTCTATCCAGAATCAGACAGGCAAGAAGTTTTTTTTTCATTCTTCTATGTATGTTAATACTGAGATGGTAATAAGTTTGAATGCTTTACCTGAAGTAGCAGCTAAAACAATAGACACTATCAGTGCCATCTATGGTAAACTTAAGAAGTGCTTAATCCTTGATCTGGATAATACATTGTGGGGTGGGGTTATAGGTGATGATGGAATTGAAAACATACAGATAGGAAGTTTGGGTATAGGTAAAGCATTTACGGAATTACAATATTGGATTAAGAAACTGAAAAATAGAGGTATCATACTTGCTGTCTGTAGTAAGAATACCGAATCTGTAGCGAAAGAGCCATTCGAAAAACATCCCGATATGGTATTGCATTTGGATGATATTGCTGTTTTTATCGCTAATTGGGAAAATAAAGCGGATAATATTCGTCATATTCAAAATATTCTGAATATTGGTTTTGATTCTATGGTTTTTTTAGATGACAATCCTTTTGAAAGAAATATTGTAAGAGAAAATATTCCAGGAATTACAGTCCCGGAATTGCCGGAAGACCCTGCAGAATATCTTGAATATTTGTACACATTAAATCTTTTTGAGACAGTCTCATTCTCAAACGAAGATACGGAAAGAACAAAGTTATATCAGATAGAGGCACAACGAAGTATTGTTCAGCAAAAATTTGTGAATGAGGACGATTTTTTGGAAAGTTTAAAAATGCTCTCTCTGGTAGAGCCATTCAATAAATTTAATATACCAAGGGTAGCACAACTTTCACAAAGATCTAACCAGTTTAATTTAAGAACTGTTCGTTATGCAGAAGCAGATATTGAAAAAATTTCAAAAAATAAAGACTATTTTACATTTGCTTTTACATTAGAAGATAAGTTTGGTGATAATGGTATTATTTGTGTGGTGATTTTACATAAAGAAAATGATGATGTATTATTCATAGAAACTTGGTTTATGAGCTGCAGGGTTTTAAAAAGAGGAATGGAGTCCTTTACTTTAAATTATATTGTTAATTTTGCTAAGGAGAATGGGTTTAAATTAATCAAAGGTGAATATATACCAACACCAAAAAATGAAATGGTAAAGAATATGTATAAGAATTTAGGATTTAAAGAAATATCAGATTATAACTGGATTTTAGAGGTAGAACAATATCAAGGACTAAATAATTTTATTGATAAAAAAAATAATTCTGATGACAATTACAGAAATATATAATAAAATTGCCTCGATAAATCCAATACATGGGAAAAAATTAGATGCAAATTTTATTTTTTTTAACGAGCAACATGATTACAAAAATCAAGCTACGGAATTTCTGAAAAAATATACTAAAGTCTTGAATAATGAGAATAAAGATTTCTCATATGCTATACAGTGTTATTTAAAAATGATTGCAGATTTTAATGAGGAAACATTAAATTTCATGCGTTCCGGAAAATACAAGCATAGTTCTTTTGATGAAGTAAATAAGGCTGTGTATGATAATCCAGATATTATGGAATATCATATGCATGGTCTTTTACTGTCTCAATTTTTATGGAAACATCATTATCAGATTTACAATTATTTTAAAACAAATATTGCAGATTACAAAAATTCAACAAACTATTATTTAGAAATAGGAGCTGGACATGGGTTGTACTTAGAAGAAGCATTAAGATATTTGAATCCTGCAACTGAATTTTCAGTAGTGGATATTAGTCAAACATCTATAGAGTTGACAAAAAGCTTTATTGAAGATGATAGAGTAAATTATAATTTAATTGACATTTTTGATTTTACACCTGCTCAAAAGTATGATTTTATTACCATGGGTGAGGTTTTAGAACATGTAGAAGACCCCTTAAGATTATTGAATCGTTTGTATGAGTTATTAAGTGATAATGGAACTATCTTTATCACGACGCCAACCAATGCACCGTCAATTGATCATATTTACCTGTTTAACAATGTTCAGGAAATTAGAGATTTAATCTCAAAGTCTGGATTTGTAATAAAGTCTGAAAATAGTTTTATATCTGAAGATGTATCGATAGAAAGAGCTGAAAAACGCAAGATTACAATTTTATACGGAGCATTTTTAACAAAAATAAAATAATATTTATGTATGGAAAGAGATGAAATATTACACGCAATAACAAACATATTTATTGATGTATTGGATGATGACAAGATTGTATTGACTGAAGTAACAACAGCAAAGGATATTGAAGACTGGGATTCTTTGTCACACATTCAACTAGTAGTAGCTATAGAAAAACAATTTAAAATCCAATTTACTTCAATTGAAATTCAAAACTGGAAGAATATTGGAGAAATAATAGATTCTATTGAAAGCAAATTTCAATAATCTTTTTGTAATATAATACTCATATAATTTTAATATGGTTAAAGAAAACATAGAGTTAGCTGACCTTACCTTTCATCATGTTGGATTATTGGTTGATAATATTGAAAATTCAATAAATCATTATAGCACTATATTCGAAAAAAATAATATTTCTAAAGTATTCAGTGTCCAATCACAGCAAGTAAAAGTATGTTTTATAAAGGTGGGTATTGAAAGTTATATTGAACTTGTTGAGCCAATGCACGAATCTTCAGTAGTTTATAAACTACTTAAAAAAAGAGTTAGTTATTATCATATCGGTTATAAGGTGAAAGATATAATTGCAGCAACAGATAAGCTAGCAGGATTAAATTATAAACCAATGGATTTATTCCATTCAGAAGCATTTGATGGCAAAAGATGTATCTTTTTATTTACACCGGAAGCTCATTTGATTGAATTAATTGAAGAATAGAATTTATATATAATTACTCAGTACGTATTTTATTCTTTATTCAGAAAATTCTTAAATATGATGACTATATTTAACTTTGTATAGTTTAATAACTATTTAAGTATTGTATGCAAATAATCAAATCAAATCTAATAGATATTCTGAATGAGGAAATTTTTCCTGCAATCATTACTATTCAGAACGGAGAAATAAAATCTATTGAAAAAATTGATGAAGTTTTTGACACATATATTTTACCGGGTTTTGTAGATGCACATGTGCATATCGAAAGCTCAATGCTGGTGCCAACAGAATTTGCCAGAAAAGCAGTGATTCATGGAACAGTGGCAACCGTTTCTGATCCTCATGAAATTGCAAATGTTTTAGGGAAGGAAGGTGTCTATTATATGATAGAAAATGGGATGAAAAGTCCGTTCAAATTTAACTTTGGTGCGCCATCATGTGTGCCTGCAACTGCATTTGAAACGGCAGGGGCAGAAGTGACTGCCGAAGATATAGATGAATTAATGTCGCTGAATGAAGTAAAGTATTTAGCAGAAATGATGAACTATCCGGGTGTTTTATTTAATGATAAAATGGTAATGGATAAAATAGCAATAGCTAAAAAATATAATAAACCAATAGACGGACATGCACCCGGTTTAACGGGTGAGAAAGCAGTACAATATATTTCAGCCGGTATTTCTACAGACCATGAATGTTTTACGTATGAAGAAGCAAAATTCAAACTGGAACGCGGAATGAAAGTATTGATTCGGGAAGGTAGTGCTGCAAAAAATTTTGATGCATTGATTGATTTATTAAATGATTATCCGGATGAAATAATGTTCTGCTCAGATGATAAACATCCGGATGATTTAATGATTGGACATATTAATCTCTTGGTAAAGAGAGCAATTGTAAAAGGAATTGATATCTTCAAAATTTTACGAGCCTCTTGTCTCAATCCTGTTTTACATTACAAACTTGAAGTGGGATTACTGAGAGTCAATGATCCAGCAGATTTTATTATCATAGATAATTTACTGGATTTTAAAATCTTAGAAACTTACATAGACGGGAATTCAGTAGCTAAAGATGGTGTTTCTTTGTTGCATACACAATCAGAGAGAGTTGTAAATAATTTTAATATAGATTTTAAAGAAGCATCTGATTTTGAAATTCAGTTGTCACACACAAAAATAAATGCTATCGAAGTTATTGACGGGCAGCTTATCACCAAAACACATATTGGCAATGTAATGTTGGATGCGGAAGGAAATGCAATTTCCAATATTGAAGAAGACATATTGAAAATTGCAGTAATTAATCGATATTACAATGCACCTGTTGCTATTGCTTTTATTAAAAATTTTGGATTAAAAAAAGGTGCGTTTGCATCCTCAGTTGCACATGATTCGCACAATATTATAGTTGTTGGGGTAGATGATGAAAGTATGTGTAAGGCCGCAAACGAAATCATTCAGGAACGTGGCGGGTTATCTGTTACAGATGGTGAAGAAATTAAAGTGTTAGGTTTACCTGTAGCCGGATTAATGAGTACAGAAAACTGTGAGATAGTGGCAGAAAATTACTTGGAACTAGTAAAATTTGCTAAAGAGATTGGATGTACTTTGCATTCTCCATTTATGTCTCTTTCCTTTATGGCATTATTAGTAATTCCAAGTTTAAAACTTAGCGATAAAGGTTTATTTAATGGTGATACATTTCAGTTCTATCCAATAGAAGTAATTTAATACAAAAACGTATAGCAATTATCTTAGCAATGTCAGTATACCTTTGTAATTCTTCTTCTTATTGTTATACAAAGTAGCATGCGCCACATAAACATAGTTGTCCAATGGTTGCTCCGTACCTTTATAGTTTCCATCCCATCCTATAGATAAATCATTTGAAGAGAATACTAACTCACCCCATCTGTTGTAAATATTCAATTCAAAAACTTTAACTGAATCACTTAAAGCCGCATATAAATCATTTATGCCATCTCCGTTTGGAGAAAATGCAGTTGGGAAATAAATCTCACTTACAGGAATTACAAAAACTGTGAGCGTATCAAATGAAGTACATAATTCAGTATTTGTGTATGAAACAAAATAAGTAGTTGTTTGTAATGGATTTGCAATTGTATTCTGACAATCTGTACAACTCAAACTTGAACCCGGTGTCCATATATAATTCCCTGTACTTCCGTTCATAACAGTTATATCAACACTTTCTTCTTGGTAAATTGTTTTATCCGGCCCTAAATCAATATCAGTAAATGGTTTATCTTCAAATATTTCTATCTGGTCAGTTGAAATACATCCGTTCACAGGATTGGTTGTGGTTAGTGTATATGTATTCGGTTTATCAACGGTTGGCTGAGCTATAGTAGCATCATCTAATCCAATCGATGGCGACCATAAATATTTGATTCCTGTGCTGGCAGGAATACCAATTGTAAAACTTGAAACTGCACAAGTTATTGTTTTATCTGTTCCGGCATCTGCAATTGGGTGAATAGTATCAATACCAATATTTATAACATCATTAGTTGTACATCCGCTGGCATTGTTTGTAACAGTTAATGTATATGCTCCTGGAGAAGTAACAGTCGGATTTGAAATTATTGTACTATTCAATCCATCTGCCGGGCTCCATAAGTATGAATTTCCTGCTACAGACGGAGCTCCGATAATAAAACTTGGATTAGAACATGTTATAGTTTTATCATTCCCGGCGATTGCAGATGACACGGTTATATTTTGCAGGATTCTTACAGTGTCTTTGTTTATACATCCATTTAAACTATTCGTAACAGTTAGAATATAATTATTGGGCTCACTTGCCACAGGCTGAGCAATATTATTGACGGATAAACCTGCCGGAGGCGACCAGGAGTAGGTATTTCCTGCAACAGCAGCGGTACCAATCTGTAAAGAAGGATTAGTACAAGTCAATGTAATATTAGGACCTGCATTAGCAGTTGGCGGAGTAATATTTTGTGAAACAGTTACAGCATCAGTAGCAGTACAACCATTAGCAGTATTGGTAACGGTAAGAGTATAAGTACCTGGCGCATTAGCAGTAGGCTGAACAATGTTATTGACGGATAAACCTGCAGGCGGCGACCAAGAGTAAGTATTTCCTGCAACGGCAGGCGCACCTACAGTAACTGAAGTGGTAGCACAGGTAAGAGTTTGATTAGCACCTGCATTTGCAGCAGGCGGAGTTATATTTTGCGAGATAGTCACAGCATCGGTAGCAGTACAACCATTAGCAGTATTAGTAACGGTGAGCGTATAAGTTCCCGGTGCAGTTGCCACAGGCTGAGCAATATTATTGACAGATAATCCTGCAGGCGGCGACCATGCATAGGTATTTCCTGCAACGGCAGGCGCACCTACTGTAACTGAAGTAGTAGTACAGGTAAGAGTTTTATCAGCTCCTGCATTTGCAGCAGGCGGAGTTATATTTTGCGAGATAGTCACAGCATCGGTAGCAGTACAACTATTAGCAGTATTAGTAACGGTGAGCGTATAAGTACCCGGCGCATTAGCTGTAGGCTGAGCAATGTTATTGACAGATAAGCCAGCAGGCGGCGACCATGCATATGTATTTCCTGCAATGGCAGGCGCAACAGTAGCTGAAGTTGTAGCACAGGTAAGAGTTTGATTAGCTCCTGCATTAGCAGTCGGTGGAGTAATATTTTGTGAAACAGTTACGGCATCGGTAGCAGTACAACTATTAGCAGTATTAGTAACGGTGAGCGTGCGCATTAGCTGTAGGCTGAGCAATGTTATTGACAGATAAGCCAGCAGGTGGCGACCAGGCGTATGTATTTCCTGCAACGGCAGGCGCACCTACAGTAACTGAAGTGGTAGAGCAGGTAAGAGTTTGATTAGCTCCTGCATTAGCAGTCGGCGGAGTAATATTTTGTGAAACAGTCACAGCATCAGTAGCAGTACAACCATTAGCAGTATTGGTAACGGTAAGAGTATAAGTACCTGGAGCATTAGCTGTAGGCTGAGCAATGTTATTGACGGATAAACCTGCAGGCGGGGACCAGGCGTACGTATTTCCTGCAACGGCAGCGGTACCAATTTGTAAAGACGGATTAGTACAAGTCAATGTAATATTAGGACCTGCATTAGCAGTCGGCGGAGTAATATTTTGTGAAACAGTTACAGCATCGGTAGCAGTACAACCATTAGCTGTATTAGTAACGGTAAGAGTATAAGTACCTGGCGCATTAGCTGTAGGCTGAGCAATGTTATTGACGGATAAACCGGCAGGAGGCGACCAAGAATAAGTATTTCCTGCAACAGAAGCAGTACCAATCTGTAAAGACGGATTAGTACAAGTCAATGTAATATTAGGACCTGCATTAGCAGTCGGCTGAGTAATATTTTGTGAAACAGTTACAGAGCTGGTAGCAGTACAACCATTAGCAGTATTAGTAACGGTAAGCGTATAAGTACCTGGCGCATTAGCTGTAGGCTGAGCAATGTTATTGACAGATAAACCTGCAGGCGGCGACCAGGAGTAGGTATTTCCTGCAACAGAAGCGGTACCAATCTGTAAAGACGGATTAGTACAAGTCAATGTAATATTAGGACCTGCATTAGCAGTCGGCGGAGTAATATTTTGTGAAACAGTTACAGCATCAGTAGCAGTACAACCATTAGCAGCATTAGTAACGGTAAGAGTATAAGTACCTGGCGCATTAGCTGTAGGCTGAGCAATGTTATTGACGGATAAACCGGCAGGAGGCGACCAGGAGTAGGTATTTCCTGCAACAGCAGCGGTACCAATCTGTAAAGACGGATTAGTACAAGTCAATGTAATATTAGGACCTGCATTAGCAGTCGGCGGAGTAATATTTTGTGAAACAGTTACAGCATCAGTAGCAGTACAACCATTAGCAGTATTAGTAACGGTGAGCGTATAAGTACCCGGCGCATTAGCTGTAGGCTGAGCAATGTTATTGACGGATAAACCGGCAGGAGGTGACCAGGAGTAGGTATTTCCTGCAACAGAAGCGGTACCAATCTGTAAAGGCGGATTAGTACAAGTCAATGTAATATTAGGACCTGCATTAGCAGTTGGCGGAGTAATATTTTGTGAAACAGTTACAGCATCGGTAGCAGTACAACCATTGGCAGTATTAGTAACGGTGAGCGTATAAGTTCCCGGTGCAGATGCCACAGGCTGAGCAATATTATTGACGGATAAACCTGCAGGAGGCGACTTAAGGTATTTCCCAGCAGCGGTACCATTTGTAAAGACGGATTAGTACAAGTCAATGTAATATTGGACCTGCATTAGCGTCGTGATAATATTGTGAAACAGTTACAGAGCTGGTAGCAGTACAACCATTAGCAGTATTAGTAACGGTTAATGTATAAGTACCTGGAGCATTAGCAGTAGGCTGAGCAATGTTATTGACGGATAAACCTGCAGGAGGCGACCAAGAGTAAGTATTTCCCAGCATAATCTGTAAAGACGGATTAGTACAAGTCAATGTAATATTAGGACCTGCATTAGCAGTCGGCGGAGTAATATTTTGTGAAACAGTTACAGCATCGGTAGCAGTACAACCATTAGCAGTATTGGTAACGGTAAGAGTATAAGTACCGGCACTTGTAGGCTGAGCTGATTGACGGATAAACCTGCAGGAGGCGACCAGAGTAAGTATTTCCTGCAACAGCAGCGGTACAATCTGTAAGACGGATTGTACAATCAATGTAATATTAGGACCTGCATTAGCGGTCGGCGGAGTAATATTTGCGAAACAGTTACAATGGTAGCAGTACAACCATTAGCTGTATTGGTGACAGTCAATGTATAAGTACCCGGCGCATTAGTTGTGGCCGAGCAATGTTATTGACAGATAAACCTGCAGGAGGCGACCAGAGGCAATTCCCGTACCGGCAGGCGCACCTATGGTAACTGAAGTAGTAGCACAGGTAAGAGTTTGATTAGCACCTGCATTTGCAGCAGGGAGTTATATTTTGTGAGATAGTCACAGCATCGGTAGCAGTACAACCATTGGCAGTATTAGTGGTGAGCGTATAAGTTCCGGCGCACTTGCCACAGGTGAGCAATATTATTGACAGATAACTTGCAGGTGGCGGGCATGTATTTCCTGCAACGGCAGGCGCACCGTAGCAACTGAAGTGGTAGCACAGGTAAGAGTTTGATTAGCCTCATTTGCAGCAGGGGAGTTATATTTTGCGAGATAGTCACGGCATCGGTAGCAGTACAACCATTCGCAGTATTAGTAACGGTGAGCGTGTAAGTTCCCGGCGCACTAGCCACAGGCTGAGCGATATTATTGACAGATAAGCCGGCAGGTGGCGACCATGCATAAGAATTTCCTGCAACGGCAGGCGCACCTACAGTAACTGAAGTAGTAGCACATGTAAGAGTCTGATCCGCTCCTGCATTCGCAACAGGCGGCGTTATATTTTGCGAGATAGTAACAGCATCAGAAGCAGTACAACCGTTAGCTGTATTAGTAACGGTAAGTGTGTAAGTCCCCGGCGCACTTGCCACAGGCTGAGCAATATTATTGACAGATAAGCCGGCAGGTGGCGACCAAGCATAGGTATTTCCTGCAACGGCAGGAGCACCTACTGTAACTGAAGTAGTAGCACAGGTAAGAGTTTGATCCGCTCCAGCATTCGCAACAGGCGGCGTTATATTTTGTGAGATAGTAACAGCATCAGAAGCAGTACAACCATTAGCAGTATTTGTAACGGTGAGCGTGTAAGTTCCCGGCGCACTTGCGACAGGCTGAGCAATATTATTGACAGATAAACCGGCAGGTGGCGACCAAGCATAGGTATTTCCTGCAACGGCAGGAGCACCTACTGTAACTGAAGTAGTAGCACAGGTAAGAGTTTGATCCGCTCCAGCATTCGCAACAGGCGGCGTTATATTTTGTGAGATAGTAACAGCATCAGAAGCAGTACAACCATTAGCAGTATTAGTAACGGTGAGCGTGTAAGTTCCCGGCGCACTTGCGACAGGCTGAGCAATGTTATTGACAGATAAGCCAGCAGGCGGCGACCATGCATAGGTATTTCCTGCAACGGCAGGCGCACCTACAGTAACTGAAGTAGTAGCACATGTAAGAGTTTGATCCGCTCCTGCATTCGCAGCAGGAGAAGCGTTAACAGTAATACGTACAGTATCTTTGCATGAACCAGTATTCCATTCAAAATCATAATTACCTATAGTACTAAATGGTCCGACATTTGAGACAGGATTCGAGGCTGATGTAATAGTCACAGCTGCGGGATTTGAAGCCAATGGTGTCCATGTTCCTATTCCGGATGATGCAAATGTAGTACTGGTATTCAGGCATATAGATTGATTTGGACCAGCAATAGAACCACCCACTGATACTTTTACTGAATCAACAGCAGTACAGGAATTATTATCAGTCGCAGTTAAGTAATATGTAGTTGATGTAGCTGGTGAGACTGTGGGATTTAATGTTGATGAGTTAATCATATTTACTGTTGGTGACCAAACGTGATTAATTGTATTTTGATTATTAAAATAAATTGTCCAATCTAATAAAGTACCAACATCGTTTGCAGCATCATCTTGCACATTTAATGTCCATGCACCATTAATACCACATGCATTTAAATTAGTAAAAGGTTGTTCGGGCGAAAAATTTCCTGTAAACGGAGCTGTACCTGTTGTAATAGAAGTTGCGGCAGGAATAAAACAGGTATTGGTATAATTATCTCCACTACCACCGTTATCTGTTGTTAATTCAATTTGAGTTCCTCCGGGGCAACGTAAATAAATATCTAAATCAGCTGTATAAGGATGATTGATATTCAGACATACTCTTTGAATAGGATTACTTGCAACAGTATTTGGATTAATTCCTGAAACATTAATTACGGATGATATACCTGTTGTATTGTTATCAGGTATGGCATAATCAGTTGTATTCGTAAATGATGCTAAACTTGTAGCAGGAAAAACATTTACGCTTCCTCCTATTTGAGTAGAACCGCCACAAATTGTAACATCATTAGAACATACAACCTGTGGTCCTGAAATATTAATTATTTTTGAATCAGTGCAGGCTCCATTTGTGTAAAACAGCGTATGTGTACCGTAACCGGCTAATTTTGGATCAAAAGCACCTGTTGCAGGGTTAGTAATTCCATTACCGGACCATGTACCACCGGGAGGAGAGCTAATATTATTAAAAGGAGGGGTAGAAATACAAATATTTTGGTCTGCACCGGCATTTGCACCGGCATTTCCAGTTACAGTTAAATTAAAATTACAGGAATTGCCCGGCCAGTTATCTGCAAGAACGTAATAAGTGCGACCTGCTACCATACTGGCAGCAGGAATAGTGATAGTTGAGGAAGCAGTAAACTCACTGCAACCTATACTGGTAAACTGATTATTATTCGCTGCATTACATGGACCTGAAGCACCTGTAAAATTAAATACCTCTACCTGTAAATAATTTGCATTACAAACAGTATTTAGATTAATTACAACAGGTTGAACAGGTGTATTTGCTACAAAAGAAAACCAGACCGGATTATCCAAAACTGCATTACACGTCCAATTTCCAATTGGAATATCATTACTGTTTGTTGCATTTGCAGTTGTTCCGGAAACCAAAACATTTGGGCATAATGGTTTTGCATTTGCACAAATATCATTACAGGTCCAGCTGTTGGTGTGTAGCTGTTTAAACAAATTTGAAATGTACCTACATTATCTATTCCTCCATCAACCGCAATCAAATATGTTTGGCCTGGTGTAAGGTTGTTTGCATTCATGGTTAATGTAGTTCCTGCAGCAGATACACAACTACTTACTCCACCAGGAATGGTAAATGCAGAACCGTTGCAGTTTCCTGTTTGAATGATAGCTGCCTGTGGTTGGTTTAAATTTCCTGAAATAACAATGTTGTTATATATTCCTGTTGCAGTAAACTGAAAAAATACTGTATTCAGAGCACCGGTAGCTGTCCAGCAACCCGGAAATGTTGTAAATAAATTTTCATTGCCGGCACCGACATTAGTAAATGCATTTGCACCTGAGCAAAAATTATTTGTGGGTAAAACAATTGGATTACATGGATTATCATTTGAGGGTGCAACGGGTGATGTTAAACATAATTGAAATGTTCCAACTAAATTATTCCGTCCATCTACATAAATATAATAGGTGTTTCCAATAGTAAGATTACTGTAATTCACAGTAACTGTTGCAGCACCTGAACTGTTACAGCCTAATTCTGTAAAAGTGCCGGTACATCCTACAGCAGCCGGTTGCAATAATGCAATTTGAGGTTGAGTTAATGTTCCACCGGTTACTGTTATATTTACAATTCGCGTAGTAGCAACAAAACGAAACCACAAGCCATTATTATTTCCTCCTGTAAAACAAGAAGGAGCTGCTAATGTGCCTGTTATTCCAGTATTGTCAAAAGCTCCGCCTGCTGAGCATCCGTTTGAGGAGACCGCAACCGCAGTTGCACAATCATCCCCGGGTGCAGCATATGCAGATGCATAACTAATACCTAACAGAATAAGCAAAAATAAACATCTCTTCATATCAGCATTTTATGTTTTGTAACTAAATTTCTTTTAGATTAGTAACCTCTTTCAGTATTTAATACAGGTGGTTGCAAGAACCCTATATTTATTAAAGTAATTATCTTTTTTAAGGTTGGGTCAGTTTTTTCTTCTTTCTTCTTTTCCAAAAGTTCAGGTGAAATAGGTTTATTTAAATTTTGCATTTCTGTTAAAGAAGATAGTTCAATCAACGGACCATTTTCAATCTGAACTATTCTTTTTGATTCATAATTTCTGTAGCTATTAAAATCAAAACTTGATAATAAATAATATTGATAATCTGTATAGGATTTGGTATTATTCAGTAAAGTAATTCCATTATCTGTTAATTGCTGTTGTTTATCTCCCGGAACTATTTCCCCGGAAACAACAGTTATAAAAGTAAAAGAAAGTAATACTAATATGTAGAATTTCCTCATTTTAAATGAATTAAATATGATAAATAAACTATTTTATTGTAGTGTGCGTTCCCCCAAAAAATGAATACTAAAGCAGATATCGTCCCTATTGTGTTGAACTAAATTACAATATTTTATTAAAAAAATTAATAATATTTAACTATTTTTTTAACATTTCCAGCTTTTTGCACAAAATTTGGTATTCTGAGAGTCTAAATATTCAGTTTCTAGTCTGTATTACTTTTTTCGTCAATTCCGTGAAGATTCTTTATTTTTAAAAGCTGATATGGCAAAAGAAAATTAGAATTAATTTTTAGTATGAATTTTTATCCAAATGTACCATCTCCATCGTATGTATTAGAAGAAGAAAAACTACTGAGAAATCTTACATTATTAAAACATGTGCAGGATGAAGCTGGTGTACATATTATTTGTGCATTAAAAGGATTCTCTTTTCATGCCGTGTTTCCAACGGTGAAAAAATATTTACACGGCGCGACAGCCAGCTCTTTACATGAAGCAAAATTAGTTTTTGAAAAAATGAATGTAAAGGCACATACATATTGCCCTGTATATATTCCTCAAGAGTTTGATGAAATTCAGCAAATCTCATCACATATCACATTCAATTCTTTATCACAATATGAAATGTATAAAGATAAAATGCGCAGTGATATTTCTTATGGTTTACGAGTAAATCCAGGCTATTCAGAAATAGAAACTGATTTATATAATCCGGCTTCACCCAATTCACGTTTAGGAATTCCAAGAAATTTATTACCGGATAAGTTGCCAGACGGAATTGACGGCATTCATTTTCATGCATTGTGTGAGAATACATCATATACACTCGAAAGAGTTTTAGATTCATTTATAAATCTTTACCACCCGCTGATACAACAGGCAAAATGGTTGAACTTTGGCGGGGGACATTTGATTACACGTAAAGATTATGAACCCGGACATCTTATTCAGTTACTAAAAAATTTTAAAGCAAAATATCCGAATGTTGAACAAATTATTTTAGAACCCGGCAGTGCAGTAGGTTGGCAAACCGGTGTATTGGTTTCAACTGTTTTAGATATTGTTCCGAATGGAGATTTTCCTACGGCTATGCTGGATGTTTCCTTTACCTGCCATATGCCGGATTGTCTGGAAATGCCTTATAAACCTACTGTCTTAGGTGCATCTGAAGATGGAAGGTTTGAATATAATTTAGGCGGGATGAGTTGCCTCGCGGGTGATTTTATGGGAACATGGAAGTTTGAAAATGAATTGAAAATTGGTGATAAAATTATTTTTGATGATATGATTCATTATACGATGGTGAAAACAACTACGTTTAACGGAATAAATTTACCCAACATTGGAATACTGAACAAAGATGGTAAATTTGAATTATTGCAATCTTACGGCTATGAAGATTACAAAAAGAGATTGAGTTAGAAATTATTTTTTAATTTAGCAACCCATTTTATGCAATCAATATTTGATAACTTATACAGACAGGCGGAAAGAATTATTTCATCAGATACAAAAGTATCTAAACTCCTAGATGAAGTTTTTTTAAAGATAGGACAGGCGACGGAGTCATTTTACAAAACACAGGACAGTATAATTGCTCTTACAAGAATGGTACGTTCGTGGGCAAAAGGCGACTATAAAAATATTTCAACTAAATCAATTATTGCTGTAGTGGCAGCACTCATATACTTTGTTAATCCATTGGATTTAATCCCGGATTTTATACCAGTCATTGGTCAGATAGATGATATTCTTATTATCGGATATTTGATAAAAACCGTAAATAAAGAGATTGAACGCTTTATGGCTTGGGAAAAAGAAAATGATTTGTCTAAATCAAATTAGTACGGATAATCTATTATACCAAACCTTTCCTGTATGCGATTTTTAGCAATGCAGCAGTATTATTAACATTAAGTTTTGCCAGCATATTTTTGCGATGTGTTTCCACCGTGTTTTTGCTAATGAATAATTTATTGGCAATATCCTGCGAAGTTAAGCCTAAGGCAATCAACTGTAAAATCTCCAATTCACGTTGTGTAATTTGTGCTGCGAGTTCGTCGTAATTCTTTTCCTCTTCTTCGTCAGCATTTGAAATGGAAGAAATTAATTTTTCCTGAGCATCCTGATCTAAATATGGCTTATCCTGAAAAACGGTATCAATTGCTTTTAATAAATCATCTTTTGAAATATTTTTAAGCACATATCCTTTTGCACCGATTTCCAGGCATTCTTTTATAAAACGTGGCTCACTGTGCATGGTCAGCATCATGATTTTTATTTCAGGATTTGTTTTTCGTAAGATTTTAGTCGCTTCAATTCCATCCATTTCAGGCATATTGATATCCATCAGCACTACGTCTACTTTTGTATTCTTAATACGCTCTATCGCCTGTTTGCCGTTATGTGCAGTACCTGCAATTTTTATATTCGGTTCATCATCCAGTAAAGAAACTATTCCATCTAAAAAAATCTGGTGATCATCTACTACAAACACATTTATTTCTTGCATACTATTTATATTATTTCGCAAAGGTATTTCTTATTCAGCAAATTTCGAGCCGTTTTACCAATATTTAATAAAAGAAAACCATTTCCTTGTTTTCAGGTAGTTATAATTGGATTCGTTCTCATAAGCTTCCCGTTCAAAAGAAATATTACGATATGCTTGCTGCAGGTTTCCGTATTTTATAAATAAGATTAAGAATTCCAGATAATAAAGAATGATAAATAAAATCAGGATGAGTTCCATTTGCTGACGAATATGAATCATTTCATGTTGAACAAAAGTTTTATCCTCTTTTATTTCTTTTCTTTCTAAGATAATAAAAGGAAAGATACTGATGCCCGAAATGTTTTTTGGTGTAAAATATCTTATAAATGCAGGACTGACTAATATCCACATTTGAATCATTTTGAATTAAAGTTAAAAAATAAAGATGTTACAAGTAAAATTTTAGCAATATTATACCGGTACTTTCGTCTCAAGGCGCATTTGTAAATCTTTAAGTACTGATTGTCTCCAAACATCACTACCGATATCAGTATTAAACATGGCTTTATAAGAAGGAATATCGAATAGTTCAATATTCATCTTTATAGTTTTAAAAAGCTTTGGTAATCCTTCGTCAGGAATTTGCACATGATGCAAACCACCACTGTATGCAATAGCCATTTCTCCGGTATGAAGACCATTAATGATGTCTACAACACCCGGCTTTACAGTCATCTTATTCCCATCCAGATCTAATCCATTTTTCCGTTTCATTCTGCCTTCCGGTGCAATCAAAATGATTGAGTCTTCATAAATAGATTCTAAAAAGTTCTCCCAACTGTCGTCTCTTTTACGTGTTATAGAAATCATACCCGGACTGAACATTTTAAAAAATGTACCAACGATTGGTCTGTCTAATGTTTTATTTGCAGCAGGTGCCACCATTCTTTTAGATAGTTTTCGCAGGAAATGATTGGGCAGAATGCCTAAGTACAGAAACTCGAAAAGAGAGGTGTGGTTTAAGAAAATAAGTAGTCTGATTTTACTCCATTTTATTCTTTGCTCAGGCCAACCGATTTCAAAACGGTAAAATAGTCTTGAAAAATATTTTATGCTGAGCAGTAGAAAGTAACTGATTAAACTTTTCATTTTTCCGGTTCTAAGACTACTTCAATGTGATTACTCATATCAAAATATTTATTAAATGCTTCTTTAATTTTTTGTGCAGTCAATCCGTCAATTCTTTTGTAATAATCTCCCAGTGTATTTATATCTTTTCCGTATTCATCGTAGTATTGAATAGCATTTAACCAGAAATTATTTTCTTTTAAATTCATTTCACGTTCGCGACGTTGAGTTTCCTGAACTTTCTTGATTTTTTCCTCTGTAGTTCCGTTTTGTTTCATTGAATCAATATTGTCGTATACGGTTTTTATCAGTTCATTAACTCTGGCTGGTTCTGTATTGAATTGAATGTTGATTCCATAAGCATTTTTAGGACGTTCAGCAAAAGCACCATTTACGCCAACGCCATATACGCCACCTTTATCTTCTCGCAATGCTTCACGTAATTGAATATCCAGCACTTTTATCATTGAGTTAAAAATATAACTACCATCTTCTGTCCAAGGTGTTTGTCCGTGAAAATAGATGCCTACCAAATCTTTTTGTGTTTTTCCCATCTTTATTCTGGAATTCACTATGCCTTCTTTTTTAATTATATTTGGATCTTTCCATGTTTCCTTTTGACCATTTGATGGTAAGCCACCGAGATAAGTTTCTAAAAGTGGTGTTAGTTTGTCTATTTCAAAATTACCTACAAAAATAAATGTAAAATCAGATGCATCTTTAAAACGTTCCTGATAAATTTTATAGGATTTTTCAAAATCCACTTTTTCCAGTTTGTCGACGGTTGTTAATCCTCTGCGTATATTTTTGTTGAAAATAATATTCTGAAACTTGTTCGCAAAATAAGCTCCCGGATTATCAAGAATATGTTCATTGGCGCTTTTTTGTTTTGACATGAATGAATTATAATCATCCAGTGATTTTCGTGGTTGAGTGAAATATAAATAAGTTAGCTGCAACATTGTTTCTACATCTTTTTGATTACTGCTGCCGCTAAAACCTTCATTTAATTCACCAACATAGGGATACGATGAGGCTGTTTTTCCTGACAACATTTTTTGTAATGTAATCTTATCAAATTTTGAAACTCCTGACTCAGCTACAATGGCATTTGAATAATCAGCACTCATATAATCATCGTCTGAATATAATGAAGTACCTCCGGGACTGTAAGCAGTCATCAATATCTCATCGTTTTTAAAATCAGTAGGTTTTAATAAAATACGTACACCATTCTTTAATTCTAATGTAGTAATGTTGTACGTCGTGTTTTTTGTTTCTTTTACAACCGGTGAAGGTTTAGGCTTTTCTGCCAGTAACGGTTCATTACTTGTTTTGTCTTCGTAAGGTCTTATGTCAGCACTTTTTACTTTCTCTGCAATATCTTTTATATCACTTTCCCATGGTATAAATTTCTTTTCAGATTCAGGTGCCGTTAAAACAATCACACAATTTTTATCTGTAATGTATTTCCCGGGTAATTCATTAATGTCTTTTAATGAAATATCAGGAAGTAATTTTTTTGCTAATTCAGCTTCCTTTTCAATGCCCGGTGCCGGTAGATCTTCTAAGAAGTTAGAAACATATTCACTCACTAAATCTCCGGATTCAGTTTTATCTTTTTCCTTCAATGCATTTTCATAACCGGTTATTAATTCTAACTTCTGTCTGTCCAGTTCTGTTTGAGTAAAACCATACCTTCGAACGCGTTCATCTTCTGTTAGTATTGATTTTAATGCATCAATAGTTTGCCCGCTTTTGGCAACTGCTGTTAAATTGTACGCATCATTTGCACGTGTTTCTTTTTCATAACCTGAATAAGCAGCAAAAAATGGAGGATTAGCTTGCTGTATCAATTCCTGAAGACGGTTGTTGAACATGCCACTGAATAAATTATTCATCAGGTATTTTTTAAAACCTTCAACAGAATTGTAATTATCTGCCGGATGTTTATATAATACTATTGCTCTTGAATAAGTAGCTTCAGGGTCAGTACAAATAGAAACAAGTGTTTGAGAGTGTTCTGGTAAGGTATATATTTCTTTCTTATCTTCTTTTTCCGGGTTCTTTAAAGCACCAAAACGCTTCTTTATTTCACTCTCCATTTCATTTACATTAATATCACCAACAATTATTACAGACATCAAATCCGGGCGATACCATTTTTTATAAAAAGAGATTAAGCGTTCATAAGGTGCATGCAATAAAACTGAGGTATCTCCAATGGGTAATCGTTCAGCATATCTTGATTTGTAATATACCACAGGCAGATATTTATCCAACATGCGCTTGCTGGCACCCAGTCCGTCTCTCCACTCGGAAAAAACAACACCGCGTTCTTTATTAATTTCTGTAGTGTCAAAACTTAAGCCGCCTGCCCAGTCTTCCAGCACCGTTAAGCCGTTATCTAAAATATCTTTTTTATCGGTAGGTAGTTGTAGCTGATACACAGTTTCATCAAAACTGGTATATGCATTTAAGTGTGCGCCGAATTTCGTGCCTATGCTTTCCAGATAGTTAACGAGTTCATTTTTAGAAAAATGCTTGCTGCCGTTAAAAGCCATATGTTCTGTAAAGTGCGCCAATCCTTTCTGTGTTTCTTCTTCCTGATTAGAGCCGGCATTTACAACCAGTCTGAGCTCAACTCTGTTCTCCGGTTTTTTATTTTTTTGGATATAATAGATTAATCCGT
Source organism: Chitinophagales bacterium (assembly GCA_046329785.1). Taxonomy (GTDB): domain Bacteria; phylum Bacteroidota; class Bacteroidia; order Chitinophagales; family JADIYW01; genus JADJSS01. The sequence continues at coordinate 68,011 of JAXLTZ010000012.1, forward strand.
TCGCTAATTTTCCATATCGCACTGCCGGATTCAACTCTAGTTTTTTGGTATTGTCATAAAAGGATACAGGAGCATTTACCAATTCACCCGGTACAGCTTTGCCTTCTTCTGATGGCATTACATCTGAAGCATCATAAGGCTTTTTATTGCTTATTGTTGCCTTTTCCTTCTTTGTTTTCTTCTTTTTTTCCTGCGTATCTGAAAATGAAGAAAAGGAGATGCTGACAAGTAATAGACAATAAACTGTTTTTATGAAAATTCTCATATGAAAGATTTAATTAATCAGTGATATAAATATCGGAAATATTACGAGATAAAAAGATTAAAATATGTTACGAAGCGGAATCGTGTTTCAGTTCCATTTTTCGGATGGAAGGTGAAATAAAGTAAGTAACAATAACCACAAGACAAGTCATGCATCCGCCAAAAATAACAGCAGGAACTGTCCCCATTAAAGAAGCAGTTGCACCACTTTCAAATTCTCCTATTTCATTGGATGAGCCAATAAACATGGAGTTTACGGCAGATACCCTTCCGCGCATATTGTCAGGAGTGGATAACTGCACAATAGTGTGTCGGATGGAAACGCTGATGCCATCCAGAGCACCGCTCATAATTAAACAGAACATGGAGAACCAAAAGTAAGTACTGATGCCAAATAACAGGATGAAAACACCAAAACCAAAAACTGCCGCGAGCAGAATAATACCTGCATGTTTTTTTATCGGGTAATAAGCGAGTATCATCAGCATGAAAATGGCACCAATAGCCTGTGCTGCACGTAGTAATCCAAGTCCTTCAGCCCCGACATGTAAGATATCTTTGGCATACACCGGTAATAAAGCAACGGCACCACCAAATAATACAGCAAATAAATCCAGTGTAATGCAGGATAAGATTACCTTATTCTCAAAAACAAATTTTAAACCTTGCATGGCACTTTCATAAATGGTTTCATCTTTTGGTACAAATTGTACCGGCTTTTTTTCTATTTGCAGCAGCGAAAATACTGCAATACATAAAAAGAAAATAATAATGCCGAATGTATAGGTAATACCTAATGTTCCGAGCAGGATGCCACCTACTGCAGGACCTAAAACTGCTCCTGACTGCCATGCTGCGCTTGACCATGTTATAGCACTTTGGTAAACTTCTCTCGGAATAATTTGCGCGGATAAACCGAAAGATGCCGGACCGGAAAAACTGCGAACAATACCGGTTAGAAAAATAATAATGAAAATTAAAATAACAACCGTCTGAGTTCCAAGTTGGTTTATAACTGTACTGTTGGTTAAAAACAACAAAGCAACACACATAAGAGTGTATATGCTAATAAAAGCAACCAGCATACTCCTTTTTTCGGATTTATCTGCCACATAACCGCCATATAATGCATTCCCAATGGCCGGAATAGCTTCCGTTAATCCAATAAAACCTAATAATAATTTGGAGTTGGTAAGCTCGTAAATTTCATAACCAATAATTACTGCTTGCATAGTGAGCGCAATCGTAATTAAAAATCTTGAGACTATATATGCTCTGAATTCTTTATACCGTAGTGCCTGATAAGGGTCTTTTTTTTTTGTACTCATTGGTAATTGGCAATAGCTATAGACAAAAGTAATGAAATAGATATTGTAAATAATTTTTCATTCATTAAGATACTATAATCAAAAAACCATTGAACAATCTATATTAATTAATGGCTTTCAGGTATCCTTTTAAATGTGGTTTTTCCTGGGTATTGTCTACCACATCAAAATTAAATCCGTTGTCAGTTTTTTCATGACGAAAGATAACACTGGCGGGTAAAAAAATCGGTACTTTAAATGATACAGTATATTCAAAACTTTCAGGCATTCGTTTTTCAAATAAGGAGAGTATTTTCCCTACGCTCCACATACCATGAATAATATGTCTCGGAAAACCGAACAATTTAGCACTTAGCGGATGCAAATGAATGGGATTGAAATCTCCGGAAGCTTTTGCAAAATCGAGCCCCATAGTTTGGTATAAACTCCAGCTTTCTTTTATAACATTTTCTGCGAGTGTCGGTTGCTCCCATTCCAGCACATTTCCAATGCCTTCTTTTCCTTTAAATAAATAAATACTGGTTTCTTCCCAGATTCTTTTACCGCTCACTTCAATGTAGCTCAAAACCTCAAAAGCCTGTCCTTTATCATGTGCTATTAAATTTCCGAATTTGCAGATTACCGAAAATTGCTCACCTATCACCAAGGGGCGATGTTGTATAATAGAATTAGCAAAATGAATTAAACCGGGCAATGGAAAAGGAACCTCCGGCTGGCTTAATAAATGCATTTGAGCAGGAAAGATATAAGCATGCAAATAAGAAGCAGAAGCGGTTGTAGAAGTTTCAAACCCGCATATCTTGTTGTATGCTTTGATTGCTTCGGAAGATATTTTATTATTTTCCAGATGTACTTCAATATCCGGTAAATTACCCTTCCCTTTTTTAAAGAAGGTAGAAAAAACACGTGCATACATAGATGCCGTGTTGGGTACTGATTGCAACTGAATAATACGTGACATACTTTAATTTTAATGTTTTTAAAGATACATAACTATTTTGCTAAAAACATGGAAAAATGATAAAAGTAGAAAGATGTTACTTCATTTTTAAAGTATACTTCCGGCTTTTTACAGCTTTGCGTAAGCGTTTGCGGCTACCGTCATCTACCAGCATAGCACCAGCCATACACGATAGCCCGCCCAGTAAGGCGCCAAGAAACGTTGTAATCATTAATAATACACCTCCGGTTATAGATGTTTGCAAGCTATCAGAAAAAAGTTGTGCAATTTTTGTACTAAGCAAATGTTCATTTTTAATATTTAGAAATAAAGCATAACCTAACCAGAATAAACCTACACCTAATAATCCTGCAATAAAATTATTACCCGGTTTATTTGATAAAACAATTCCTGTAATAAAACAAATAATAAACGGTATATACCAGGGAAGAAAAAATGTGAGTAAAAAACTCAAAACAGATATAATAAAAACCTTTACTAAGAACATAACTTTATTTATTTACGGTTTTTAATGCTTCCTCTTTATTTGCGAAGAAGTGTAATGAATAATATTCGCCTTTGCTCCATTTATCTATAAACTCTGTAAAACCTTTATTACCTACACTGCCGGTCTGTCCTCCGGGATACACGCCATAGCATTGTGGTTTCCCGTTTGTAAAATCAACTATCATTCGCCATGATGGTCCGGCGCCTTCTGATGCAGCATTGACTATATTATTATAACCGCCAATGGCAATATCTTCTACTGAAAATGCCTTAATTCTTGCAAGGTGAGAGACAGTTGTATGTTTATAAAATTGCCATTTTGTACTGCTGTTTTTGTCTTTGTTGTATTCATTGAAAAAAGAAACAGTCTTACTATATGCTATATTGATAACATCCCTTACGGTTTCTGTTGTATCAGTATTTGCAATATCAAATAATTTAAACTTCGGATCATTAATAATTAGATTTACAGTATTGTAGGATTCAGGTAAACGAAAGGAGATATCAGGTGTTTCCAATTCATCATAAATTGTTTCTTCAATAAAATTCCAGAATTTGTAAAAATAACTCGGCGCTTCTAAATCATAATTTGCTTCATAATTCCATGCTTTTAAAGCCGCCGTTATTTTGTTTTCAACAGCATCATGGCTATTATTTAAATTGGCCAATAAAGTAGGCAATACTTCTTTAGCAAGTAAGCTGAGATTGTTGTTTTGTAATTTACCCATGTCTTGCCAGGTATAATTCTGTGCTTCAGATAAAGTAGTATTGATAACCCTGTTTCTGTAATTTTCATACACACCGTTTGTCAAATACGGATAGGTTTGATCTACCGGGTTTTGATTGGCACTGCTACAAAAATTCCGTTCAGGATTTAAAACGTATGGATTTTGTTCACTCGGAATGCGTGCTTTCAACTTCGTTATATCAACATCTGCTAATGGTGTAACAAAAGAGCCATCACCTGTATTTGTCCGCAACATAAAATTTCCCTGCTGACGGATAGCGATGTTATTTTCAACATCGGCGTAAATAAAATTTTGTCCGGGACAAGAATAGTACTCGAGCGCTTTTAAATAATCCTGATGATTTTTTGCATGATTGAGATAATAAAACGCCATCAAATCATTGGAAGGTTCTTCTGCACGCCAGTAAGTAGCAATATGTTTTCTATCATTTACTTTTCCAAAAGTTTCATCGTAGACAATTGCACCGATTTTTGTCATGCGTATATTATCTACTACATCTTTACCGCCTTTGATTTTATAAGTTTGTACATCGTATTCAAAAGGAACAAATTCATTACCTAGTTTATATTTCTTTTTGTCTGCACTATATTCTACGGAATAATTATTAATCACATCGCGTTCCGCATTGGTCACACTCCACGCAATGCTATCATTATGACCAATAATTACTCCCGGTGCTCCGGGAATCGTAACGCCTTCGACATTTAAACCCGGGCAGTTTAATTGAACAGCATACCAGATGGAAGGCAGGTTTAAACCCAGGTGCGGATCACCACACAAAATTGGTTTTCCTGATTTTGTTTTCGTACCGTTTACGCACCAGTTATTACTACCATAAAATTTATTAGCATATAAATTTTTGTATGGATTTGTATACAGTGCATCAGCCAGTCGTTTGTTTTCCTTTAAGGAAAAAGTGTCAACAGATTTAAAATTCCATTTGGTGCCTGCCGGGATGATTGGGTCTATTGCCGGTGCAGGGAAATCAGGATACATCTTTTTATAATCTTCTTCACCAAATACACGAAGCGCATTGGTGTTTTCTACATCAGTGTCATAATAAGTTAAATCTTTTGCCATGTACTTCATCAGCAAAGTACATTTTAATGGCGTCCATTGTTCCGGTTCGTATCCGATTAGTTTGTATTCTATTGGTAAATCCGATTTTTTTAATTGGTTGATATATGCGTTCACGCCTGCCGTGAAACTTTCCACCACCATTTTTGAGAGAGGATTTTTTTCTATTTCTTTTAAGGATGTTTCTGCTGCACGTACAATACCAATTCTTCTGGAGAACCTGTCAAGAGGTAGCGCTTTTTCGCCTACTAATTCAGTTAATCGTCCGGCTGCTGCATACATCTGAAATTCCATTTGCCACAATCTGTCTTTAGCTTCTGCATATCCTTGTGCATACATTAAGTCTTCTTCGTTATCCGCAAAAATATGTGGTATGCCAATTTCATCATAAACAATGGTGGCCTTGCCTTTCAGACATTCTATTTCGACAGAAGTATTACGGTTTTCTTTTGCTGGAGCACTCTTCCAAAAACCATGGGTAGGCGAAAGAAACAAACCCAAAGCAGGAGTGTCGCCAAGTGGTCTGTTGAGAAAAAAAATACCAACTACGACGAGTAATGCAATCAGAAGTCCTGAAATTTTCTTTACCATATAAAGTTGCGTTCATCTAATTTAGTGAAAAGTTAGTTATAGTTATATCTTTTTAATGGAATTCATTTTATGTTTGATTAATTTTGATTTATGACAAATATTGAAATCGCACAACATTTTGCACTGCTTGCCGATTTGATGGAATTGCATAATGAGAATCCATTTAAAATTAAAAGTTACGAATTTGCAGGCAGAACACTGAAAAAAATAAATGAACCTTTAGCGAACTTATCCATTGAACAGCTTGAAGAGATTGATGGAGTGGGAAAAGCTATTGCAGCAAAAATATTTCATCTTACCAGAACCGGTAAATTAGACTTACTGGAAAAATACCTGGAGATGACACCGCACGGAGTAGTTGATTTATTACAGATAAAAGGAATTGGTCCGAAAAAAATAGCACATCTCTGGAAAGAACTGGAAATAGAAAGTATTGGTGAACTGGAGTATGCTTGTCTTGAAAATAGATTGATTGAATTAAAAGGATTTGGTAAAAAAACACAAGATGCTATTCTGGAGCAGATACGTTTCTTTAATCAAAGTGCTAATAAATATTTGTGGTCAAATCTGGAGGAACTGGCCAATGAAATCTTATCTGAGGTCCAAACACAATATCCGGATATCTTAGTTTCAACCTGTGGCGATTTCAGAAGAAAGGCAATAATCTTAGAGAGAATTGATTTCTTGATTGCTAATGAAGATAAAACAGTACAAAGAAAGATTTCTGAAAAGTATAAGGAATTTCCGGTACAAATAGAGTTTTGTACCCAACATGATTTCTATCTTAAGTTATTGCAACTTAGCAGCGATAAAGAACACTTTGGTTTTTTGTCGTATAAATTTGATGCATCCAAAAAATTTACTTCAGAAAAAGAAATATATGAAGATGCAGATTTACCGTTTATCGCACCCGAACTGCGTGATAATAGACTGGAATGGAAATTAGCAGAAGCCAATAAACTCGATGATTTAATTGAGTTGCAGGATATTAAAGGAGTCGTTCATTCACATAGTAAATACAGTGACGGAACCAATTCTTTAAAGGATTTGGCTGTCTATTGTAAAGGGCAGGGTTTTGAGTATTTAGTAATTTCTGACCATAGTAAAAGTGCATTTTATGCACAGGGAATGAAAGAAGATAAAATTATAGAACAACACGAAGAAATAGAAAAACTTAATAAACAGTTGTTTCCTTTTAAAATTTTTAAAAGCATTGAATCGGATATTCTTAATGATGGGGATTTGGATTATGAAACATCTGTTTTAAAGACATTTGATTTAGTTATCGCATCCGTGCATTCGCAATTAAAAATGTCGGAAGAAAAAGCCATGCATCGACTTATTAAAGCTATTGAAAATCCCTTTACAACCATTCTCGGACACATGACCGGCAGGCTTTTATTATCGAGGCCGGGTTACCCTGTTGATCATAAAAAGATAATTGACGCCTGTGCTGCGAATAATGTTTGTATTGAATTAAATGCAAATCCTTACCGTTTAGATATCGACTACACATGGATAAATTATTGTCAGGAAAAGAATGTGTTGATATCCATCAACCCCGATGCACATAACCTGCGAGGTGTGCATGATATAAAATATGGCATACATGCTGCCAGAAAAGGAGGATTGTTCAAAGAAAATACACTGAACGCTTTAACTAAAGATAACTTTGAAAAATACATCAAGACTAAACATCACTAATTCCAATTTCTTATCTTTGTGCCCAAATTGTACTAAAGGATGAAAAAAATTGTTTATACGCTTGTATTTATTGCTTTTGCTTCGCTGACTTTTACAGCATGCCGTCATAAAGAAACAACTGAAGAAGTTTCCATTGAGAAGTTTAATAAAGATTCCATTTTGTCCAATAACGCTGTACTTAAGAAAGCCGATTCAATGGCAAAAGTTACAGAACAATCGGAAGAAGAAAGAATGAAAACAGTAACTTCTATTAAATTCGATAAAGAAGTGTATGATTTCGGTACCTGTACGGAAGGAGATAAAGTGAAAAAAACGATAGAATTTACCAATACGGGCAAATTACCATTAGTTATTAATCAGGCATATGGAAGTTGCGGATGCACTGTGCCAACATATGATAAAGAACCGGTTCAGCCGGGTAAAAAGGGCAAGCTGGAAATTGAGTTTAACTCAGCCAATAAACCGGGTGCTAACACCAAAAGTGTAATGATAGAAGCAAATACTAATCCGCCTGTTACATCTATCACGTTCAGTGTAAAAGTAAATCCATCCAAACAGTTAAAGAAAAAAGCACCACAGGAAAAGAAAGGATGGTTTAAAATTTAATTCATGAAGAACTATCTTTCTTTAGTAAAATTCTCACACACAATTTTCGCGTTGCCTTTCGCCATGATTGGCTTTACTTTGGGTGTTTTTTATATAAAATCAGGTACTGATTTTGTAATGAATCTATTGCTTTGGAAATTTATTTTTGTTTTAATCTGTATGATAACCGCACGCAATGCAGCTATGGCTTTCAATCGTTATATAGACAGAAAATATGATGAAAAAAATCCGCGTACTGCTATACGTGAAATTCCGAGTGGTATTATTACTCCTAAAAATGCAGTCGTATTTATTATTGTAAACTGTATCCTTTTTATAACAACAACTTTTTTCATTAATAGATTGTGTTTCTTTTTGTCGCCAATTGCACTACTGGTAATACTTGGTTATTCGCTTACTAAACGATTTACATTTTTATGCCATTTGATTTTAGGCGTTGGTTTAGGACTGGCTCCAATCGGTGCATTTTTAGCAGTTACCGGAAAGTTTGAAATGCTGCCTTTATTTTTCTCATTTGCCGTTTTCTTTTGGGTGAGTGGCTTCGATATTATTTATGCATTGCAGGATGAGCACTTCGATAAGGAAAATAATTTATACTCCATTCCATCGTATTTCGGCCAGGAAAAAGCAAAATGGATTTCACGATTTCTGCACTTATGTAGTTTTTTGTGTTTGTCTGGAGCATTCTTTTACGGATATTTCGGCGTGTTATATCTGTTAGGATTAACGGTATTTACAGGTTTGCTTCTTTATCAGCATTTTTTAGTGATAAAGTTTGGACTTCAAAAGATTGATTTAGCTTTTTTTACTACAAATGGCATTGCAAGTGTTTTATTTGCATTGTGTGTGATAACAGATATTATCATGTATTTTTAATCTATGTCAAAGATTCTCGCGATAGATTACGGAACCAAACGTACAGGTTATGCCATTTCGGATGAAAGTAAAATCTTTGCCTTTGGATTATCCACACAGGAAACCAAAAACAATATTTCTTATCTTGAAACGATTATTCCAAAAGAAAAAATCGATACGATTGTTATTGGTATTCCCAAAAAACTGAATAATGAACTAGCTGAAATTGTTCCAAAAATTGAACTCTTTAAACGACAACTCAAAAACAAATTTCCGGATATCAAGATTCATGAAATAGATGAACGTTTTACCTCAAAAATGGCATTCCAATCTATGATTGACAGCGGTATGAAGAAGAAAGACCGCCAGAATAAATCCTTGGTCGACGAAATTTCAGCTACTATTATATTGCAAAGTTACCTTGAAGTAGTTGCAAACAATCAATAGTTATTAGTAATTTCAAATAATTCACTATTTTTGTGTAAAATTATACTTACTACTTACCACTTATTACTTACGACTAATATATGCTTCTTCCTGTAACACTATACGGCGATCCGATTTTAAAAAAACGTGCTGAAGACATTTCTGCCGATTATCCTAATCTACAGGATATTATTAAAAATATGTGGCAAACCATGTACGTAGCATCCGGCGTTGGATTGGCAGCTCCGCAAGTAGGATTGTCTATACGTCTGTTTGTTGTTGATACTGCACAATTGGCTGAAAAAAGAAAAAAAGAATTTAAAGGAATAAAAAAAGTGTTCATTAATCCTACCATTTTAAATGAAGAAGGAGAGGAATGGAAATATGAAGAAGGTTGTTTAAGTATTCCTGCAATCCGTGAAGATGTATTTCGTAAACCCACTATAAAAATCCGTTATCAGGATGAAAATTTTAATGAATTTACAGAAGAGTTTGACGAAATCAATGCTCGGGTTATTCAGCACGAATACGACCATATTGAGGGTATTTTATTTGTAGATAAATTAAAGCCACTGAAACGCAAGTTACTCTTGCCGAAACTCAACAAAATTATGCGTGGTGAAGTCGATGTGGATTACAGAGTGAAAGCGTATAAAAAATAATCAATTAACGATTAACAATTTTTAATTGTTAATCGTACATCGTTAATCACATTACTTTTTCTTTTTCTTTGCCTTGATATCTTTAATAAATCTTGCCCAGGCAAAAGGGTCCGTTAGAGAAATTCCCGGTCGCTGATTCCCGTTTCTGTTATAATAATATCCCACCTGAGACTGCACATATTGACTGAAATTTTCTTTCCCGTCAAAATTGGTTTTCTTGGATATTTCATCAGTCAGAATAGACTGTTCAATTGTATTTTGTGCCAGTTCCTGTAAATTATTCGGAATATCGAGATTCAGCATCGCATAACGCAACTGCCCCGGTGTTGGTAAAGGACGTATAGTGGTGCTGGGCAACTGATAAACTTCTCTTTCAATTGTTATTTCTTTAGTAAAACTCGTAGTTTCCAAATCAGCGGGTATTGCCACTTTAAATGTTTTATATCCTAAAGATTTAACGAGTATCGTATCTCCTTTGCCGGCAACGAAAGTAAAAAAACCATCATATCCGGTAATGGTTCCGCGATTTTCATTTTGGATATAAACAGCACAAAGCGGCACAATAGCACCGGTTTCCGCATCCTTAACAAAGCCGGAAAACTGAATTACATCTTTTGCCTGAACAGCCGAAAGACCAATAAAACTTAATATTAAAAAAGCGAGCAATCGATTCATCCACATAATTCTTTCAAAATTAATACCAATAATTGGTTAATACTACACTTTACAATATTATAATGTTTTTTAACAGATTTTAAACCTTGAAAATAAACTTAAAGCCTAAGTGGTTTTTCCTTAAATTTACAACTCATTTTCAAATTTGCAGCATGAACTATATCAATGAAACAATTGAACTGAATAAAGAACGTTTTGTACAGGAATTAACCGACTGGCTCAAAATTCCATCGGTTTCAGCAGACCCAAAATTCAAGAATGATGTTTTAAGTGCAGCGGAGTATCTTAAAAATCAGTTTGAACAGGCAGGTATGGAAAACGTACAACTGTTACCAACGAAAGGTTATCCTGTAGTTTATGCAGATAAAATAACCGATGCCTCTAAACCAACCGTTTTAGTATATGGTCATTATGATGTACAGCCTGCGGATCCTTATGAATTGTGGACGTCGCCACCATTTGAACCAGTTGTAAAAGTAACAGAAGCGCATCCGCAAGGTGCTATCTATGCACGTGGAGCCTGCGATGACAAAGGACAAGTCTACATGCATGTAAAAGCGTTGGAGATGATGTTATTAAATAATGATCTGCCGTGTAATATCAAAGTGATTATTGAAGGTGAAGAAGAAGTAGGGTCGGCGCATCTGGGCGATTTCTTAATCGAGCAAAAAGAAAAATTAAAAGCAGATGTTATTTTAATTTCTGACACAGGCATTATTAATAATGAAACACCTTGTATTACCAATGGTTTGCGTGGGTTGTGTTATATGGAAGTGGAAGTAGTGGGACCAAACCGCGATTTACATTCAGGTATTTATGGCGGTGGAGTAGATAATCCGTTGAATGTATTGTGTAAATTAATTGGTTCCTTAAAAGATGATAATGGACACATCACAGTAGAAGATTTTTATGGTGATGTGATTGAATTAACGGATGAAGAAAAGAAACAAATCAACGCAGTACCAATCACAGAAAAAGCATTTGAAGAAAGTATTGGTTTACCAAAATCGTATGGCGAACAAGGTTATACTTTATTGGAACAATTAAGCATTCGCCCAACGTTGGATGTGAACGGAATCTGGGGTGGCTATACAGGTGAAGGTGCTAAAACGGTATTGCCGTCAAAAGCTAATGCAAAAATTTCCATGCGTCTGGTGCCAAATCAATCGTCTAAAAAGATTGCAGAATTATTTGCCAGACATTTTGAAAAAATTGCTCCGAACACTGTGAAAGTAAAAGTAACAGAGCATCATGGTGGCGAGCCTTATGTTACACCGGTAGATTCCATAGAATTTCAGGCAGCCTATAAAGCGATGGAAACTACTTTTGGAAAAAAACCACTAGCCATGCGCAATGGAGCGAGTATTCCGATTGTGGCACTTTTTGAAGAAATTTTAGGATTGAAATCGGTGCTGATGGGCTTTGGTTTAGACAGCGATGCCATTCACTCACCAAATGAACATTACGGATTGTTCAATTATTTCAAAGGCATAGAAACTATTCCGTATTTTTATAAGTATTATGCTGAGTTGAAAAATAATTGATACATTATTTTATTATTGAATTACTACCTTGATCACCCGCGACACCATAGCAAAAATTTTAGATACGGCTCAGATTGAAGACGTGGTGCGTGATTTTGTCAATCTTAAAAAATCAGGTTCCATACTAAAAGGCAATTGTCCTTTTCATCAGGAAAAAACACCATCGTTTGTGGTCAATCCAAACAAAAATATTTTCAAATGTTTTGGATGCGGTAAAGGCGGCGACAGCGTTAGCTTCATTATGGAACATGAAAAGTTTACATTTCCGGAAGCACTGCGCTATCTCGCTAATAAATATCATATTGAAATTGAAGAAAGCCAGGTTTCGACAGAAGAGAAGCAAGTGAAGGACGAAAAAGACAGTCTGCTGATTGCCTTGAATTATGCAGCGAAATTTTATCAAACTCAATTAACGGAAACAGAAGAAGGTATCGCGATTGGTTTATCATATTTTAAAGAGCGTGGTTTTTTAGATGATACGATTAATACTTTTCAACTCGGTTATTCACCCGATAGTTTTGATTCGTTTTATAAACAGGCTGTCAAAGATGGTTACAATGAAGAAATTTTGCTGAAAGCCGGTTTGATAAAAGAAAAAAACGACAAACGTTACGACTTCTTTAGAGACAGAGTGATGTTTCCGATTTTTAATGTTTCCGGAAAAGTAGTTGCTTTTGGCGGCAGAATGTTAAAGTCAAACAAACCGGAAAATCCAAATGTGTATAATCCGAAATACATTAACACTGCGGAAACCGATGTGTACCATAAAAGTCAGGTGTTGTATGGTATTTCACATGCCAAAGCAGACATCAGAAAACATGATGTTTGTTATTTGGTGGAAGGTTATACAGATGTGATTTCTTTGTATCAGGCAGGCATAAAAAATGTAGTGGCATCCAGTGGAACGGCTTTGACAAAAGAGCAAGTGCAGCTCATCAAACGCTTTACACAAAATATGGTGATTCTCTATGATGGTGATGCAGCCGGTGTAAAAGCAGCATTGCGCGGACTGGATATTGTGCTGGAACAAGGTTTGAATGTGAAGTTGGTATTGTTGCCTGATAACGAAGATCCCGATTCGTTTGTGAGGAAAAACGGAACGGATGCCACGCTGGATTTTATAGAAAAGAAACAACAGGATTTTATCTTGTTCAAAGCTACACAGGGCATTGAAGAAGTAAAAAACGATCCGGTTAAAAAATCGGAAGTGATAAAAGATATTGTCGAAAGCATAGCAAAAGTAGATGACAATATTAAGCGACAATTATACATCAAACATTGTGCGGAAATTGTGGATGTGCCGGAGAATATTCTGGTGAATGAAACTAATAAAATTCGCACGCAACATTTTAAAAAATCAAGAGAGCTTAATCAGGAAGATGCAACGGCGATAAATGATTTTGTAAAAACGGAAGAAGATCATACACAACAAATTTCAAAAACACCTAAACTTTATTTTCAGGAGAAAGATATTATACGCATTTTGTTAGAGCATGGTGAAAAAGAAATGACGGAAGAGCATTCGGTGGCAGAGTATGTAATTTTTGAACTGGTGGATATCGAATTTAAAAATGATGTGTTCGGCAAAATCATCAAAATGTATATGAATGCGTATACAAACGAATTACCATTAAATGAAGTTAAAAACCTGAATATAATTACTGATGAAGAAGTGAAGAATTGTCTGGTGGAATTAATGTCATCGCCTTATGAGTTGAGTCCAAACTGGTTTGACAAGCATGAAATTGTAGTGAAAGATGCCAACCGAACCTATAAAACAGACGTCGTTTCCACCATGCAACGTTTCAGATATTACAAATTGGCTGAAATTATAGATATTATTGGTGAAAAGATAAAAAAATCAGATATGAATGGTAACTATGAAGAAAGTGTTGCCGCTATTCTGAAACATATGGAAATGAAAGAAACCCAGAAAAAACTCGCTAAAGAAATCCAAACCGTCATTCATCCGGGTTAAAACTGTTAAAAGCATAGGTTTAAAAGATTGTATTTACTGACTTATAAAAAGCAGAATGGTGAAATTATGCATAATGTAAAGAAGCGTGGGATGTCAAAAATCGCCAGCAAAGCGTAGGCATTGAAGCTTAGCGCGTTATTTTTGACTTGATTTTTTTGTTTCTTTTTTTATCAAGAAAAAAAGATAGCCTAAGAAGAACTTATACAAAAAAGCTCCATTTTAACAGCGCAATCGGTTAAAATTCATTAAAAATCAGCTTTCTAAGCGAATGACTATTAACTAATTACTAATAACTTCAACAATCGGAACGAATTTTGTAACTTCGCGGTTTAATTTGTAACTAATAATTAAGGATACAGTGAAATCCCAAGTCTTAAATCTTAAATCTTAAATATAATTATGCTATTATTTGCTATAGGCGGAACCGCCACCAAAGTTATCTTATTAATCTTAAGTTTATCCATACTTATAGTGTTACATGAATTAGGACATTTTATTCCGGCAAAATTATTTGGAACACGTGTACATAAGTTTTATTTGTTTTTCGATTTCTTATTTCCATTTCCAAATGTTGCCAATTTTACGTTGTTTAAAAAGAAAATCGGCGATACAGAATACGGCTTAGGATGGTTTCCATTTGGCGGCTATGTGCAAATTGCAGGTATGGCTGATGAAACACAGGATGCAGAACAGCTAAGCAAAACGCCACCACAACCCTGGGAATTCAGAAGCAAACCAGCATGGCAACGATTGATTATTATGGTAGGCGGTGTTACCGTAAATATGATTTTAGCGATGGTTATTTTTACCGGCTTGTTATGGAAATATGGCGAAGAATTTCTACCGATGAAAAACATGACCAACGGTATTATGATTGTAGATTCATTAGCCAATCAGATTGGTTTGCAAAATGGAGATAAGATTATTTCTATTGACCATCAGCCTGCAGGAAATTTTGAAGAGTTTCAGAAAGATTTGGTATTGAATGAAGCAAAAAGCATTACGATAGAAAGAAACGGCCAGCAGCAGGATATCAATTTCAAAGAAGGATTCTTGTCTAAAGTAATGAAGCAGAAAAAAGCAGCCTTTATTTTGCCACGTGTGCCCAGTATTGTGGCGCAGGTTCAGGATGCATCCGGTGCTGCGAAAGCAGGAATGAAGATAGGAGATAAGATAACTGCTGTCAATGGTATTCCCACGCCTTTTTATGATAATGTAAAAGCGGAAATTACAGCAAATAAAGGAAAAACAATAAAAGTTACAGTTGACCGAAAAGGTGAAGTAGTAGAATTACAGGGAGAGGTTTCCAAAGAAGGATTATTTGGTTTCGGAACACAATCGTATGCAGAGATATTAAAAACAGAAAGAGTAAATTATAATTTCATGGCGGCAGTTCCGGCAGGAATTGAAAGAGCATTTGCCACGTTGGGAAATTATTTTAAAAGCATGAAGATGTTGTTTACTTCCAAAGAAGTAAAAGTAAAAGATAGTCTGGGCGGATTTATTTCTATTGGTAAAATGTTTCCGGATACTTTTGACTGGGAACATTTCTGGATTTTAACGGCGACAATTTCCGTTATTTTAGCATTTATGAATATCCTGCCTATTCCGATGCTGGATGGCGGTTATGTAGTGTTTTTATTGTATGAAATGCTACGGGGCAAACCGGTTCCGGATAAAGTACAGCAATATGCACAAAGCGTTGGAATGTTTATCATTTTAGGATTGCTGCTCTTTGCCAATGGTATGGATGTAATCAGAGCATTCTTTCATTAAAATATTTTTTGGGATTTGCTTTTTTAGATTATCTTTGCAGTCCGTTCTTTAGAAAAGTAAAAAGGCAAAAGTAAAAAGCGAATAATAAGTAATATCTTTTTTATTATTCTCTTATCACTAACTCCTTATCACTTTTCGCTGATATGCCGCGGTGGCGGAATTGGTAGACGCGCACGACTCAAACTCGTGTTCGCAAGAGTGTGGGTTCGATTCCCACCCGCGGTACAAAGAAAGCATCCTGAAAAGGATGCTTTTTCATTTAGTTTATTTAGCTTTTTTTATATTGTTACCTGTATCTGGGTTTTGTATATTGCTGAAATTGTAAAACTTTCTAAATATAGATGCTATGGTTATCATTATTATCTGCGTATTGCTGTTACTTGCTTATTTGTTTGATTTAACTTCTTCAAAAACAAAAATTCCATCAGTTATATTGTTGTTGTTATTAGGTTGGTGTGCTAAACAAGCTACATCCTTTTTTGAATTAGAAGTGCCAAATCTTTCTCCGCTTTTACCCATTTTAGGTACAATCGGCTTAATTTTAATTGTATTAGAAGGTTCGCTGGAATTAGAGTTAAATCACACTAAATTTCCATTAATAAAAAAATCAGTGCTGGTCGCCTTTTTACCAATGATACTATTGGCATTTGTATTAACATTTGTATTTCAGCAATTGGGTGATTTTTCATTTAAAAACAGCATGGTAAATGCCATTCCGCTATGTGTTATTAGTAGTGCAATTGCTATTCCAAGCGTACGAAATTTAAGTAACAATAACAAAGAATTTATTATTTATGAAAGCAGCTTATCGGATATATTAGGAGTTTTATTTTTTAATTTCATAGCTTATAATGATGTAATAAATGGTCATTCAATCGGTCGTTTTTCTATCGATATTTTAATAGTATGTCTAATCTCTTTTTTTTCAACTATAGCCTTGTCTGTATTATTGAATAAAATAGAACATCATATAAAGTTTGTGCCTATTATGATATTGGTGATACTTATTTATGTTATATCCAAAGAATATCATTTGCCCGCCCTGATCTTTATTTTAGTGTTAGGCTTGGTTTTGGGTAATTTGGATCAACTAAAGCAATATAAATGGATAGAAAGATTAAAACCTGATGAATTGGATAAAGAAGTTCATAAATTCGGCGAAATCGTAATAGAAGTGGCATTTTTAGTGCGTGCCTTGTTTTTCCTATTGTTTGGATACCTAATAGAAACAAAAGATTTATTCAATACGCAATCATTATTACTTGCAATAGGTATAGTTGCCGCAATTTTCCTTTTTAGATGGTGCATATTAAAATTGTCAGGAATGCCGACAAAACCACTTCTCTTTGTAGCACCAAGAGGTTTAATAACAATTTTATTATTTCTATCTATTCCGGCATCAAAATACATAACTGTAGTAAATAACTCTTTAATTATACAAGTTATTATTTTATCAGCTTTGGTCATGATGTTTGGGTTAATGTGGGTTAAAGAAGAATATAAAGAATCTACGGATAGCTAGAAATTATTTGTTAAAAGTGCATTCTTCCCTTATCACATTTTGCCGACTAAAGCAGCTATCATTTTAATTGCTGCCCGTTTTTTCAGATTAAACATCAGGCAGAATTAACTGTGCCTGTTTACATAAGAGCTATTCATTTTTCATCTCTGAAGAATTCATCTCAGCACTCGATTTTTTAAAAATCAACTGCTCACCTCGTCCTTTTTTAAAAACCTTTCTGCCCGGATTTATCCCTTTACGCAAAGTACGTTGTTCTTCTTCAGGTAATAATGACACTTTCATGCATTCTTCACAACAACAGCCATTATATTTTGCAGCACATTTTTCACATTGAATAAACAACAAATGACAGCCTTCATTTTTACAATTGGTATGTGTATCGGCCGGCTCGCCGCACTGATGGCATTTGGCTATAATTTCGTGAGAAATCTTCTCGCCTAAACGTCTGTCGAATACAAAATTCTTTCCTTTGAATTTATTTTTCAAACCTTGCTCCTGGATTTGACGGGCATACTCAATAATACCACCATTTAACTGATATACATTTTTGAAACCATTATGTTTTAGCCACGCACTTGCTTTTTCGCAGCGAATGCCACCGGTACAATACATCACCACATTTTTCGACTTTTCTTCTTTCAGCATATCCACCACCAATGGTAATTGCTCCCGAAACGTATCAACATCAGGAGTAATGGCGTTTTCAAAATGTCCTATTTCACTCTCGTAATGATTACGCATGTCTACTAAAATCGTATCTTCTATATCCGTCAATTCATTAAACTCCTTTGCATTTAAATGTATGCCGCAATCGGAAGAATCAAAGCTGTCGTCGTTTAGCCCATCTGCTACTATCTTTGTTCGCACTAAAATTTTTAGTTTACTAAACGATTTTCCGTCGTCATCAATGGCATAATTTAAGCGGATACCGTTTAAAAAAGGATAGGAATAAAGAAAATCAATAAAAGCCTGTAGATTTTCGTCCGGCACGGAAATCTGTGCGTTAATGCCTTCCTTTGCAACATAGATTCTTCCAAGAACTCCGAGTTTATCTAAAGACAAATAAAGTTCATTTCTCCAGTCATTTGGATGTTCAATCCTTGCATATTTGTAAAAGGAAATGGTGGTGCGTTTTTCGCTGCTTGCGAGTAGATTTTGTTCAAGAATACGCTTGTCTACCCTGTTCCAAAGTTGCATGCTTTGTAATTTTTGGGTTAAATATTATTGGCAAAGTTAAAAAAATTAAAATCCTTTTTGTAATTTAACGTCGATTTAATAAATCAAATACATTCAATTAATCAAAAATCAACCAACAATGAAGAAATTATTAGTGATTCTAATGCTATTTGGAACGTTTATTAGCCAATCGGAAGCAAAAATTCAGGCAGGAGTAGGAGTAAAAGTAGGACCTGCTTTTGGCAGATGGAATAATGAATTCTTTAAAAACAGTAAACTCGCCACAGCAGGTGGAACAGTTAGTTATCAACCGGGATTACATGCTGGAGTTCAAGGAAGAATCTGGTTTAATAAATTTGTTGGACTTAATCTGGCTGCAGAATTTAATATGGGAGGCAGCAAATTTACAAGCACTCAGGGTGTAAAAATTATTACTATTACCCACAAGGAAAATCAAATTACTGTTCCTTTGACAGCTTTAGTAGGTTGGGGAAATGAGCGCTTGAGAGTTTATGCTCAGGCAGGCGGTTATTTCGGTTATATTTTCAATGCAAAAGATAAAACCGTTACCAACAACAATGGCTCTATTACATCTACCGGTTCTGTAAAAGCAGATTATGATAATACGTATCAGAATATTGATGCCGGAGTGAGATTTGGTGGTGGTATTCAGGTGTATGTAGATAAAAAATTAAAAAGCTGCGTAACATTTGATATCAATTACGATTATGGATTTATTAAAACATTCAGAAATGATGAACCTGCTTATTTCAATAATCCTCCAAAACTGACTATCAGAAATTCTAAATTAATGATTGGAGTTGGATTCCTGTACACATTTGGAAAAAGCCAAGCTGAGGAAGCACCAAAACGTCCTGTAGGAGAATAATCAAAGAATAAATAAATAAAAAAGGGAAAGTTTAAAACTTTCCCTTTTTTATTTCAGTAGCATAATCTTTTGCTCCGTAAGAAATTATCACATCTGCACCTGCACGGTTAATACTCAATAAAGTTTCTTCCAGACATTTATTATAATCCAGCCATCCGTTCTTTGCAGCAGCCTGCAGCATGGCATATTCGCCGCTAACGTGATAGGCAGCCACCGGAATAGGAAAGCTTTGTTTTAATTCATGAATAATGTCGAGATACACAGTTGCGGGTTTTACCATCAGAAAATCCGCGCCTTCTGAATAATCCAACTCAGCTTCCAGTAATGCCTCACGTTTATTAGCCGGATTCATCTGGTAGGTTTTTTTGTCACCTGATTTTGGTGCTGAATCCAGCGCATCTCTGAATGGTCCATAAAAAGCACTGGCATATTTTACCGCATACGACATGATAGAAGTTTCCGTAAATCCTTTATTATCTAAGGCAGTTCGTAAGTAACCAATTCTACCATCCATCATATCACTCGGTCCGATAATATCGATGCCGGCTTCCGCCTGCGCCACCGACATCTTAGCAAGTATTGGTAAGGTCTTATCGTTAATAATTTTTCCATTTTCTACATATCCGTCATGCCCGTCAGAAGAATAGGGATCCATAGCCACGTCGCTTATTAAACAACACTCAGGAAATTTTTTCTTGAATTCTTTGATTGCTTTTAAGTAGAAATTTTTTTGCGAATAGCTGTAGGTTGCAGTCTTGTTTTTTAAGGCATCTTCTACTGCAGGAAATAATATAAAACTATTCACACCAACATTCATGCATGTTTCAATTTCTTTTAATGCATTGTCTATACTTAACTGGAAAATATTTGGTAGCGACTTTATAGCATTTCTTTTATTCTTACCATCAACCAAAAATAAAGGTTGTACGAGATGATTCGGATGCAATCTGGTTTCCTGAACAAGTGCACGAATAGAGGCACTCTTTCTGTTTCTGCGTGGACGTTGTAACATATGGCAAAGGTACAATTTTTTGTCAGAATTAGGATTTACAGGATTGACTGAATTTAGAGATGAACGAAATGATGACAGCAATTAGTAAAATGTTTAAACAGTCATTCCCTTGCAAAAGGGAATCTCCTGATTAGATTTAACTGAGATTCCCGCTTTCGCGGGAATGACGCTAAAACGCCAGCCGTTCCAGCGATCTCAAAATAGCCTGCTCCATATCAGCAGTATCGAGCCTTACAAATTTCTCTCCTAAGATAAGTTCATATAATTCAATATATCTGTTCGAAATGTTTTGTACAATTTCGTCGGTCATTTCAGGAACAGTTTGCCCTTCCTTTCCCATAAAATTATTGGTTATCAGCCATTCTCTGACGAACTCTTTGGATAATTGTTTTTGCGGTTCATTATTTTTCAATCGTTCTTCATATCCTTCCGCATAAAAATAGCGTGAAGAATCCGGTGTGTGAATTTCATCTATTAAATAAATTTCATCACCGATTTTACCAAATTCATATTTGGTATCTACCAGAATTAAACCACGTTTAGCGGCAATTTCAGTTCCGCGTTGAAAAACCTGACGCGTGTATTTTTCCAGTTGCTCGTAATCTTCTTTGCTCACAATACCTCGGGCTAAAATTTCTTCTTTAGAAATTTCTTCATCGTGACCAACAATTGCTTTAGTGGTTGGCGTGATAATTGGTGTCTCAAATTTCTGATTTTCTTTCATTCCTTCCGGTAACGCAACACCACATAAAATTCGCTCACCATTCTTATAAGCCCGCCATGCGGAACCTGCGAGATAACCACGTATCACCATTTCTACTCTGAACGGTTCACATACTTTTCCAATAGTAACATTTGGTGCAGGAACATCCAATACCCAATTGGGAACAATATCTTTTGTTGCGGCTAAAAAGCTGGCAGCAATCTGGTTAAGTACTTGTCCTTTGTAAGGAATTGGCCGCGGCAATACTACATCAAATGCAGAAATACGGTCGCTGACTATCATCACCAGGTATTTGTCATCGATGTTGTAAACATCGCGTACTTTGCCTTTGTAAAAACTTTTTTGTTTAGGAAAATGATAAGGTGAAGACATAGCAGTTTTTTGTAAAAATAAGTTACATAGATTTTAGAAATTGATTATTGTTTCCACAGGAATGCTTTTGTCAACAAAAATAAAAGTTGAAATTATTTTTAGCCTTTGACGTGGTGTTCAGTTTGCGAAGACTTAGTGAAGCAAACATAACCTGTCAACAACAAGAAAATTTTATTAAACCGCAAAAAAAAGAGAAAAGATAAACGTTTTGCGAATTTGCCCAGTGCGGCTTTCGAAGCATCAACTGTCCCAACCCACAAACGTTTATTTAAAGATACCCAAGTTTTTTAGCCGCCGCAAATTAAATTTTGCGCAGCGACCTTGTTAATAGCACGCGGCGATGACCCTCGTCCGCCGCATTGGGTAAATTTGCTGTTAGCGGCTGGTATTTTTCAACGTCCAAATGGCTCCGTTTTTTGTTGTCAGTTTCTCCAACTTTCCATTTGCAGTTAAGTCGTTCAGATATTTCTCACTCTCATTTCGTTCCGTTTGTGTCAATACAGAAAATTCTTTTGCTGTCAATGAATGATATTGAGAAAAGATTGAATTCCACGTTTTGTCATAAGTTGTTCTAAAAGCGGTAGGAAATAGTTTAAGTAAAGCATTTTCAAATGTTTCGTATGGTTTAGAGCCATAAACAATTTCTTTATTGCCTGTTGTATCTGTGAAAAACATTGTCGGGAAACCTCTTACTCCTAATTCTCTGCCCAATTTTAAATCTTCTTCAAAAAGTTCTTTTGCTTTTCCTTCATAATCAATTTTGAACTTAACTATGTCAAGTCCAACTTTTTTTCCTGCTAATTCCAAATGTTCCCATTTTGTAATGTTCTTTTTTTGTAGAAAAACCATTTCTCGTATTTCACGAAGAAACAAAATTGCTTTTTCTTGGTCTTGTATTTGTGCCGCTATAAAAGCAATGGAAGGTGGATAAGAAGATTGTAATGGGTCTTCTAACCAAACGTCTCCGTCAATGGGCATATCGTAATAAACACTTACTTCGTCCCAATGGTGGGCTACGTCAGAAGGCTTGCTAATGCCACCACTATTGTAAGACCAATCTTTTAGCAAACCACCCATTCTGTATTCAATTTCAATTGAATTGCCATATTCTAATTTTAGCTTCCGTAGTTGTGGTTCTATTCCCCAACAAGACGAACAGATTGGGTCGGTATAGTAGATTATTTTTACAGGTTTCTTGTTTGCTTTTACTGAGTTGCTGTCTGTGGAACTTGTTTTATTAGTTATGATTTCACAAATACCACTTCCGGGGTCACACATTAAAGGATTGTTATTTTCCATTTTATTTTTTGTTTGGGCTTGGCAACTTAAATTGCCAAAGGTGAATATTATGACTAAAATAAGATAAGTTACTTTCATTTTTTTTAAGTGTCTTACACCATTTGTTTATCTTTGTGCAAAGTTGAGGATTTAATTTCAACGGAGCAATAAGTCAGAAAATTATGACTACTAAAAAAGAAAATATTGATAATGAAACTTGCCCTGCACAGGGACTTTTGAAGTTGTTGTCAGGTAAATGGAAACCCGAAATATTTCGTTTAGCTATTGCAACACCTTTGCGATTTAGTAGTTTGTTACGTCAAATAGAGGGTTCAAACAAGCAAACATTGTCTGTTGCATTAAAAGAATTAGAAGAAGCTGGGTTGTTAGAAAAAGTTGTCATTAAGCAAAAGCCTTTACATATTGAGTATAATCTCACTGAAAAAGGAAAGTTATTAATTCCTGTCCTTAAGCAGTTAGAAAGTCTTGGGTAGCGCTGTTATACTTGCAGCTAACTTGTTTATATGTATGACAAAATCAGACCTATACAGTCGAAATTAGGCGTATATGTATGATAAACGTCATACTTTAAATATAAACCATATATACAAGTTATCAAAATTGATTACCATATCTTCCAAATAAAAAACGTTTCCAAAGCCCAACTTTGGAAACGCTCATTT
Source organism: Chitinophagales bacterium (assembly GCA_046329785.1). Classification (GTDB taxonomy): domain Bacteria; phylum Bacteroidota; class Bacteroidia; order Chitinophagales; family JADIYW01; genus JADJSS01. The sequence goes on from JAXLTZ010000012.1 coordinate 91,349, forward strand.
ATATAAAAAAGGAGTTTCTTTAATTATTTTTAAAATGCTGATCGCGCTCCGCGTCTTTATCAAACGCTTTAATAATATCTTTTACTAATCGGTGGCGTACCACATCATCCGCTGATAAATGAACCATGCCGATTCCTTCGATACCATCTAAAATCTGCATCGTCTTTTTCAAACCAGATTGCTGATTTTTTGGTAAATCAATTTGTGTCATATCACCGGTAATAATACATTGTGCAGATGGTCCGATACGCGTCAAAAACATTTTTAACTGTAAGGTCGTTGCATTTTGCGCTTCATCCAAAATCATAAAGGCATTATCAAGCGTTCTGCCACGCATATAAGCGAGCGGTGCAACTTCAATAATGCGGTTTTGCATATAATAGGCTAATTTATCCGGCGGAATCATATCATCCAAAGCATCATATAAAGGACGCAAATACGGATCTATTTTTTCTTTTAAATCTCCGGGCAAAAAACCTAAACTTTCACCGGCTTCTACCGCTGGACGAGTTAAGATAATTTTCTTTACGGATTTATTTTTCAGTGCACGTACCGCTAATGCAACAGCAGTATATGTTTTTCCCGTTCCTGCCGGTCCGATGGCAAATAAAATATCGTTGTTTTCGGAAGAATCTACGAGTTTCTGCTGATTTTCTGTTCTCGCGCGTACAAGCGTTCCATTATTTCCATATACCAATACATTATCCTGAAACTGAGGGAAATTAGTTTCGTATGGATTACGGCCGTGGAGGATTTCCTCAATGTGCTGATCGGAAATTTTTCCATAGCGTTCCAGGTACTCCACCAACTGATGTACCTTTTCGCTAAAAATTTCTAAATCTTCCTGAGAGCCGGCAACGATAATTTTATTGCCTCTTGCGCTGATGTTTAGCCTGTTGAATTCTTTTTTCAGAATTTTCAGCTTGTTGTTGTTGAAACCGAAGAACTCTACCGGATCGACAGTTTCTAATTTAATAGTTAGTTCGCTCAATTATTTTCTTATTTTTGTTACATAAATACAATTGGAGTGATTATTTATTCCTGTGTATCTATAAATATTGTTATCAAATTGAAAATAGTATAAAATTTTAAATGGCGGTAATTACGTTATTAACAGACTTTGGCGACAAAGACTACTATGTAGGCTTATTTAAAGGCGATTTATATACTTCCAGCCCCTCTGCGAAGATTGTGGATATCTCACATTCTATACCTCCATATGATATCGTGACGGCTGCTTTTTTCCTGAAAAACGTATATGATCACTTCCCAAAAGGTACCATTCATATTGCCAGAGTCTATGAGCAGGGGCTTGGCACACAGAAATTATTGGCTGCAAAATATAGGAATTACTATTTTATTGCACCGGATAATGGCATTTTAACAATGGTTTTTGATGAAAAACCGGATTTAATAGTGGAAGTAGATATGAAGCAGGTGAAATTAAATACATTGGAAGAATATTATTGCCGCGTGGTAAAAGAAATTACCTTTAACAATAATATTGGTTCTATTGGTGTTGCTACTTCCGGTTTTGTGGAGAAAAAAGCCATGATGCCGGTGTTACAAGAAGATAAAATTATAGGAAACGTAATACATATTGATAATTTTGGAAATGCCATTACCAATATCAATATAGAGGATGTGAAACGATTTAGTGTAGATAAACAGATTCGTATCAATTATCGTAAGTATGATTTTATAGACAGAGTAGTGGAAAATTATACAGATGTGCCGCAAACATATAGCTTGGCGCGTTTCAATTCTTTAGGTTATTTGGAATTATGTATTAATTGCGGCCATGCAGCAGATTTATTAGGTTTATCAAAAGGAGACGCCGTACAAATTTTATTTGAATGATTATCAGAATAGTGAAACTAACAATGCGTGAAGAAGAGGTAAATACGTTTAAAACGTACTTTGCTACCGTTTGTGAAACAATCAGAAGTCAGGAAGGCTGTAATTTATTGGAGGCATGGCAGGATATTCATCAACCGAATATTTTCTTTACATACAGTTTGTGGGATAAAGAAGAAGATCTGAACAAATACAGAGACTCTGCGTTTTTTGGTCAATTCTGGAAAACAGTAAAACCATGGTTTGGTGCGAAGGCCGAAGTCTGGAGTTTTGATAAAATAGTGGATTTGCCTTGAGGAGTAATTAGTAATTAGTATTGAGTAGTTAGATGAATAAAATTTCTCTTTCAGATTATGAAATAATTTTTGATGATTCTTTGCAGTCATTAAACAATTTTTTGTCTGAGAATAAGTATTCTACTGTGTTTGTGCTGGTAGATGAAAATACAAATGAATATTGTTTGCCGGTTTTAAAAAATATAATTACGGATTTCAAAATCATTGAAATAAAAAGTGGTGAAGTAAATAAGAATCTTTCCAGCTGCGAAATAATCTGGCAACAACTGATTGAAAATAATGCAGACAGAAAAGCATTATTCATTAATCTTGGCGGAGGTGTGATTGGAGATATGGGCGGTTTTGCTGCAAGTTGCTATAAACGCGGAGTTGATTTCATAAATATTCCGACAACACTATTATCTCAGGTAGATTCTTCCATAGGTGGTAAATTAGGCATTGATTTTAAATATGGGAAAAACCTGATTGGGTTGTTTCGTAATCCAAAGAAAGTTTTTATTTCACCTCAATTTTTTAAAACATTACCACCACGACAATTTATTAACGGATGGGCGGAGATTTTTAAACACGCTTTAATACAGGATAAAACACAATGGCAGCAATATAAAGAGTTGAATATTCTGAATGCTGATATGAATGACATCGTTTATCATTCTTTATTGATAAAAAAAGCAGTTGTTGAAACAGATCCTTTTGAAAAAGGATTGCGTAAAATTTTAAATTTCGGACATACAATCGGTCATGCGATAGAAGCATATTCTTTGGAAAATGAAAAAGATAGCTTGCTGCACGGTGAAGCTATTGCTATCGGAATGATTTGCGAAGCTTATCTGTCTGTAAAAAAATCAGGCTTGACGGAAAATGAACTAAAAGAAATAGAAACTGTTCTATTAAAACATTTTCCAAAATATGATATTTCAAACTTTGATACGGGAAAATTGTTAAACATTATAAGCATTGATAAAAAAAACGAGAGAACGACGATTTTAGCAGCATTGCTTTCTGAAATCGGAAAATGTGAATATGATATTCAAATTTCAAAAGAAGAAATAAAAGAAAGTATCGCATATTATATTTCTTTGTAAATTCAACAATTCAATAATTCAACTATGGCAACAGTAACTTTAAAAGGAAATGAAATTCACACGAACGGTAATCTGCCAGGCATTGGCGAGAACTTAAAAGATTTTACACTGGTAGCATCTGATTTATCAGAAAAATCATTATCAGATTTTTCAGGTAAGAGATTGGTGTTGAATATTTTCCCAAGTATTGATACCGGTACTTGTGCGGCTTCAGTCCGGCATTTTAATACAGATGCATCAAAGCTGGAAAACACAGCAGTATTGTGTATTGCTAAAGACTTGCCGTTTGCATTAAACCGTTTCTGCGGTGCTGAGGGAATCTCTAACGTAGTAACATTATCAGCATTCAGAAGCAATGACTTTGATAATATCACTTTTAATGATGGTCCGTTAAAAGGCTTGTTAAGCAGAGTCGTAATTGTGTTGGACGAAAGTGGAAAAGTGATTCATACAGAGCAAGTCGCTGAAATAGTAGATGAGCCTAATTACGAAGCTGTTTTAAGTGTATTGAAGTAAAGATTATATATCTCCTAACTGCGGACGAATTACAATATCTTCCACTACCGAAAATGCTGAGAGTTGTGTAATGGTATAAACCAGTATTGCAATATCTTCAGGTTTGCTGAATCTGTTTTCAGGTAAATCTGTTCCATGCCACGAATCTGTAAGTGTGGCACCGGGTAATATGGAACTCACTTTTATATTGTGTTCTTTTAATTCTTCCCGCAATGTTTTAGAGAAACCTAACAGCGCAAATTTAGAAATAGAATAGCTGCCGCCATTTTCGTATGCTTTTATACTGGCTACGGAGCACATATTGATAATATATCCGGATTGTTGTTTTATAAATTGCGGAACTAATCTTTTAGTTAAATAATAAGCACTGAATAAATTGGTGTTTAATGTTTTCTCTAAAACATCCTCGTTTTCTTCAGTAATCTTGCCTGGTAAAAAAATACCTGCATTATTTATTAAAACATCAACCGTTGAAAAGGTTTTCAGTACAAAATCGGCAAAGGCGGAAATTTCTTCTTTTTTAGAAACATCACAGACAAATGTAATAATAGACGGATGTAGTTTCTTCAATTCATTTAGCTTAGATTCGTCTCGGGAGCATATAATTACTTTATGATTCTCTTCAGTAAACTTTTCTGCAATTGCTTTGCCTATGCCTCTGCTCGCGCCGGTTATTACAATATTCATTTATGTTATTTTTATTCGTATTCTGAGGTTTATGTCATAAAATTATAAATTCTTTTGGCTTTTGACTTTTTCCTTTTTACTTATTACTAAAAATACACTATTTTTACCACTTTTAAATTATGGCAGAATACGTACACGACACAGGAGGACCTTTATTTCATATCGGCAGATATGTGCTGATGATTAAACGGTGCTTTGTAAAACCCGAGCGTGCGGCTATGTACTGGAAAGAGACACTGGTACAAATGAGTAATATTGGTGTAGGTTCTGTAGTCATTATACTCCTTATTTCATTTTTTATAGGTGCGGTTTCAGCGGTGCAATTTGCTTATAACTTATCCGGTTCCATGGTTCCGATGTATTTTGTTGGTTATGTAGTTAAAGAATCCATGATTCTGGAGTTAGCACCTACCGTTTCCTGTTTAATTTTAGGTGGTAAAATAGGTTCAAATCTGGCGTCAGAACTTGGAACCATGCGCCTCACTGAACAAATAGATGCATTAGAAATAATGGGGGTGAATACTATTTCTTACTTAATCGGTCCGAAATTAGCAGCTGCCGTTACAATGATTCCATTGCTGGTGGTTATTTCTGCAGGTACAGGAATCTTTGGTGGAATGCTGGCTGGTTCTTTATCCGGTTATGTATCACAGACGGACTATATGCAGGGTGTATTAATGAATTTCGTAGAGTATAATATCAGAGTAATGTTAGTAAAGGCCGTGGTATTCGGGTTTGTATTAACATCTGTTTCCTGTTATCAGGGTTTTTATGCCCATGGAAGTGCAATTGAAATTGGTAAAGCAAGTACACGCGCCGTAGTTTTAAGTTGTGTAATGGTATTATTTGCAGATTTGGTTTTAACATGGCTGTTATTAAGATAATTCTAATAAAAAGATAAGAATCAAAATAAAATAATGATAGAAGTAAAAGACGTAAGAAAAAAATTTGGCACTCAGGAAGTGCTCAAAGGTATTTCTACCGTCTTTGAGGCAGGGAAAAATAATTTGATTATAGGTAAGAGTGGTTCAGGAAAAACTGTTTTATTAAAATGTATTGTGGGCTTATTAACCCCGACTGATGGACATGTTTTCTTTGATCAGAAAGATTACGTGGCAATGAATATTGATCAAAAGAATGAAATCAGAAGAGAACTGGGTATGCTCTTTCAAGGCGGTGCTTTATTTGATTCTTTAACAGTAGAACAAAATGTGCGTTTCCCGCTGGATATGTTTACACATATGCCTATGTCAGAAAAAAATGACAGAGTAAATGAAGTATTGAAACGCGTAAATTTATCCAATACCAATCATAAATTTCCGTCCCAGTTATCAGGAGGAATGCAAAAACGAACAGGTATTGCACGTGCCATCGTAATGAATCCGAGATATTTATTTTGCGATGAACCGAATTCCGGTCTGGATCCGCAAACATCTATTGTAATCGATGAGTTAATTATGGAGATTACAGAAGAATATCAGATTACCACTATTACCAATACACATGATATGAATAGTGTAATTGCAAACGGAGATAAAATTATTTTCTTGCATGAAGGTAATAAACACTGGGAAGGCAATAAAATCACCTTGTTTGAATCGGAAAATAAAGAGTTGATTGACTTCATTTTTGCATCCGACTTTTTAAAAGAAGCGCGCGATGCAAGATTCAACAAAATAAAAAACAGTTTAAAGTAATAATTAAACAAACATGAGCATTTTAGTAAACAAAGATTCCAGAGTATTAGTGCAAGGTTTTACCGGGAAAGAAGGAACATTTCATGCAACACAAATGCTCGAATATGGCACCAATGTAGTAGGAGGTGTTACTCCTGGAAAAGAAGGAACGACACATTTAGACAGACCTGTTTTTAATACCGTAGAAAATGCTGTGAAAGCAACCGCCGCTAATGTTTCCATCATCTTTGTACCGCCTGCTTTTGCAGCAGATGCAATTATGGAAGCAGCCGATGCCGGTATTCAGTTAATTGTTACTATTACAGAAGGTATTCCCGTTCAGGATATGATAAAGGCGAAAAAATATGTAACCTCAAAAGGAGTACGTATGATAGGACCTAATTGCCCGGGAATTATTACTGCAGATGAAGCTAAAATAGGCATTATGCCCGGCTTTGTATTTAAGAAAGGAAGGATTGGCATTGTTTCCAAATCAGGTACACTTACTTATGAGGCAGCAGATCAGGTGGTGAAAGCAGGATTGGGTGTTTCTACTGCTATCGGTATAGGTGGCGACCCCATTATCGGTACTTCTACTAAAGAAGCTGTAGAATTATTTATGAATGACAGCGAAACGGATGCTATAGTAATGATTGGAGAAATTGGTGGCAGTATGGAAACGGATGCCGCACGCTGGATAAAAGATAATTTAAGAAAACCGGTTATTGGCTTTATTGCAGGGCAAACGGCTCCTAAAGGCAGAAGAATGGGACACGCGGGTGCTATTGTGGGTGGGGCAGATGATACAGCTGCTGCAAAAATGAAAATCATGGCTGAATGTGGTATTCATGTAGTAGATTCACCGGCATTTATTGGTAAGACTGTTGCTGAAGCATTAGCAAAATAATTTATAAATCAAATTTTTAGAAGCAGTTTGAGTAATCAGACTGCTTTTTTGTTTTTATTAACTTTGCCACCAAATTTCTTTACGTTATTTTGTGCAAAGAAATTTAAGTTAGCTTCAAGTAGTTTCTGTTATTGCTAAATGAAAACATCTTTCATACTCGAATATCCCTGGTGGTTCTTGCTATTTTGTGTAGCAACAGGAATTTTATTTGCTTACTTATTATACGGCCGAAAGAAATTTGTTTTTTCAGAAGGAGAAAGTAAGTGGTGGAAATATGGTTTAGGAACTCTACGCTTTTTGTCAACAAGCTTAATTGTATTTTTATTATTGTCGTTATTGATCAAAACAAAAAGAACAGAAGAAGAAAAACCAATAATATTGTTGCTGCAGGATAATTCTTCTTCTTTGAATGTTTCATTTGGAAATTTCTCTAAAGAAAAATATGCAGAACAACTTTCCTCGCTGCAGGAGAAGATAAAAGATAAATACGAACTGGTATCGTATAATTTTGGTGATGAATTAACTGATTTCTCAAAACCGGTTTATACTGAAAAAGAAACGGATATTTCCAATGCAATAGACGAACTGTTTATACGTCATGGTTCACAAAATATTGGTGCAGTAATCTTAGCATCCGATGGTATTTTCAACAAAGGAAATTCACCGTTGTACAATAAAAATGCAATGACTATTCCATTTTATACGATTGCCTTAGGTGATACATCTGTCAAAAAGGATGCAATGATAAAAAGTGTACGCTATCCGGAGATTGTTTATCTCGGAGATCAGTTCAATATTAATGTTCAGATAGAAGCAAACCATTTAGCAGGACAAAATACTGTTTTGGAAATAACATCGCCTGATGGGAAAGTGATTTTAAGTAAAGTTATTAATATTACAGATGACAGATTCACATTCCAAACAGATGCTATTGGAGATGCAGTAAAGCCGGGTGTTTTGCAATATAAAATAAAATTAAAAACAATTACCGGCGAAGCAATTGCAGAAAATAATTACGACGTTGCGTATGTAGAAGTCATCGACGGCAGACAAAAAGTGCTGATGTTATTCGATGCACCTCATCCCGATGTGAAAGCATTTAAGAATGCCATTGAGCAAAATAAAAATTATCAGTTTGAGGAAGCAGATATAAAATCATATAATGGAAATTACAAAGATGCTGATTTAATTATCTTAGATGGTCTTCCTTCTCTTGGCACGTTAGCCAAACTTCCTATGCTTCAGGAAATTGTAAATTCAGCATCACCTGTTTTATTTGTATTATCATCAGCTACCAATTTAGGTCAATTTAATCAGTTGCAAAAAGTATTACAGATTTCAGGCACCTCACAAAACGGCAACGATGTTTTTCCGATTTATCAATCCTCGTTCTCAAAATTTACACTGAATGAGTCTACCTTAAAAACAATACAAACACTTCCGCCACTTTTAGCACCGTTCGGAAAATATCAGGAGGCAGCTACCGCTGATATCTTTTACAGACAGCAAATTGGAAGTATACCAACCGGTAATCCGCTGATTTTATTTAATGAAGTAAATGGTAAAAAAATCGGAATGATTTGCGGGGAAGGTATCTGGCGCTGGCGACTGAATGAGTTTGCTCAAAATAAGAATTTTGATGCTACCGATGAAATTATCAATAAATGTGTGCAGTATCTCACTGTAAAAGGAGATAAACGTCGTTTTAGAGTACACACACCTAAAAATGTATTTAACGCAAATGAAGCCATTCAGATAGATGCTGAACTTTATAATGAAAGTTATGAACTGGTGAATGATGTAGATGCTAACTGTGTAGTGAAAGGTGACAACAGCAAAGAATATACATTCACTTTTGATAAAACAATTAATGCTTATACTCTAAATGCCGGAATTTTGCCGGTAGGTAATTACTCAGTGAATGCCAAAGCAACTTATAAAGGAAAGGCAAATACGGCTGTTTGTAATTTTTCTGTGCGGCCTGTAATTATTGAAACGTTAAACACACAGGCAAATCATCAGTTGCTGAATATTCTGGCAAACCAGAGTGGAGGCAAAATGTATTCACCTGCAAGTATGACAGACATCTTAAATGATATTGAAAAAAATAATAAAGTAAAATCTATACTTTTTGATACATTCAATACAAGACCGCTGATAGACATGAAATGGTTCTTTTTTATCATTTTGTTACTGTTGATAAGTGAATGGTTTATTCGTAAATACAATGGAAATATTTGATACTTTTACATCGCATTAATAATTTATAAATTAAAGAGTATGCAAAATTTATTCAAATCATTAGTAATACTGCTCCTGTTTATACAAATTATACCTGCTAAAGCAGTAGAAAAAGGAGACTTTCATGCAAACCTGACAACTAACTTAGGGCATCATAGTTTTATTCCCGTATATCAGCTAAAGGCATTCAATTCTGCAAAAGGTAAATTTGAAAAACTGGGTTTTATCCCCGGCGTTACTTTAAATATGGATTATGCGGCAAGTCCTTATTTTAGCATAGGAGGGTGGTTTACCTTTTCAGGAAAATCTTTTACTAAGGATTCAAGTAGTGTATTGTTTGATTTAAAATATAGAAGCTTTGGTGTTGGAGTTAGAGGAGTTTTTCATTTATATCAGCTGGTTTCTGAAAAAGGAAATACAAAATTGGATGCTGATAAATTTGATGTATATATTCCGTTATCGGTCGGTGGCGGTTTTCGCTTAAAGAGTAAAGGAAGTGCCCTTCCGGAATATCAGAAATTTAAAGGGGGTGCTATTGTTGGTTCAGGAATTGGTATGACCTATTATTTTGTGGAACATATCGGGGCTAATTTAGAAGGCGGTTACTGCGAAGGGTCGTATGCTAAGATAGGTCTTGCATTTAAGTTTTAAAAGAGGCATGCTGTTTAGTTGTTTACAAAAAATTTAGTTCAGCAATCTGCAATAATATTTATTCTATTTCATTTTGTTGTACTGCAACCAATTTGATTTCCCATTTTTTCGTATTCAATATCATTAGGTTCCCAAAGTTCTATTTTGTTGCCTTCTATATCCATAATATGCACAAATTTTCCATAGTCAAAACTTTCAATACTGTCTGTTATGGTCACTCCATCCTTTTTTAGTTGCGCAACTAATTTATCCATATCTGCCACACTATAATTAATCATAAAATCCTTGGTGGAAGGTTCAAAATATTTGGTGTTTGCAGAAAACGGACTCCATTGTGAGAATCCTTTCTTGCTGCTGTCTGCTCCTTGCCACCATTCAAAAACAGCACCATATTGATTTGTATTTAATCCTAAATGATTTTGATACCATTCCCGCATCTTCTTTGGGTCTTTGCATTTAAAAAAAATACCGCCTATCCCGGTTACTTTCTTAAAATCCTTATTTCCCTCTGATGAGTTCACAACCATCGTTTTTAAGCCAAAACCTAAACCAAACGACAAAAGAAGACTGATTGTAAATAATATATACTTTTTCATCTGTTTATTTTTACTTGAATGTTGTTATGTATTATTTGCTTTATTTTTTATTGTTTCCCTGTACCAATCAGCACGTCTCTCTAATTCATTTAAGTTATAATCTATTTTATCAATCGGAAACTGAGTAGTATAAATTCCCCATTTCATAAAATCGTAGTATTGTGTCATCGCATCAAAGTGGGAGCTGGCATAAAATGAATGAATAATCCTGCAATTTTCATCTAAAATACTTCTGGATTCACGGCCTAATTCACCCGCAAAACATAAAGAAGTTTTTCCTTCGTCATCTATCCATATGTCATGTTGAATGCTACTCATAGAAAGTTAACAATTTTCGGTTGGTGAAGACGCAAACAAAATAAAATTAAACAATTTTTTTCCCATTTCTGATAACTTGTTTATATGAATCCTTAAGTCGGAAATACAAGCGAGCGGATTAGTTTTGAATAAGTTTTTCGCTTTTTATATTAATTTATTTCTAATAACATTTTAAATCCTGTTATTCAGCCTCTAAATGCCTCAGTTCAAAACTCATAACCTAAAATTCTTATCATTCATCACTCATAACTCATCTCTAATTCCTATCTTTGCACCGAATTTTAACATTTTTAATCGATAAAATAAATTACATGAAAGTTACCGTTGTAGGTGCAGGAGCAGTAGGCGCAACCGTTGCCGATAATATTGCACGCAAAGAACTATGCCACGAGTTGGTTTTATTAGACATTAAAGAAGGTATTGCAGAAGGTAAATCAATCGACATGACGCAAACCGCAGCTTTACTAGGTTTTGATACTAAAATAACAGGTTCTACCAATGATTACAGTAAAACAGCTAGCAGTGATGTTGTCGTAATTACATCCGGCTTGCCTCGTAAACCGGGCATGACACGTGAAGAATTAATTGGTGTAAATGCAGGTATTGTAAAAGGAGTAGCAGAAAATATTTTAAAATATTCGCCAAATACCATTTTTGTTATCATTTCCAATCCGATGGACACGATGACTTATCTGGCATTGAAAGCAACAGGTATTCCTAAAAACAGAATCATAGGTATGGGTGGAGCATTAGACAGTTCCCGTTTCAGGTATTATTTGTCGCAAGCTATTGGCTGTTCACCATCTCAATTAAACGCAGATGTTATTGGTGGTCACGGCGATACAACTATGATTCCTTTAACTCGTTTAGCAACATTAGGTTCTACACCGGTTGCTGATTTATTAGATGCTGAAACTTTGAAGAAAGTTGCTGCAGATACTATGGTTGGCGGTGCTACACTTACAGGTTTAATTGGTACTTCTGCCTGGTATGCACCAGGAGCGGCAGGAATGGCTATAGTAGAATCAATTTTGAGAGATGAGAAACGTGTTATTACTTCTTGTGTTTATTTAGAAGGCGAATACGGACAGACAGATATTTGTTTGGGCGTTCCTGTAGTAATTGGTAAAAATGGTTGGGAAAAAATCATCGACTATAAATTAAATGAAGAAGAACAGGCTGCTTTCAATAAAAGCGCGGATGCGGTTCGTTCAATGAATGATGTGTTAAAAACATTATCGATTTAAGTTTCTTAAGTTTACATTGTTGTTATAACAAGTATAATGATTGATTCATGTCAACTACTATTATGTCAACAATTTTTAAAAAGAGGCTGTCTCAAAGGTAGAGACAGCCTCTTTTTTTGTATTAAGAGAAAACAATAACCAGCATTTATCGTTATTTTTATACGATGAATAAAACAAGCATTCTGATATTTCTTTCTTTGTTTCTCTTTTCTTGTAAGAAAGAAAAAACGACTACAGTCCAATTTGTTGTAAATTCATCAGGTAAAACTCCAAACGGACGCAATTACAGTATTGATGCTACTAAAACTAGAATACTTTTTTCAAATTTCAAACTTATCACATCCACCGGAAGTGAGGTAATGGTGAAAGATGTTTTTTTGTATAAAACAACAGATAATAGTTTCTCCTTCAAAATGCCGGAAGGAAATTTTACAGGCTTCAGATTTTCTTATGGTTTAGATAGTTCTGTGAATAATACAAATCCGATGAGTTATCCTGCTTCCAGTCCATTAAGTGTAGAAACCAGTTTGTACTGGGATATGCTGAAATACAGATTTTCTGTTATTGAAGCAAGCATTGATAATTCTCCCGGAAAAAACCAGCCACCCAATTCACCGTTTTCCATGCATCTCGGCTCTGATACTTTGTATACTGTAATTAACAGCAACGTAATTCCGTTTAACGGAAGTATTGTTAATATCGAACTTGATATGGATAAATTATTTGTACTAGATACAGATCCGTTCCAGATTATTAATTTCAGTAACCATAGCGAACCATCCGAAATAGCAAGAGCTGTAGCAATAAAAAATAGTTTTGTGAATGGAATTAAAACAACATTATGGGCACCGGATTAAACAGAAAAATTTTTATATCGTGTTGTGCTTTGATAATGCTGGTTATATTGTTATTTAACAGCTGTAAAAAAGAAACGGATTTAACTCCGGTTCCAACTCCTTATGTAATACCGTCTATTCAGAATTTCAGAGAAATGCCGGCGGATGCAGATAACCCAATGACTGTGGAAGGAGTTGCATTGGGTAAGAAATTATTTTTTGATCCGATATTATCCCGCGATTCTACTTTATCGTGTGCAAGCTGTCATAAAAAAGAAAATTCATTTTCCGATCCTCGTTTCAGAAGTTTGGGTGTAGATAATTTACCCGGACCAAGGCATTCTATGGCATTAATAAATCTAGCCTGGCAGAAAGACAGATTTTTTTGGGATGGACGTGTAAATACTCTGCGTACACAGGCAGAAAAGCCAATAGAAGATCCTGTGGAAATGCATACAACCTTAGCAGCTGTCGTTAAGAAGTTACAAAATCATCCGGTATATGTAGACATGTTCTGGAAAGCATTCGGAACAAAAACAGTTACCAAAGATTTAATGACAAAAGCGATAGAACAATTTGAAAAAACACTGATCTCGTATAATTCCAAGTTTGATAAATATGCAAGAGGTGAACTGAATTTATCTGAATCTGAATTGCGTGGATTGGATATTTTTAAAACGGAAAAAGGGGATTGTTTTCATTGCCACAGCAGCACAGCACCGGAAGTGTTTATTTCACCAGACAGAACCTTTGCAAACAACGGATTAGACACAGTTTCTTCTGTTCTTGATTTTGCAGATTTTGGTTTAGGAAAATTTACCGGCAGTACGGCAGATTACGGCAGGTTCAAAATTCCTACTCTACGCAATTTAGCATTTACCGCTCCTTATATGCACGATGGACGTTTTGCTACATTAGATGAAGTCATTGATTTTTACAGTGCTGGCCCAAAAGGGTCGCCAACCTTAGAAGCAATAATGCGAGAGAAAGCAAACAAACGGCTGGAAACACTCGGGCACTGGGGATTGGATTTAACTCCTGAACAAAAAGCAGATTTAAAAGCATTTCTGCTAACCTTGTCAGATTCAAGTTATGTACAATAACTAAGGTAAACTTTGCAGCTTGTTATTATATTCCTGTGCTTTTGTTGTGTTTCCTAAATTTGTATACGTTAATGCTATATTTCTTAAGACTTCTTTGCTATCTGGATTTAAAACTAATGCTTTTTGATAAAATACAAGTGCCTTGTCAAACTGCCTTAGTGCGCCATAAGAACTGCCTGTATTATTATATGCATTAACAGCAGTAAGTAAAGGAGCATTTAGTTTCTCTACCCGATTATATGAAGTAATAGCAGAAGCATAATCACCACTCTTAGCATGCCAGTTACCCATATTGTACCAGGTATCTGCTTGTGTGCTGTCTAATTCCAACGACTTAGTTAGTGCATCTTTAGCATTTTTTAGATCATTGGTTTCTGTAAGAATCATGCCATATGAATTCCATAAAGAAGCATTCGTGTCCGAAATAGCCAAGCCGGCTTTTGCTGTTTCCAGTGCTTTCTGAAGATTACCCAAATAATAGTATGCAATGGAACCAAGCATATAAAAATTATCTAAGTTTGGAGTAATGTTAGTATAGTATTTAAGTCCGTTTTCAAAAGCTGACTGTGCTTGCGGATAATCTTTTAATTGCAAATAGCAATAAGCCAGTAAACTCCAGGCACTGAAATTATCCTGTGTAATGGAAAGGCTTTTGTTTGTATAAAAAATGGCTTCTCTGCAATATTCAATCTTAATCGGGTCACCATCTTTCAAAGGCTTGATTTTTTTTACAAATAATGAGTTACAATATGCGGATAAATTCCGGTAACTGTACGGATTATGATCCTTATCTACAGAAAATAACGTGTAGCTGTCTTTCCAATCAAGATTTCTGGTAACTGTTTTTACAGAGAATAAAATCAACACAGAAAATAAAAGTATACTGAATATTTTGTTTTGTTTAAGAATGGACAGAAAAGAGAAATTTCCTTTTGAGAAAAATCTGGTAATTCTTTCTAATATAAATACTATGGCTATACACAAACCTAAGGATGGCAAATACATAAAGCGTTCTGCCATCGTTGCTTCAATAATTAGAAAAATATTTGAAACAATGGATATGGTTATTCCGAAAAATAAAATTCCAAAAGTGACGGCATCTTTCTTTTTGAGATGAATAACAGCATATGCCGCCATCGCTATAATGATTATTGCAGAAAGGATAAAACGAATATCACTAAAGGTTGCAATAGGAATTGTATTTAATGAATAATCAAAACTCAAAGGATGCGGGAAAATAAATAAACGTACATAATAACCTACTAGTACAATGGCTGTAGCAAATCTTTCGAATTTATTTTCCGTGCCAACAATGGAATTATTTAATACGCTTACTTCATGGAAAGTTACTAATCCGCCAATAGCAAACTTACGTAAGATAAAATAAATGATAATACTCACTATAAGTGCAACGCTTATAAAAAGAAATTTTTTATTGTGATCAGATTTTGAAAAAAAATAAACAGAAAGCGGAATGGCAGCTACCAGCGTAACCGTACTTTCTTTAGATAACATCGCCAGAAAAAAATAAAAACTACCGGAAAGTAAATGTAATAACTTTTTATTTTCAGCATATTCGTGGAAGGCATTTAAGGATAATAAGGCAAATAAAAATCCTAATATCTCATCACGGCTTTTAATATTTGCTATTACTTCTGTATGCAACGGATGAGAAATATACGAGGCTGCAATTGCAAATATGATAAATGCATGTTTTTCCGGAAACCATTTTCTCAGTAATTTATACAACAGAAATCCGGTAAGCGTATATAATAAAATATTTATGAGATGACCCGGCAGCGGGTTATTCGGTGAAAGTTGCCATTCGATAGCAAACATTGCAACCGACAAGGGCCTGTACAAACTTTCCTGTCTGTCCTGAGCACCTGCCCGGTATGCAGTCACCATAATTTCCGGTATTGCTGAAATTCCTTTCGTTACAATTTTGTTTTTTGCCATCACCGTTTCATCATCCAGCACATAATCATGATTAATGGTATTGATATATAATAAGAATGCAAATACGGATATGATATACGGGAACCATTTGTCGAAATTAAAATCAGTGAAAGTAACGCTACTTATTTTTGCAGGCTTTGCAGCAACAGTTGCAGACATCACTTTCTTTTGTTTCATTGGTTTCGCCATGTTTGTTTATCGTTTCATGCTTTAAATTATTTTTCTAAGGAATAGACTGTAATTTAGAAGAATATTCCTGCGCTTTTAAGTTATTTCCAAGGCTGCTATATGTAATTGCCATATTACTTAAAGCAGCTTTATCATTCGGATAGATGTTTAAAACTTTCTGAAAATAGACTATTGCTTCCTGATATTGTTTTAAATTAAGATAACACATGCCTGTGTTATTATAGGTGGAGGCTTTAATGGATAAATCACCAGTTAGGCTTTCTACTTTATTAAAAATTTCTATTGCTTTTTTAAAGTTGCCACTTTGCGCATAACAACTGCCAATAGAATAATAACAAGATGGATTTGTATTATCTGATTTTAAGGATTCCTCCAGCGCTACAATAGCATTGTTAAACTGCTTTAAAGCCATATAACTTTCGCCAATTCCGATTTGCGAATATGTTTTTATAAATAAATTTGGATTTAAACTCAGTGCTTTCTGAAAAGAAGCAATTGCAGAGTCATACATCGCTGTTTTAGCATATATTTTTCCAAGCACAAACCATGTTTCTGTATGGTTGTTGTTTAATTTTAATGACTTGTTCAGTGCATCAATTCCACTTTTATAATCATTCACATCGTTTGATTCTGACAGCAGTTTGCCAATAGAATTCCAGGATTCATAATTCTGATCTGTAATCGCAATGCTTTTTGCCAAACTTTCTTTTGCTTCTATAAAATAACTCACTCGTTGCGGGTCGTTAGCAGGCAATTGTATAATCTTATTATATAATACGTCCGCATAGTTTTTAAAAATTCTGAAACTTTTGGCGTTATTTTTTTTGTCTGCTTCAAACAAAGTCAAATCGTCTTTCCAGTCAGCATTTCTTGTAAATGTTTTTATTGAAGATAGAATCAATATACTCAGTAGTGTACCTGAAAATATCCTATTGGATTGAATAATTCCTGCTAATGACAAATTGTTTTTTGTTTTAAAGACACAAACTTTTTCTGCAAATAATACAACAGTCATGCATAATCCTAAAGATGGTGAATACATAAAACGTTCAGCAAAATTAGCACCAATTAATATTAAAATATTGGAAACGACAGAGAGCGTAATTCCGAAAAATAAGATACCGAAAACAATGGTATTTTTCTTCTTTATATTTTTTAATACGTATAGAGAAAGGATTGCAATCACTAAGAATGAAAGTATAGATTGATAGCTCAGAATAGAAACAGTAGGGAAAGAATTAAAAGAATAATCATAACTCAACGGATGTGGAAACAGGAATAACCGGATATAATATGCAATCGTTACAAGTGCATTACAGAATCTGGTAAATTTATTATCGATACCTGCTAAGGAATTGTGAAAAGCATCTATACTGGTGTTAGAGTTTAATGTAATATTTCCGATAAGTAGGAATCGAATGATAAAGTAAATAATAACAGCTAAGGATAATCCACCAATGATATAGGCATATTTTTGTTTTGATGTTTTCTCCGTAAAAAAATACACAGACAAAGGAATAACAACAAAAATTGTAATAGCACTTTCTTTAGAAAGCAAAGCCAGGAAAAAAAATAAAATGCCGGATAGTAAGTGTTTTGTTTTAATTCCGACTTGTACTGTCGCAAAAAGGAAGAATGCATTTAAAGATAAAATAGAAAATAAAAATGCCAGTATCTCATCACGACTCTTTATGTTTGCTACTACTTCCGTGTGTAAGGGATGTGCAATAAAAAATAAAGTAATGGCAGTTATTACAATCGGATGTTTCTTTTGTAACCATCTTCTAAGTAGCTTATATAAAAGGTAGCCTGTAAGCATATACAACAGCACATTCATTAAATGACTTATAAATGGTGTATTGGGAGCTATTTGCCATTCTGCTGCAAACATAATCAGTGATAATGGACGGTACATATTATCTTCTACATGCATGCCACCTTTACTGTATGCAGTCGTTAAAATTTCAGGAAATGCACGGATACCTTTAGTTACAATAGTATTCTTTGCCATTACTGTATCATCATCTAATACGTAAGAATTCATTAGGGTATTGGCATACAATAAAAACCCCAAAAGGGCAATGATGTAAGGAAACCATTTATCAAAATTAAACAAAGTAACAGTACTTGCTGGTGCGGGTTTTGCAACCACACGCGCAGGATTTACTTTTTGTTGTTTAGGTGGTTTTGCCATTTGAAAAGACTAATGTATGTTTTTTATAGTATTCAAATGATGACCAACATGATACACAGTAAAAAATAATAATTCACGCAGTGTTATTTTTCCAATCAACGGATGTGGGACTAAATAAGTGTCTAAATCTTCTTCTGACCAACTATCTATTGCTTTTAATAAAGTATTGCATGAATTTTCCCAAAAATATATCACCAGACGGCGCGCAGGGACAAAACTAATTTTTGGCTGAAACGGCAAACTGGCCTTTGCACCGGCATTTAACTTCTGATGATATTTCCAAACCACTTCATCGTAATTCCAGTTTGCACGGTTGTTGGTCTTATATAATTGTTTCAGCAGCACTTTCGGCAGGTGCATACTCAATGCCGTTATATTATTGGAAATTGTTAAATGGTCAATGTTTCCTGCAATACTCCACTTGCCATTGATGCTTTTTTGGAAGGTTGTGTCATCTACATTTTTAATATATGCATTCAATTCCTCAAAAACTTTTGTCAAAGCATTTTTGATATCGTCTTTTGTATTCATTTTTAGTATCATTGTGGTGTAAAAATCGTGGAAACTTTTCATACATACAACTACTTTGTACAAGTTATTTTACCGCTGGCATTACCAAAGTTATATACTTATGCGGTGCCGGCACATCTGGAAGCGCAAATACAAACAGGTACACGCGTCGAAGTACAGTTTGGCAGACAAAAATTATACACTGCTATTATTTACTTTGTTACAAAAGATGCACCCACTGATTATGTACCTAAAGAGATTTTATCTGTAATAGATGAACAGCCGATAGTAACAGAAAAACAACTGAATTTCTGGCAATGGATAGCCTCTTATTATATGTGCACAATGGGTGATGTTATGCAGGCAGCTTTGCCAGCCTATTTTAAATTGGATTCTGAAACTTTCTTTGTCAGAAATCCGGAAAATGAAACGGATATCCTAGACTTGCCGGATGATGAATACATGATTGCAGAAGCCTTGAATCATCAGGAACAAATTACGCTGAAAGATATCACTGATATATTGCAAAAGAAAACTGCCAGCAAACAAATAAAAAGTTTACTGAATAAAAGAATCATGTATGTTAAAGAAACATTGAATGAGCGATATAAACCGAAAGTAGAAACCTTTGTGAAACTGGAATCAGGAATCAAGAACCAAGAATCAAGACTGAAAGAAGTTTTTAACATAGTCGCTAAATATCCAAAACAAGAGAATGTATTGTTAGCTTATTTAGAATTATCAAAAAATAATACACCTGTAAAGCGCAACGAGTTATTAAAAAAAGCCGGCGTTACATCAGAAGTATTAAAATCATTAGTTAAGAAAGAAATTTTTGTTTTAGAAGAAAAGATAGTCGATAGAATTTCAGCAAATGAAATTGAAGAACTGACCAATTATGAATTATCAAACGAACAAACCACAGCATTAGCTGAAATAAAAAATCATTTTGAAGATAAAGATGTAGTGTTGCTGCATGGCATTACTTCCAGCGGAAAAACTTTATTGTATATTGATTTAATTAAAGAACAGGTTGCAAAAGGGAAGCAGGTTCTGTATCTGTTGCCTGAAATTGCATTAACCGCACAGCTTGTTCAACGGTTGGAAAAGATACTGGGTAATATAGCAGTTTATCATTCTAAATTTAATAATGCAGAACGTGTAGAAACATGGAATAAAGTATTAAAGAACGAAGTAAAAATAATTCTTGGTGCTCGTTCATCTGTTTTCTTGCCGTTCGAAAATGTTGGGTTGATTATTGTTGATGAGGAACATGATGCTTCTTACAAGCAATATGAGCCTGCACCGCGCTATCAGTGCCGAGATGCAGCTATTTATCTGGCAAAGCAGCACGATGCAAAAGTATTGCTCGGTTCTGCTACGCCAAGCATTGAAAGCTATGCAAATGCGAAAGCAGGAAAATATGGGTTGGTAAAATTGATATCACGTTATGGTGATGTGAAGACACCGGAAATTGAATTCATCAGTTTAACGAATGCCAATAAAAAGAAAGAAATTGTTTCAGGTATCACTTATATATTGCGCGATGAAATTCAATCAACTTTAGATAAGAATGAACAGGTGATTTTATTCCAGAACCGAAGGGGTTACGCACCTTATCTGGCATGTGGAAATTGTAACTGGATCCCGCAGTGCAAAAACTGCGATGTCAGTTTAACCTATCACAAATACACCAACGATTTGCGTTGCCACTATTGCGGCTATACGCAGCCGGTGATGAGTGAATGCGGTGCCTGTGGTTCCCACGAGGTGCAGCAGCGTGGTTTGGGAACAGAACGTATTGAAGAAGATTTGAAAATTATTTTCCCATCTGCAAAGATTGCACGCATGGATTATGATACTGTAAAAACCAAATATGGACATCATAAAATTATTGAAGCGTTTGAAGACGGTGAATTTGATATTTTAGTAGGAACGCAGATGGTGACGAAAGGACTGGATTTTACTAACGTAAGTTTGGTAGGAGTGCTGAATGCAGATGCATTGTTATATTATCCGGATTTCCGTGCAATGGAACGTGCCTATCAATTATTATTACAAGTAAGCGGGAGAGCAGGTAGACGAGAAAAGCAAGGTAAGGTGATGATACAAATAGGAAATGTGCATCACGTTATTGCTAATTTTATTCTGGAAAATAATTATGAAGAATTTTATCAGACACAGTTAGAAGAAAGAAAACAATTTCAATATCCGCCATTTTCGCGATTGATACAATTGACGATAAAACATAAAGATATTAAAACCACGATTGAAGCAGCGAATAAAGTTTCAGAATATTTACACTCCAAATACAGCGGCTGGGTAGTTGGTCCAAACGCACCAATTATCCAGAAAATAAACAATTATTATTTACGTGATATTCTGGTGAAAATTCCGCGAAGCTATAAAGAGTTGAACCGCGTAAAGAATGATATCCAACAAGCAATAAACGGATTATATCAGTTTCAATCTTTTAAACAAATAAGAGTAGTGGTGGATGTGGATTGTTATTGAGTTTTAATCTCGCAGGTTAACTTGGCTAATGCTACGCCAACCTGCGAGGTTAAAATTCACCCTGCCATCAAGCCAAAAATTAAAATTGTCGTCAGGATAAACACTAAAGTGTAGAATGCTTTCCACCACTCTTTTTTATATAATAAATAGAAAATGGAAATAAGCGATAAGAAATATCCGAGAAACAAGATTCCACCGCCAATAAGCTGAAGAAGACCTATGCCAACTAATGCACCCAATATAAAAATGGGTAATCCAGCATACATAAGAGCAATCGGTCTTATCCAGTTTTCAAAGGGATAGAGCAGTATTCCTTTTAAGTTCATGAAGTACTTATTTGGTTAATTAGTTGATGTTATACAAGCTAATAATTAACTATTCAATAAAAGATATTAATGATTTTCATTATTCATTTTTCTTTCTGCTTACATGATACACACCTCTGCCTTCAGCAACCAAAGTGTTGTCGTTGGCAGCAAAGACTTGCATATTCGTGGTGATAATTTTATTGCCGCTTCGTACTATCCTTGCCTCAATAATCAAATCAGTATTACGTGCAGAGCGTATATAATCTACTCGCATATCCACCGTTACAATTTTATCTTCAATTGAAGTCAAAGAAGTAATGCCTGCAATACCGCCCACCGCATCCATAGAAGCGGAAATAACGCCACCATGCACAGCCATTATTCTGCGGTCGCCAACTAATTCAGGTTTAAATTTTATGAGGGCTTTAGCAAAACCATCTTCAAGTTCTGCCAGCTCCAAACCAATATATTTATTAAACGGAATCAGTTCGTTAAAAATATTAAAGTATAATTCTTTTGGTCCTTTCATACATTTAAGTTATTAGTAATTAGTGAATAGTTATTAGCTAATTATTTATTGTTTATTGAATTTGTACTTTTAGCCATCAATTGTGAAGAATAAATTTTCTGTAATATAATCGCAAAATAATTTTCCTGAATTCGTTAATGTATAAATTCCATTTGTTTCTATAATCCAACCATTTGCAATAAATGGAGAAATTTCCAATAGAAAATGCTTAAGAAATTCTTCACCAAATTTGCTTTGTATTTTGTTTTTATCTGTTCCGAAAATAGTACGGATACTCGTCATGACATATTCATTATACGCATCGGTTTCAGATAAGATTTCACTTTCGTTTCCCAATTCATTGTTCCTTATCTTTTTAGCATACTGCGCATTGTTTGCCACATTCCAGTAACGCCTCACACCATCATACGAATGCGCCGACGCACCAATGCCTAAATAGGGAATACCTTTCCAGTAATTAGTATTGTGTTTTGCAAAATGAGATTGTTTGCAAAAATTTGAAATCTCATAATGTATGTAATCATGTTTATCCATTTTATCTGACAAAATAGAAAATTGCTGTACCATAAATTCATCGCTTGGTTCGGGTGATTTTTTCTTTTATATCAAAGATGCCAGTGCAGTTTTCTCTTCTATCGTTAGTGCATAGCAGGAGATATGTGGTACTTCTAAATCAAAAACTGTTTGCAGATTTTTTTTCCAGCGTTCAATGCTCATTGTCGGCACGCCATAAATTAAATCTACCGATAAATTATCAAAGCCAATCTCTTGCGCATGCTGAATACAGTTAATGGCTTCCTGTGCATTGTGCGCCCTGTTCATATAACGCAAATCTTCTTCAAAGAAAGATTGTACGCCAATACTAAACCGGTTGATTGCTGTTTCTTTTTTCAGAGACAATAAATACTCAGCAGACAAATCATCAGGATTGGCTTCAAGTGTAATTTCAGGCGTTGAAGCAACCGTGAAATACTTGCCTATTTCGTTCAACAATTCATTGATTTCTTTTGCAGAAAGCAGGCTTGGTGTGCCACCGCCGAAATAAATAGTTTCGATTGTCGTTTTATTCAAAAAGAAATCTTTTTGCAGTTGAATTTCTTTCAGCATCGCTTTTAAAACATCGTCTTTATTTTTCAGTAAAGTGGAAAAATGAAAATTGCAGTAGGTGCAAGCTTGTTTGCAAAAAGGAATATGTAAATAAATGCCTGCCATTCTGCCGCAAGGTACTAACTTATTTAATTTTAAACACATAGAGAGAGATAGACGATAAAATAAAAAATGAAATGGATAGAAAATAAATTTTTACATAGGCAAGCCGGTATTGGCTATAAAAGCGAAGCTTTTCTATGTAATTCTTCAATAAAAAAGAAAACAAATACTATGTGTCTATGTGTTTAAATTATAACTTTGAAGAATTAGACTCGGAATTCCATTGAAAATTAAAAATTACTATATATTGTTTTTCATCTTTGTTACGCAAAATATATGCGCACAAAATATTCGTTTGTTTTTACAAAAAGACAATACATCTGTAAAAGTGAAACAAAAGCAAACTTTTAAAAATACAACAGAAGCAGAACAATATTTAAAAAGTACACAACAAAAACTAGTTCAGCAAGGCTATCTGGAAGCATCTTTTGACAGCATCAGACAACAACACGATTCTGTTTTTGCAAACCTGCATACAGGGAAAAAGTATGCGATAAAGAATTCAACAGTAGAATTCTCGAAGAAAAAAAAGAAAAAGACAACAGTCGGCAATAATGTTTATGAATCAGATATTACTAAAGAAGCATTGATTACTAATTTTGAAAATAGCGGATACCCTTTTGCAAAAGTAAGTTCTGATAGTATACAATTAAATGACAGCTCATTGAGTTTCTCCTATAATATTGACAAAGGAAAATTAATTTTGATAGATAGTTTTATTAATCACGGTTCCTCAAAGCTGACAAAAGGGTTTATACAAAATTACGTGCTGATAAAAAGTAAGCAACCCTACAATGAATCACGCATAAAAGATATTGATAAGCTGCTGCAAAAATTACCGTATGCCATTGTCCGCCAGCCAAGCAATATTTTATTCAGAGATAATAAAGCGGATATTCATTTATATCTGGATAAACGGAAAGTCAACTCTTTCGATTTTTTAATCGGTTTTTTGCCCGGCAGCAACAGAGGAAAAATTTTGATTACAGGTGAAGTGCGTGTACATCTGCAAAATTCTTTCAAGCGCGGTGAGGAAATTTATCTGGAATGGCGTAAACTGCAGCGACAATCACAATTGCTGGATGTTCGTTTCAATTATCCTTATTTATTAAACGCACCTATTGGTGTTAATTTTACCTTTAACCTCGAAAAACGGGACTCTTCTTCACTTGATTTAGCTTGGCAGCTTGGGATACCATATATCACCAGTTCCAATAATTATATCAAAGGATTTTATAAGTATTTTCAAACAATTGTACTCGCTGCAGATACTACGTTTGCAAAACTTAATAAGAAATTACCCAATAATCTTGATGCAACCTATAATCAATATGGTGTACAAGCCTATTATGAAAATTTGGATTATTTATTTAGCCCGCAAAAAGGATATGAGTTAAAACTAACCGGCTCTATTGGAACGAAAAAAATAAAACCGAATAATCAGATTACAACTTTACAGGATGATTTCTCCAGTTTTAATTATGAAAGTTTGTACGACAGTATCAAACGAAAGTCTATAAAGGGCGATATTTTCTGGATGGGAAATTATTATTTGCCGCTGGGGAAAAAACAGCGACATATTCTGAAATTTGGATTGAACGGCGGTTCTGTTTTTAATCAGAATTTATTAAGAAACGAATTGCTTAGAATCGGAGGGAGCAGGTTGTTAAGAGGTTTTGATGAGCAGTCAATTTTTGCAAGTACTTATAATGTCACTACGCTGGAGTATAGAATGATGATTATGCGCAATTCCTATTTCTTTGTATTTATGGATGCAGCATATATTCACCGGAAATTTAACAGCACTACTTTTCAGGATTTCCCATTTGGTTTCGGAGCAGGTATCACATTTGAAACTAAAATTGGTATTTTTGGGCTCACTTATGCACTCGGACAGCAAAAAGATAAAAGCGTTGATTTCAGGAATTCTAAACTGCACTTCGGATATGTGGCAACTTTTTAGTAAGCATATATTTTTCTTACTGTTTCTTGCAAATTCTTTAACCGCTGTATCAAATGATGAGGTGGGTGCGATAAATCCGATATTCAGAGATTCTGTTTTAAAAAATAAAATAGATTCCGCCAGATGGAACAATATGCTAACTCATTTGGATATAAACAACGAGTCAACCCGGCAAATGCTGATACAAAATCAAAAGCATCCGGCTAAAAGTAACGTGTTTTTATTTATTTCATTAACGATTTTATTATTCTTGTTGATACTCCGGCTGGTTTTTGAAGATCTGTTTTACTCAATTCTCGAAGGTATGCTGAGTATTAAAAAGTTCTTTATCTTTTTCAAAACAAAAAAATACGATTCACTTTTCGCCATATTATTTGTCTACACTATAAAAATAATTATCCTGTCATTAATGTTGTACTGTGGTGTGATTATTTTTCGAAATGAAGATTTTTCGGCTTTTAGCTTTGCCCGTTTTTTGGATATTTGTTTGTTGTTAGGTTTGTTTTTTACATTAAAGAATATGGTGGAGTTTATATTCAACTGGATAATTGACACACAAGAAACATTTAAGGCATTCTTTCTTCAGAATCTTTTTGCCGAATTACTGCTCTGTGTTGTTCTTTTACTATTTCTATTGATATATATTTACAACGGTCACGTTTCTCCTGATTTCATGATTCTGTTGATGCTGTTCATTTTTGGCGGATACACTGTTTTCAACATTGTAAGAAGTTATCAACTTATGGGCAATATCCGTATTCCCTACAAGCTTCATTTTTTTCTTTATATTTGCGCTTTCAAAATAATCCCTGTGCTACTATTGGCAAGATATGTTTTGAATAATATAGTACAATAAAAAACCGGAACAAATGGCTAAAAAAGTGGTAGAAAAAAATGCAACGGCTAAAAAGACTTCCGCAGTTAAGACATCCATTAAGAAAAATGTAAAACCCGCAAAACCTGCACGGGTAACGTCAGGAAAAGCAGCAACAAAGACAGCTGCAAAAGTAAAACCTGAAGCCATCAAAAAGAGTAAAACAGTTGAAAAAAAGTCCGCGCCCAAAATTAAGCCATCGGTAAAAAAAGCAGTGCCGGATAAAAAAAGTGAAAATGTTACAACTAAACCTGTAGCAAGAGCAGAAAAAAAGGTGGTAATCGAATCAAAACCATTGCCTACCATTGTAACTTCCGCAGTATTAAACCCTGTGAAATCTATACTGATTTCACAACCCAAACCGGATTTAGGAAAATCACCCTACATAGATTTAGCACAGCAATTTAAAATTAAATTGGATTGGCGACCATTCACGCATGTGGAAGGAATTAAAGCAGCCGATTTTAGAAAACAAAAAATTTATATAGAACAATATTCCTGTGTCATTTTCACCAGCAGGATCGCTATCGAACAATACTTCCGTATTTGCGAAGAACTGCGTGTAAAAATCAGTGAAGACAGTAAGTATTTTTGTAATAATGAGGCGATTGCTCTGTACTTGCAGAAATTTATTCAATACAGAAAACGTAAAGTTTTTTATGGTGACGGCAGATTACCAAAATTAATGGAAGTCATTTTGAAGCATAAAGAAGATGGTAAATTCCTGTTGCCATGTTCAGATGTGCGTGACAAAGCACTGGCTGAAGCCTTGTTGAAATATAATATTCCATACAGTGAAGCTGTGATTTATAAAACAGTTGCCAGTGATTTATCAGATTTGAGTGATGTAAAATATGATATGTTGGTTTTCTTTAATCCGTCTGCTATAGATTCATTATATACTAATTTTCCTAAGTTCAGCCAGGATGAAACACGTTTGGCTATTTTTGGAAATTCCACAGCAGAGGCAGTAAAAGCACATAAACTGAACATAAATGTTTTTGCGCCCACCCCGGAAAATCCCTCTTTGGTAGATGCCATAAAAAAGTATATTACAGAGGCAAATAAAAAAGGTAAATAGTTCAAATGACATAAATCGTTATGTCTGTCACGAACTTTTCTATTTTACTTTTAAAAAATGGTTTTTCTTTCCTACTTTTACAATATGTCAGGTTTTGTAAAAAAATTAGGTTGTATTCTTTTAAGTTTGGTAACACTTGTTTCGTTTGCTCAGATACAACCTGCAACATCTCATTATATGTTCAACCCGCAGGTAACAAATCCTGCATTTTATGGAAGCAAAGATGGAATTAATTTCGGTGCCAATTATCGGCACCAGTGGGCAAAACTTGACGGACAGCCAAGAACTATTAATGTTTTTGCAGACGCGAGATTACCTCAGATTCATGGCGGGCTAGGACTTGCAGTTTCTAATGATATGCTGGGTGCTTATAATATTTCTTCTCTAAATGTTGGATATGCATTTATCCAGGATGTTAAAAAGAAGCTTAAAATTGCCATTGCACTAAATGCCGGTCTGACCATTTCAAAATTAGACGGAAGTAAATTGATAACTCCTCAAGGGAATGGCAATAATTTAAATGACGATTTTTTGTCAAATCAGATGCAGAGAAGCATCCGTCCAAATCTTGCATTCGGGGTTTCATTTATTCATAAATATATTGAAGTTGGCATTGCCTATAACAATCTCATAAATGCAAAAGATAAGTTTAAAGGCGAGTCAGAAATACTGAAACTGAAATATGGAGGTGTGTTCCAAACCTATGTTTCAAGTAAAATTAAAGCCGGAAAAAATTTCAATATCAGACCATCTCTTGTGTTCAACACTGACTTTAAAGAATTCCAAACCGACTTTAGCTTTATGGCAGGGTACAAAGATTATGTCAGTCTGGGGGTGAATGTAAAAGGATACAATAAAAAATCATTTGAGTCGTTATCACCAATTATAAGCATTGGACCGTTGAAAAATATTTGCATAATTTACAGTTATGATGTATCTTTAAATAGGTTAAACAACGTAAATAAAGGCTCACATGAAATAACATTGAACTATTTATTGCCGAATAGTAAATTATATAAGAACCCAAAAATTATCAACAATCCAAGGTTTTTGTAAATAGATTATTAATATTTTAGATAAAATGCTAACACAGATGTACAAGTAAACGTATTTTTTTACTATTTTTACATCTTATTTTAGGAAAAAAACGTAAACAACTAAGATGAATAAGTTAAAATTTTCGTTAATTGCAGTAATTGCTATATTCTTAGCAAGCTGTAAAGGCGGTAACGGTACTGACGGACAACTAATTGGTGCTCAGGACCGTCCGAAATGGGATAACAACCTGTTACCATACGGCATGATATATGTGCCATCAGGTGTTTTTCATGCCGGCCCTTCAGATCAGGATGTCAATTACGCATTCAATACAAAAATGAAACAATTATCAATTGTTGGTTTTTATATGGATGAGACTGAGATAACTAACAATGAATACCGTCAGTTTGTTGAGTATGTGCGAGATTCTATTGCACATCAGATGTTAGGTGGTGATCACTTAAAAGAAGGTGACAACGGAAAACAATCCATCAACTGGGATATGCCTATCGATATGGATTGGCAGACTGGTACCAGCGTAACGGAAGAAGGTTCTCAGTTAGACCCTTTATTCTATTCAGAAGCAGACCGTATCAATGGTAAAAAAGAAATAGATCCACGTAAATTAGAATATGCTTACACATGGTTCAAATGGAAAGAAGCTGCTCAGCAAAGACCAACGGACAAAGATGTTAAGCCAAGAAGTGCATTTATGGAAAAAAAGAAGATTTCTATCTATCCTGATGAAATGGTTTGGATTAGAGACTTTGTTTATTCTTACAATGAACCAATGACTCGTTCTTATTTCACACACCCTGCTTATGACGATTATCCGGTAGTTGGTGTTACATGGGATCAGTGTAATGCTTTCTGTGCATGGAGAACACTGAAATGGAATGATTACAGAGCAATGCAAAAAGAAGCTCCTTTAGACCAGTTCCGTTTACCAACAGAGTATGAGTGGGAGTATGCAGCTCGTGGAGGCAGAAACTTATCACCTTATCCTTGGGGTGGTCCTTATGTAAGAAATACAAAAGGATGTTTGTTAGCAAACTTTAAACCTGGTCGTGGTAATTATCCTGAAGATGGTGGTTTTTACACTGTAAATGCAAAATCTTACTGGCCTAATGACTATGGTTTATATAATATGGCAGGGAATGTAGCAGAATGGACATCTACAGCTTATGAAGATGATGCAAATGCATTTATTCATGATAAACAACCGGATTTCAGATACGATGCAAAAGAAGATGAACCAAACGTGATGAAACGTAAAGTAATCAGAGGCGGCTCATGGAAAGATATTGCATATTTCTTGCAGTGTGGCACTAAATCATATGAATATCAGGATTCTGCAAAATCGTATATTGGATTCAGATGTTTATTACCATTTATGGGACGTTCTATGAACGATTTTGGCAAATAAATCAAATAAATTCTAATAATTAACGTTAACTCATTAATAACTAACCAAATAAATTAAAAAGTTTATGGCAACTCCGTATTTTAAAACCAAATCATTTAAAACTCTAAAAAATTTACTATTCGGTGTGGGTGCTGCAGTAGTAATTGTTGGTGCTTGGGCTAAAATCTTGCACTTGTCTTTTGCAAATTTCATGTTAACAGTTGGTCTTTTGACAGAAGCACTTATCTTTACTATCTCAGGTTTAATTCCACCGGAGCCGGATTACTACTGGGAAAAATACTACCCGGGTTTAGATCAATATGATAGTGATGCTTCAGCAGCTTCTGCTGCAGTTGTAGGTTCTAATAAAAAATCAATTTCTGCAGAAATGGATAAAATGTTAGAAGCAGCAAAAGTTGATCAAAATTTGGTAAACAGATTTGGAGATAATCTTAAAAACTTTGCAGAAAATGTAGGTAAACTAGGTAATCTTGCAGACGCAACAGTTGCTTCTAATGATTTTGCAGGTGCTGCAAAAGCTGCGGCAACTTCATTAAATGGTGTTAAAGATTCATTTTCAAGCGCGGCAGATGGCATGAGCAAATTAGCAGCTGCTTCCGGTGACGCTTCTCAATATCATTCACAAGTACAAAGCGCTACTAAAAACTTAGCAGCTTTAAATGCAGTGTATGAAATGGAATTACAAGACACTAATACTCATTTGAAAACAATGAATAAATTCATAGGTAACTTAAGTACTGCTATGACTAGCTTAGAAGGTTCACTAGCAGATACTGAGAAGTTCAAAACTCAAATGGGTGGATTAGCCGGTAATTTAGAAAAATTAAACGGTATTTACGGAAATATGCTTTCTGCAATGCGTTCATAATCATAATCATCTGTATTATATTTTTTAACCAAAAAAAATTATAAAATATGTCTATTCCTAAGGAAAACAGGCAGCAGATGATTAACTTAATGTACCTCGTGTTAACCGCACTACTTGCATTGAACGTATCGTCTGAAATCCTGAACGCATTTAGAACTATCAATAAAAGTTTAGAAAGTTCTAATAAATTATTAGATGTAAACACACAAACAAGCTATAATGCTTTTGCTGTAAAAAAAGCAAAAGAACCTGCTAATATGCAAATTGTTGAATTTCAGCAAAAAGCAGATAAAGTAATGGCATTATCCAAAGACCTTCAAAGCTATATTTCTGAATTACAAAAAGGAATTACAGAAGAAGCAGGTGGTGCAGGAGAAGAAGGTGCTATTATGAAACGTCAGGATGACTTGGACGCATCTACTCGTTATTTTATCGAAGAAAAGAAAAAAGGGTATGAACTGAAGAAAAAAATCGAAGAGTTCAAAAACACTGTTTTAGGATTAGTTGATCCGAAAGAGTTGGAAGTAATGAAAGAAAGAATTCCTTTAAATACAACTCCTCAGAAAAAAGACGGTGATTGGGCAAGAGATTACTTCTTTCAAATGCCTCCCGTTGCATCTTATACAATGCTAACAAAAGTATTAGCAGATACAAAAGCTTCAGAAGGACAATTGGTTTCTTATTTCTATCAAAAGATAGGGGATGCTAAAGAATTAGAACCACAAGAAATTGTATTCGATGCTTTCTCTGCACAAATAACATCGCCTTCTGCATATATATTACAAGGTGAAAAATTTGAAGCTAATGTTTTTTTAGCTGCAACCAGTTCTAAAAACAATAATGTGTCTGTTAACGTAAACGGTGCTTCTCTTAAACCGGACGATAAAGGTGTTGCACACTTTTCATCATCTCCAGGTGTAGGTGAATATGATTTAAGAGGTAGTATCTCATTGAGAAATGACAGAACGGGAAAAGTAGATAACTATCCATTACCTCCTTTTAAATATACAGTTGCTGCTCCGTTTGCAACAGTATCTCCAACCAAGATGAACGTATTTTACATAGGTGTTCCGAATCCGGTACAGGTTTCTGCTGCAGGTGTAGCGAATTCCAAGTTACAGGTTGGGATGTCAGCAGGTTCTATTACAGGTAGTGGTGGAAAATATGAGGTTCGTGTAACAACTCAGGGAACTACTAATGTGACAGTAACTGCAAATGGTAAAAATTACGGCTCTTTTCCTTTTCGTGTGAAAATGATACCTAACCCTGTTGCGAAAGTTTCAGGTATGCCGGGCGGTAGAATCAATGCGGGTATATGGAAAGCACAACAAGGTGTTGTTGCTGAATTAGAAAATTTTGACTTTGATGCAAAATTCGAGGTTTTAAGTTTTAATATGTTCTATCAGCCTAAATTGCAGGATCCTGGTATTGCATCAGCAACAGGACCTTATTTTAGTGCTGCACAAAAAGCGTTTATTGCAAAAGCAAAACCTGGTGATATCTTTTATATAGAAGAGATAAAAGTGAAAGGACCGGATGGCTTATCACGTAAAATTCCGGGTGTTGCTTTCAAAATTGATTAATAAGAATATAAATATGAAAATGCAATTTAATAAAGTAAGGTTAGCAGCGATAGTCGCTTTCTTGTT
>JAXLTZ010000013.1:0-105073 GCA_046329785.1 Chitinophagales bacterium
AGCTCCAAGAAATCTAAACTGAATATGACCTATATCGATATTCCAATCGAATTCCGCTACCGTTCAGCACCCAACAAAAAAACAGGGATGAGCTGGAAGATAGCAGTGGGATTTAAATTTGGTTTCTTAATTGGCAGTAAATGGAAATATAAAGGCGAAGACCCTTACAAAAACGATGGTGAGCAAATAACTTTTAAAGACATTAAAGTAGCCAATATGAATAAATTCCGCTATGGACCAACCATTCGTGGTGGTTACGGACCGGTAAGTATCTTTGGTTATTATTCTATCGGCAGTGCATTTTCTACTAATAAAGGGCCAAAGTTCAATCCAATCGTGTTTGGTATATCTATTAATGGTTTGTAAAAGATAAGTACGGAGATAAGAAAATCCCGCCCCATAATATTAGGAGCGGGATTTTTTTATTTCTGATAACGCAAATAAACATTCAAATCCATTTTACGTTTGTATTTTTGCAGGTAATGTCAAATCCGTTTAAAAACATACAAGGAGAGGTTGCGTGGAGGTCACCTTCAAATATCGCACTCGTAAAATACTGGGGAAAATATGGCAACCAACTGCCCCGGAATGCATCTATAAGTTTTACCTTAAACAATGCATATACTGAAACTTCTGTAAAATACCGTGCAAAAACATCCGATGATAAATCCATTCAATTGAATTTTTTATTTGAAGGAAATGAAAACCCAAAATTTGCAGAAAAAATCCGGAAATTCCTGGAAAGTATTGTACCGCACTTTCCGTTTTTACCACATTTTTCTTTAGAAATAAACAGCACGAATTCTTTTCCGCATTCTACAGGAATTGCGAGTTCTGCATCTTCAATGGCGGCATTAGCATTGTGTTTAACAGATATTGAAAATACACTGGATGGTGGCATGTTTCCAACACAGTTTTTTGAGAAGGCAAGTATGATAGCTCGTCTTGGCTCCGGAAGTGCCTGCCGGTCGGTGTTTCCTTATTTGTCAGTTTGGGGTAAACATGATGCTATTCCATTATCAAGCAATGAACATGGTATTCCGTATTATGACAAAGTACATCCTGTATTTAAAACATTTAAAGATGCCATACTGATTGTTTCCAGCGATGAAAAATCGGTATCGAGCAGGGCAGGTCACGCATTGATGGAAGGCAATCCGTTTGCGGAGAGCAGATACAAACAGGCAGAAAATCACCTTTCCACCCTTGTTGATTGTTTACATAACGGAGATATAGACAAATTTGGAGAAATAATTGAAAATGAAGCACTTACATTGCATGCATTGATGATGTGTTCCACACCTTCTTACATGCTGATGTTGCCTAATACATTGAAAATTATTGATTTAATAAAAACCTACCGTGCAGAAAAAGGTGTACCTTTGTACTACACTTTAGATGCAGGGCCGAATATTCATTTGTTATATACGGAAGAAAACACAAAAGAAGTGGAAACATTTATACAGGAAGTACTGTTAATGTATTGTGAAAATGGAAAAGTGATTTATGACCAAGTTGGTAAAGGTCCAACCAAAATAAAATGAGAAACGAACCATCTTTTAACTCAAAAATTTTACTCTTCGGTGAGTACAGCATTATTCAGGACTCTATGGGACTGACTTTGCCGTATAATGAGTTTCAGGGAAAACTGACGTTCGATGCGAACGAGATGAATGAACAATTCGTTTCAGAGTCTAACGACCATTTACAAGATTTTGCCAATTATTTAGAACAACTTTTAAAGGATAAAAAACTTACAATAGAGTTTGATATTGAGGCATTCAAAAAAGACATTGAAAATGGCATGTATTTCCAGTCATCTATTCCGCAAGGTTTTGGTGTAGGAAGCAGCGGTGCTTTGGTTGCAGCGGTTTATGGAAAATATACAAAGAATAAAGTAAACATTGATGACGCACCGAATAAAGAAACTATATTGTCATTAAAAGCTGTTTTCGCAAAAATGGAATCTTATTTTCATGGCAGCAGTTCCGGTGTAGATCCGTTGATTTGTTATCTGAATTTACCCTTACTGATTAATGGAAAAAATGGTGTAGAACCGGTGAAAGTAGAATTGAATAATGAAGGCAAGGGAGCCATTTTCTTAATAGATACCGGCATCTCCCGCAGCACTGAACCTTTGGTGAAATACTACATGCAGAAAATGGAAGAGCCAACATTCCGAGAGTTCGTGGATAAGCAATTGAAACCATTTGCCAACAACTGCATACAGGCATTTTTAGATGGCGACAAAGAAACATTATTTGCTTACATGAAACTACTTTCTAAATTCCAGTTTGAACATTTCAAACCGATGATACCAACCTTGTTTAATAAGATGTGGAAACGCGGATTAGACAGTGGTGAATATTATTTAAAACTCTGCGGCGCCGGCGGTGGAGGATTTATCTTGGGTTTTACCAAGAACTACGAGCTTACCAAAAAACAACTCAAAGGACAGAATCTGGAGTTGCTGTGTAATATTTAAGAAATCAATTCTTATTCTTGTCAAACCTCTCATTTATTAAAGTAAATGCTTTAATAGCTTATGCTTCCTTTAGCGAAAAAGATAAAAACACCACACCGCAAATTGCCGACAAAGTAGAGCCAATAATAATGGCAAGCCGTGCAATATTGGAACTTTCAGGATGCTTGAATGAAAGCGCAGTAAAAAATAATGACATCGTAAAACCAATACCAGCCAACAATGCGACGCCAATAATGTGTTTGAATAAAATATCATTCGGCAATTCACAAATTTTTGTTTTTATGCTTATAAAAACTAACGAGGAAATGCCAACTGTTTTGCCAACAAACAAGGCTAAAATAATTCCGATGCCTAAATCGGAAAAAATATGTGGAATGCTTTCTGCTGATAATACAATAGTGGTATTTGCTAATGCAAAAATTGGCAATATAAAATAGTTGACAGGTTGATGTAAGATGTGTTCGTATTTTTCTACTCTGTTTATTGGAATAAAAAACGCTGAAACAACACCTGCAATAGTTGCATGCACACCACTTCTATAAATACAATACCACAAGAAAATTATTGGGATAAAATAAAAAATGAAATGATTTACGTTGAATTTATTCAATAAAAATAAGATAGCAATTATACCAATCGACAATAATAAATAGTTAGTATGAATTTCATTGGTGTAAAAAACAGCGATGATTAAAATGCCACCTAAATCATCGATGATAGCGAGAGCGGTTAAAAAAACTTTTAATGATAACGGTACGCGTTTGCCAAGTAAGGATAAAACACCTAATGAAAAAGCAATGTCTGTTGCCGTTGGAATTGCCCAACCGTGTATATTCTCAGAGCCTGCATTGAATGCAAAAAAAATCAATGCTGGAAACAGCATACCCCCAAGTGCTGCTAATAATGGCAACAATACTTTTTTCGGTGACGATAATTCGCCGGTAACTAATTCGCGCTTTATTTCTAAGCCAACCAGAAAAAAAAATGCTGCCATCAGCAAATCATTTATCCAATGTTCAAGAGGCATTGAAATAAAACCATTACCGATTTCCTGATGCCAGAAATGTAAATATCTTTCACTATAAGAACTATTCGTAATGCTAATGGAAAATATAGTAGCAATGATTAAAAGAACACCACCTAATTTTCCACTTTCAGAAAGTTCTTTTATCGGATGAATTATCGGACCCAGTAATCTATACTTCATCATTTATTTCTTTACAAGTTCGGGCGTTGAGTTGCCACCATCAAAAATAAATTTCCAGGAATTGTCTTTTTGTTTTTTCCATACAGTATAATAAACACCATATTTTTTATCACCGTTTACTTTCGTTAAAATCCAGTTGCCAAAAGTAAAACCCAAATCTTTAGATTTACTTACTTCGGCTTTTGTTGGATACCAGGACAAAGTAAATGTTTCGCGCTCATTGCCGAAAGAAGCAGCTAATGAGTCAATACCGAAGATTGGAAACTGGTTATCGCCTTCTGCTTTGATTACATCTTTATCAGCATAAGCGAGAAATGAAATCTTCATACCTTTTTCACCGCATAATTTGCTGAATGCCAATTCTGTTTGTCGCAGTTTTTCTACTTCGGATAAGCGTTTGTTTTTTCCAAAAACAGAAACAGAAAAAATAACCAGCAATGATAATAAAGCTAATTTTTTCATAAAAAGTGTTTGAATAAATATAATAGAATTAGCGCAAAATCTCTTGCAATTCAGCAATATTATGTGCAATATAATCAGGATTTGCGGCTTCTATTTCTTCAATTGAACCAAAACCATAAGTAACGCCAATACTTTTTATTCCGGTATACTTTGCTGCTTCAATATCAGAATGCCTGTCGCCTATCATGACTGTTTTATGTAAATCAGTAATTTTTTCCTCTTCTAAAATGAGTTCAATCATTCTTTCTTTAGTTACAATATTTTTTTCTTCATTGTAATGCTGTAACCGGCTGAAATAATCTCTAATTTGAAAATGCTTCAGAATTTCATGTACCATAGCACCTTTGTGCGTTGCAATGTGCAATGTTTTCTGTTGCCGGTGAAGAGATTGAATTAACTCAACCATTCCCTCATATAATTCATTTTCAAATGCGCCGCCTAATTGATTGTAATACACCCGGTAAGTTGCAATAGCCTGCGTTGCAGTATCTGAATGTTGGTTATACATTTCTTCAAATACTTTACGCAAGGGCGGACCTATCAGTGTTCGCAAGGTAGCATCGTCAGGCGTATCAATATTTAAAGTTGGAAATGTGTATTTGTAACCATTCAAAATTCCGGTTTCGGGATTAGAAATGGTGCCGTCTAAATCAAAGATGATGTGCTGCATAATTTATTTTAAACACATAGACACATAGTTTTTATTTATTTCATCTTGGATGAAATTCTATGTAATCTATAAAATTATTAATTAATGAAAATTATAGAAAAGAACAAAATAATTATAAAACAAGAAAAGCATAGTTTTTAGTAAACTAAGAATCTATATTTCTATGTGTTTTAAAATTAAGCGCCTAATAATTCTTTTACTAAAGAAGAAATACGTGCGCCTTCAGCCTGTCCTGCTACTTTTTTAGAAACCGAACCAATCACTTTTCCCATATCTTTAATCGAAGTAGCTCCTGTTTCAGTAATAGTTGCCTGTACAATAGCTTTCAGTTCATCATCACCTAATTGTTTTGGCAGATAAGAAGTAATCACATCCATTTCTTCTTTTTCTTTTATAGCTAATTCAGGACGATTCTCTTTTGTAAATATTTCAAAAGATTCTTTGCGTTGATTGAATAATTTTTGGAGAATTTTTATTTCCTGCTCAGCAGAAATTTCGCCTGTGGAGCCTTTCTCTGTTTTAGCAATTAAAAAAGCGGCTTTTATTGCTTTAATAGTACGCAATTTTACTTCGTTTTTAGAAAGCATTGCGTCTTTTAATTCGTTGTTTATATTTTGATCGAGAGACATATCTTTAATTTAAGAATGAGATAATTTGAGGATGTAAAAGTACAAAATTACTTACGACTTACCACTAAAATCTACTTCACTTCTTCGTAATCAATCGGTTCGGCATTATTGAATTTGGAATGCTGAGAATGCTGTTGATTTTGAGAATAATTAGTAGAATTAATATTCTGTTTGGGCGGTGTTTGAGGTACCGTGTCTTGTGTATT
Source organism: Chitinophagales bacterium (assembly GCA_046329785.1). Classification (GTDB taxonomy): domain Bacteria; phylum Bacteroidota; class Bacteroidia; order Chitinophagales; family JADIYW01; genus JADJSS01. The sequence continues at coordinate 5,660 of JAXLTZ010000013.1, forward strand.
GTATTCGGCAAAAAGTTGTTTTAGTACTTTATAGCCAAGTATAAACAATATAATGTATTTAAAAAAACGAAACATGCTGTAAAATTAAGTGTTTAACGTCAGATTATAACGTTAAAAAAGCGAAAATAGTTTCCAAAAATGAAGCCGTCATTTCGAATAAGGAACGTAATGAGAAATCTCATTAATTTGCGGATGTCTGTTAATGATGAGATTCCTCACTTTGTTCGGAATGACGGTACTCAAATACTATATCAACTCAAAGCTACGTTGCACAAATTTCGTGAGCGCTTCGCCTTTAAGCATATTTTGTGAGAGCAACGCTAAATCATAAAGTTGCTTGATATGTTTTTGCTGATGTGCTTCGTCTTCTTCCAGTAACTTTGAGTTAATTGGATGATTGGTGTTAATGACTAAGTTTAATTTTTCATCCATACCGCCAAACATAAACGCTGAGCCGCCTCCTAATTTCTGCATTTCCATCATACGGCGCATAAACTCATTTCGCGTGATGACGATAGGTGCATCTGTCGGCGACAATGCTTTTAACTCAATATCAGCCTTTGTTTTTTCAATAGTGGTTTCAAACAAAGTTTTCAATTTTTCTTCTTGCTCTTTCGACAGAACAGAAGCCGCTTCTTCTTCTTTCGGAATTAAATTAGAAACGATATCGGCATCCACACGTTTAAATTGTGTTTTTTCGTTTTTCATTTCCACTTGCTGAATAAAATGATTGTCAATCATCGTATCCAGTTTTACAATCTCGTATCCTCTTTCTTTTGCTTGTTCAATATAACTATGTTGCTCTTCTTCGTCGGAAGTATATAAAACCACTAAATTGCCGTCTTTATCTGTTTGATTCAGAGCAATTTTCTCTTTCAGTTCGGCAAAAGTATAAAATGCATTTTCTGTAGTTGGAAATAATGCAAACGAATTACTTCTTTCATAGAATTTCTCGTCGCTGATCATGCCATATTTCACGAATAAGCCAATGTCGCTCCATTTTTCTTCAAACTGCTTCCTGTCATTATTGAATATTTCCTGCAACTTATCAGAAACTTTTTTAGAAATATGCTGATTGATTTTTTTTACGTTTCCATCGCTCTGCAAATACGAACGAGATACGTTTAGCGGAATATCCGGTGAGTCAATAACGCCGTGTAATAAAGTCAAATATTCAGGCACAATTTCTCCTACATTATCGGTAACAAAAACCTGATTAGAATACAATTGGATTTTATCTTTTTGTACTTCAAAATTCTTTTTCAATTTTGGAAAATATAAAATACCGGTCAGATTGAATGGATAATCTACATTCAAATGAATCCAGAATAATGGCTCATCAAAATTCATTGGATACAACTCACGATAAAACGCTTTGTAATCTTCATCAGTCAAAGATGAAGGCGTTTTTGTCCAGGCAGGATTGGTGTTGTTGATGATTTCAGGTTCTAATGGTTTTTCAGCTTTCTTGTCTTCTTCGCTTTGCCATTTAAAACCAAACTGAATCGGAACAGGTAAAAATTTACAATACTTATTCAACAACGATTTTATTCTATGTTCTTCCAAAAATTCTTTGGAGTCTTCTGCGATATACAATATAATCTCTGAACCACGTTCTGCTTTCTCGATTTCTTCCAGAGTAAATTCGGTAGAACCATCGCAGGTCCATTTCACCGCAGGTTCGCCTTTGTATGATTTAGTATTGATTTCTACTTTATCAGCCACCATAAACGCTGAATAAAAACCAAGACCAAAATGCCCGATGATAGAGTTTGAGTCTGTATTTTTCAATTTCTCTACAAACTCACCGGCAGAAGAGAAGGCGATTTGGTTGATATATTTTTTCACTTCATCAGCCGTCATACCTAAGCCTTTGTCGGTAATGGTCAACGTATTTTTTTCTTTATCGATAGAAATTAGAATAGTTAAATCGCCTAAGTCACCTTTTGCCTCACCCAATTGCGAAAGACCTTTTAGTTTTTTGGTCGCATCGACAGCATTTGACACTAACTCACGCAGGAAAATTTCGTGGTCTGAGTATAAGAATTTTTTAATAATTGGAAAGATGTTCTCGGTTTGTACATTAATTTTTCCGGTTTCCATAAAAGAAATTATAATTTATGATTTAAGAATTAAGATTTGGTTCTATGACTTCAAAAGTTGTTCCAATGGGAAATGGCTGACAAGATGGCATTTAAATATAGAAAGCAAGATAAATGAATGCCGAATTTACTTAGGATTGGTTGACCAAATTGTAGCTTCCGGAATAAAACCAACATCGCGTAATTCTAACATGGAAACCATTAAATGAGCGACATCCTGTGCTTCGAGTTTCGTTTTATTAAAATCGCGTTTTGGTCTGCCTGAATTGATAACGAAATTGGTTTGCACTTCACTTGGATGCACCATCATTATACGAATATTATATTGTCTAAGTTCTTCGCGCCAGCATTCCGTCATACCACGCAATGCCCATTTGGAAGTAGAATATGCAGTGCCATTTTGATGACCTTTTAATCCTGAAGTAGAAGCCACATTAATGATATTGCCATAATTATTTTTGATAAAATATTTGGCACATTCTCTGCCGCAGAGCATAGCGCCAAAAACATTGGTTTCCATTATGGCTCTGAATTTTTGCGCATCCATATTTTGCAGTAAATCAAAATAACCGAAACCAGCGTTGTTAATCAGCGCATCTAAACCATTCAGTTGTTTGATGGAATTTTTTACTAATTTAATTACTTCGTTTTCGTTAGTAACATCTGCCACTAAAGGTATGGCTCCAATTTTTTTGGCTGCTTCTGTCAGCGTCTTTTTATTACGTCCACTAATTACTACTTGAGCCCCTTTTTTTATTAATAGTTCAGCTGTTGCAAGTCCAATACCGGAACTACCGCCTGTGATAAGTATTTTAGATTTTTTTATTTTCATAACGCTGATTTATATGATTTAAAATAATTTCGCAGATATTTTTTCATAAAGCCATTGTAAACAAATTAAAAATCAGTTCAATCAACTTAATCCGTTTAATCAGCGATCTTCTTTTCGCTCACCGATTTGTTGACGCCACATCGCATAATACAATCCTTTTTCTTCTAACAATTGCTGATGATTTCCGGTTTCTATAATCTTTCCTTTTTCGAGCACAAAAATCTTATCGGCATGCATGATAGTAGACAGACGATGTGCAATCATTACCGTAATATGCTCTTTTTTTGAAATGACGTTCTTGATAGTTTGAGTAATTTCATCTTCTGTTATAGAATCCAGAGCAGAAGTAGCTTCATCAAATACAATAATTCTTGGATGGCGCAACAATGCACGTGCAATCGATAAGCGTTGTTTTTCGCCACCGGAAATTTTCATACCACCTTCACCAATTACTGTATTGATTCCGTTATCGCTTCTTGCTAATAAATTTTGGCTGGCTGCTTTATTCAACACATCAATAATATCATCATCGGTAGCCGTAGGATTTACAAACAATAGATTTTCTTTAATGGTGCCTGCAAACAATTGCGTGTCTTGTGTTACAAAACCAATTTGCGTGCGCAATTCATCAATATCGATATTTTCAGAATCAATATTGTTGTATAAAATTTTACCCTCTTGTGGTTTATACAATCCTACTAATAATTTTACCAATGTTGTTTTCCCGGAACCGGAAGGTCCAACAAACGCTATAGTATCACCTTTTTGAGCCTGAAAGGTAATGTCTTCTACTGCTTTTGTTTTTGCAGTACGGTGCTGGAATCCTACAGTTTCAAAAGACAAAGATTCAATAGTATTTAATTTCAAAGCAACCTTAGGTTTTTGCTCTATGGTTTTTGACATTAACTTTTCAAAATTTTTAAGCGAGGCTTCTGCTTCCCGGTAGCTTAAAATAACATTGCCCATTTCTTGCAATGGATTGAAAATAAAAAATGAATAAAACTGTAAAGTAATAAGTTGACCGGCTGTGAGTTTATCTTGAAAAATAAGATACAGGATAATAAACATGATAACCTGTCGCAATGAATTTACAAGTGTACCCTGAAGAAATGCAATACTGCGAATCTTTTTTACTTTTTCTAATTCTAGATGTAAGATTTTATTAGTAGTATCATTTAGTCGCGTAACTTCCTGATTCGTTAAGCCTAAGCTTTTTATCAGTTCAATATTGCGTAAACTTTCTGTGGTAGCACCTGCAAGAACATTGGTTTGTCCGGTGATTTGTGCCTGTACAGATTTTATTCTTTTTGATAAAATATTGATCGAAAAACCAAGCAAGAATGACGCGATAAAATACATTAAAATCAACGAGGGATAGACAAATGCAGAATATATGATAACGAATACAATTCCGATAATAGCCACAAAAAGCACATTGATAAAATTTTGCATAAATTTTTCGGAATCTAATCTTACTTTCTGAAGAATATTTAAGGTTTCGCCGCTGCGCTGGTCTTCAAATTCCTGAAAAGGCAATTGTAAGGCATGTTTCAAACCATCGGTGTAAACATCTGCACCAAAACGCTGAATGACCACGTTCATAAAATAATCCTGAAAGGCCTTTGCAATACGGCTAATCATCGCGACAGAGATAGCACAACCAATAAGGAATAAAACACCCGTTAAAAATTCACGTTGAGTTCTCGGAACAGCTAACTTCGTAACAGCATCTATTTTTGTATGTGGATGTGTGGCAAAATTGTCAAATATTTTACCAAAAATGTACGGATCTAAGAGAGAGAAACATTGATTGATAATCGCCAGTAAAAAAGTTAGTAAGACTAACCATTTGTATTTTTTAAGGTAATACAGAAGAATTTTCATTCAGCAAAAATACAACGCAAAGTAAAAGCTTGTATGTACAAGTATTGAAAGTTGAAATAAAAAAACACGATTGGAAACCAATCGTGTTTTTTTGTTGAACTTGAAATTCAATTATTTTTGATCGTCATATGTGTAAGCAATACCTTTTTTCAAAGATTGATTGGAGCCACCGCCCCAGCCGCCCCAGCCGTAGCCACCACCGGAAGTAGTTTGCTTATCTGCTGTCATATAAACAAATGCTGCTCCCATTTCTGCTGCAGCTTCCAATAATTTTTTATTAGCTTTTTTATCAGCTCTGGCACCTGAATAAGCAGCAAAGTTTTTTCCTTTTACCTCACCGATTTTTTTCAAACCCACTATTTCAGATTTGTCCAGTAAAATTTCTACTTTTTCCCAATCTTCTTTGGAAGTAACTACCATTTTTTCACTGATTTGCTCAACTCTTCCACTGGAATACTGAATTTTATCGACTGCTTTTTTCCCAACAGTTTGTTCAGCATTTTCGCCCGTGTATTTATATACAACGATGAATTCTTCAACTCTAATAACGTCTCCGTCAACAACCTTTCCACCGTGGAAGAAAATTTTGTCTGATGCAAATGCAGCAACTACTGCGAATGCTAAGAATAATGTACTTAATAACTTTTTCATAGGATTTAATTATTTAATGTAAACAAATTTAATAAACATTTCCTTATAAACAACTTTTATGCCAAAAAATGATATGGCGTTATAATATGCATGGTTCTCTGCAAAGATAAACAGTCTTGATTGGTGTTATTATCCATAATCAGTGGTATTTTACATGCGTGTCAGCACGGATAAGCATATTTTTAACAATGGATAATCAGAATTAGAATAATAATAATTATCTTTTGTTGATGAAAAAATTGATTTTCACTTATCTGATATTTTTACTCTTTTCCTGTCAAAAAGAAAACAGTAATCCTGTTTCTTACTGGACTGAGAATATAGGCAGTAACAAAAAACTACCGTTACTACCAGATTCAAATGTCAATTATTTCCTGTATTCATTTGTAAGAACCAAAGGTTCAGCTATTGGCATTCGTATTAAGGGACAATACGGCTACGCACGTTATATGAGTTATAATGTCTATGATAATAATACATTGAGCAGTGTTGCAAGTTTGGTAGATATGAATATTAAACCGGATGCCGGTAATGAGAATCCATTCCTTCCATTAGCCAGTGCATCATTAACCAATAGAAATTATACGGTAAATATTTGTCCGAATATAGTTGATTCACTGGCATTTCTCAATAATTTATGCTACGATGACAAGATAGAAAACATTGGCATTATTTTGCGTTACTATATTCCGCAACAAAATAACTATGCAAATGTACCTTTGCCAACTATTGAAGCTTTTGATGTAACAACCGGAAAAACATTGGAAACACCTTTGCCTGCCAATACGGATTTTGAGGCACAGTTTCAGCAGAAATACCAGAAAATTTCTACGCTTTTAAATTTAGCGGGTCTGCTGGAAGCACCAAAAGATGTTTTATTTTACAAATTTTCAGGTGTGTTTTTGTATCCGAATTTAGACAACTATTATTTGTTTACGCCAATTTCTTTTAATAAGAATAACGTAACCATGTTGCGTTTTAAGGCACCAACTTTTTCTCAGATTAATACACAAAACGGATTGACAGATGTACGCTATTTTTCTATCTGTTTGTGTGATGCTAAGACATATACTTATTCTACCACAACGGACTTAGAATTTAAAATCGCAGATTCAGATGGATTTGTAAATATTGTGATTGGTGACGAAGATGCTGCTTTACGTGCAAAGGCTGCAGGCTTAAATTATGTTGTGTTACCACCTGAATTGAAAAAAAATGTAAAAGGATTAATTATTTACAGAAACCTGCTGACCAATCCCACATTCCCGTATCCAATGAGTTTGGTGCCCGATTTGTCGACGAATATCAACTTGACGAATATTCTGCATATCAGCAATTTGCAGGCACAAACTTATTTAGCAGATTATGCACCCATAGGAATGAAAATGACAAAGGCACAGTTTTTGGATAATTTCGGTGGCTTTCCTGTCAGTTATTAATTAGAAAAAATGTAAGCATTTTATATACAAAAGTTATAAATTGCGGAACTTAAAATGCTGAAAGGCTGTTTTGAGATATATTATTCACTTAAAAATCATAAATTATGTTGTATGCATTATTAGGCTTAATTGTATTAGGCATTTTCTTATCTTTTGTAACCGTTCAGCAAGGCACTATAGCAGTTATTACCATGTTCGGAAAATACCAAAGAATTTTAGGACCCGGTTTGAACATGAAAATCCCTTTTCTGGAACAAGTGTACAAACGTGTTTCTATTCAAAACCGTTCAGTGGAGTTGGAATTTCAGGCAATTACTATTGACCAGGCAAATGTATATTTTAAAGCGATGTTATTGTATGCAGTAGTAAATACTGATGAAAACACCATCAAAAATGTAGCGTTTAAATTTATTGACGACAGAAATCTTATGCAGGCATTAGTACGTACTATTGAAGGCTCTATTCGTGGATTTGTGGCAACAAAAAAACAGGCGGAGGTGCTTTCCTTGCGAAAAGAAATCGTGGAGGATGTAAAAGAACAAATCGACCAAACATTGGAAACATGGGGCTATCATTTGTTAGACTTACAATTAAACGATATTACATTTGACGAGGCAATTATCAAATCGATGGCGCAGGTAGTGGCATCCAGCAACTTGAAAGCTGCTGCAGAAAACGAAGGTCAGGCTTTATTAATTACCAAAACAAAAGCAGCTGAAGCAGAAGGTAATGCAATCAAAATTGCGGCAGATGCGGAACGTATTGCGGCGCAATTACGCGGACAAGGTGTGGCGTTGTTCAGAGAAGAAGTGGCAAAAGGTATGACGCAGGCTGCGAAAGAAATGGAGCAAGCTAATTTAGATACTTCCGTAATTTTATTCTCTATGTGGACAGAAGCCATTAAAAACTTTGCAGAGTACGGAAAAGGAAATGTTATTTTCTTAGATGGTTCTACAGATGGTATGCAAAAAACAATGAAAGAAATGATGGCGATGAATAATTTAATGGCAACGCCGAAGAAATAAGTTTATCTGAAAAGTTATGAAAAGAAGCCGCTCATTTGGGCGGCTTTCTTAATTAAAGGTAGTGATGTGCTTTTCAGAAATAATATTATATCCTTGTATTCCGTTTCTTGTCTTTTTTGGTATTTCTTGCTCAGGTGTGCTATTAATTAAATAAAAAGATAACTATATTTATTTAGACAATCTGATGTCTCGAATAAAACACGATTAAAATTTGTAATTGTATGGATAAAACAATAGAACAGGTTTTTAAGATATTTTCTCATTTGGCTAGAGAAATTCAAACCTACATATTTTCAGGATTGATTTTGTTATTAAATTTTCACATGATAGATAGATATTATAATGATTGTGAAATCACAAAAGAAATAATGGGCTATGATTACTACATAGTGATGCTTTTAATTGTTGCCTATATACTTGGTCAAATAAGTTTAGGTTTTTATTGTTTTGTTTTAGAGGTTCATTCTTATGAAGAAAGAATTTACGCTAAACTTTTTAAAGATCGTTATAAAAATGTTGATTCAGCAACAGATGAGGTTATGATTCGAAAAAAAGGAGAAATTTTTCTTAAAAATAGAGAAATATATTTTCATTTTATAGAACGGAATGTAAATCTAGCTCTCATGCGATGGAATTATAGTTCTGCATTTTTAATGATATTTTTAATTGATTTGGGCTTTGGTCTGGTTGGTCTCTTTTTTCAAGAATGGCATCCAATAATGTTGATTATTGCATTCTTTTCGTTTATAATTTCAGCATGGTTAATGGTTCTTCATGCGATGACACAAAAAGAAAATATACTACAACTTAACGAGTTAAAAGAGATAATTCCATGCGAGGATAAAAAATAATATCTTTAAGTTGACTGAAGTGAGTGCCCTGTCAAAATTTTAAAATTATTTTTTATATATGCGGTATGTTATTAAGAACCGAACGAGGTGATTTTTATTTCTTAATAACATTATAAATAATGCCAACAAAAAAGAAAACAAAAGCAATAAACCCAAATGAATATATCCACATAATAGTAATTTGATGATTAGAATATCCTTTTGGATTGACACCGACCATTATATGCCCTAACATTCCAACAAATAATGCACCTTTAAAAATCAACTTGTCAAAATAAGCCATTATGACTAGTATGACAAATACTGTTGTTGTTTTAAAACAGAAACTACTAAATGAAAAATTTGACATAAAGTAAAAATAATATAAAATTAGCAAATAAGATCAGTTTATACTACCTGCTCAAGAACATACTCTTATCCTTGTACAATTGTCTGAAATAAGGATCGAATAAATCTTTGATAAAGTAAATCGCTTCACCTGTAGATTTCATTTCCGGTCCGAGTTCTTTATTTACATTCGGAAATTTATCAAAGGAAAACACCGGTTCCTTGATAGCATATCCCGTCAGCTTTTCTTTGAACGTAAAGTCTTTCAGTTTGTGTGTGCCTAGCATCACTTTAGTCGCCACATTTAAATATGGAATTTGATAGGCTTTGCAAATAAATGGCGTGGTTCTCGATGCACGCGGATTGGCTTCTATCACATACACCTTATCACCTTTTATTGCAAACTGAATATTTATTAGTCCTCGAATTTCTAATGCTTTACACAACTTCTCCGTATAGTGTTTCATGGTTTCAATAATAATAGCACCAAGACTGTATGGAGGTAATACACTGTTACTATCACCGCTATGAATACCGGCCGGTTCAATATGCTCCATCACGCCCATAATTTGCACTTGCTCGCCGTCATAAATTGCATCGATTTCTGCTTCCTTTGCCCGGTCTAAAAAGTGGTCAATCAAGATTACATTATCAGGGATATCTTTCAATAAATTAATTACTGCACTCTCACATTCCGTATCATTAATCACAATACGCATACGCTGTCCGCCGAGTACATAACTCGGACGTACCAGCACAGGATATCCAACGCGATTAGCTACCGCCAGGGCTTCATCTGCATCTATTGCCGTTCCATAATCAGGATAAGGAATTTCCAGTTCTTTTAATAAATCAGAAAAGCGACCTCGATCTTCTGCAATATCCATGCTGTCAAAAGAGGAGCCGATTATCTTAATGCCTTTTTCGTGTAATTTCTTTGATAATTTTAATGCGGTCTGTCCGCCTAATTGCACAATTACACCTTCGGGTTGTTCATGTTCTATAAGCTCCCAAAGATGTTCCCAGAAAACAGGTTCAAAGTATAATTTATCAGCAATGTCAAAGTCGGTAGAAACTGTTTCCGGATTACAATTCAGCATGATGGCTTCATAACCCACTTCTTTGATTGCCAGTAAACCATGCACACAGCAGTAATCAAATTCGATGCCTTGACCTATACGATTCGGGCCTGAACCCAATACAATAATTTTCTTTTTCTCAGTACGCTTACTTTCATTTTCTGTATCAAAAGAAGAGTAATAGTAAGGAGTCTTCGCTTCAAATTCTGCAGCACAGGTATCAACCATTTTATATCCACGTTTGATGCCAAGTGCTTTACGTTTTTCGTAAACTTCCTCTTCGGTTATTCGTCCTAATAAAAATCCAAGTTGTGCATCAGAATAACCTTTCTTCTTTGCTTTTAAAAGCAATTCTTTTGAAATATTATGGATGGTATATTTCTGAATTTCTTTTTCCAATTTTACCAATTCCTGAATCTGCATCAAAAACCAATTGTCAATACCGGTCAATTTTTGAATGGAGTGTAAAGGAACGCCAAGAGAAATAGCATCTTTTATTTTGAAAATTCTGTCCCAGCTTGGATGTTGTAAACTATCTAAAATTTCTTCCGTTTTGGATAAACCTTTTCCATCCGCACCTAAGCCAATCTTATTATTTTCTAAAGATTGACAGGCTTTCTGCAAAGCCTCAGCGAAATTTCTGCCAATGCCCATTACTTCGCCCACGGATTTCATCTGCAATCCTAATGTAGAATCGCATCCATAGAATTTATCGAAATTCCAGCGCGGAATTTTTACAATGACATAGTCTAATGCAGGTTCAAAAAATGCAGAAGTAGTTTTGGTGATTTGGTTATTTAATTCATCTAAATTATAGCCAAGTGCCAGCTTTGCTGCAATTTTTGCAATCGGATAACCGGTTGCTTTCGATGCGAGTGCAGATGAACGCGATACGCGTGGATTGATTTCAATGACGATAATTTCTTCGGTTTCGGGATTTACGGAAAACTGAACATTACAGCCACCTGCAAAATTTCCGAGTGCCCGCATCATCTTTTGCGCCTGATTTCGCATTTCCTGAAAAACAGGGTCCGGTAAAGTCATTGCCGGCGCTACTGTAATGGAATCTCCTGTATGTACACCCATAGGGTCGAGGTTTTCTACAGTACATATAATAACTACGCTGTCATTCAAATCGCGCAATAATTCCAACTCAAATTCTTTCCATCCCAGAACAGCCTTTTCTACTAATACTTCGTGAATCGGAGATGCCTTTAAACCATTAGCCAGCATTACTTCAAAATCTTCAGCCTTGTGGCAAAAACCACCACCGGAGCCACCTAAAGTATACGAAGGTCGGATTACTAAAGGGAAACCGATTTTTTGTGCAGCCTCTTTTCCTTCCAACATTGAATTAGCAACAAATGAAGGAGCGACACCTAATCCTAAATCAACGCAAAACTTTCTGAATTCTTCCCTGTTTTCGGTTGTTTCAATCACTTGTAAATCCACACCGATTATGCGAACATTGTATTTTTCCCAAAGTCCTATTTCTGAGGCTTCTTTGCAAAGATTCAGTGCGGTTTGTCCACCCATAGTTGGTAAGACCGCATCGATTTGCCTTTCTTCTAAAATATCACGAATCGAATCTATAGTTAATGGTTTCAGATAAATATGGTCTGCAGTCACCTCATCCGTCATAATGGTAGCCGGATTGGAGTTGATGAGTGAAACTTCTATGCCTTCTTCTCGTAAAGAGCGGGCTGCCTGTGAGCCGGAGTAGTCAAATTCGCAGGCTTGTCCAATAATAATAGGTCCGCTACCTATAATAAGTACGGATTTAATCGAAGTATCCTTTGGCATTTTGGGAAAGTTTGACAAAAATATAAAAAAGTAATGAATTTTTTCAACGCTAACAATCTTATAATACAATAAAATATAAAGTAAAACTGATAATTAGTTTCTGTTAGCATGGTTTTTGTTTATTTTTGTATAATGAAGAAAAGGGTCTTAGTGGCTTTCTTGCTGCTTTTTTTTATAAAATTCAGCGTTGCTACTCATCTTGTTGGTGGTGAGTTGTCCTATAAATGTTTAGGCGGCGGACAATATGAAATTACCCTGACTATTTTCAGAGATGATTTTAACGGGCAGGCTCCATTAGACGACCCGGCAACCATCACCATATTTGACAGGAGTAATAATTCTTTTGATACAGTGTATTATGATTTTGATTTATTAAACAATGCAGGTTCCATTTTACCTTTGGATGCCAATCCTTGTATTACTAACAGACCTACTAATGTAAGAATTGAAAAAGGTGTATATAAAAAAATAATTACATTACCGGCAAATACATCCGGTTATAAGATAGTCTATCAGCGTTGCTGCCGGAATAATGCGGTTGCTAATATTTTTGATGATCAAGGCAGTACTTATGAGATAAATATACCGAATACCAATCTTTGTAATTCATCGCCTGTATTTAATAATCAGCCACCATTGTTTTTATGCGCCAATTCAAAATTAGATTTTGACATGTCTGCGACAGATCAGAACGGAGATCAGTTAGTATATAGTTTGGTGGCTCCTTTACAAGGATTAGATGCAAATGATCCAACCATCTGCCCTGGTATTCAAGGCTGTAATATCACAAGGGCGACAACTCCTCCATACGATAGCATAATATATACAAATGGATTTAACTCGCAAAAGCCATTGGGAGCTAATTCTGTAATAAGCATAAATCCTGTCACAGGATTATTGACAGTAATACCTAAAACGGTCGGTTTATTTGTAGTGGGCATTCAGGTGCAGGAAATAAGAGGAGGTGTAGTATTAGGTACAAGTATCAGGGATTTTCAGTTTAATGTTACAAACTGTGCAATAGCCTCTTCAGCACCTATTGTTATTACAGACAATACTGCCGGTTCTGCATTACAAATAAATGACTCAACGTTTAGTAATTGTCAGGGTGTTACAGTTCGATTTGATAATAATGTGTCGTCACAACCTTCCCAAACTTTTTTCTGGGATTTTGGTGATCCGGCTGTTCTGACTGATACATCTGCTATAAAAAATCCTACATATACCTATTCAGATACAGGTACGTATTATGCTACTTTAATAATAAATAAAGGCAAACCGTGTTCTGATACCAGCAGGATAAAAATATTTTATTATCCCGGATTGACAACTAATTTTGGATATACTCCAAGGTGTCAAAATGAATTAATACAATTTATAGATTCCTCTAAATCTGTATATAATGATGTAACGAAGTGGCAATGGGTACTGTCTGCAGGGGATACCACTTTTATTCAAAACCCTACTAAATTATTTACCACCAGTGGTACCTATAATGTACAGTTAACTGCCACCACCTCACGCGGGTGTATTGGTAAAGTAACTAAAACGGTTACTGTAAATCCCAAGCCCAAAGCCGGGTTTAATGCTAATTTTTTATGCTTCAGGCATCCTGCAACCTTTACGGATGCATCAACCATTTCATCCGGTTCTATTACTGCCTATAGCTGGAATTTTGGAGATGGATTTACAGACACTCTAAAAAATACCACACACACCTACAATACTTTTGCAGATTCATTTTCTGTAAGGCATGTAGTTTCAACAGCATTAGGATGCAAAGACACCATCATCAAGAAAATAAGAATGGATGATACGGTAAAAATCAGTTATATCACTACGCCTGCAAATATTTGTGAAAAAACACCGGTAACTTTTACTAATACATCCACAGGAGGGAATCCAACGGCATTTCAATGGATAATAAATAATGGTGCTCCTGTAAATGGAAATACTGCTAATGTTACATTTCCGATCGGTGGAATTTTTCCTGTAAAATTAATTGCCACCAATCGTTGTGGAAATGATACATTAAAATCATCTGTTAATGTAAACTCAAGCCCGACAGTGAATCTAGGAAGCGATGTAACAGTTTGTAATAAATCCACTAAAACAATAACTGCTGCCGGTGCATTTGATTCGTTGCGTTGGAATACAAACGAAAATACTTCAACTATAACCATAGACGGAAATAAAACACCGATAAATGTAACGGTATTTAAAAACGGATGTGCAGGAAGGGATACGATTTTAGTAAAGAAACAGATTATTACACCCGGTTTTTCCAATAATTACCTGTGCTTGAATAAACCTGTAACGTTTGTGAATACTTCAACAATAAATATAGGTACTCTGACACAATTTGACTGGAAATACGGTGACGGAAATTCAGACAATAATATTCAAAATCCAACACATGCGTTTACTGTTTTTGGAAATTATAATGTGCAGTTAATTGCTACATCAGATATTGGTTGCAAAGATACATTTGCTAAAACCATTTTAATGGACTCTATACTGAATGTGGATTTCAAAACATCAGAATTAGTTACCTGTCAGCGCAGAGCAGTTGATTTTCTAAACTTAACCAAAGGCGGTGTCAGCAATCAGTTCATCTGGCGAATAGAAAATAATAATTTCACTACGAAAGATAAAAGCTATACTTTTTTAGGAACAGGAATCTTTCCTGTAAAATTAGTCGTGTCTAACAGATGCTATACTGATTCTTTAACCAAAAATATTCAGATTCGTCCGCGACCAAATGTAACCTTAGGAAGAGATACGGTATTGTGTAAAAATCAAACTGCTTCTTTTACTGTAAATCCGGCCTTGTATGATTCAATCAGATGGGTGAATGGTACAACATCTGCAACACTTACTGATGACGGAAGTATAAATCCTTTGAAAGTAAAAGTGTATTTAGATGGTTGTGCTGCAGAAGATACTGTTAATGTGAACGCTCCAAAATTCAATCTAAATTTTACTAATGACTTTTTATGCTACAATAAGGCTATTAATTTCAATAATACATCTACAGTATCTTACGGTAGTATTACTAACTATAACTGGAATTTTGGAGACGGACAAAGTGCAGCTATAAAAAATCCAACGCATACATATACCATCTTTGGTCCGAAAAATATACAACTAATTTCGACGGGAAGCGCAGGCTCCTGTAAGGACACTATTACGAAAATAATAGCAATGGACGACAGTATTTTCTTTAATGTAAATCCTGTTCCGGCTGATGTTTGTTATGGCAAAACGGTACAATACACTAATCAATCAACTGGAGGATTAAATACTTCATATGCCTGGAATTTGAATAATGCAAATATACAAACCGGCAACATAGCTACTTACACGCATACTTTTATAGGTCCAAATGTTATTAAATTAACTGCAACACATCGTTGTGGTGCCGATACAGCAAAATATAATTTTTCCGTATTGCCATTGCCAAGAGTAAATTTGGGTGCCGATAGTATTATTATGTGTCCCGGAGAATTAAAAATGATTGGCATCAACCAGCAGGCAGATTCTGTTTTCTGGAGTACTGGTGTCAGGGATCAGGATTCAATCTCAATTGATGGATTTACTTCTCCGATTAAAGTGGAGGTGTATACTAAAGGATGCCTGGCAAAAGATTCTGTTTTTGTTTCTACAAATTGCGACATTTTTATACCAACCGCATTCTCGCCAAATAATGATGGCTTTAATGATTTATTCAATATGATGAATAAAAGTATAAAAAGCTATACGCTGAGAATATATAACCGCTGGGGTGAACTGGTTTTTGAGACCAATGATCTAAATAACGGATGGAATGGCACCTACAAAGGAACACCTTGCCCTGTTGATAGCTATACATATATTGCTTCCGGTATACGGTTTAATAATGAATCTTTTTATTTAAAAGGAATACTTACGCTCTTGAGATAAGTTTGTTTCCAAAAGACATGTGCATAAAAATAAATTATTTTATTTATTTACCAGTGCCTACGGAATTGTCGGTTGCAGTAAAGAATAAATGCCTGAAAGATCAGAATATACAGTTGGTAGACGATCCGATGAAGGCAGAAATTTCTTTTTATTGTGCTTATTCAAAAGAAAAAAAGGCACCTGTTTTTGTCTGCAGCAGAGAAACAACAGGTGAATTTAGAATTGGAAAATATGAATTGAATCATGCACGTTCAAATTATTATGTTACCGATAAAAATAGTACAGACGTTATTGCAAATAGTATTTACAAGTTATTATTAGAATTTGCAAGCAAAAAAGGATGGCTGAATTATTATTCAAAGAAGTAATAGTTATAGTCTTTTCAACATTTTATAACATAGTTTCTTCCGCGTCCTTTGCATGATTCGGATAATCGGTAGTATAATGCAAGCCACGACTTTCCTTACGCAGCATGGCACTGCGTGTAATCAGATAACCGATAGTAATCATATTACGCAGTTCCAGCAGTTGAGGCGAAATGGTTGTCGTTTCATATAATTCTTCTGTCTCTTTAAATAATAAGTACAAACGCTCCTGAGCCCTTTTTAAACGACCATTATTCCTCACAATGCCAACATAATTACTCATAATATCTTTGAGCTCTTTGATACTTTGAGTGATGATGACCATTTCTTTCGGGTCAGTAGTGCCATCCGCATTCCATTCAGGAAATTGCTCCGAAGAGAATTCGATAGCAGGTAATTTTTCGCAAACGTCTAAAAATATTCTATGTGCAAAAACTACTGCTTCCAATAAAGAATTACTTGCCAAACGATTGGCACCATGTAAACCGGTATTGCTGCACTCGCCACAGGCGTATAAATTTTTTATCGAAGTGCGCCCAAATTCATCTACATTAATACCGCCACAGGCATAATGTGCAGCAGGCACCACAGGAATCATATCTTTGAAAACATCAATTCCAATGGATTTACACTTCTCATAAATATTAGGGAAATGATGAAGGAAATTTTCTTTATCCATATGACGGCAATCCAGATACATGTGATCTTCACCGCTTTTTTTCATTTCATTATCAATGGCACGTGCAACAATATCACGTGGTGCAAGTGAACCGCGTTTATCGTAGTTAACCATTAAATCGCTGCCATTTTTTGTGCGTAAAATAGCACCATCACCACGCACAGCTTCGGTAATTAAAAAATTCGGACTTACTCCTGGCTCATACAGCGCTGTTGGATGAAACTGGACAAACTCTAAATTTGCCACGCGTCCTTTTGCCCGGTAAACCATTGCAATGCCATCACCGGTTGCAATACTTGGGTTTGTCGTGGCACGATAAATTTGCCCGAAACCTCCTGTTGCCAGCACTACAATTTTACTTTCAATTTTTTCTATCTGATTGGTTTTCCTGTTTAATACATAAGCACCATAACACTGAATGTTTGTTGTTACCCGTGTAATTATTTTTCCAAGATGATGTTGTGTCAGTAAGTCAATCACAAAATGATGCTGGGATATTTCTATGTTTTTTGTCTGATGTACTTTTTCTAATAAAGCACGCTCAATTTCCCAGCCTGTAATATCTTTATAATGTAATACACGAAATTCTGAATGCCCGCCTTCTTTGCCGAGTTTGTAATCTCCTTCATCACCTTTGTCAAAGTTTGTTCCCCAGCTGATTAGTTCGTTTACACGTTCCCGACCTTCCCGTATTACAATATCAACGATTTTTTCATTGCATAATCCATCTCCTGCAATCAGCGTATCTTGTATGTGTTTTTCGAAGTTATCTTTATCAAAATCGGTAACAACAGCAATGCCGCCCTGTGCATATTTTGTATTGCTTTCGTCTTCGCTTGCTTTGGTCAGTACTAAAATCTTCTTATCCGGAAATTGTTGTGCGGTCTTTAGTGCAAAACTTAATCCTGCTATACCTGAACCGATTACTAAAATGTCTGTCATAATGTAAAAATAGTATTTAGATATGAGTACTTTAAGAATGATAATAGATTTTTTAAGTTTTTTGTTTAAGTTTAGTCTTTAATATTCTATTAAATGACTCTCTCTAAATACATCGATCATACTTTACTGAAAGCGACTGCGACGGAAAATGATATTATTCAATTGTGCAATGAAGCTAAAGAGTATCATTTTTATGCAGTTTGTGTAAATAGTTGTTATGTTCCATTGTGCAGAGATACATTGCATGGTTCAGAGATAAAAATTGCAAGTGTGATTGGTTTTCCGTTGGGAGCCATGGATACTGCCTCCAAAATATCAGAAGCGAAGAATGCTATAAAGAATGGAGCGGATGAAATAGATATGGTAATTAATATCGGTTTCTTAAAAACTCAGCAATATGATTTGGTAGAAAATGAGATCAGACAAATCAAAAGTCAAATTGACAATAAGATTCTAAAAGTAATTATTGAAACATGTTATCTAACAGATGATGAAAAAAAAATAGCGACAATGATAGTTGTAAATGCAGGTGCAGATTTCGTTAAAACATCAACCGGATTTGGTACGGGTGGTGCAACATTAGAAGATATTGCTATTATAAAATCTATTACACAGAATAAAATACAAATTAAAGCAAGCGGCGGTATACGTGATTTTGAGACAGCAAAAAAATATATTGAGATAGGGGTTACGAGAATCGGAACAAGTAATGGAATTCAGATTGTAACAGGACAAAAAGGCAACGAGCAAACTTATTAAAACAAATTTATGAGCATTCATATAGCAGCAAAGAAAGGAGAAATAGCAGAAACCATTTTACTGCCCGGCGATCCGTTAAGAGCTAAACATGTTGCAGACACATTTTTGCAGGATGTAATCTGTTATAACGAAGTACGGGGAATGTTGGGTTATACAGGTTATTATAATGGAAAACGTGTTTCCGTGCAGGGAACGGGTATGGGTATCCCGTCTATTTCAATTTATGTAAATGAACTTATTCGTGAGTATGATGTAAAAAATTTAATCCGTATTGGCACTGCCGGTTCATTTCAGCCGGATGTTCATTTAAAAGATATTGTCTTTGCATTAGCCGCCAGTACAAACTCAGCCGTAAACTGGAATAAATTTAATGGCTCTGATTTTGCACCCACGGCAAATTTTGAATTGCTTTTAAAAGCATATCAGGTGGCGTCATCCTTGAATATAAAAGTGAAGACGGGAAACATTTTATCTTCAGATGAGTTTTATGATGATAACCCAAATATGTATAAAAAGTGGGCAGAGTACGGAGTCTTATGTGTTGAAATGGAAGCTGCTGCCCTGTATACAATAGCAGCCAAATACAGGGCAAATGCCCTCGCGATAACAACAATTAGCGATAGTCTCGTTACACATGAAACCACTACTTCAGATGAACGTCAGAATTCATTTAATGATATGGTGAAGATTGCACTCGGTACACTTTAGATATAATCCCTTTTAAAATATAGGATTTAGTAAATTATCATTTATTTATTTATCTTTAAATAAATATATATCGGAACTATGGAAAATCAGGAAATTTTAGATAGTGGATTATCTTCCCGGACAGAATTAAGTTTGAATTCAGCAGCTATTGAATATTTACGTCAGACTGCAAAATGGGGTAAGTTTCTTTCAATTGTCGGACTTGTCTTTTCAGGATTAATTATTATACTTGGGCTTGCATTCGGAACATTTCTCAGCGCAATACTGGCCATGTCACCAACGGCTAATATGGCATCAGAAGCAGGATTAGGTGCCTCTAAAATGCTAACAGCAGGCGTTGGTATTTTCTATTCTATTATGGGACTGATAATGGCTTATCCGCCTCTGCGCTTACTACAGTTTTCAAAACAAGCTAAAATAGCGGTGGATACAAATGATGGTAATGCTATGGAGAATGCATTGAAACGCTTACGATCCGTCTTTAGGTTTTATGGAATATTTACCATTATTATTCTGTCATTTTATGCACTGATATTAGTAATCGTTTTACTGGTTGGCGGATTGGCAGCATTCAAATAATTATTTTTGTTGTTTGGCTGCATGCTCTAATGTTTCATAGAATTCATCACCGAATTTTCTGATTAAAGCATCTTTTAAAAAAACATATACCGGTACTTTTAAACTTTTCCCTAGTTTGCAAGCATCGCTGCAAATATCCCATACATCATAGTTTACAGCCGTTACCGTTTCCATCGGCTTCAGGCGAATCGGATATAAATGACAACTGATTGGTTTTTGAAAATCTGTTACACCATCTTTCCAGGCTTTTTCAATGGCACAGGTAATTGTTCCGTCTTTCTCATAATTCACATACGCACAAGCACCACCGTCAATTAAAGGTGTTGCGTATGGTGTATATTCATCATCCGGTTCATCTACAAAAGTACCTTGTTCTTCTATTGCCTTAATTCCTTCAGGCAATAGGTATTTTTTTATTTTAGGATAAATCTTTTTCAGAATTTTTGTCTCCGCCTTTTCCACAGGAGCACCACTGTCTCCTTCCACACAACAGATTCCTTTGCATTTTTTGATATTGCAAACAAATTGTTTTTCCACCACATCATCACTGATAAGTATATCGTCGATTAAAATCATATCAAACATTTAAATTTTTAAACACATAGAAGCTATTAAATTAATATACAAAAATAAGTTCTATATAGAAGCAATGCTTTGCCATAGCATTGCTATGTGAGAATTTTATTCCTATGCAAATCTTTATCGTATATAATTTTCTATATGACTATGTGTTTAATTTTAGAAATCATTTTCCAAGAATAAAGATACATGGTTTTTTATTGATATCTGGTTTACTCTTCTTCCATTCTGCCAACGGTAATGTTTTTATAAATTCATCTTTTGCGGTTATATTACAGGCAATGCAAAGCATAGTATCAAATTTACACCAAAGCAAAATTTCTTCAAACAGCTTTTGATTTCGATAGGGGGTATCCATAAAGATCTGAGTAATTCCTTTTTTTGCAAATGATTCCATCTGTAATACCTTATTTTTTCTTTCTGATGAATCAATTGGCAGGTATCCGTTAAAAGAAAATTGTTGTCCGTTAAAACCACTTGCCATTAATGCCAGCAGAATAGAACTTGGGCCAACCAAAGGCACTATTTTAATTTCCATTTCATGAGCTGCTTCCACTACTTTATTTCCGGGATCTGCAATACAAGGCACACCGGCTTCACTCATCAAGCCAATATTTTTTCCGTTAAAAATTTCTGTTAAGAAGGTATCATCAAATTTATAATTGGCATGTTTATCTAATTCGACAAAAGTACATTCATCAATATTCTTTTCTTTATAAATAGATTTGATAAAGCGGCGTGCCGTTTTTAGATTTTCCACAATATATAAGTCAGTGGAAATAATTACTTCTTTGATATATGCCGGAATAGTGTGCGATGTATTTTCTGCTAAAACTGTAGGAATTAAATAAAGGTTGCCGTACTGCATATTACAAAGGTATCAGTTATTAGTTAATTGTTATTAGTTTTTGAAAGAAACAATGTTTCTTTGCAAAGACAATGAGATTAAATAAGAAATATTTTCAGCATGAAGATGTAGTTTTTCTGGCGAAAGATTTATTAGGTAAATTATTAGTTACTGAGATGGACGGAATTCAAACAGGTGGTATTATTACAGAAACTGAAGCCTACAGTGAAACAGAAAAAGGTTGTCATGCCTATAATAAACGAAAAACAGAACGTACCAAAATTATGTTTGAAGCAGGTGGTTTGTCGTATGTGTATTTTTGTTATGGGATGCATCATCTGTTCAATATAGTCACCGGTAAAAAAGATACTGCGCAGGCAATATTAATCCGTGCGATTCATCCAACCATAGGAATTGAAACTATTTTGCAACGACGCGGTAAAACAAAAGTTGATAAAAACTTATGCAACGGACCGGGTAAAGTTTGCCAGGCTTTAGGTATTACTAAAGAACATTATGGTTTGCAATTGACAAAAGAAAAAATCTGGCTTTCAACATCTTCTTTAAAAGTAAAAGAAGACCAAATACAAATTACACCACGCATTGGAATTGATTATGCTGAAGAACATAAAAATTTGCCATGGCGCTTTTTGTTAAATATTTAATCTTATAAGAAGGAACTAATTTCACTTTAATTATATTTATACAACAATATCCGCCATGAAACATTCCATAAGATACAAATTTTTCCTATTCACCATTCTCTTAATTTCTTCACTCGGCATATATGCGGCGGCCGGTGGCGGTGGTGGCGGTCATTCAGGCGGAGGCGGTGATGGTGACGGTGCTGCTATTATCTATCTTATTTATTGGCTAATACGATTAATATTTATGTTGCCATTTCCACTGAATATAATAGTATTGGCGATAGTTGTATTTGCTATTTATAAGGCCTCAAAAACCTATCAGGCAGGAAGTGGACTAAATACAATTCCAAATTACAATCCGGCTTCAAATATTAATTACAGTAAACAAGACAATCTTTCGCAGGATTTCTTAGCAAAGAACCCTGATTTCAATAAAGAAAATTTCAAACAAAAAGTAAAAACAGCTTTTACACAAATACAAAATGCCTGGATGTTTCAGGATTTATCGAATGTGCGTAAATGGATTTCTGATGGTGTGTACCAGCGGTTTAATACACAGTTTATTATGATGAAAGAGATAGACCAGTTGAACGAAATTTCCGACATCAATATTCAACAGGTTTTTATTGATGAAGTAGAAACAGATGGTGTGTATGATATTGTTCATGTTGGCATTCAATATTCCATGTATGATGCATTTACTTCTAAAAAATATAATCAACTGAATGATGGCGGCCCTTTGCAGGCAATGGATTACTGGTCATTTATAAAGAAATCAGGTGTAAAAGAAAAAGATTTGTATCATACAACGAATTGTCCTAATTGTGGCGGTAACCTGCCTGCGGATGGTGGTGAGACAGCAAAATGTCCTTATTGTTCTACCATAACTTACTTAGGTGATTACGACTGGATTTTAGCAGAGATTACACAGCCGGATGACTATCACAATGCTAATTCCAAGTATGAAAAACAAGGAAAATTCTCCAAAAAAATAAGAGAACAAATAGGTGAAAAGCAAGATTTCTCTTTGCAGCTTTTGGAAGACAAAGCCAGTAATGGTTATATGCAAATGATGACAGCTTTGGTGAAGAAAAAACCGGAAATCACCAGACGGTTTGTGGCAGATAATTTATATGCGAAAATAGAACAACGTATTCAGTCAGAACCAAAATTTGTGTTCAACCGCTTGTATTTGAATCATGTTACCTCGTTTGATTATTTCAGAGAAAACAATAAAGACAATATAGTAATAGCGTTGAAATGTTCTTCTCAGAAAATAAAAAACACAGACAGCAGTTCACCTCAATTTGACAGGAGTATTTTTTCAAATAATGAAGTGTTGGTTATGAGCCGTGATGTGGATGCAGGAAAACCTCAGGGTTCATTGTATGCGCATAGTTGTCCCAATTGCGGTGCTCCGGTAAAAGATACCATAGAATTAAATTGTACTTATTGTCAGGCACAACTCAATAGTACCAGGTACGAATGGATTATCAGCAATTGGATGTCGGCAGATGAATATACGCAATTTAAAAAATCAGGTAACACTGCTTTTGCCATTGACAAGAATATAGATGATTTAGATGATTTATTTGATGTGCGTGATTATGCATTAAATAACGTATTGATGATGATTGCTGCAGACGGAAGAATTACAAATCAGGAGATGAAATATGTAAATACACTGGCAAAAAAATGGAATTATAATTTAAATAAGATTCAAGGCTTTTTATCGCTTGCACAAAATAATAAACTGGTCGTGCGTATGCCGCAAGATGCAAAACAAAAACAAAAGATAATTGCAATGATGGAAAAAGCGTCATTGTTGGATAACGATATTTCTGCTGAAGAAAAGCAGTTGTTGGAACAGGTGAAAAGTATGTAAGTTCAGTTTTCGTCATTGCGAGCGAAGTGCAACGTAGCGAAGCAATCTGTTCATAAATCCTAGAGATTGCTTCATGCATTTACCTTTATTTAAATTTCAAAAAAAATATAATGCATTCGCAATGACGTTCTTTTTATTATGGATGCGTTTTCCCATTATGACAAGTCATACAGCCGACAGTACCTGAGTTTTTACCAAAATAAGTTGTATTAATTTCATTCGTCATGGTCATCATCTTGCGTGCAATGGATTTTTCAATTTTGTCATCGGCAGCCATATTGCCTTCTACATGGCAGTGCGTGCATTCTACACCAAGCGATGTACAATAATTCTCCATTACATCCATCATTAACTGATCAGAAATATCTTTTGGAAAAATTTGTACATTCTTCCATTCAGGCTGTTTGTCATCTTTTGTTTTAAACGAAGCTAATGTTATAATGAAAGATAACAATAAAGATGAAACAATAATTTTTCGTGTAGGCATAAAACTGCTTTTTTGGAATATAATCAAGAATTGAACCAAACTACACTTTATCCGTAAAAAATGAATCGTTTTTTTCTTCTGAAAACTTTTGTTGATTGTATTCGTTAGATTTATTCTTTGGAATGGATAGACTTTTCCATTCGTTATCATTTAACATTTTTGCTAAAAATACAATTTGCCCTACATGATACGGATAGTGCGCTAATTGCCGGTTAATCGCTTCCAGAACAGTATGACCTTCATTTCTGATATACACGATTTTATCCAGATCACTTTCAGCTAATGGTTCTAATGCTTCTGATAAACATTGCCAGCCTTTATTCCAGAATGCCAGTAAATCTTTTCTGTTGTTGATTGATGTCTCAAATTCTGCATCACGGTTGCGCCAGTCTTTTTCACCATCAGTAGTCAGAAAGTCTGTCCAACGTGATAACATATTGCCTGCTAAATGCTGTACAATTATGGCAATAGAATTAGAATCTTCATTGGCCTGAAAAAATAATTTTTCATCAGCAACTTGTACCATGGCATCGTCGCCTAATTTTTTATAATAAGCAAATAATTTTTTTACTGAAACGAGATAAGCTTCCATAATTAAATGTAAATAAAAAATCCGAAATACAAATTGTATTCCGGATTTTATGAAAATATATGGTATAATTTATTTTTCTACAATTGTCACTTTCATTCTAACGTCTGTTGTAGGTCTGTCGTTTCCATCACGCGGCTGCGCTACAATCTTATCAATCACATCCAAACCGGAAACCACTTCTCCGAATACTGTATAATTCATATCTAAAAATGGTGTGCCTCCAATTTCTTCATATATTTTTAGTTGTTCTTCTGTCCAGCTATTGTTTGTACGTTGTGCTAGCACAGTTAAATCCTGGCGGGAGTATTTTTTCCCTTGTACAAGATAAAACTGACAGGATGAACTTGCTTTTGCAGGATTATTATCACGTGCTGCAGACAAAGCACCACGTTTGTGTATTAAGTTTTTATTGAATTCTGCAGGTACGCGATAGCCCAAACTACCCATTCCTAAAGGTTGTCCGGGTTGTGCGTTTTTAGAGGTCGGGTCACCGCCTTGTATCATAAATTCCGGTATCACGCGATGAAATAAAGTGCTGTCCAGAACGCCGTCTTTAATAATTTTTATAAAATTAGCTTTGTGTTGAGGTGTTTCATCATACAATTTGATTTTGATATCACCCAAATTTGTTGAAATTAAAACATAAGTAGAACTGTCCATTTTTTTGTCATTTGTTTTTGAATCGTTTGCAGCATATACAATATGTACAATGCTGAAAAAGGTTATGAATAAGGATAAAATTTTTTTTCTCATAAAATCTATTTAAAGGTTTTTAAAATATTCTATAATCATTTTTTTTAACAGTATTTCCTGTTGCTCATGACTGAGTTTAGGTTGTTCGCGATTGTATTCGAAATGCGGCCAGCCGTCTTCATCAAAATCCAGAAAAGAGTAGTAATTAGCCTGACTTAGCAAAGTGCAAACACCTACATGTATTAAATCCTGCTTTTGTTCTTTGGTAAACTTTACCTGATGTTTTCCTAATTCCCTGTGACCTACCAAAAAAATGATGGTTTGTACATCCGGTTTTTTCCCAAAACGTTTTTCCAGTGTAGTTAATACATCATTCCATTCCATTTCATCGTATGAAAATTCTGTAGCCAGGTTCTCCATTATTATTCTACTACCTTTACTTTTTTCATTCTTACATCTTTTACCGGACGGTCATTGGCATCACACGGTTCCGCTGCGATTTTATCAACTACATCCATGCCTGAAACTACTTCGCCAAAAACAGTATATATCATGTCTAAGAATGCGGCACCACCGGTTTCTTTATATATAGCTTTTTGTTCATCTGTCCAGGTAATCTTTCTTGATTTTGAAATTTGATCTAATTCTTCATCTGTGAATTTCTTTCCCTGCACAATATAAAACTGACAACCGGAAGAAGCTTTTTCAGGATTGCCATCTCGGGCAGCAGCCAATACACCTCTTTTATGTATCAAGGCAGGATTAAATTCGGCAGGAATTCTATAGCCAACATCACCACTGCCAAGTGCCTGACCAGGTTTGGCCTTTATTGAGTTCGGATCACCACCTTGAATCATGAAATTAGGTATAACACGATGGAATAAAGTGGAATCAAAAAAACCTTGCTGTACCAGTTTAAGAAAATTTGCTTTATGTAAAGGTGTTTCATTGTACAACCGTATTTTAATATCACCATAATCTGTATTGATGATGACATAAGAAAAGCTGTCCTTATTATTTACTTTCTCTTTAATTGCTTTAGAGTCATCGGATTCATTTGCCATGATGGATAAGCTTGAAAAAATAATCAAAATGGCAGTTATCAATTTTTGCATACTTACTTGTTTTATTGTTATAAGAACTTAATTATAGGGTCGACAAAGATACTTATTTAGTGCTTATATATTACCTGTCTTTCCAAAATGGATAGCGTTCTTTATGTTTATCTAATTCAACCTTAGATATTTTAACAATTTCTATGCCATTTTTAGCTTGCATATCACAGATTTTGTTGCCGGTAAAATCATATACAGAACTGTGCCCGTTGTGTGCATTACCATAAAAATCAGAACCAATCCTGTTTACACCTGTGGTATAACATTGGTTCTCGATAGCGCGTGCTTGCAATAACGTTTGCCAGTGGTGGATACGCTTTTCAGGCCAGCTGGCTACATAGATTTGCAAGTCGGCATTATCGTCATTCTGGCACCAGGCAGGAAAGCGAATATCATAACAAATAAACGGTTGGATTTTCCAGCTTCTGTAATCAATTATGATTTTTTCAACTCCTTTAGTCAGTAATTTGTCTTCGCCAACCAAAGAAAATAAATAATGTTTGTTGTAATAATATTTAATTTCATTCTCTGCCACAAAGAAAAAGCGGTTATATACTTTTTCATTTTCATTAAATAAAAAACTTCCGCAAACCGCACAATTTTTTTCTGTTGAAATTGATTTTAGAAATTCCATTGTTTCTCCGTTTACATCTTCAGCCAGACTCAAATCATCAATACAAAAAGCCGTATTAAAAAGTTCAGGCAATACAATGATATCAACGGTTTCATTAATGGTATCTGCTAATTGACGAAGAATTGATAAGTTACTTGCTTTGTCTTTCCAAATCAGGTTGGTTTGCAGTAATGCTATGGATAATTCGTTTTGCATTTTTATTTTGAAGTAATATGTTCTAAATGATGCTTCATATGTTTCACATAGTCTTCTGCTACAAATAAAGTCGTATTTCTAACAGAAGCATCTTTATCAAAACACATTAAAGCTTCCTGTTTATTAACAGGCATTCTTTGTAAAATAGTAACAATCTGTTTGTTTAATAAATACCAAAGCTCAATTAATTCTTTTACGTCGCGGTTTTGATAATCATTAAATACCACCCAGTTGTCCGGATGATACATAATATGTACATTTTCTTCATATTGTACCCGAATAAAACGCTGTATATTATTTTGAGCCGAATCTACAATATGACCCAATTCCTCTTTCTTACTCCATTTTTCAGGATTTAGTTTTTTAGAGAAATCCTTTTCCTCAACTTGCTGCAATAACAAGTGATATTTTTCTATAATCTCATTTAATTCACTAATTGCCTTTTGCATATTTCTTTTTTAAAAAACCAATGCACGCATTGAAATAAATTATGTATCTTTCTACAAACAAAAATACAAATGTCATCTAACAAATATCCGCATTTATTGTCAGAACTGGATTTAGGTTTTACCAAACTAAAGAACCGAGTATTAATGGGTTCCATGCATACTAATCTGGAAGAAGAAAGCAATGGTTTTGCAAAACTTGCCGCCTTTTATGCAGAAAGAGCAAAAGGTGAAGCCGGTTTAATAGTTACGGGAGGCTTTGCGCCTAACTGGGAAGGCTGGTTGAAACCGTTTGCGGGAAGAATGACAAATCACGGGCACGTAAAAAAGCATAAAATTGTTACGGATGCAGTACACAGCGAAGGAGGAAAAATTGCCATGCAAATCTTACATGCAGGTCGTTACGCGTATCATCCGTTGAGTGTGGCACCATCGAGAATACAGGCACCGATTAATCCATTTAAACCTCGTGCATTAACAGGTTGGGGCGTTCGCCGAACCATCAGTGATTTTGCAGATAGCGCGGCGTTGGCGAGGGAAGCAGGTTATGACGGTGTTGAAATTATGGGTTCCGAGGGCTATCTGATTAATCAGTTTATTGTAAAACATACCAACCAGCGAACAGACGAATATGGTGGCAGTTATGAAAACAGAATTAAATTTCCGATAGAAATTATCCGTCAGGCAAGAGAAAAAGTCGGCAAAGATTTTATTATTATTTACCGTTTATCTATGTTGGACTTAATTGAAGATGGCAGCAATTGGGAAGAAGTGGTGCAATTAGCAAAAGAAATTGAAAAAGCAGGTGCCACTATAATAAATACAGGAATTGGCTGGCACGAAGCGCGAATACCAACCATTGCTACTTCTGTTCCGCGTGCGGGTTTTTCGTGGGTGACACAGAAATTAAAATCAGAAGTTTCTATTCCGCTGTGTACATCCAATCGTATTAATATGCCTGATGTAGCTGAGCAAGTATTGGCAGATGGTTGTGCCGATATGGTGAGTATGGCTCGACCGTTTTTGGCAGATGAAAACTGGGTGAAAAAAGCAAAAGAAAACCGTGCGGATGAAATCAATACTTGTATTGCCTGTAATCAGGCTTGTTTAGATCATACATTTTCCAATAAATTATCTTCCTGTTTAGTGAATCCACGTGCCTGCCACGAAACAGAATTGAATTACATTCCTACATCCGTAAAGAAAAATATTGCTGTGGTGGGTGCAGGTCCTGCAGGTATGGCATTTGCAAGTATAGCTGCAGAGCGCGGGCATATGGTAACTTTATTTGAAGCCGATAAAGAAATCGGAGGGCAATTTAATATGGCGAAAAAAATTCCCGGGAAAGAGGAGTTTTACGAAACATTGCGCTACTATAAAAAACAACTGGAATTACATAAAGTAGAGGTACAACTAAATAAAAGAGTGAGTGCGGATGATTTGAAATCATTTGATGAAGTGGTGGTTGCAACAGGTATTTCACCAAGACATTTAGAAATTGATGGCATCACTCATCCGAAAGTGGTAAGCTATATTGATGTTTTGAAAAATGAGGTGCAGGTTGGCAAAAGAGTAGCAGTAATTGGTGCAGGCGGAATTGGGTTTGATGTGAGTGAGTTTTTAACAACAACGAACAGCACAACAATTGACCGTGAAGAGTGGATTAAAGAATGGGGAATCGACAGAAAAAATGAAGTGCGTGGAGGTATTGCTGGCATACAGCAGCATATTGAAGCACCGGCACGACAAGTAACGATGTTTCAGCGTACGGATGGAAAAGTAGGCGCAAAGTTAGGCAAGACTACAGGCTGGATACACCGCACGACCCTGAAGATGAAAAAAGTGAAAATGATTGCGGGTGTTGAATATACCAAAATAGACGATGAAGGATTACACTTTATAGATAAAAACAAAACACCACAGGTGTTGCCTTGTGACAACGTGGTGATTTGTGCAGGACAACTTTCTTTGCGCGAATTGGAACAACCATTAATAGATTTAGGCAAAACCGTACACGTAATTGGCGGTGCTTATGAGGCCGGCGAATTAGATGCAAAGCGTGCCATTAACCAGGCTGCGAGGTTGGCTGCTGTGGTATAAATTTTACTTGTCATTTTGAGCTGTTGTTTGTCTTCTTCACCAATAAACTACTGTCCAAATAAATTGTTGGTGACGTTTGCAACGCTTTGGCTTCCAAACTAAACACAAACAATGGCATAGTATTTTATGTAGCCTTTCTTTCATTTAATCTTTCTTATAATAAGGTAGTTGTAATGATGTACTAAAATATTTTTTCCTTTTTTATGGAATTTACACTGTTCGTGTATCTCAATGTGTGAGATATTTAATAAACAAGTAAAAAGTAACATCATGAAAAGCACTATCCGAACAATGACAGCGATTATTTTAGCAACAATGACATTCAGCATTTCTTTCAGCAAGACAAGCAATTTGACAAAAGATCAGTACGCCCGGTTAATTAATAAAACAGATGCTAATATTATAGGGACCTGGGAGAGGTTTAACGGAGCAGAAAAACCGGCAAATAAAACATACTGTCAATTTAACTCAAACGGAACATATCTTTCCTATGAATCCAGGCAGGGTGGTTATTTTGTAACCGGAAGAGGTAAATGGACAATTGAAAACGGCGTTATTTATATTCTTCACGGAGAGGAAAGGTCTGCACCTGTTAAATATGAAGCAGCTGAAAACCGTTTGATGTTTGGAGCGGATGTGTTTTATATAAAACAAATGATGGCCTATGCCAGTAAATAAGAAAGAAATTATATAAACTATTTTCTATACTATATGTTCTTTAGGGACTACATTTGTATATGGAAAAATTATATCGCTTTCTCTTCCTCTTTTTGTCTGTTTCAGTACTTATATCCTGTAAGAAAGAAAAAGCACCGCCACTCGATAATATTGTGCCAATAGTATTTGTTCATGGTTTATATGGCAGCGGTGATTCCTATACCAAAATGATTCAGTATTTTTTGGCAAATGGATATCCTGCTTCCAAATTATTTACCTACGATTGGAATACATTGGATTTCAGGAATGCACCTAAAAATACAAAGCCATTAGATGACTTTATTCAGGAAGTAAAAAATAAAACCGGCTATGACAAAATAAATTTAGTCGGTCATTCATTAGGTGGTAATCTGACATTTAATTATTGCAATAGTTCTGTATATGCTGAAAATGTAAACCGACTCGCCTGGCTTGCACCTTATCTGCCGGATCGAACAAAAATTCCATCTGATTTGATTCCGACCTTAAATATTCGTACCAACACTGATTTTATAGTAACCGATACGAGTACTATTCCCGGAGCGATTAATATTGTTATTCCCGGAAAAGACCATAACGAAATAGCATCTTGTGAAGAATCATTCATAGAGATTTATAAGTTCTTTAATGACGGGAAAATCCCAACTACCATAATTCCTGAAGACGACAATGTAGTTATTTCAGGCCGGTTAGTTAGTTTTATAGAAAACTTAGTTAGTTCAGGTAATAAAGTAGAGATATATGAAGTAAGTGAATTAAATAGTTCCCGTCTTACAGCCAATCCTGTAGCTACCTTTATTACTGATGCAAAAGGGTATTACGGAAAATTTGCTGCAAAGAAAAATACTTACTATGAATTTCAGGTTTCGACAGGCAGGGCAGCAGACCGGCCTGTTCACTTTTATTTTGAACCATTTAAAAACTCAAACAATGCAATTTATCTGCGAACATTTCCACCTCAAAGCAGTTTCTTGAATATCGGATTTAATGCAATAATACCTTTTACGGAAGAACAAGCTGTTTCGATTTTTTTCTCTGCTTCTAAAACCGTACTGCTCGGAAGAGATGCTTTGACACTTAACGGATTTAATTGTGTAAATACAACCTTTGCAGATCAGACATTTAATACACTTGCTTATTTTATATTTGATGAAAACAAAAATTCAGTTTCAGATTATTCATCTATCCCTGTTTTTAGTACTGCTCAATCATTTAAAGGTATTGACTTAAGTTTACCTGCCAGCGGATTTTCTTCATATGTCTACAATGGAAGAATATTGCATACATACAACTGGCCATCTGCATCTAAAGGATTGAGCGTGGCAATGTTTTATTAACGGAAACAATATTCACAAATTCTTATTATTTTTATTCTATGAAAAAAATCACGATTACTGTGCCCGATGATAAAGCCGAAGAAGTAGAAGCTTTTATCAAACAGTTTATTCAACAACTGAATATTTCTATTTTGAAGGAAGATGAAAAACTGATGGTGGAAGAATGGCAGCGTGATACTGTTGTAAAAGATGAGGCTACAGATGGCTATATCAGCAGCGATGAGATAGAAAAAAAATCGTTCAGCCGCGAAAAATCATAGTTATAACAATGCCAACGCTTCTTCTTCTTTTTTACGCATGAGTTCAACATCTGTTTTCTTTTTGTCTTTATAACCGCACAAATGCAATAAGCCATGTGCAAGTACACGATATAATTCGTCATCAAACGTCGTGTTGAACTTTTTCGCGTTGGCTTTTACACGTTCTAAAGAAATAAAAATATCGCTTTCAATTTTTCCTTTCGCTTCTGAATTATCAAATGTAATGATATCTGTATATGTATCGTGGTTTAAGAACTCCATATTGATTTTCAACAAACCTTCGTCATCTAAAAAAATATAATTCAAATCCTGAATGATATATTTTTCTTTTAATGCAATTTTTTTCAGCCAAACTTTTATTGGTGTAGATTTGAAAAATAGTGGTTTGGATATTTTATCAAAATGAAAAGAAATTGCCATGCACAAAAATGAGGAAAATTTTCATGCAAAAACGCAAAAGTTTTTAACCACATAGGCACATAGCCAAATCTATATTATCATGTGTAGCATTGCAGTAGTTGCAAAATAACCGGTAATTAAAGAAAACATGAGTTTATTCATCTTCGATGAAAATCATGCGAATCATATAAATCAGCTAAATCTGTAGTTAAGATAATTGAAAGCGCATTTCCACGCATCTGCCGCCATCGCTGAAACATACTTCGTCAGCTAATTTGCGCATTAAGAATACACCACGGCCATCTGGCTGCTCACGAAATTCCGGCGTAGTAGGATCCGGCAATCTGTCAGGATTAAATCCTTTGCCTTGATCTTTCACTAGAAGTTGAAATGCAGACTCACATTTACGAGCTTCGATGTCTACTTCTTTCTTTTCATCTAAATTATTGCCATGTTCAATAGCATTGGTTACCGCTTCCACGGAAGCCAGTAACATATTCCCGTATTGTTCATCGTTGATAGAATATTGAACTCTCAATGTTTCTATCATGGATTCTACTTTGGCAATATTTTCTAAACGAGATTTAATCCTTAATCTAACTACCTCAGTCATGTACAACTAATTTTAATGGTAAAAGGAGGTTTCCTGTTAAAAGACATTTAGGCAGTTGGGTCTGATTTTATGGGCAGACAAATATATATACGCAAGTTTAAACAATTAGTTAACAAGTCGCAAGTATTTTTCTACTAAATTTTTGTAAAAAGGCTTCAAATTAGGCGGAACTGTTTGATAAAGTTCCAGTGCAGCCTTTCTTTTTTGCAAGTATTCTTCCAGATTCGGCGGTAATTTTCGAGGTATTTCTATCGCAGTTTTTGATTGTCGCTTATCATCTTCTTCCTGGTCGCGTTGTGCTTTTTCTAACTCTAACAGCCTGGTTTCTATCTCCTTATGACGTTTTAACGTTTCACTGGACAATTTCTTTTTCACTAATTCCTTTTCAATATCATCCATTTTCTTTATCATATCGTCAATTCCACCGCTTTCATCGCCGCCTTTTTTCTGATTTTGGCTCATTTTTTCTTTCATTTGGCGCAAAGCTTCGCGGATAGCTGCTTGTTTTTGCACGGCATCTGCAAAATCTTTACCCATTTTTTTAGGATCTTTTCCTTCTTTCATGCCTTCCTGTATCTTGCCAAGTTGCTCACCGAGTTTTTTCTGTAATTCGCTCATAGATGGTTTATCGCCTTCTCCTCCGGGTTTTTTACAGGAACCACTTCCGGGTTTTGACTGTTTCATTTGTTGTTGCATATTATCTAACGACTCACTAAGCATCAACGCCAGATTATTGGTAGAAGTCATCACCATTTGTTGTGCAACGCCCGCAACTTGTCTGTTTCGCTCTTCCAGGTTGTCAATGGATTTTTTCATTTCCCTGTTGAGTTTATACATTTCATCGGAAATAAATGTTTGCAGTTGAAATTGTCGTTTGCCAAGTGTCTGCAAACTGTCACCGATTAATTTGGCATCATCGCGCAAATCATATTGTTTTTGCATAATCTGCACATATTTTGGACTTTCCAGCTCCGTTTTTTTCAATTCCGTCATGAGTTGTTCCTGATCAAACGAAAGCTTCACCAGATTTTCCAAAAGCTGGCGAATCATTTTTATATCTTCTGCAGCCTGGTCTTGCTGCATTTTATCCAAATCCAATTTCATCTTCTGTGCCATCTTTTGCATTTTTTGCGAAGATGATTTTTGCGATTTGGATGCTTTGTCATTTTGTTTCTGGTCTAACTCATCACTGCTTTTTTCCATGTCTTGTTTGATGTCTTCAGCATCTTCCTGATTTTCTTTGGTATTGAGTTTATTATCATTTTCTTTATTAAACTGCTCGAGTTGTTTTAAATTCTCTTTTATATCGTCCATTTTTTTATTCAGTTCTTCCTGTTTCTGCTGTAAATCAGACTGAGGCTGTTTGCTGTCTTTTGTGTTTTGAGAAAGCTTATCCTGTTCTTTAGAAAGTTCATTTAACTTATCAATTGTTTCCTGTGCTTTTTGTTCGAGTTGTAATTGCTTGAACAATTTCTCCATCTTATCCAGTTCGGATTTTAAGTCCTTATTGCTTAGCTCCATTTTATCCAGATTTTCGAACGTATTTTTCTGTTCCATTTTTTGCAAAATGTCCTGAATCTGTTTCATCAAATCTTTCATTTCATCGCTGAGCATATCATTCATCATTTCTTGCAGTTTTTCCTGCTTTTGCAGAATCTCTTCATCCGGTTTTTTGAATTCATCCTGATTTTTTAAATTCTCATCATATTTTTCTTTTATCTCTTTTAACTCCTCTGCAAGTTCCTGATGTTTTTTCTGAATGTCTTCCAGTTGTTTTTTATCTTCCCATGAAAGAGTTTTTTTACTCAAAATCTTTTCTTTCATTTCTTTGATTTGAGCAGCCAGCTTTGCGGCATCTTTTGCCGCTGCCGATAAATCATCTTTTATATCTTCATTATTTTGAAACTCTTGTTTTTCAAGTTCTTTTACCGTAGGCTTATCATAAACAAACGATTGCGATTTGGTGGATTTAGGTCCGGAGACAGCATCGTTATCAAATACTTCAAAATAATAATCCATTTTGTCTCCGCTTTTTAAATTGTATTTAGAGAAATCAATCTGGAAATTAAAATCGGAAATAGATTTATTTGCCAATGGCAATTGTTGTTTTTTTGCATCAGTTATGTTTCCTTTTTCATCTTTGATAACGTAATGAAATTCCAGGCGCGACAAGCCATAATCATCAGAAACTGCACCTAAAAAGATAGCAAAATCTTTTTGTACAGAATCCTGGATTCGTTCCACGCTGATGCTTGGAAAATTGTCCGGTGTTGCTGAAATGGTAAAAGAAACGGAATCACCTTTGTCAACCTCCGCGTTAGAAACCAAAATGGTATAACGGGTATCTTTTATAATTTTTTTAGAGAATGTAAAATTGTCTTTTCCATTTTTTGCAGAAGAAAAAATCTGACCGTCAATACTAATTTTTACATCATCTGTTCCTGATGTTTCAAAATTCCAATTCACTGAGGTGCCGGCAGGAACAATTAAATCGCCTGTATTCTTTACGATTTCATTTTTTTTGTTGGTATATGCAGGATAATTCAGATTGGTAGTAAAATTTGCAATCATCGGTTTTTTCAATACCCGTACGTCGTGTTCATCGCTGTTAAAATCATTGGCGGAGAAATAAAAATGTATATCCTTTTGCACATTGGTAAAGCGATACGAAAATTTATCAGGAGCCGTTTTTTCCATTTTATAATTCTTGCCATCTTCATTTATGAATACTTCATTCGGCAAGGTCTTTCCTTTGATGGCTAATTTTATTTCGATATCTTCATATTGAAGCATTTTCAGATTTTTGTTTTCCAGCACAAAATCGAATGGTGCTTTTTTTGCAAATGTTTTATTCGGATTTAATAAACGGGTGCTGCTTTCTTTTAATACATTTGGTGCAGCAATTAATAGAAATAACAAAACAAATAATGGCGGCAATGCATACTTCAGGTATTTTTTATTTTCGTTTAAATTAATCGCATTGGAAAAAGGCACCAGTTTTATAGATTCTGTCTTCTGATGAATACTTGCCTCAATTAATTCTTTGTTGTACGCATTTTGAGATTGTTGTTTTAACTGAAGAATGTTCAGTAATTTATCTTTCACGTCTGTAAAGTGTTTGCCGATAATAGTTGCAGCTTGCTCATGCGAAATTTGCTGACCAAGTTTTAAATAATGTACCAGCGGTTGTGCAACTAAAAAAGTCAATGCAGTTGCGGACGTTCCGATAAAACCAAACAACAATATTTTTCTGACAGCAGACGAAAAATAAAGCTGATACTCAAACAGTGAAATGAATAAATAAAAACCCAGCAATAACCCAACAAACAAAAGAGCACCTCGCAACAATTTATTCAGATAAAATTTTCTGATAAAAGCATCGAGTTTTTGAATTAATAATTCGTAGTTGGTGTTCATTGCAAAAAATAAATATAGAGAATAGTTAGCCTCTTCACTGTGAATTTTTGTTATTTTATTATAAAAAAGCGGATTTTATTTCCCTTTCATCGGCACAAAATATACTTCGGTAAAATCACGCTGTTCCATCGCATTCTGCGGACAATTACGCACATTGGGTTGTACTAAACGGTAATCCACATCGTAGTAAATTGGAAGTACTACTGCGTCGTCAATCATTTGCTGGTCAGCTTTAGTATATAATGCATTTCGTTTTGCTTCATCAATGGTTGCAACCGCTTCATCAAAATAGGTATCAAATGCTTTGCTTTTATAGCGGAATGAATTGATGTATGTTTTTTGATTAATATCATCAGGGACATATTTACTATGAAATAAATTCAGGAAATTTTCCGCATCCGGATAATCTGCCTGCCAGCCTAAACGGTAAAAATCTACTTTAGCCGTTTCTACCGCTTCAGTA
Organism: Chitinophagales bacterium; assembly: GCA_046329785.1. Taxonomy (GTDB): domain Bacteria; phylum Bacteroidota; class Bacteroidia; order Chitinophagales; family JADIYW01; genus JADJSS01. Next base: position 43,032 of record JAXLTZ010000013.1, read on the forward strand.
TGCTGTGCCCACGGAACAATTAATAAATCCAGTTCAATTCCAAGTGTCTCTTCAATCATCTTTTTCAATGCTTCTGCTACCTGTGAATTTCTGGAGCCGCCTGAATTCAGTTCCAGCGTTACTTTTGGAAATCCTTTTCCTTTTGGAAATCCGGCTTTTGCCATATATTCCTGTGCTTTAGCAGGATCAAAGGTATATCCTTTTACCGTTCTGGAGTCAAACGTTCCCGTGCCTGGTGGTACGGAACCGTAGATAGCAGGAAAGCCGGTTCCTTTTAAGGTGAAGTCGCATAATTTTTGACGGTCAATGGCATAGCAAAATGCTTTGCGAACATTTATATTATTAAATATTTTTCCCTGATGCTGAAAGCCATAATATTGTATGGAAATCTGAGGCATGAATTGTAATTGGAATCCTTTGTATTCAGGTTTCAGGTTGTGTTTATAATCTACAATCTCATCTATCATTTCCAGCGGAAAGCGGTATACTAAATCACTGTTTCCTTTAGAAAATTCTATCAACTCATTTTTCTTTTCTTTAATAAATGAAATGCGAAGTGCATCTAAATAAGGAAGTTGATTTCCAAACTCATCTTTGCGCCAGTAATTCGGATTACGTGCTAAAAAAGTAACCTGATTGTCTTTGTTTACTTTCATGTAAAACGGACCTGTGCCTACGGGATGAATACGGATATCGCCGCCATATTTTTCTATTGCTTCATGCGGATAAATTTTTCCGAAGATTAATGCTAAACGGGCGAGGAAAACTGCATATGGTCTTTCTAATTCAATCTGAACAGTATAATCATCTATTACTCTTACGCCGCTTACACCACTATCCGGAACTATTTTATTTGCAGTAAGGGAGTCATATTCAGAAGCGCCTTTCACTACATCTTTAAAAATCCAAAATCCCTGATTGTCTGCGGGATTATGATAACACAATCTATCCAGACAATATTTTACATCCTGTGCTTTTAGCTCTCTGCCTTTACCGTTTGGAAAACATGGATCATCGTGAAAGAAAACGCCTTTGTGTAAATGGAATGTATACTTGGTTGAAGTGGCATCAATTTCCCAGCTATCCGCCAAACATGGAATAACAGCTAAGGTGCTGTCATCAAACGTAACAAGACCGTCAAAAATCTGGTCACAAATACGATGGGCTACCACTTCAGTAATATTTAAGGGATATAATGTCTTAAAATATTCTTCTTCATTAGTACGGAAAGTGCCGCCATAATATTTTCCGCCTTTTGCAGGACGCAGGTTGAATTCTCGTTTTTGTTCGCCTGTGCAAGAAATAAGAAAAAAAGGTATAAAAAGAAACAGAAAGATTTTCATAATTAAAATTATACCCAAAAGTACAAATTATAGATTACACTTTAATCTTCAAATAAATAGGGCAATGATCTGAATGTTTTACGTCCATAAAAATTTTCGCGTCTTCCAATTGTTGTTCCAGTTCTTTGGTGGCGGCATGGTAATCAATGCGCCAGCCTTTGTTATTGTTTCTCGCATTGGCACGAAAACTCCACCACGAATATTCCGCTTTTTTATCAGGGTAAAAATGACGGAAAGTGTCAATAAAACCACTGTTAAAATATTTACTCATCCATTCTCGTTCCTCCGGCAAGAATCCCGAACTGTTTTTATTTCCTACAGGATCGTGAATATCAATTGCCTGATGGCAAATATTATAATCACCCGATATAATGATCTTCTTTTTTTCTTTTTTTAATTCATGAATGTAATTATAAAAATCATTCAGATAATCCATTTTAACACTTTGTCTTTCCTCACCGCTGGAGCCGGAAGGAAAGTAACTGTTAACAATAGTAATATCACCAATATCTAATCGAATTAACCTTCCTTCAAAATCATATCTGCCGATATTCATTCCTTTTACTACATTGCTGTGTTCCTTTCTAATTAAAACGCCAACACCTGAATATCCTTTTTTTTGTGCAGAGAACCAGTAATGTGTATAGCCGATTTCATCAAATAATTCTTTTGGAATATCTGCTTCATGCGCCTTTGTTTCCTGAAAAAGATATACATCATAATTTGTCTCTTTAATCCAGTCTACCAACCCTTTGGAAATAGCGGAACGAATACCGTTTACATTGTATGAAATAATCTCTAAGGTGTTCATTTTTGGTTGGTTTTAAATTTAAACATTCAGCAAATATTTAATTAACTTCACGTCTTCGTGCAAGTCGTAAGAGCAAATATACTAATCCTTTTTTTGTTAGGATATCTTTCTGCCAAAAGTCAAACTTTTATTGAAGGGCAGGTTTTTGATATTAAAACAAAAGAGCCTATCAGTTATGCGAATATTTATATAAAAGGCACTACCGTTGGAACTACAACAGATGATACCGGTTATTATCAGTTAAAACTAAATAAAACCTACGATTCCGTTTCTGCTGCATATTTAGGATATGCAGAAAGTACGCAGCAAATATCGCTACAGCCAAAGCAACGCATTGATTTTATGTTGGATGCTGCTCAGAGTATGCTGACAGAGGCTGTAATTATTGGCAGTAAAGAAAGTCTGGAAGATTACCTGATTCGGAATATTTTAGCAAACAAAGACAAAAACGACATAAAACATTTGCAAAATTATAGTTATGAGGCTTACACTAAAATAGAACTGGACGTAAAAAACATGTCTGAAAAGTTCATGAACAGAAAAATACTAAAACCATTCAAATTTGTTTTTGACAATATAGACAGTACTTCCGAAGATGAGCCTTTTTTACCAATGTTATTGTCTGAAAATATTTCAGATTTTTATTACACTAATAAATTAAACAAGAAACGTGAAATTATTAAAGCATCAAAGATGTCCGGGATTAATGATGCCAGTTTTAACGAGTTTTTAAGTGATACTTATCAAAATATTGATGTGTATGATAATGCATATGATATTATTGGTAAACAATTCATCAGTCCGATAGCCAACTCCTGTAAAACATTTTATCACTATAAAGTAATAGACACTATAGTATTAGATAACGTCCTGCATTATAAGATGATGTTTGAACCCAAAACAAAAGGCGATAATACTTTTTTCGGAAGTTTTATTGTTTCTGAAAATAATTATGCCATTAAGAATATTCAGTTGCGCATGGCACCGCATGTCAACATAAACTTTGTAAAGAAAATAGAAGTTAATCAGGATTTTGATTTTGTTGCCAATCAATTCTGGATGATTACGAATGATCATCTTTTGATAGAATTTAAGCCGTTGGAAAAAACTCCAGCAATTGTTACTCGAAAGAATGCCGTCTACAGAAATTTTAAAATTAATGTACCCTATAATGATTCCGTTATTAATTCGATAAAAGAAGAAATGACGATAGATGAGAATGTAGTTAAAAAAGATCAGGCATTCTGGGATACTTCACGATTTATTCAATTGACAAAAAACGAAGCTGCTGTATATCATATTATTGATACATTAAAATCTGTCCCTGCCTATAAAACATATGTCGATATTATAAATCTGGTGCTTACAGGTTATTATAAAACAGGTCCGGTTGAATTAGGTCCGATAGTGAGTGTGGTTAGCGTTAACAAACTGGAAGGATGGCGTTTTGGCATGGGTATCCGCACAAATGATAAGATGTGTAAGTGGGCGCAGGCACAGGGACATTTTGCCTATGGGTTAAAAGATAAACGGTTTAAAGGGGATATTGGCGTACGTTTTTTAGCAGACAAGAATCCTCGCCAGATTGTGAGTGCTTCTTATACACATGATGTAAGTGAACTAAGTAAGACTAATGATTTGCTGGCCTCGGATAATATTTTGAATATAATTATTAACCGCAGAAAACCATATACTCGATTACTTTATTATGATGAAACAAAAATCAACTATAATATTGAATATAAACAAGGGTTAAGTATGGGGCTGACACTGCAAAACCGTAGAATACAACAAGGTCTGGTTCCGTTTCAATATTTATATTCAAACAAAGAATCCGGATTTGATACAATGAATACATTAAATCAAACGGAATTAGTCTGGAATGCCCGTTTTGCTATAGGAGAAAAATATATTGATAAGAATTCTCTTTTCAGGAGTAGTATCAACACAAGTAAAGTACCTGTAATACAACTGGAATATGTGTATGGTATTAAGAAATTTTTAGGTAGCCAGTTTAATTACCATAAAATTACATTGTCATATTCGCAAATTATTCCTGTTCGGACCATTGGTCGTTTTGAGATGAAGATACAAGGTGGCAAGGTTTTCGGACAAGTACCGTTTTTGTTGACTGAAGTACATGATGGCAATCAGACATTTGCGTATAGCAATACCGCCTTTAATGTAATGAATGATTATGAATTTTACAGTGACCAATATTTGCAATGGAACTTTACACATCACTTTGATGGTTTCTTCTTAAACAGAATTCCCGGAATCAGAAAATTAAAATTACGGGAAGTGATTCACACGAGGGGAATCTGGGGGAATGTGTCAGGAAAAAATCTGGAGATGAACAAACTAAATACGCCATTTATTAACAGCCTTGGCAAAATACCTTATGTAGAAGTAGGTTTTGGATTGGAGAATATTTTGAAATTTATTCGCTGGGATGTTATGTGGCGTGTAACACACAGGGATAACCCAAAGGCATATAAATGGATGATGACTTTTGGATTTGATTTTAATTTTTGAGCAGGAACGATAATTATTTTATACATTTACAAAAAATCCGAACCTTGTTTGCACAAAATTGTATAGATTCCGCAATTCCTTTTATCCGTCTTTCAGACAAGATTGGCTATGTATTGGAGTTAATGCAGGAATACAAAACTGAACTATTAGCCGTAGCTGATAATTCTATTTATTTAGGTGCCGTAACAGAAAGCATGTTGCTGGAGTCAGATGATTTACAGACAATTGAAACGTTGCAAGAACAATTTTTACTACATAAAATTTCTGAAGGAACACATTTGTTTGATGTGCTTAAAGTAGCTGCGGATCTTTCTGTTTATTTTCTCCCTGTGGTAAATTCAGAGAATGAATATATGGGAATTATCACTCCGCAAAAGTTATTAAATACACTTGCCATGCACTCCTCGCTTGCTACAAGTGGAGGAATTATTGTACTGGAATTGGAAACAAAAAATTATTCGCTTACAGAAATATCTAAAATTGTGGAATCCAATAATGCAATGATTCTGCATAGTATGATGGCAACATCAGTTAATCAGAATTTCGTGCAAGTATCTTTAAAAGTAAATAAAAACGACTTAAAAGATATACAACTGGCATTTGAAAGATATCAATATACAGTCCTTGCGGTATTACACCAGTCAGAATATGAAGTACAGCTACAGGAGCGCTATGACAGTTTGATGAAATATTTAAACGTGTAATCTCTTTTTTAATCTCCCAATAATTTCTATAAAGAATATTATTCCTGCAATATACAAACAGGGAAACAAAGGAATTAAATACCTTGCCTCAAAATATTTCAGTATAAATATGATATACACAAAATTAACTAAGACAAATAGAATCGTAAGTCCGTAAATAGCAATATGTTTTCTGAAGAAAATCAAATATCCTGCTAATGAGATAAATAAATAAATATTCAGAAGGAGCAATAGTATCTTAAAACCAATTTTTAGATAATTCTCTTTATAGTTATCTAAAAATACCAATTGCGATGAGTTACTTTGTACAACTACACTTTTTAGAAACAATAACGGAGTGACGATATAATATTGAATAGGTGCCTCACGCATGAATTCTGAACGAAGTGCTGTAAATTTCAGTCTGCTAATTTTTTCAGTCGAATCAATTTCTGTTTGATTGTGCGAATGTATCTTTATGTTGTAATAATCAAACAATGAAGAATAGGCATCTTTTATTGAAGATTTACTATTAGCTAACAAGCCACGAGCAGGAAGTTTCTGCATTTCATCTTTAAGTACCATTTCTTTCGTTTTTGATGTGTCGAAAGAGATAGCACTTATCATGCTGTTAGAAATAGTTTCTGAAGTATAATCGGCAGGATTCATCCAGCAGGATATCCAGTTTCTTAATTCTATATTTGGCATGCCATAGTCCATCGGATCGCCATAATATTTTTCCAGTAAAATAAATTCTTTTGCGTTACGGTAGTTTCTTATAACGTGCGGTGCAAACAATATGGAAGCCCCAAGAATAAAATATAAAACACTCCAGAAAATATTGCGTACAGATTTTCTATTTATATAAAAAATAAAAAACAGAATACCAATGCTTAGAAAAAAGATGGATGGTCTGCACAAAGCACCAATGGCAAAAAATAAGCCTGCAAATACCCAATCTTTTTTACGGTTGTATTTTTTACATAGTGACAGAAAGTATACTATAAAACAAACTAACGAGGGACTTACAGCTTCTGTAATAGTATAATATAGAAACGAAACTAGTGAAGGATTAAAACCATACAACAAAGCACAACCGAGTGCTGTTTTTTTATCTTCGGTAAAATTATAGACAGCATAAAACAATGCAATAGTTGCTAATATATAAATCAGCAGTTGTGTAAACCGTATATAATAATAGCTTCCAGCTTCGCCGAAAAGTATATAATGCAATCCATAAAATAGCGGATATACAGGAGTTCTCCTTACACTATAATTACTTTTTTCAGGATTTACGGTAAAGCCGCTTCCGTTCAGATAATTTTTTATCTGAGATACATACCAAACATTATCTATTGAATAAACAGAACTGTTGTATAATAAACTGCGTGCATTTTTTATATTGTTTTCTGTATTGTTTCTCCTGATTAAGTAATTGTTGTATTCATTTATACTCAAAACATATAACGCTAAAATGAATGATGCTAAAAGAAGGTATTTTTTTGATACAATCATTCTTCCGCAAAGAAAGAGGTTACTAATGGAGCAATCGTATTATGGATGATATCAACCGATAATTCATAGTACATAGGCAAGCGCACCAAACAGTCTGAGAATCGATCTGCATGCGGCAAAGTTCTTCCGTCGTGTTTATTTATAAAATACGGACTGTTATGCAGCGACAAGTAATGAAACACAGCTAAAATATTATGTTTTCTTAAATAAGCAATCAGAGCATCTCTTTGTGTGATGTTTTTACAAAGCAAGTAGAATGTATGTGCATTATTTGTGGCATAGTCAGGGATAACGGGAAGAATAATACCTTGTTCTTCTATATTTTTTAATGCCTGAAAGTATGCTGTCCAAAGTTCAAGTCTTTTTTGCTGTATATTTTCCAGTTGTTCTGTCTGCGCAAGTAAAAAAGCAGCAGTAATTTCAGACGGCAAATAGGAAGAGCCAATGTCTACCCAGTTGTATTTATCTACTTCACCGCGAAAAAATTTATTACGGTTAGTTCCTTTTTCTCTTACAATTTCCGCACGTTGAATAAACTGCTCATCATTAATAACAAGCATTCCTCCTTCTCCGGAAATAATATTTTTGGTTTCATGAAAGGAGAATGCAGACAAATGACCGATACTGCCAAGAGGTTTGCCTTTATAATAACTATCGATTGCCTGCGCGGCATCTTCAACGACAAATAAATTATGCTTTTGAGCTATTGCCATAATTTTATTCATATTGCATGCAATACCGGCATAGTGTACAACAACAATTACTTTTGTTTTTGGTGTAATCAGTTTTTCAATTTCATTTTCATCTAAACAAGGATGATCTGGTTTGCTTTCTGCAAAAACTATTTTTGCACCACGAAGTATAAATGCATTTGCCGTAGAAACAAATGTATAAGCTGGAACAATAACTTCATCACCAGGCTGAACATCTAATAAAATGGCAGCCATCTCAAGTGCATCTGTACAGGATGAGGTTAAAAAAACTTTTTTGAATCCATATTTTGTTTCAAAAAAAGTCTGGCATTTTTTTGTAAAGTATCCATCTCCGGAGAGTTTGCCGTTTTTTGCAGCTTGCTCAATATAAATAGTTTCTTTGCCGCTTAAATATGGTTTGTTGAAAGGTATCTGCATTTACTTGTTCCAATAATGAAAGGTGTTTATACTTGATTTAACAGTAAAGCCACATTTTTCATATAACATGCAAGCCGGTTTGTTGCTTGCCTGTGTAGCAATATTCAGTGTGTCAAAGTTATGTTTTTGTGCGTAATATTCCGCGGCTTCCAGTAATTTTTTTCCTATACCCTTGTTTCGCACATTATCATTTACAGTAAATAATCCTACTTGAGCCTCTTCGCCTTTCTTTTGAATAGAAATAAATCCGTCAGGATTTCTTTCATCACCATACACCAGCACACAAAATGCCATTTTTTTATTTACGGAATTTTCTATCCATTTTTCATATAAATGTTCATAGCTTCTTTTTTTAAAATTTGAATCTAGCTTAAACCTGGAATATGCGCCGGATAACAATGCTAATCGGATGAGGTTTTTATTCGCCGTTTTATCTTTATAAACTGAAATTTTTTCATCCGGCTGAACAGTTTGACTTATTTTCTTTGTATAGATTAACTTTTTATCTTCAAATTGAGCAGAGGATACTATTGATTTAAAACTTGCACTTTGCTTATTCGATGCCTGAATATATATCAAATCAAATTTATTTTTTTCATTTTCAAAATCATTAATTGTAAAATCAGCAATTTCTATCTTGCCAATTTTTAATTTAAAGAAATCGGAATCCCACTTCAAAGTTTTAATACGCATTTGTTCAGTTAATTTCTTTTTACGGTTTAAATTAGCACAACTGTTTATTATTAATTGTAGTTTACAAAATGATGTCAAATATACTTAAAATTAGCATAGTATAATGATTTAAAGACTAAATTGATATAATTATACTTGCATAGCTTTTATATAATTATAAGATATAAAACTTATGATAAACAAGAATTCATAATTATTCTAGGGGATAAGCATTTGAATATACTATCGTATGTGCCTATGGAAACTCTAAATATTTTATAAGTGTATTGCTGAAATGTTTAGTATATTGCGTTTTTTAAAATAATCTGGATTTTTATGCTACTAGGAATCTTCACGAATATAAAAGATGTATTGTCACATCAGTTTGTATATCTTGATGATTTTTTATTTGGAATCCTATATATATCTATTTCGTATACTATTGTAAAGAGAGTAGCAGATAAGCATTACAAAAACACGATTCATTATAAATATTTAATGACAGCTTATAGAGTCAAAATAATATGTAGTATATTATTTATGCTAGTTTTTGCATTCTATTACAAGGGTGGTGATACTTTTGCTTATTTGTGTAATATTTTACAGTTGAGAGATATGTTATTTACAGACCCTACCGGTTGTTATAATGTCATTTTTCGACCTACTTCTTTTGAAGCATATTATGTAATGCATGATTATATGTTAGCATCTGGCGTATATATGGTAGATGAAAGTACAAGAATTGTTATTATCTATGGGTTTTTTTTAAGTTTTTTTTGTATGTCATCCTATTTGACTTTATGTATCTTCTTTTCTCTATTTTGTTTTTTTGGTTGTTGGAAATTATATCTGACATTTGTAGATATGTATCCAAAAATACATCGAGAAATGTCAATTGCTTGTTTATTTATACCGTCTGTTTGTTTTTGGGGTGCAGGTCTTCTAAAAGATTCACTTTGCATCGGCTTTTTAGGGTTGCTTGTTAACTCCACATATGAACTTTTCTTCAAAAGAAAAAAGATATTATTGAATGCACCTTTAATTGCCTTGTCCATATATGCCATCGTTCAAATAAAAGTATACATTGTTTTGTCGTTTTTACCTGCTTTGGCAGTATGGGTGTTTGCCAGATATAGGTACAACATAAAAAGCCCATTTTTAAAAGCTATTTCGACACCAATCTTTCTTATATTAGGATTGGGAGGAGGTGTCTTAGTATTATCTTTAATGGGAAAATATGCTGAAAAATACGCTTTTGACCAAATGATGCGTACCGCACAAGATACACAAAACTGGCTGGTGTATTCTTCAAAAGAACTAGGAGGTTCTTTTTATACATTGGGAAATATAGAATATACACCAATAGGCTTAATAAAAGTTTTTCCAAGCGCGGTAAATGTAGCTTTGTTTAGACCATATATTTGGGAAGCAAAAAAAGCAATGTTGGTTCCCGCAGCCATCGAAGGTATTATTACTTTTGGATTTACCGTAGTATTATTATTCAGAGCAGGCTTTATTGGTTTTTTTAGATTAATAGGAAGCAATCCAGAAGTACAATTTTGTTTTGTTTTCTCTATTATATTTGCATTTGCTGTTGGCTTTACCAGCTTTAATTTTGGTGCATTAGCCAGATATAAGATACCATTTATGCCATTTTATTTTATTGCCCTGTTTATATTGGCAAATGATCAAAAACAAGATAAAGTTACTAAGATTAAAAAATGACAACAATTCTATATATTTGCAACTCGTTTTTTTGAAAAATGATTTAGCTTTTAAATAAAATAAGAAATGAAAATAGCTGTTGTTGGTACGGGATATGTGGGGTTGGTTTCTGGAACTTGTCTTTCAGAAACAGGCAATAATGTAACATGTGTAGATATTGATGCGAACAAAGTAGCAAAGATGCAGGCCGGAGAAATCCCAATCTATGAGCCTGGATTAGAAGTGCTTTTTCACAGAAATATTAAAGAAGGCAGATTACACTTTACTACTGACTTAGAAGCAGCAATTAAAGATGCAACACTAATATTTTTAGCCTTACCTACCCCGCCCGGTGAAGATGGTGCCGCAGATTTAAAATATGTTTTAGGGGTTGCTGACCAGCTGGGCAGAATAATGAAAGACTATAAGGTAATTATTAATAAAAGTACCGTTCCGGTTGGCACAGCCGAGCGAACTCGTGAAGCAATAGCTAAAAATGCAACAGTAGAGTTTGATGTTGTTTCTAATCCTGAATTTTTAAGAGAAGGTGTTGCAGTAGATGACTTTATGAAACCGGACAGAGTAGTAGTCGGAACAAGTTCTGAGCGTGCTCGCAAATTAATGGAAGAATTATATCGTCCATTTGTAAGACAGGGAAATCCTATAATATTTATGGATGAACGCAGCTCTGAAATGACTAAATATGCTGCTAATTCATATTTAGCAGTTCGAATTTCTTTTATGAATGAGCTTGCCAATTTATGCGAAAAGACAGGTGCTGACGTTGAAACCGTTCGTCAGGGAATGGGTAGCGATAATAGAATAGGTAAGAGATTTCTATTTCCCGGAATTGGATATGGAGGAAGTTGTTTCCCAAAAGATGTACAGGCGCTGGCGAAAACGGCAGATGAAAACAATTACGATTTCAAAATACTGAAAGCAGTAATGAATGTCAATGAGATTCAAAAACATGTGCTGGTAGAGAAAATCATAAATCATTATGGCAATGATTTATCCGGTAAAAGAATTGCAATCTGGGGCTTGTCATTTAAACCAAATACTGATGATATCCGAGAAGCGCCATCATTATATATTATTGAAGATTTATTGAAAGCAGGAGCTGAGATTGTTGCTTACGATCCGGAAGCAATGATAAATGTGCAGCAACATTTTTCTATTCTTCCTGAAAATTTAAAACAGAACCTGAATTTTGCAGATAGTTATTATAAAGCGGTGGAAGGAGCAGATTTTTTGGCTATCTTAACAGAATGGACAGAATTCAGAACTCCAGATTTTGCTAAAGTAAAAGCATCTTTAAAAGAGCCTGTAATTTTTGATGGTAGAAATTTATACGATTTAGATGCTATGAAAAATGAAGGATTTTATTACAACAGCATTGGCAGAAAAACAATCACTATATAATTTATAAAATGTCTCAGGATACGTCAAAAAAAAGAATATTAATCACAGGGGCAGCCGGATTTTTAGGGTCTCACTTGTGTGATAGATTTTTGAAAGAAGGTTACCATGTTATCGGTATGGATAATTTGATTACCGGAAATATTAAAAATATCGAACATCTTTTTCCGTCAAAAGATTTTGAATATTACCATCACGATGTAAGTCGTTTTGTACATGTACCCGGAAAATTAGATTATATCCTGCACTTTGCATCCCCTGCATCCCCTATAGATTATTTAAAAATGCCCATCCAAACCCTAAAAGTGGGTTCATTAGGTACTCATAATTTATTGGGACTGGCGAAAGAAAAGAAAGCACGCATGCTGATTGCCTCTACATCTGAAGTATATGGCGATCCTACGGTGCATCCGCAACCGGAAGAATATTGGGGAAATGTAAATCCGGTAGGTCCAAGAGGCGTATATGATGAGGCAAAACGTTTTCAGGAAGCAATAACCATGGCATACCACAATTTTCATGGTGTTGAAACACGGATCGTAAGAATTTTTAATACTTACGGACCAAGAATGCGATTAGACGATGGTCGTGCATTGCCGGCATTCATGAGTCAGGCACTAAACGGTGAAGACTTAACAATCTTTGGAGATGGTTCACAAACCCGTTCTTTTTGTTATGTTTCAGATTTGATAGAAGGAATCTACAGATTATTACTAAGCGATTATCATTTGCCTGTAAATATTGGGAATCCGCAGGAAATTACACTTTTACAATTTGCAGAAGAAATTCTGAAGTTAATAGATACAAAATCAAAGATGGTATTCATGCCATTACCTACTGATGACCCCAAACAACGAAGACCGGATATTACAAAAGCAAGAAATATTCTGGGATGGGAGCCGAAAGTTGAGCGTGCAGAAGGTTTGAAAATAACACTCGACTATTTCAAAAAAGAATTAGGCAAATAATTGACAACAATGAAGATGGAAGATACTATTGTAAAGATCGGACGTCGAATTTATAATAGGTTGTATCCTAATCACAGAGGGCAAAAAAATACAGATAATTATTTCGGTGTGCCTATAGCTTCCAATCAAGAAGCGAATCAATTGCTTGCAAAGAGTATAATTAATAGTAAACCTTTAATGGTAACCCGTCTTGGGCATACGGAGCTTACTTGCCTTAGAAATTATTTTGAGATTCAGGAACTGAAAGATGCCTTTTATTTGAAAAAGGTTTGGAATAGGATTAAAGGAAAATCTGATGTTTGGGATGCACATGTCTCAAATGCAATGCACCGTTATTCGGGATTCTTCCCAAGTACGCCGGAAAATCTTCAGAAATTTTGTGAATTATATCTAAATAAGATGCCAAATATAGACCTGATGGCTGTTTGGTTTAATTATTATGAAGATATGATATGTCATCAATATTGTACAAATGCATCATTAATAAGGTTAGAAAGTATTGAACCATATTATTTTGAGAATCCTTGGAGTCAATATTTAGCAGGAAAGAAAGTGCTGGTGATTCATCCATTTGAACAAAGCATAAAACACCAATTTGCAAAACGGGAACTATTATTCGAGAATAAAAATATTCTTCCACACTTTGAGTTAAAAACAATAAAAGCGGTACAAACGGTTGCATATAATGATACTGCTTTTTCTGACTGGTTTGAAGCATTGGAAAGTATGAAAAATCAGATGAAACAAACTGATTTTGATATTGCACTAATTGGTGCCGGTGCGTATGGCCTTCCATTGGCAGCCTATGCAAAAGAACTCGGCAAACAAGCAATACACTTTGGTGGTTCCCTGCAAATTTTGTTTGGTATTAAAGGAGCACGCTGGGATGATATGCCTTCAATAAATAAATTTTATAATGAACACTGGATTCGACCGCTGAAAGAAGAAACACCGGAAGGATTTAAGAAAGTAGAAGATGGATGTTATTGGTAATTACTTAAACCAACCTGCATACTTCACATAATTATTAGCTATTCGCTCGTTTTGGTCTTTGAATGTTGCTTCGTCTAATTGTTTCACCTTTTTTGCCGGAACGCCCGCATAGATACTGCCGGCTTCAATACGAGTATTTTCTAATACAACGGCACCTGCTGCAACGAGTGCATTTTTTTCTACATAACAATTATCCATCACAATGGCACCCATGCCAATCAGTACATTGTCTTCTAAGGTACAACCGTGCACCAGTGCGTTATGACCAATTGACACATTATTGCCAATCACTACTTTCGTTTTTTCATATGTACAATGCAAAACAGCACCATCCTGTATATTTACTTTATTCCCAATACGAATAGAGTTCACATCGCCCCGCACCACAGCATTGAACCATATACTACAATCATCCCCAATTTCCACATCCCCAATAATTGTTGCATTAGGAGCCAGAAAACAATTTTCACCAATTTTCGGCGTTATTGTTCTGCAAGGTAGTATTAATGCCATTTTTTTATAATTTTATACTATGATACAATTTAAAATTCGCAATTTAAAATTTAAAATCATATTGATTTTTTTTGTGGCAATTTTTTTAAATTCCTGTGCTGCTGCAAAAGCTAAAAAATGTCAGTGTCCGACTTTTGGAGATTCCAAGAAACATTAATCTCTGCTGCCAATATAAATGCCAATAAGAATCGTTGCCAATCCTAAACAATGCACCGGCATGATTTTTTCATTATCTAACAACCCAACTATAATAGAAACCAAAGGAATCATATAAGTAGTCATGGTGGCAAATAAAGCAGAGGTGCGCTGAATCAGAATATTAAAAAAAACTAAAGCATATCCTGTTCCTGCAATTCCTAAAATCAATAAATATTGAATGCTATGCCATGCAACAGCCGGCTCATGTTGTATCTGATGAACAGCACCGGAATAAAAGAGATAAGGTATCGTAAACAGAGCAACAAAACTATATTGCAACAATGCAATTACAATCGGGTTTTCATTCTGAAATTTTGATTTGTAAATATTGACATTAATACCATAGCAAACAGTAGCAAACAAAGGCAAGAAGATATAAATGTTTAAATCAGAAATACTGTGTTGCTTTGATAAGATAATAATTAAGGCACCAATAAAACCTACAATAACACCAATGATTTTATTTTGGGTAAGTACTACATTATAAAATATTGATCCAATTAATAATGCAAATAACGGCGTAGTGGAATTCATAATACCTGACAATCCGCTGTCAATCTTTGTACCTGCAACAGAAAACAGCACCGACGGAATTAAATTGCCAAATAAGCCTAATACCGGAATATATTTCCACTTAGAGAGTGGAATTCTTAATTTTTTATAATTTATAAGAATAAGCGGAATCAAAGCTAAGAAAGCGATACTCATCCTAAATGCCGCAACCTGCATTGGTTGAAACACTTCCAATCCCTTTTTAATAAAAAAGAATGAAAAACCCCAAATAACAGACAAGCCTGAAAACATTAACCAATCTTCTGCCTGTATTTTCTTGTGTTGTTCCATTGCGAGCGCAAAGGTAAGCATAAGAATGTGAAGTCATAAAATAGATTCAAATTTTGGCAAGTTATTTGTACTTTTATACAAATGAACAAAAGTATTTTTGCAATTTTTATCGCCGTAATCCTTACAACACCTGTTTTTTCACAAAACGATATAAAAGTGGTAAAAATTGAAGAGTTGAAAAAAGTATATGTTAAACCAAACGATACAACATATATAGTTAACTTCTTTGCAACCTGGTGTGGTCCGTGTATGATGGAAATGCCCGTATTAAACAAATTTTATGATGAACACAAGGATACCAACATGCAGCTCATTTTTGTGAGTCTGGATAATGCAGGGGCATTAAAAAAACTTCCGCTGAAGCTGAAAAAAATAGGTGTCCAGGCACCTGTATATTTACTAAATGAAAGCAGTGATTTTTCATGGTTGCCATACATAGACAAGCGCTGGCAAGGCAGTATCCCGGCAACAATGGTGATAAATAACAAAAAGAATGTAAAAGCGTTTTTTGAAACACCTATGGAAAAAGGCCAACTCGAATTTTATCTCAAAAAATTAGGTTTGTAAAAAAACTTACACTTCCGGACTTACCACTTATAACTAAATAGTACATTTGTACAATTCTATGACGATTTTTGAACGCGTTCTCGGCGGAAATATATTTTTTGATTTTTGGAAACAACTCCAACAATATATCTTTTCAGAAGGTCGCTTTATTCAGTTAATTACACTTCAGCCAATAGAAATTTATAAAACTGAAACAGAGCTTGAAATCGATGGCGCAAAAGTCAAGCTGTTTATAAAAAGTAATGTTGAAAATCTGATGCAGCGCAGAATTGAAAGAACATTGAACTTGCTTACTTTAAATTTGTCTCAAAATCAAAAAAAATCTTCCGCATATGATTTTGATGTAATAATAAAAGCACAAATGGCATATCAAGAGGTGTCAAAATTTTTCAATCATCATTTTGCAGGACAAACGTATACCATTGAAGAAGATAAATATTACTTGTTTATTGAAAACTTCCAATTCAGTAATCACGGAACGAAGGCAGTAGTGCATATGCCTTTTGTACTGGAATCTAAACGATGGTTCCTCAAAAGAAAAATGAACGGAACGGCTGTTTTTAGAGGCTCGATTAATTTTCATCAGCCAAAATATGTGGTAAAAACCCGCAACCTGAATTATGACCTGGAAACTGACAGTCTTATCTTAAAACTTATAGATAATCTGTATCATCGTCAACTTACAGACTTTCTGGCTCAGTTTCTGCAATACAATTTTAAGCAGGAATTATTACATGCCAAAGAAGAAGCACAACAACAAATCAATTCATTCCAAAGCCAAAGCAACTGGATAAACGGTAATATTGATGAATTGGATTTAGAGCGTATCACCATTGAGAATGAAGGAATACATGCCGTGTTTCTGGCTGAAGGAAAACTGCATTTAATTCGTTAAATTTGCGTTTTGAAAATTACTATGTACGAACAGGCATTACACCGGACAACAATAGAAAACAAACGATTTCTGGTTACAGGCGGAGCAGGATTTATCGGTTCAAACATCACTGAATATTTACTGCAACATGGCGCAAAAGTACGCGTGTTTGACAATCTCGCAACAGGAAATATTGATAATTTAAATGAATTTCAATCCCATCCGAATTTTGATTTCTTAGAAGGCGATTTGCGAAATGTGCAGGATTGTGCACATGCATGTAAAGACATAGATGCAGTGTGTCATCAGGCAGCTATTGGTTCCGTACCTCGTTCTATTAAAGATCCTGTTACAACCAATGACGTAAATATTGGTGGCTTTGTAAATATACTGACTGCAGCAAAAGACGCGGGAATTCGTCGTTTTGTATATGCATCATCGTCTTCCGTGTATGGTGATGAGCCGAATTTGCCTAAAAAAGAGGAACGCATTGGCAACCCATTGTCGCCGTATGCCGTTACCAAATTTACGAATGAAGTATATGCTGGTGTTTTCTCACGATGTTATAATGTAGAATTAATTGGGTTGCGTTATTTTAATGTATTTGGCCCTAAACAGGACCCTTATGGTGAATATGCTGCCGTAATGCCATTGTTTATCAAGTCTTTATTAGAGAATGAGGCTCCATTTATAAATGGTGATGGAGAGCAGACGCGTGATTTTACCTTTGTACATAATGCTGTTCAGGCAAATATTCTAGGTTTAACTACAGACAATCCAGCAGCATTTAATCAGGCATATAATGTGGCCTTCGGGGAACGTTTTACAATCAACCAAATGTACGATGCAATTAAAAATTATCTGAAAAAAGATATCAGTGCTCATCATCGTGAACCACGTGCAGGTGATATCCGGGATTCTCTCGCAGATATTTCAAAAGCGCATAATTTATTAGGCTATTCGCCCCAATATTCCTTTGAAAAAGGGTTACCCCTGACAATAGAATACTTCAAAAAAGTATTTTAGTATTAATAAATTTTATACTTAAATTTGATAGTATACAGTCGAATTTATGAAAAGATATTCCTTTTTATTTGCGTTCATTTTATTTGTTTCTTTACTATTGAATAATGGATGCAAAAAACAGGAAAACCTAAGAAGAGCTACTTATCAATTAGATAGTATTGAAATCATACAAGTTACTAATTCTGGTGATACATCATCACGTTTTGGATTTGCTTTGGCAACAAATTCTATTGATTCTTTTGAGTATAATTTCCCATTTTACAGATTTAAAGATGATAGTATTGTTTGTAGCTATTATGAAAACCCTTATGACCCAAGCAATAATTATTACCAACATCTGGTACTCAATAATAAATTAGTTTTAGTAACATCTAATTATGATCATTCTCACTACGCTGCATCTTTTGCAACACTTTTTAAATATAATAGTAATGATAATATTGACAGCATCATTACCAAGATAGGTGTATTTGAATCCGGACCTGAAGCAAATTTTACAATAAATAGGAAAGTTAATTATACAGGTGGAAATCTCACAAGTATAACTGAAACATTACATTCTTTCTTCCGTAATACAACACCATCCGGAGATAGTACGAATTATAGAAATATTGTTCCATCAATATTCAGCTACACAAATAATTATTCTAACCAGAAAGACTTAATAGGATTGGATGTAAATGAAATTATATTTGACATATATCGATTATTCTACCTTAATGGCTATTATTCTCCTTATGGTGGTTCTCATACTGGGTATTTTCCATTTGAAGTAATGCAAATATTAATTGCAAATAACAAAATTGGGTTTAAAACAAATTGTAGTAGTCTGATAGAGCAAATAAATTTTGATCCGGCAAGTTTTCTTTCAGCAAGAGAAGGAATAGTACATCTTTCAGCGCTCACTTCAGAACCATTCGCCTTCCACATCAGTTATAGCTTTGATTCGGCAAATAATAATAGAATTTCCCAAATGGTTATAGAAGCTCCACACTCTCTAGTTGAATTTGGTAAGGTGATATACAGGTTTAAATATGCTGAACAATAGTTATATATTTTAGTATTAATAAATTTTATACTTAAATTTGATAGTATTTAGTCGAATTTATGAAAAGATATTCTTTTTTATTTGTGTTCATCTTATTAGTTTCTTTACTAGTGAATAATGGATGCAAAAAACAGGAAAATTTTGAAGAAAACACTACCTACCAATTAGACAGCATCACCATTACAAAAATTGATGATGCCGGTGATACGTCGTATCGTGTTTCTATAGGGATGAAACCAGCATATTTGGATTCTTTCATTTCTATTAACAATCTTTTTGGACCAACATTTAGAATAAATGAAGATAGTATTATATGTAACGTCTTTACTAATCCATACGATTTAGATTTTAATTATTATAAACATATAGCAATTAATAATAAATTAGTTTTAATAAGATCTAATTCTTTTGGGTCTCATTTCTTGAAAAATTATACAACAAACTTAATGTACAACAATAATATTGACAGTATTAATACTTTTATTGAATTGTATGATTCAGGACCTGCTGCCGAGTTTAGTATAAAAAGAAAGGTAAATTATCATGGTGGAAATATTTCAACAATATCTGAAGGGATTCATTCTTATTTCCATGACACACCAATAGGTGATAGTATAAGCATTACTAACCACACACCAACCACATTCAGCTATACAAATAACTATCCTAATCAAAAAAGTTTAACCGGATTGGATGTAAATGAAATTATATTGGATGCATATAGAGACTTTTATATTCATTCTCACGATATGGCTTGGGGTAAAAATTATCCTAATACTTTGAATTCAATATTAATTCTATTTAATAAAACTGGTATAAGCTCAAACTGCACCAATTTGATTGAAAAAATTAGTTTTGACCCTATTGAATATATTAGTGCAATGGGAGGTTTAGAATACTACTCGAATTTCAGCTCAGCACCAAGCAGAATAGAAATATCTTATAATTTTGATTCTGTATATAATAATAGAATGACACAAATGCACTTAAAGGTAATTTATGCAGATTATACAATGGCAAATTACATATATAGTTTTATATACGATTAATATGTTATTTCTTTAATAATCTTTGGTTTATGTAAACATTACTGACTTTTGCCTTAAAAAATGTGAAATTCCACAATATATTCATTAATAAAACCTTATAACAGTATGTGATATGCTGATTTTGGCGTTAAAAATGTATCTTTGTTCCTCTTTTTAAACCACTCTTTTTGAATAAGAGCCTAAAAATAGTTTGCCTGCTGATAACCATGCATTTTGGTAGTAAAATGGTATGCGCACAGGAAAATGAATTTGGCTTTTGGGCAGGAACAGCAGTTTATCTTGGCGACTTAAATCCAAGCGTTTCATTTAAAAATGCACGCTGGGCAACCGGTGCTTTTTATCGATATAATTTGAATAACAGAATGGCAGTACGTGCAGAGATGAATTATGGTTTTTTGGATGCAGCTGACAGAAGAATCAAGCGTTATCCTTATTTGCAGGCACGTAACCTGGATTTCAAATCACAAATAGTGGAACTGGCAGCCACCTTCGAAATCAATTTCTTTAAATATTCATTGATAAAATCCCGGGATACTAAAAAATGGACACCTTATGTTTTTATTGGAGGAAGTCTCTTTTACTATAATCCCTACACTTATCTGGATGGGGTTAAGTATAAATTAGAATCAGTGGGTACAGAGGGACAAAAAACAGCCAACAGGCCAACCAAAAATAAAGGCTATGATCAATACGCTTTTGCCATACCTTATGGATTAGGAGTCAAGATTGGACTAACCCAAAACTGGGCAATAAACGTGGAAGCCAGCAGCAGAATTACATTTACAGATTATATTGACGATGTCAGCGGTAGCTATGCAGAACCGGAAGATGTAAACTATTTCATGAATGGTACTAATGTCGGACCATTTTTAGCGGACAGGTCATCAACAAATATTGGCATTCCGGGGAAACAGCGAGGCACAAGCAAAGATAAAGACAGATTTATGTTTATCGGTGTGTCTTTAACCTATACTATCAATACATCAAAATGTCCAAAAGTATTATAATATAAATTGAGCACAAACGAAACCATATCATACAAAGAGAAAATCGATTCCACACGGTTGCCTCAGCACATTGCGATTATCATGGATGGAAATGGTCGTTGGGCAAAAGCGCAAGGAAAGCATCGGATTTTCGGACATAAAAATGGGGTAAAGGCTGTACGTGAAGTAACGGAAGGCTGTGCAGAAATAGGTGTAAAACATTTAACATTGTATGCTTTTTCCACGGAAAACTGGAATCGTCCGAAAATGGAAGTTTCCGCTCTGATGGAATTATTATTTATGACAATCGGCAAAGAAATTAAAACACTGCAAAAAAATAATATCAGATTAAATGCGATCGGTCATATACATAATTTGCCCGAATCAAACAGAAAAGCACTGACCGAGGTAATAGAAGCTACTAAAAATAACACACGTATGACATTAACTTTGGCGTTGAGCTATGGCTCTCGGGAAGAGTTAAGCGAAGCGGCTAAAAAAATTGCGATAGAGTATAAAGCAGGAAAGATCTCTCTAGACGAAATTAATCAGGAAAAGATTGCAGAGTACTTATATACCCACAATATACCGGATCCGGAGCTGATGATCAGAACCAGCGGTGAACACAGAATCAGTAATTTCTTGCTTTGGCAGTTAGCCTACACGGAATTATATTTCACTGAAAAATTCTGGCCTGAATTTGCTAAAAATGATTTATACAAGGCTATTTATGATTATCAGCAACGCGAAAGAAGATTTGGAATGACAAGCGAACAAATAAACGAACAATTAACCACCAACAACTAATAATGAAAATGATTTTTACTAAGAAAATAGCGACACTTTTAATATTTGGTTTTTGGTTTTTAATGAATTCTGCAAATGCACAACAGATTGATACAACAATTATCAATTATAAAGAACCGAAGAAATTCAGAATTGCCGCAATAGAAATTAGCGGTACTCAATTTTTAGATAAAAATATTATTCGTTCATTAACCGGTATAAAAATCGGCGATTTAATTACTATTCCCGGCGATGAAATTACAAAGTGTATTAAAAATTTATGGAAACAAGGATTGTTTGGAAATGTCACAGTATATGCGGATAAATTTGACGGAGAAAATATTTACCTGACTATAGACGTATTGGAAAAACCACGACTTAATGAAATTACATTAAAAGGATTAAAAAAAGGAGACGCCGACGATTTAAAAAAGAAGCTGGATATGCTTAAAGGCAAACCGCTTACAGATGCTATAAAATTAAACGTAAAAAACACAATTGCAGATCAGTTTGAAGATAAATCCTATTTGCACCCGATAATTGATATTGTAGAGAAAAAGGATGAAGGTTTGATAAACAGTACTTCATTAATTGTAAATGTTGACAAAGGAAACAAAGTAAAAATTAATAATATAGATTTTGTCGGAAGAGTAAACGGAGAACTTTCTAAAATGAGAAAGGTGATGAAAGATACCCGTGAACGCTCAAAGGTAGAACTCTTTGTGAAAGATAACAGAAGCAGAAAACAAAAGGCAAAGGATGCTTTGTATACGCTGGCAAATTTAAATTCCAATTCTGTAAAAGATTTCTTCATGGATCGTTTCAGGATTACATTCAAAGGTTCCAAATTTAACGACAGAAAATACGAAGATGACAAGCAAAAACTTATAGACTATTACAATAATAATGGTTTCAGGGATGCAAAAATTGTTTCAGATACTGTAGTAGATGATGAGGATGGAAATGTAAGTATTACCATCAATATTGATGAAGGACATAAATACTATTTCAGAGATATTCAATTTAAAGGGAATTCTAAATTCCCGACAGAAACATTAGCACGTGTTTTAAATATCAAAAAAGGAGACGTGTATAATACTGAACTACTTCAAAAACGTCTTACTCAGGATCAGGATGGCGGCGATATCAGTTCTTTATATTACGATGACGGGTATTTATTTTTCAGTATTAACCCGGTAGAAATTGCCGTGGAAAATGATTCTATTGATTTGGAAATTCGTATTAACGAAGGACCGCAGGCAACTATTAAGAATGTAATTATTGAAGGAAATAACAAAACAAACGAGCATGTTATACGTCGTGAATTGAGAACATTTCCGGGCGACAAATTCAGCCGTTCAGATTTAATACGTTCACAACGTGAAATTGCCAACTTAGGATTTTTTGATCCACAGGAAACACGCGTAGAGCCTATTCCAAATCCGGCAGATGGTACAGTGGATATTAAATACACAGTGAAAGAAAAATCCGCTGATCAGGTAGAATTGTCTGCAGGCTGGGGAGGAAGACAAGGAGGTCTGATTGGTACACTTGGATTAAAATTTAATAATTTCTCCTTAAGAAATATCTTCAATAAAAAAGCCTGGTCACCATTACCAACAGGCGACGGACAACAGCTTACCTTGCGTGTGGAAAGCAACGGAAAACGTTATCAGAATTACAATTTTTCTTTTACAGAACCTTGGTTAGGCGGCAAAAAACCAAACGCATTTACAATAGCTGCTTTCCGTTCACGTATTCAGGATGTTAACGGAGGTACTGTCTTAGGAAAACAAATTACCAATGGTCTTTCTGTTTCTTTAGGAACACGTTTGAAAAAGCCGGATGACTTCTTCATTGTGCAGGCATCTGCAAATTACTATGGCTATAAATTAGATAATTTCTCTAACAGATATTTTGTCGATAATCAGCCATTAGACAGCGGAAAATTCAACAACCTGAATTTTAAAATTTCTATATCCAGAAATTCCATAAATCAACCGGTATTCCCAACAGGTGGAGCCAGAGTGGAGGCTTCTTTACAATTTACTCCTCCTTACTCATTGTTTAGAAAAGATAATAATTTTGAAGGAAAATCAATTGCAGAGAAATATAAATTAATTGAATATCATAAATGGAAAGTAACTGTTGACTGGTATCAATCTTTAGGAAAATCAAAATTAGTATTAAGAGCTGCAGCTAAATTTGGCTTCCTCGGAACATTTAATAAAAAAGTGGGTATTACACCGTTTGAACGTTTCCAGGTGGGTGGCAATGGTATTCCGTCAAATGTTACGCTGTTTGGTACAGATGTAATTGCACAGCGCGGTTATGAAGGAGATTATTCAAATTCGGGTGGCGACCCTATTTATAATAAGTTCTTATTGGAGTTAAGATATCCTTTTTCTTTAAATCCATCTGCAACTATTTATGGTTTGGTGTTCTTTGAAGCAGCAAATACATATGCTACATTTAAGGATTATAACCCTTTTAAACTTAAGAAAAGTGTCGGTATTGGGGTGCGTGCAATATTACCAATGTTCGGCTTAATTGGTATTGACTATGGCATACGTTTTGATAGTGCTAATGGTAGCCCGATAAAACCAAGTAACGGCTTCTTTGATTATATAGGAAAAAATGGAAATATTTCATTCATTCTTGGATTTGAACCGGAATAAATTAATTAACAATTAACGATTAACAATGAAGAAAAGTATTTTATCTCTCATCTTGATTCTTGGATCTTTTTTCATGGCTCAGCAATCTTTCGCACAACGCTTTGCTTATGTAGATACTAAATACATTTTGGAAAAACTGCCGGATTATAAAGCAGCGCAACAAAAACTGGATGACCAGGCGGCAACATGGCAAAAAGAAATTGACAGTAAAAACGAATCGCTGAAGAAAATGTATACAAAATATCAGGCGGAAGAATTTTTGCTGACTGCAGATTTAAAAAAGCAACGTGAAGATGAAATCGTAAAGGCAGAAGATGAGTTAAAAGATTTGCAAAAAAATCGTTTCGGATATAACGGCGATTTATTTAAAAAACGTCAGGAATTAATTCAACCGATACAGGATAAAGTTTTTGATGCTGTTCAAAAGGTAGCACAAATGCGTACCTATGATTTTATTTTTGATAAAGCATCCGGAGGTGCAGCGTTGCTCTACACCAATCCTCAATATGATGTAAGTGAAGAAGTGCTGAAAAAGCTCGGCATGTAATTTGAATGACGTTCATTAAAAGAAAATAATACTTAAACCAAACAATAATATTTAAATAAAAAAAGATGAAAAAATTCAGTACAGTTATTATCGTGATGCTTGTATTTGCAGCAAGTTCTTACGCACAAAAAGTAAACAAATTCGGATACCTGAATTCAGGAGAATTAATAAGCCTTATGCCGGAAACAGCAAAAGCAGATTCAGCAGTAGATAAATATGCAGCAGAGTTGGATGCATTAGGTCAACAAATGTATGCAGAGTATCAAAAGAAAGCAAGTGATGCGCAGGCAAAATCCAAAACCATGTCTGACGAACAATTAGAAATAATTGGCAAAGAATTGGCTGACCTTGAAAAACGCATTACCGATTTCCAGCAATCAGCAGAGCAAAAAATTGCTGCAAAAAAAGATAAATTATATGCACCGATTTTACAAAAAGCAAACGATGGAATTAAATCAGTAGCTAAAGCAAATGCGTATACTTATATTTTTGATTCAGCGGCTGGGTCCATTCTATTTGCGGAAGAATCTGATGATGTATTACCATTGGTAAAAGCATACTTAAAATTACCTGATCCAAAACCGGCACCTAAAACAACACCGGCGCCAGGTACAGCACCGAAATAATATTTTTAATTAATTATACAAAAGGTTCAAGTCAGTCTTGAACCTTTTTTTGTTTTATGAAGAAGATTTAAGACATTTGCTATATGAAATAAGCATGATCAATTCGTTTAATAACTCAATTAATATTTTGCGAATTCCATGTGCGTTTTTTTAAAATATATAAATACACATGAATAATAATGCGCATGCTCCTATTGGTTTGTTTGATTCAGGTATTGGTGGCCTGACAGTGGCAAATGCAATTATCAATCAATTACCAAACGAATCTCTGATTTATTTCGGCGATACGGCGCATTTACCTTATGGAGATAAATCAGCAGATACGATTCGATATTTTACAAAAACAATCGGTGCATTTCTATTGTCAAAAGAATGCAAGATATTAGTGATTGCTTGTAACACAGCGTCTTCTGTCGCGTTTGATATGTTGGAAAATATGGCAGGTGATAAAGCATATGTGTTTAATGTAATTGATGCAGTAGTAGACGAAATTATCAGAAAGAAATACAGAAAAGTTGGTGTCATTGGCACATTGGGAACCATTAATTCTAATGCTTACAAGAATAAGATTAACGCAAAGAATTCAAGTGTAGAAGTACATCAGCTTGCCACACCATTGCTGGCTCCAATGATTGAGTCAGGTTTTGTAGATGGTCAGATTTCACATTTGGTAATTGAAGAATATTTGAACGCAAAAGAGTTGCAGAATATTGACACTTTAATTTTAGCCTGCACGCATTATCCGTTAATTAAAAAGGAGATAGAAGATTATTATGCTGCTAAAAATAAAAAAGTAGATGTATTGGCTACGAATGAAATAGTAGCAACTCACATCAAAAAATTTATGATAGAACATGGTTTGGTGAATTATGAGAAGAAAGGAAAGAATGCTTTTTACGTTTCGGATTATACAGAGAGTTTTGAAAAAACGACACAACTCTTTTATAAAGAATCTATTGATTTAATTCACCTGCCGTTGTTTAAATGATTTAAACCGTCATTTTGAAAGCAGTGAGAAATCTGTTCAATTCTGCAATATATTATTAACGGCAACTTCCAAAGCCGTGCCTCTTGCCTCACGAGTCAAAGAAAATCCATCAACAGTATTTAATTTTTTCATAGCACTTTCAATATCTATTTTATCTTGCTTGCATTCAACAGCAAAACCTTTTTCTGCTAATGTCTTTGCTAAATATTCTTGTTCTGTTTGACCTTCTGCAGGAATCAAAATTGCTTTCTTACCAAGTACAGCCAAATCCATCACTGTAGAATAACCTGAACGGCAAATAATGACTGTTGCTCTTTGGAGTGCAGAAAATAAGTCGTTTGTATTTAAATAAGAAACGGTAGTAATATTTCCTTCTTCTGATAAAGAATAAGATTCAGTTTTGCCTTGAACCAACAAAACTTTTTCATTTCTGTGTTGAAACTGTTGTTTCAGTTTATTTTCTAAAAAACTGCGTTGCGGCTCCACACCTGATAAAACAATTAAAACATCAAAACTCAAACTATCAATAAAAGAAGGGTTTTTTACATAATTTGAAAATCGACTTTGAATACCAATATAAGTATGTGGGATGTTAAAATTAATATCATGCGATAATTTTCCAGATAAATTAGTTTCGTTTTCTTCATCCGGAATCCAAAGTGCATCGAATTTATGAATTTGTTGCAGATGCAGTTTTAAAAAAACAGGATTCATAAATTGAAATGGCGAAGGCACTTGCAAAGCAATATGATGGCAAATAAAAATGCTTTTAATTTTATCATGACGAACACCATAACGATTGTCAGAAACGATTAAATCAATTTTCTCTTTTTCCGCTATTTCTGCGATTGCTTTATTCTCGGCAGATATTGTTTTTAATATTTTTGGTGTTTGTAGCAACGCATGAAATGCTGCATTTTTTCCAACTTCATAACTAATATTATAACCGGGTAATTCATAGAAAGTTAGAGTGGTATATTGTTCTTTCAATAAAAAGAATGAATCGCCATTACCTGCAATGATTACACAATATTTATTTTGCAACAACAAATCTATCAAAGGCATGCAGCGTGTAGCATGTCCTAAACCCCAGTCTAAAGGCGCAATAAGTATGGTTTTGGGTGTACTCAACTTAATTTTCTGCCTTTCCATTTATATTGTAAAATATTTCCAAATGTACCAACAAACGGGATATACCAAATATGATAAAATTCACTGATAACAAATGTCTTCATCAAATCTTCTCTGTTAAAGAATGCGGAAGCAGATTTTAAAAAAAAGTAATCAATAACAAACTTACAAACGATTTGAAGAATAGACATGAATAAATATAAGAAAGCCGGTAAGAAATTTAGTAACGCAATTAATGTTTTATCCGGAAAGATAATAGAATACGTGGCTCTGCCTATGAAATAAAAACCATTCATCCAAATGCTTAAAACAAATAAATAGACAAACCCTAATATAACTGTAATTCTCCTGTCCTGGTAGCTTCTGGATTTACTGGTCCAGCGGAAACGCTGTTGTAAAAAATCATCCAGTGATCTTTGTGGTTCGGTATATACAATTGCGTTTTTATTTTTTAAAAATCTTACATTTTCAGAAAACCTTTGTGCGATTTTATATACTAATAGCATATCATCACCGCTTGCCTTGGCGTCAATATGTTGATAGCCTTCCACGTCAATAAATGCTTGCTTTTCGTAAGCCAAGTTGGCACCATTTGCCATGTTGAACATCTCCATATTAAGCGAAGCGCCTGTTATTGCCTGCATTCCGCAGAAATCTAATGTTTGAAATTTTTCAAAACGCGTTTTATCATTCTGAAAAGAAACAGGTGCTGCAATCAAAGTTGGTTTTTCTTTCTCATAAAAAGTTGCGATGCTGCGTAGCCAGTTTTTTTGCACACTGCAATCAGCATCTGTTGTAACAATTAAAGTTCCATTCGCTTTATGCACTGCAGCTTCAATGGCTCGTTTTTTATAGGCTGCAGTAGATTTATTTTCTATTAAATCATTTAACTTATAAACTTTTAGCTGAGCATTATTTTGTGCTAACTGCAAGCAAATATCATATGTGTTGTCTTCCGAATTATCATCTATCACAATTATTTCCAACAAATTAGCCGGATAATTTTGTTGGAAAATATCACTTAAAATATGATTAATATTTTTTGCTTCGTTGCGGGCGGGAATAATAACTGAAATGAATGTGTTGACATTTGCAGCAAGTTCATCGGTCTCCTTCAAATCGTTCCATTCGTTTTTATATGTAAGCATGATACTTACATAAAATATAGTAAGCAGAAATGATATGAATAAAAAGATAATCATCTTATTTTAGCTGCTTTGCGTTAAGCATTTCTTTAAATTTAATCAATCTGTTTTGTACGGTTTCTTCTTTTTTTGCACTACTGAGCCAGCCAACATATTCACGATGATGTGTGTATGACATTTTATCAAACACTGTTTTCAGTGCTTTTTCTTTTTTAAAGAAATCAACCATTACTTTTGGTAATTCTACAGTGCGTTCATCCAAATCTTCTTCTATTCTTACTTTTATAGTGTCGCCGGCTTTTTTACCAAGTTGCGCCCTAATTTCTTTATTTATAATCATGTGATAAACGCCTGCATATTTTGCAAGCAACCCACGATATAAAACTTTATCATACCAGGCTTTTACTTTCAATCTTTTTTTACCAAATACTTTTTCTACATCAAAATCTATGTAAATAAAAGTGACATCCATTTTTTCATCTTTCTGAATGACTGTGGTAAAACTGATGCTTTTAGGTTTGCTCATTCATCAAAGCTAAAGAATATTTTCACTAAAATTTATGGATTTTGACGTGTTTTTGTCTCTCAATGAGTAAAATGAATAGCAATGAAAGTATTACCAATACACGAACATATTTTTGAAATAAGAGGAAAGAAAGTAATGCTCGACTTTAATTTGGCGGAATTGTACGAAATGGAAACAAAGGTTTTAAAACAAGCAGTGCGGAGAAATATAGACCGCTTCCCGGAAGATTTTATGTTTCAACTGTCTGAAAATGAATGGAATAAAGTTCTAAGGTCACAATTTGTGACCTTAGAAAACCCAGGGAAAGGAAAATATACGAAATATCTACCGTTTGCATTTACAGAACACGGTGTGGCTATGCTGGCAAGTATTTTAAATAGTTCAAAAGCTATTCAGGTAAATATTTCTATTATTCGTGCATTTATAGCCTTGCGAGAATTTGCGCTAAACTTTAATGAATTATCAGATAAAATTTCAGAAATGGAAAAGAAATACGACAAGCAGTTCAAAGACGTATATGAAGCATTAAATTATTTAATGCAGGAAAAACAAAATGAAATAGATTTTGATGATCGCACACGAATTGGTTTTAAGAAATAAATCAATAAAAATTCATCGCAGATGAATTACTCTGCTTCCTTTTGTATACTCAAATTTTACAGATGTCTAAAAATGCTTTGTGTGATAGCAAAGAACAGGCTATGTTTCTATGTGGTTTAAAAAAATATTTCAAGAAATAGTCTCAATACCTGCGTATTCCTGCAACACTTCATCCAGAATAGAAAATATCTCATCTATATCGTTCGTCATCACCAAACGTGTTCGGTAAGGTTTAATATTTGGTAGCCCGCGCAAATAATTTGAATAATGCTGACGCATTTCCAGCACTCCCAGCGATTTACCTTTCCATTCAATAGATTTTTGTAAATGTGTTTTTACTGTTACAATTTTTTCTTCAATGCCTGGTTCGTCTATAATTTTTCCTTCAAACAAAAATGCTTTTACTTGATTAAAAATCCACGGTGCACCTATTGCAGCACGTCCTATCATAATACCGTCCACACCGTATTTGTTTTTGTATTCGAGAGCTTTTTGCGGTGAATCGATATCGCCATTACCAAAAATCGGAATTTGCATACGCGGATTTTCCTTCACTTTTGCAATCAGTGTCCAGTCGGCTTCGCCTTTATACATCTGTTTGCGTGTACGCCCGTGAATACTCAACGCTTTGATACCAATATCTTGTAATCGTTCAGCAACTTCCACAATATTTTTAGTATTGTCATCCCAGCCTAAACGTGTTTTTACAGTAACCGGCAGATTCGTTGCTTTCACCACTTGCTCCGTTAGTCGTACCATTTTTGGAATATCCTGTAAAATACCTGCACCAGCCATTTTGCAAACGACTTTATTTACAGGACAACCGTAATTGATATCAATCAGATTTGGATTAGCTTGTTCAACAATTTGTGCACTTTGCACCATGGCATCTTCTTCACCACCAAAAATCTGAATACCGATAGGTCGTTCGTAATCGTAAATATCTAACTTTTGAACACTCTTGGCTGCATGACGAATCAATCCTTCTGACGAAATAAATTCCGTATACATCAAATCGGCACCGTATTTTTTGCAAACAAAACGAAATGGCGGATCGCTCACATCTTCCATAGGTGCAAGCAGTAGTGGAAATTCGCCTAATTCTATGTCGCCGATTTTTATCATATCTTTACACAAAAATACGAAGAATGACAGAGAATTTGTTAGATGATGATTTGAAGACAGCGTTAAATTCAGGGTTAGGAATAAACCAATATCATTTTGCAGTTCAAATATTGATTTGGTTCGGTATATTTTTAGGCTGTTTTATATTTGCTCAAACATTAAGCGGTGGAATTATAATTGCATATTATCAGTCTACCGATATGAAACAGATAGCTGCTAAAGTGTACGATTTAAATACATTGCGTTACTCACAAATGATAGCATCTTTATTCAGCTTCTTGTTGCCGGCCCTTATTTTCAGTAAATTAAAATCCCAATCCTACACTAAATATGCCAAAGCAAATATTGGATTTTCATTGCTTTTTATAATACTCATTCCGTTATTAATAGTATCCGTCTACCCATTGATTAATATCTCTTTCTTTATCAATAAGTGGCTGGGGTTAAATGAAATAATGAAAAGTACACAGGACGAATATAAAATGCTGGTAGATGCATTATTGAAAGATAACTCGGTTTCTGTATTGATTTTGAATATTATCACAGTAGCGGTTTTGCCTGCTATTGCTGAAGAATGGATTTTCAGAGGTACATTTCAAAAATTATTATCTGAGAAATTAAACATACACGTCGCTGTTTTTTTAGCATCCGTAATATTCAGTGTTATACACATGGAGTTTTCAGGATTTATACCCAGAATAATATTAGGCATGTTCTTAGGATACTTGTTTTATTATTCCGGCAGTTTATGGGCAAGTATTTTTGCGCATGCCGTAAACAATGGCACGCAGGTTATTTTTATGTATTTGAATAATAAAGGAATCTACAAAGTAGATATTGACAATCCGGAAATGCCACAAACATGGGAAATTATAGTTTATACTATCGTTTTTGCAGGTTTATGGTATCTTTTTTATCATTTCGCTCAAAAAAGAAAAAATAGTACTTTTGTTTATTAATTAGCTAATTATATGAGCGATATAACCACACGTATAACTACCGGTATCTTTTTTTTGATTGTAATGATTGGTGGTGTTATTCTCAGTGAGTATTCTTTTCTCATATTATTCTCTTTGTTAGTTGTGTTGTGTATCAATGAATATCACGGTATTATTCATAATTTACTGTCATCTACTCCGAAGTGGAAAACAACCTACAAACTCATTAATACTATTTTTAGTGTTATTATTTTTGGAATTGTCTTTTTGGTAGCCAGTAATAAAATTCCACTTATTTCATTGTCGCTAGTATGCGGCTTTCCATTAACATGGCTGGTAATAGAAATGTATACCAAAAGTGAAAAACCATTTTACAATGTTTGTCTGAACTCCATGGCAATATTTTATTTGGCTATACCATTATCATCTTCCTGCTTACTTGCATTTAATGCGGGAGAATACAGCTGGCATTATTTACTGGCAATTATGATTTTTGCATGGAGTAACGATTCTTTTGCTTATTTGGCAGGAAGATTTCTGGGGAAACATAAATTATTTGAACGCATTTCTCCAAAGAAAACATGGGAAGGATTTATTGGTGGAACATTAGGTGCTGTATTGTTTGCATATATTGTCTCCTTATTATTTCCTAAATGGACAGGATATGAAGTTTCATTTACAACCTATGCTGTTTTAGCGGTCATTACTTCAGTTACCAGTACATATGGGGATTTGGCAGAAAGTATGATAAAAAGAAATTTACAAATTAAAGATTCAGGAACTGCACTTCCGGGACATGGTGGTTTCTTAGACAGATTTGACGGACTCATCTTTTCATTACCTGCTTGTACGTTGTATTTGACTTTCCTGCAATAAAGCTTCTTAACCACATAGTCATATAGCATATTTTGTGCTATCAAGCATAGCATTATCAAACAATGCACCATAAAAAATTATCAAGAAAAACAGAGATTCACCTGCGATGAAAAATAATTTTGCGCTCTTTGCTACTTTGCATCCTTTGCGTAAAATTATACGCATGATTCATATAACAATCGCTTTTTCACCAATCATCTTTCTGAGGTTTAATAAAGCATAACGCATTCTGCCCAATGCTGTATTGATGTTGGTTCCGGTCATTTCTGCAATTTCTTTAAAACTTAAATCTGCATAGTGTCGCAAAATCAATACTTCTTTCTGATCGGCAGGCAACAGCTCCACCATTTCTTTTATTTGCTTAATGGATTGTTCGCGCATCACTTTATCTTCTTTACTTTCTTCTGCAAAACGCAATACATTCAGTATGTCTTTTCCGTCGCTGTCCACAATAGTTGGCATACGTTTATTGCGTCTGAAATGGTCCATACATAAATTATTGGCAATCATCATGACCCACGGCAAAAACTTACCTTCTTCATTATACTTTCCTGCTTTCAGGCTGTCAATTACTTTATAAAATGTGTCCTGAAAAATATCTTCAGCCAGCGCACGGTCTTTAACGCGCATCATAATGAAAGAAAAGATTTTTCGTTGATACTTTTTCAGTAAAAAGGCGAGCGCATTTTCATCTCCATTTATATATCTTTGGAGAAGCTCATTGTCTGTTTGAACAATAGAATACATGATACCAATTTTTTGCGTGTTAAACAATTTGCCGTTGTCATGTAAATATTATTCAATAGTTATTGTATTACGTGAGTTAATTATTACCAAGATTAATAAACAAAAACCATTTAAGTATTGTCATTAACAGTATTTAACGCAAAAAAGATGCCGATAGTATGCCTAAAGCAAAAAAAATAACGGTTAACAGTGATAGTAAGATATTTATTAAAGGTGCACGCACGCACAACCTCAAGAATATTGATGTAGAAATTCCCAGGAATAAACTGGTCGTAGTAACAGGTGTTTCCGGCTCCGGCAAGTCTTCATTAACGATTGATACCTTATATGCCGAAGGACAACGACGATATGTAGAGTCGCTTTCGTCCTATGTAAGACAGTTTATGAGTCGTATGGATAAGCCCGATGTAGATTATATCAAAGGGCTTTCGCCGGCTATTGCCATTGAACAAAAAACAACGACAGGCACCACGCGCAGTACGGTTGGAACGTTAACTGAAATATATGATTATTTACGTTTGCTTTATGCTAAAACCGGCAAAACTTATTCGCCGGTGTCAGGAAAATTAGTGCAAAAAAAAGATGTTGCGGATGTGATTGACTATATCAAAACATTAGAAGAAAATACTAAACTTCAGGTGCTTTCACCGTTAAAAGAAATAAGCAAAAATAAACTGGAAACACTTTTACAAGATGGTATTCAGCGTTTATTGATAGATAATGAAGTAGTAAGAATTGAAGAGATGAATCACGATACTGTCAATAAGAAAAAAGAAATGTATGTGTTGATTGACAGAGCTACGGCCGAACAATCAGAAGATAACTTATATCGTTTAGCTGATTCTGTAAATTTAGCTTTTTCAGAAAGCGATGGAATTTGTGTGATTGATGTACCCGGTAAAACAAAAAAAATATTTAGTAATAAATTTGAATTGGATGGCATTGCTTTTGAAATACCATCACCACAATTTTTCAACTTCAATTCACCGTATGGTGCCTGTGATAAATGTGAAGGCTTTGGCACGATTCTCGGCATTGATCATGACTTAGTAATTCCGAATAAAAATTTATCCATTTACGAAGATGCCGTGGTTTGCTGGCGCGGGGAAGTAATGAGTGCCTGGAAAAAACAATTGATAAAAGGGGCTCCCAAATGTGATTTTCCAATTCATAAACCGATTGCCGATTTTACTAAAGAACAATACAAAACCTTATGGACCGGCAATCAGTACTTTCATGGCATCCATGATTTTTTTAAAGATGTGGAATCTCAAACCTACAAGATTCAATATCGCGTGATGCTGGCGAAATACCGCGGACGAACAGCTTGCGATCAATGTAATGGCACTCGTTTACGCCCGGACACTGACTATATAAAAGTGGGCGATAAATCTATCGGTGATTTATTACAAATGACGATAAAAAGTCTGTACGAACATTTTGAGCAACTAAAAATCGACAAGCACGATATGCAAATCGCATCGCGTATTTTGCTGGAAATAAATAATCGTTTGCAGTTTATGGTAGATGTCGGGTTGGATTATTTATCGCTCAACCGTTTTTCAAATACACTTTCCGGTGGCGAATCACAGCGCATTAATTTAACAAGAACGCTCGGTAGTAATCTTACAGGTTCACTTTATATCTTAGATGAACCGAGTGTTGGTCTGCACCCGCACGACACCGGCAAACTTATCAATATTCTAAAATACCTGCGCGACTTAGGAAACACTGTGATTGTGGTGGAGCATGAAGAAGAAGCAATTCGCTCCGCAGATTATCTGATTGATGTAGGACCACATGCAGGCACACTCGGCGGTGAAATTGTGTTTGCGGGAAATGCAGATGACATTATTAAAAATCCAAATAGTTTAACGACGCAATATTTGACGGGAAAATTAAAAATTGAAGTTCCGAAACAACGAAGAAAACCAATTAACTTTATTGAGATAAAAGGTGCAAAACAAAACAATTTAAAAGACATTGATGTAAAAATTCCATTGAGCGCCTTGTCAGTAATTACAGGTGTTTCAGGGTCGGGAAAAACAACCTTGATAAAACAAATTTTGTATCCGTATTTAAAAATTCAACTGGAAGGTTTTGGCGGGAAAGCAGGAGTGTTTAAAGAAATCACAGGGTATAAGAACAAAATAAAAAAAATTGAGTTTGTCGATCAGAATCCAATTGGCAGAAGTTCGCGCAGTAATCCTGTTACCTACATAAAAGCATATGATGCTATTCGTGATTTGTTTGCCGCGCAATCTTTATCAAAAATTCGTGCGTATCAATCCAAACATTTTTCATTTAATGTAGAAGGTGGAAGATGCGATAATTGCGAAGGTGAAGGCGAGCAAATTGTAGAAATGCAATTTTTGGCAGACGTACATTTGGTGTGTGAAGTATGCAATGGAAAACGGTTTAAGCAGGAAATTTTAGAAGTAAACTACAACGGGAAAAATATTGCGGATGTTTTAGAATTAACGGTGGATGATGCTGTAGATTTTTTTAAAGAAAAGAAGGATGTCGTGAATAAATTAAAACCGTTGCAGGATGTTGGATTAGGTTATGTACATCTGGGACAAAGCAGTTCTACGTTAAGTGGCGGTGAAGCACAACGGGTGAAGCTGGCTTCGTTCTTAACTAAAGGTATTGCAAAAGAACCGGTCTTATTTATTTTTGATGAACCAACAACGGGTTTGCATTTTCACGACATCAATAAATTATTGAAAGCGTTTAATGCTTTGATAGAAATCGGACATACTGTGGTTGTGGTAGAACATAATATTGATGTGATAAAATGCGCTGACTGGATTATTGACCTCGGACCAAAAGGTGGTGATGAAGGTGGAAGTTTAGTGTTTGAAGGCACACCGGAAAATTTAGTAAAGAATAAAGAAAGTGTTACCGCGAAGTATTTGAAGGAGAAGTTGTGATAGCTTTATCGTTTGGTGTCTTCACCAAACGAAATGATGGTAGGTGTGGACACCAACCATTAGATGAAATGCTAACACTATTGCACGTGACGCCACACATAAATAAATCCAAAAACTGAGTAAAATAGGATAATCACTCCTCCTCGTTCATCTCAAAATCTTCTAAAAACTTAGTCGTAAAATTTCCTTTGCGGAAATCAGGATTATCCATTAATTGCAAATGAAATGGAATCGTAGTTTTTATGCCATCAATTTTTAATTCATGCAAAGCGCGTTTCATTCTGTCAATCGCTTCAATGCGCGTATTGCCTTTCACAATCAGTTTCGCAATCATAGAATCATAAAACGGCGGAATAATATAACCGTTGTACACATGCGAATCAATACGCACGCCATAACCACCGCTTGCCTGGTAATTCAAAATTTTCCCAGGTGAAGGCTTAAAATTATCATACGGATTTTCCGCGTTGATGCGACATTCAATCGCACAGCCTTGCGGAAAATATTCACCTTGTTCCAGTTTTTTCCCTGCGGCTAATTCTATCTGCAAACGTATCAAATCCAGGCCAATCACTTCTTCCGTTACCGGATGTTCCACTTGTATACGCGTATTCATTTCCATGAAATAAAAGTTGCGGTGCTTGTCCACCAGAAATTCTATCGTGCCCACGCCTTCGTATTGAATGGCCTTCACCGCTTTCTTAGCAGCATCGCCTAATTTCTTGCGCAAGGCATCATCCACAAATGGACTCGGACTTTCTTCCACCAGTTTCTGGTGGCGACGTTGTATAGAACAATCACGTTCTGAAAAATGTGCGGCATTGCCGTATTGGTCGCCGGCCACTTGTACTTCAATATGGCGCGGTTCTTCAATATATTTTTCAAGATACATGCCTGCATTGCCAAATGCAGCACCGGCTTCTGCCTGAGCATTTTCCAGATTCGATTGAAACTCTGTTTCATTCCAGACAATCCGCATACCTTTGCCGCCACCACCTGCCGTAGCCTTTAAAATCACCGGATAGCCGATTTCTTTTGCCAGCAGTTTACCAACGGCAATATCGGTGATGAGTCCTTCGGAGCCTGGTATGACAGGCACTTTGGCTTTTATCATGGTGTCCTTTGCCGTAATTTTGTCGCCCATGGCATTAATCTGGGCCGGTGTAGGTCCGATGAATTTTATATTTTTTTCACTGCATAATTGTGCGAAGACGGAATTCTCTGCCAGAAAACCATAGCCGGGGTGAATCGCATCGGCTTTAGTGATTTCCGCTGCCATCAAAATGCTGTTCATTTTCAAATAAGAATCTTTGCTTGCCGGCGGACCAATGCAGAAACTTTCATCCGCAGTTTTTACATGTAGGCTATCTTTATCTGCCGTAGAAAAAACCGCTACTGTTTTTATATTCATTTCTTTGCAGGTACGAATAATGCGCAAAGCAATTTCACCACGGTTGGCTATGAGAATTTTTTGAAACATAAGTATGCTAATTTAATGACATTTTAGCTTATTTTTAGTGTATGATGAAGAATATTCAGATCATGATAGTAATGCTTGTTAGTATAAGCACTACTTTTTTATTTGCGGGCAAACCAACTACTTTCAAACTACCAATTACTTTTCCAAAAGATAGCATTAGATTGGTAAATCTACCGAGAGAATTCTCACATTTTTCTGTGCGAGACTTTGCGTTGTCACCGAATAAAGATGAAATCTTTTTCACGGTAGAAAGTAATAAGAATACGATAGCGTCCATTATTCAACTGAAAAAAATAAAC
The DNA here is from genome assembly GCA_046329785.1 of Chitinophagales bacterium. Lineage (GTDB taxonomy): Bacteria > Bacteroidota > Bacteroidia > Chitinophagales > JADIYW01 > JADJSS01. The sequence goes on from JAXLTZ010000013.1 coordinate 81,334, forward strand.
GGACAATGGCAAATGGATGTTGCACCGTTTTCGGGAAATTATTATGATTTGGAAGCAACATTTGCGCCGGATGGAAAGACCTTATATTTTGTTTCCAACCGTCCATTGCAGAAAGATAGTGCGATAAAAGATTTTGATATCTGGAGAACGGAAAAAGCAAACGGCGTCTGGCAAGAACCTAAGAATCTAGGTGCTGTAATAAACACAGAAGCTGATGAGTTTTATCCAAGTGTGGCAAATAATGGCACTATTTATTTTACAGCGCAATACAAAAATTCAAAAGGCAAAGAAGATATATGGATGAGTAAATTAGAAAACGGAAATTACACTTCACCAGTATCTGTTTCTGACTCGGTGAATTCAGAGAAATATGAGTTTAACGCGTTTGTTGCACCAGATGAATCGTATATTATTTTTACTTCTTTCGGAAGAGAAGATGATTTTGGTGGAGGAGATTTATATATCAGTAAGAAAGATGTCAATGGTAATTGGACAAAAGCAAAAAATTTAGGAGCCAGAATAAATTCAACCAGCTTGGATTATTGCCCTTTTATCAGTTTTGATAAACAATTTTTTGTATTTACAAGCAACAGTAGTAAGCTTCAAAAAAGCTATAAGAACAAAATGAGTATCGATTATTTATTGAAGGAATTTGGTCAACTGCAAAATGGCAAGGGTAATTTATACTGGATAAAAGCGGATGAGGTACTTAAGTGATTGTTAGTATAACAGTTCAGGTGATACTAATTCTGTTGTTTTATCTTTTCGCATCACCTGATATTTCATATAGTGTTCGTATTTGCCTCCGCCGATTAAAATATCCTGGATAACAGCCTTAGAAGAATCAGACTTAAGTTGTACAATATCTCCGATAGTATATTTCAGCGATTTACGTATGGAGTCTCTGTACAACATAGCATACGTTAATGATTTGTATTTTGATAAGACAATATTTAATGCATTGAGTGAATCACCTTTAAAAGCTGCGGAAGAATACAATCTATCCATTTCTGAAATTTTTGCTCTTAATTCAGCTAATTCAGCATTTTTCATTTTTATACTTCTAGCTAAAAAGAAAATGGTAAACGCTACTGCCACAATTATTCCAACTGTAATGATTGTTTTGTTCATCGTCTTTTTATTTAGAAATTAATTTTATTCTACTAAAAATAAAGGCTGGTCATATTCTACAGCTTGTGCATTATCAACCATTACTTTTACAATTTTTCCCGAAACTTCACTTTGTATTTCGTTAAATAATTTCATCGCTTCGATGATGCATAACACATCACCTTTCTTTACCTTATCGCCTACTTTTACAAAAGGTTCTTTCCCTTCGCCGGCAGAACGGTAGAAAGTGCCAATCATCGGTGCTTTTATTGTAGTAAGATTTCCTGCCGGTGTTTCTTCTTGTTTGGTTTCTTTGGTTGGTGGTGGTGTAGCAGATGTTGTAATAGCAGGTGCGGCACTAACAGTTGCCACACCGCTTGATTTGGCATAATCTCTGTGGCGTATTGTAATTTTTGTATCGCCTTCCTTTACGGTTATTTCACCTAAATTATTATCATTTAATAACTGGATGAGTTTTTTTATCTGAGGAATGTCCATGTATCAAATATAATGAATAATTTGAAAATTTGATGATGAGCTGATTTGAAAATGAGATTTATTGCCGTCATTGCGAACGTAGTGAAGTAATCTTTTAGATTTCAAACGAACAGATTGCGTCGTTCCTCGCAATGACGTTATAAAAAAAGAAGCCTCGCATTTGCGAGGCTTCATAGAAATATTATATAAAATTTATTTCACTCTTTCCATGTAATCACCGGTTTCGGTGTTTACTTTTATTTTGTCACCAACATTAATAAATAAAGGAATCATCACTTTGGCACCTGTAGATACAGTACTTGGACGCAAAGTATTAGTTGCAGTATCACCTTTTATGCCCGGTTCTGCATAGGTAACTTCCACCACAACTGTAGCCGGTAAATCACAAGTTAACGGTAACTCATCTTCTGCGCGAATTGACATTTTTACAGTCATTCCTTCAGCTAAAAAAGCAGGTGCGTTTATAATCTTTCCATCAATAGCAATTTGCTCATACGTTTCATTATTCATGAAATTGTATAAGTCACCTTCCTGATATAAGTACTGATATTCGCGGTATTCAACACGAACTTCATCAATCTTTGTTCCGGAAGGAAATGTATTATCTACTACTTTGCCGTTCGTTACACTTTTTAATTTTGTTCGAACGAATGCAGGGCCTTTGCCTGGTTTTACGTGTAAAAACTCTACTATTTTATAAATATCAGAGTTGAAGTTGATACACATGCCATTGCGGATATCGGATGTTGATGCCATAATTTTAGTGGTAAGTTTAAAGTGGTAAGTAGTAAGTATTTTTACTTGTTACTTAATACTTATTACTAAATACTATTTTACGTATCCTTCGATTAATACTTTTCCGTTGTAATATAAATCATTACCGGAAACATACGCTGTATGAGAAAGATGACTTTCGCCTGTTACTTTGCAGGTAGCTACATTTGCAGGAGTCATTTTGTAATGCGTACGTCTTTTGTCGCGTCTTGTGGTAGATTGTCTACGCTTTGGATGTGCCATTGTATTCTAATTTAATTTGTCTTTTAATTTATTTAAATCTGCCCATCTCGGGTCGATTGTATTTTCTGTTTGTTGTTGTTCTAATAAGCCAATAATTTCCTGATCACAATATTCCGTTTTTCCCGGTTTATCACAAATTCTGTGTACAGGTATCGAGAGATGCACAAAATCGTATAAAAATTGTGTGATATCAATGTACTGATCATCTCTGGCGATGTAGATAATTTCCACATCATCTATATCTTTCATCGCTTCATCCACTGTATACTTTGCATAGATGGTATATGAAGCATGAATAGATAAAGGAATGGAAGCAGTGCATCTGTCACATTCACTCCAGATTACTCCATCTAAATCTATCTCGATGATATACGGTTCCTGTCTTTTATCAAAAGTGATATTTACCTGTACATTGCATTTATTGATAAGTGCATTTTCAAAATTGGCAAAGAACGCTTCCGTTAATTCATAAGAAAACTCATGAATTTCCTTTTTCAATCCGGCATGTGGAATCTTATATTCTTGTAATGAATCTGACATGCCTTGTCTTTAAGAGATTTTAAAAGGACTGCAAAAATACAAAATAGTTTGAAGATTTGAAAATTTAACCCAGAACAATTGACGGAATATAAATTTTTATAACTTAATGATATTCAATATATTATTAAAATAAGCATACAGAATTCTCATTATGTTTTTATTAAAATCAGGCATTTGGCATTTTGTTGTACAGCCTTCAGCTGCATTAAAGGATTGATATTCAGCAAAAATGTCGCATAATTTTAATAATTAATATGATAATTGGAAGGTTAAATAATTATATTTGCTCGCCTTAAAAAAGAAGTATGATAAATTTGATTCAAGAAAAGACAATGTTATTATTGTTGATGCTGTTCTCTCTGTGGAATATGAATAAAATATCCGCACAAGGCTCTTCTGCTAAGACAGTAACACAATGGGTAGCATTGGCAAAAAGCGGTGAAAAAAAACTGGCAAATGCCAATTTTACCGGAGCAGATTTACAACAAATTAATTTAACCGGGGCAGATTTAACGGGAGCAAATTTAACCGGCACCAATTTAAGTAACGCTAACTTGACAGATTGTAATTTGTACCATTCTAATTTAACGGGTGTCAACCTTACAGGAGCGAATCTGACGAGAGCTAATTTTTTAGAAACTAATATGCAGTATATAAATCTCCGAAACGCAAATCTCAATCAGGCTTTGTTGCAGGAAGCTAATTTGCAATATGCTGTTCTGGCTGGTGCAGACCTTCAATCGGCTAATTTGTTGTTGGCTGATTTGAAAAGTGCGGATTTACAGGATGCCAATTTATTAAATGCAATGCTGGATTATACAACTACTCCCAATAATACGGCACCTGAGATTGTAGAAACAGAGTCTCTAGGAAAAGCGCTAGATTTATTAGAGCAGCACATCAATGTATTTGTGAGACTTACCGGAGCAAAAATTAATAAAAATACCAAAGGTATAGATTTTATTTGGGCAAAGAAAAATGGTGCTGTAATTGTTGCCGCGAATGGAGTAGTAAAAGCAGCGGATATTGCCCCTGCACCAAAAACTACAATAAGTACAAATCCGACAAATACTTCAACTGCTGCCACGCATACTGTTGGCAACGGAGATACATTATTTAATATTTGCAAACGTTATAACATAACGGTGGCGCAGCTTAAGGAATGGAATAATTTGACTAATAATTTTATTTCGTTGGGCCAGGTTTTAAAAGTTCAACCGTAATAATAAGATAGTTTTTTCGCTTGTTGAATAATATAAATTTAGGCAAGCTGATACACTGCACTTAAATTTCTACCTTCGCCATCGTAATCCAGGCCATAACCAACGACAAATAAATCCGGAATCGTAAATCCGATGATATCAATTTTTACATTCTTTTTCAGGTTATCAGGTTTGAATAAGAAAGAAACCAGAGAAACAGAATGTGGCTGCTGTGCCTGAACATAGCTGATGAAAAAATCCATCGTTAATCCAGAGTCAACAATATCTTCAATAATAATCACATCGCGATTCTTTACCACTTCTTCTTTCAGTGGAAGTGTAATATTAATTTTTCCGGTAGATTGCATACCGGCATAAGATGTAAGTTTTACAAATTCAATCTCACAAGGATAATTGAATTTTTTGAGAATATCCGAGGCAAACATGAAAGCACCTCGCAACACTACAATAAATACAGGATTCTTGTCGTGAAATTTTGCAGATAATTCAGTAACAATCTCATTTATTCTTTTTTGAATTTCTTCTTCGGTAATGTACTGATGAAATAATTTATCGTGAATTTTAATCGGTTGCATATTAAGGCTGTATTTTTAAAACTTGCCCTAATTTAACGGTTTGCTCTGATAAATTATTCCATTCCATAATTTGTGCGATGGAAATATTATAGCGCTTACAGATGTTATACATCGTATCGCCTTTTACAACTGTATGTACACCTGTTGTACTTTTAGGCAATTTGTTATAATCAATAACTTTCGGATAAACTGTAGGTGTTTCTAATCCTCTTTCATAAACAGATACAGAACGTGGCAGCTCACCTTCAGGGAGTTTTATAGTCGGCAGAGCTGTTTTAATAACCGTATCTTTCTTTACTGGCTCTGTAATAGTAAGTGCAGGCTTTTCCAAAAGTTTGGTGTCGCTTTCCCACCCTAAAGTTTTATTGCTGTCAACTGATAGTTTCACCTCTTCGGTTTCTTCTTGTATGACAGGATAAATGGTGTCCTTAGCGCGAACAATGGTTGATGCTTCAGGCGTCTTTGCTGATACTATTTCAGGTTTTGTTATATTTTTTGTTGGTGTAATAGTTCTTAATTCCGGTTTTGCTTTTGCTTTTCCCTTTAAAATTATTGTTTCTTTTACAGCTGGTTCTTCTCCCTGTTCCAGTTTATTCATCTTTAATAAAGAAGCGAGGCGTACTCCTTTTTTTTGAGATATATTCCAGATATTGTCGTCCTGTTTTACTTTATAAGCACCTTCTTTATTTGATTTTTTCTTTTGCTGAATAAATATGGTTTGTCCGTCTTTTAACTGTGATTCATCTGTAATGTCATTGTATGCCAATAAATCTTCTTTTTCTATTTTGAGAATGTTGCCAATTAAATCAAGCGTTTCACCTTTGTCTTTATAAAGTTTTACAGCTTTGCAATCGTTGACTTTAAAAATGTTTTTAGTCACTTTCTTAGTAGTAACAGGTTGGGTTTTAGGAGTTGAAACTGTATTTACCGGAACATATACTTCTGTTTTTTTCTCCTGAATGACTGTTTTCTGAACATCAATTTGCATACTGTCGGTTACATTGTATTCTTCGTCTTCATCTTTTTCGACTACAATTATTTTGTTTAACGGACTTAAGTAAGAAGGGATTTGCCCTTTGTCAAAGGTTGCTAATTGAAAATCTTCAATCATTTTTATCAGTATGTCAGGATATTTTGGATTAGTGGCATATCCGGCTTTTTTTAGACCATACGCCCAGCCTTTATAATCAGTCTTATCCAGTAAAAATAAGGAAGCATACCATGGTCGGCTTTTCAAAAAATCAGAGTGGTCTTTATAAGAATCTTCCACTTTATCATAGACACGAAAACATTCGTTTGGGGCATCATCCGTATATTTAAAAGTTTTACCTGTCCATTCTTTTTTGCATTTTATTCCGAAATGATTATTTGTATTTGCCGACAGGTAACTCTTTCCCCAGCCGCTTTCATGTATAGCTTGTGCCAGTGTTATGCTGGCGGGAATTCCTGTCCGGTTCATTTCAGAAACTGCTATATCTTTATACTGTGTGATATACGCAACAATAGCAGCAGTATCTATTTTTTGTGCTTTGGTAAAAATCGGTACCAGAACAAAGCAGCATGTAAGAAGTATTGTAAATTTTATTTTCATTGTTGTTATTTTTTTCTAATCATCATAACTCCATCCCTTATGGAAACAATAACGTTCTCAACGCGATTATCTTGTTGTACCTTATCGTTAAATTCTGCTAAACTTTGTGTGTCTTTGTCTTTCTTCTGATCTGTAATCTTTCCGCTCCATAAAACATTATCTGCTAAAATAAACCCACCACTTCGTAATTTGTCAAATACTAAGTCGTAATAAAGACTGTAGTTTTGTTTGTCAGCATCAATAAAAATTAAATCAAAGGTTTCCTCCAGTTTGCTTATTTCCTGTGTTGCATTCCCAATAATTTGTACAATCTTGTTTTGCAAGCCTGCTTTTTCTACATGCGTCCTTACAATATCTTCCAGTTCTTCATTGATGTCTATGGTGAATAATTTTCCCGTTTCTGTCAGTCCTGCCGCAAGGCAAATAGCAGCATAGCCGGTGTATGTACCAATTTCCAGTACGCGGTTTGGTTGCAGCATCTGAGAGATGAACTTCAGGAATTGTCCCTGTACTTTTCCGCTCAGCATTTGCGGCATCAGCACATCTGTATGCGTTTTGCGGTTGAGTTGTTGTAATACATCACTTTCGTCAGTAGTATGTGTATCAATATATTTTTCTATTTCGGGAGAAACTAAATGCATGTAGTATAATTATGAGTGGAGAATTATGAGTGGAGAATTAAAAATTATTTTTACCCATAACTTGTAACTCATCACTCATCACTATTTTTCATTCTACCTCAATCAACAGTTGATTTTTTTCAACGGCATCTTTCTTGTTTATCTTTATGTCTTTTACTATTCCGGTACCGCTTGCTTTTATAATATTTTCCATTTTCATCGCCTCCAGAACTAATAAGTTGTCGCCTTTGTTAATGGTTTGACCTTTCTCTACCAAAATATCTAATACCAATCCCGGCATCGGAGCCTTTACATTATCCATCTTTTCATTTGCCGCCGCAGACATACCCATCTTATCCAGCAATACATCCAGCTCTGTTTGCAGATTCAGGTCATAAATATTATTATTTACTTTTATAGAGAAACGCTTCAATGCATAATCCGCATGTATGATTTCAATTGAATGAGATTTATGGTTTTCTAAAATATGAAATTTATTGTCAAGTATTTTGACAAGATCAATTTCGCTGGGTTTTCCGTCTATTTTTATTTGGTGATTATCCAATTCAATCTCATGTGCCAGATCTTCCTTGTAATAAACTTTATACTTCATGGGTTATAATTATTTTATCGGTATGAATTGGAATGCTATTTGTAATATTTTTATGGATGAAACAACCAATAATTGTTGGATGTTTATCTTTTTTGTTTATCACAACACGATATTAAGTAATTAGCCATTATTGATTATCTTTACTTTTTCAAACGATGTTAATAAGTACAAATGCGTAGAAGTTGTTTATTGTTGTTTATTTTATTGATTATCACATCATTAAATGCGAAACCACCCAGAAAAAAAGGAGAAAAAAAGAATCCGAAACAATTAGAAGAAATTGTAATTACGCCTCAGAATTATATTACTACTTATAAGTCCTCCAAGCGCAAATTTTTTGATTTATTAAGTACAAAACTTACGGTTAAACCTCTTTTTAAAGAAAAGAAGATGCTTGGTACTGCCGAATTATCTCTAAGACCACATTTTTATAATGAAAAAGAGTTAATACTGGATGCAAAATGGATGATTATAAACTCAGTGGAATTAAAGACATTATCCGGCAATAAAAAACTGCGCTATTCCTATGACACATTATTACTGAAAATTGACCTAGAAAAAGAGTATACAAAAAATGAGCAGATAGATATTGTCATTAGTTATGTGGCAACACCTTACCTTCAGGATAGTATGCAGGCAGAAGAAGGCAGAGGTTTATTTTTCATTGATGCGGAAGATAAGAACCCATATAAGCCGACGCACATGTGGACACAAGGTGAGGAAGAATCTGCTTCCTGCTGGTTTCCTACTTTAGACGCAATGAATCAAAAAAGCACCCAGGAAATATTTGTAACAATAGACAAGAACCTGACTTCCATCTCCAATGGATTGTTGCTGGATACTAAAGACAACGGTGATGGCACCAAAACCGATCACTGGAAACAAGATAAACCACATTCACCGTATTTGTTTTTCTTAGGCGTGGGAGACTATTATAAAAGTGTTTCTAAATGGCGTGATAAAGAAGTTTCTGCTTATACTTTTCCGAGGTTCAAAAAAGATGTGGCCGAATTGTTTAAAGACTTGCCGGAAATGATGGAATTTTATTCTCAAAAACTGGGTGTGGATTTTCCGTGGGATAAGCTTGCAAATGTTATGTCGTATGATTATACGGCAGGTGCGATGGAAAATTCATCTGCAATTATTTACTATGAAAAATTATTATGTGACCGGCAGCAACTGGCGGACGGAAATTTTGACTGGATAATTGCGCATGAATTATTTCATCAGTGGTTTGGAGATTTAGTGACGGCAGAATCCTGGGCAAATCTTACCTTAAACGAATCGATGGCGGATTATTCGGAATGTTTATGGAAAGAGTATAAATATGGAAAAGACGAAGGGGATGGTTATCGGAATAAGGCAACGGAAAAATATCTGCGCTCATCCAAATACAAAAATGAGCCAATTCTGAATTTTTATTATGATAATGCACACGATATTTTTGATGATATCCGTTATGAAAAAGGAGGTGCCGTACTGCGCATGTTGCATAATTATGTAGGAGATGATGCTTTTTTTGCATCATTACATAAGTACTTAACCGATTATAAATTTAAGAATGCGGAATTGTCTGATTTACGAAAATCATTTGAAGAAATAACAGGAGAGGATTTAAGCTGGTTCTTTAATCAGTGGTGGCTGGAAAAAGGACACCCGATTTTAGATATCACCCATAAATATGATGAAAAAAATAAAACAATTGAATTGACGGTTCGACAGACCCAAACAAACAACGAAGGACCTACTTTCCGTATTCCTACAAAGGTAGATATTTATACGAATGGCAAAAAAGAAACTAAAATCATTGATATCAACGACCGTGTTCAGACATTTTATTTTCCTGCAGCAACAGCCCCGCAACTGGTCAACTTCGATGCAGACAAAGTATTATTGTGTGAAAAAACAGAAGACCTGAGTGAAGCAGAAAATATTTTTAAATTTTACAATGCACCATTAATGAAAGACCGTCTCGAAGTGTTGGATGCATTATCTTATAAACAAAGAGATAACAGTGCCGTTCAAAGTGTTTTTCTGAAAGCATTGCAGGATAAAAGCTGGTATGTACGTGCCGAAGCGGTGGATGCCATCGAGATAGATAAGTTTTCTAATAAAGCACAACTTTCGCTGGCATTTCAAAATATTATAAATACAGATGCCTCATCTGATGTGCGCGATAATGCAGTAAGAAGAATTTCAAAACTGGAAAAGGATAAGAGTGTAGGAATATATGAAAATGTAATTAACAAGGATTCATCCTATAAGACGATATCAACGGCATTGAATAATTTAAAAGTATATAATAAATCCAAAGCGTATGCCTATGCAGCCAAATTGTCTTCAACAGATAATCCGGAGTTAATGATGGCAATCTGTAAAATATTTAAAGACACCACAGCCGACAATCTGGAGTTTTTTAAAAAGGCAATCTGGTTAAACACAGCAAGAACTTTTTATAGCAATTTCAGAATGTTTGGAGAGTATCTTGAAAATGCGAATCCTAACATTCTGGAAAAAAGTATCCTGTTTTTGAAGGATATTTATATGTATGAAGAATCAAGTTATAACACACAAGGAGCATTGCAGGTAATTCGCAATCTCAAATATTACTTCACAGAAAGAGCTAAGAAGGATAAACAGGCAGAACTTAAATTGCAGATTATTAATAAGGCTGGTAAAGAGTTGTTGTGATTATATTTTCTGAACAACGGCAAACTGTTCTTTTTTCAGATAAGAGGATTTTGCCAGTTGCAGTAAAATAAACTCTGCTTCTTCTTTAGCAATTCCACGTGCTACTGTTACCAGTTTTTCTGAGGTGTCAAATTTTATTACCGTTCTCGTTTCATCAATCCATTTGCCATTCCTGTTTGCCTGATAAATTTCAACATCTGTTCTGATATTTGAAATCGTATCTACATCGTAGAAATTCCTTCTGTAAAAAAAGACCAATGGTTTATCTGTAATAAAATACTCGCTGTTTACCAGAATCCGTTCTCTGCCAAAAAACAACCACATAAAAAAACTTGCGCCGGCCATGCCCAATGCAAACCAGCCTAAGATTGCTAAAATCAATCCTGCTTTATACCAGAAATACTGCAAATGTAAGGTAACCCGCACCAACACATACAATGCGAAAATCCACACAAATGCAGCAAAAATCATTGCAATTAATACTTTTGTATTTTTCTTTAGCGGAATGCGAATTTCCAGCAGATTTTTCTTACTGGAAACCTTTACACGATTTTTATATGCCGGACTTTCTTCCATTATTCAGATTACTAAGATAAGTTATAGTTGCAAGCGATAAGCCGTAAGACTTAAATTTTTTATAAGAAAGATATATTCTTTTGTAACTTAGTAACGATAAAGTATTTATACTTACGACTTATTACTTATTACTTACGACTCATTACATGAAACTACAATTTCCTGAAGGATTTATCTGGGGAACTTCCACCGCAGCTTATCAAATCGAAACAGCGTCTGAAAACAACTGGAAAGGCTTAAAATGCAAAGACGGCAGTACCTTCGATAAATGCTCGCAACATGATTTACATCGCGAAGAAGACTTGGAATATATCTGCCAGATTAGTAATGGTTACCGTATGAGTCACGACTGGGGAAAGTTACAGAAAGCACCTTTTGCCGAGTTTGATGCAAAAGAAGTCGATGTGTATTTAAAATTTATGGAAGAACTGAAACGTCGTGGCAAACATATTATGCTGGTGCTTCATCATTTCACCAATCCATTGTGGTTTGAAAAAGAAGGCAGTTGGGAAAAAGAAGGCAATAGAAAAATGTGGCTGGATTTTGTACAAAAATCAGTCGATACGTTTGGACATTTAGTAGATACATGGAATACATTTAATGAACCCAATGTGTATGTTTCCAATGGCTGGATTACAGGCGAGTTTCCGCCGTTTAAGAAAGGAAAAATATTTTTAGCAAGAAGAGTTTTGAAAGAAATCAGCAAGGCACACGAAGAAGCCTACGACATCATCAAACAAAAATCAAAAGCACCGATAGGTATTTCCTTTAATACTGTACAGTTTAAAGGAGAAATTTTTCCGGGACATATTTTTGCCAAGATTGCCGACTGGTGGTTTATGGATTATTGTCACAATCATTTTTTAAAACAGGATTTTCAGGGACTGAGTTATTATGCGAGAATGTCATTCCGTCCGTTCCCGTTGGACAATATGAATCATACGGAACAATTAAAAAAATTAGGAAGACGGACAGACTTAATGTGGGAATACGACCCGAAAGGATTTTACGATGTGTTTCACCGCTACTGGAAGAAAACGAAGAAACCGATTATTATTACAGAAAGCGGCATCTGCACACATGATCCGAAAGTGCGCGTGGAAAGCATTAAAGAATATTTAGGCTGGGTGCATAAAGCACAGCAGGATGGTATTCCAATACAAGGATATTTCCACTGGAGTACTATGGACAACCATGAATGGAATATCGGGCAATACTATCGTTTTGGTTTGGTAAGCGTAGATTTTGAAACCGGCAAGCGCACTATGACGGAAGCCGGTACCTTTATGGGAAAAGTAGCAAGGAATAATAGTGTGGAGGTTTGATGAGATGGAATTTCAATTGTCAAATAAACAAAGAAAATATTTAGGACTTGAAGAAGTACAAGTTGACTGGGATTTATTTCAATTGAATGGAGAAACTTTCGTATATTTTAATAAAGATAGAATTGTAAAGAAAATAACGTGTAATTCTAACTTATATCACGAATGCGAATTAGATGAAAAAACAATTGACAGAAAGATATTACTTCCCAAAACTGGTAAGGGAAAAGAAAAAAAATTAAACTACACAACAATATCATCGGTTACGCCTATTGGTATTTATTTTGTTTATAGTCCTAAAGGTGGTGTCTCAATTGCAAGTTATGATACTCAAACAACTTTTTATTCGACTTATTTTGAAGAAGCGACGATAACTAGTTTTGATGAATTAAGCAATTGGCTTGAAGATTATATTAAAACAACAAAAGGAGAAGATTTACATGAACTTGAAAAATTTAAAAAAGCCAAACGTAAAAATATAAGCTATAAAGAAGGAGATTTTTTCAGATTTAAAGTTGATAGAAGAAACTATGGTTTTGGAAGAGTTTTGTTAGATGTTGGGCAATATAAAAAATCAGATACCTATAAATTAAGTCACAATTACGGATTATCAAATTTAATGGGTAAGGCTATTGTAGTTAAGATTTATCATATTATTAGTCGAAATAAGGAAACTGATTTAATAGAGTTAAAGTCAAGAAATGCTTGCCCTTCCGAATATATTATGGATAATAGGCTATTTTATGGAGAATATGAAATAATTGGAAACTTAGCATTAGAAGATAAGGAACTCGATTTTCCAATCTCATATAGCAAAAGTATTAAAAGAGGGGATGATAAAGCTATTTATATACAATGGGGGAAAATTTATATTGAAACCACAATCTCAAAATTTGATAAATATTTGAAAGGAATCAACCCATTTATTGAAATCAATAATCCAAACTATTTGATAGATAATCCATACAGGAAAGAAGGAACAGGGTTTAGTTTGCATCTTAAAAGAGCTGTTTTAGATGCATGTATAAAAGAAAGTTCAAATCATCCATTTTGGGAAACAAACGGATACTTTGTCAGGTTTGATTTAAGAAATCCATTTAATCATGAGATTAAAAAAGAAATCTTTGATCATTTCGGATTGAATCCAGATGCAGAATACTCCGAAAATTTTTAATCTATCGGTTGGTGTCTCACCAACCGAAATTACAACCGAAAAACTTATTACTTCCAGACAGTGTCTCTTAATGCCTTGGTTCGTGTCTCACGAAATATATAATTTCGGTTTTTGAGATGCAAACGAACCTATAAGTAATCTATAAGCCTTTGCTTATTTGCATTCTCTGCCTGAAATGACCTAAAAGCATTCTAAGGAAAACCCTGAATTTTATTTATCGTGTTATCCCCTGAAGTGCAGGAAGCAGGTTCGGCATAACTTTACATTATTAAATAACACTAAAAATTAAATAAAATGAAAACAGTAACAAACATCATCAGAATCGCGGTAGTTATCCTTACAGTAATCATAACCACTGCCAGCCTTGCTCATGCAGGCACAACAACAGGATCTAAAAAATTAAATCCTAACTATGACCCAAACAAAAAAATGGTAAGTCAACGTACTACACCATTAATCAACAGAAACAGACAACCGGGCGAATCTTTCTTTAACACCAACAGAGAGCCACTTGTGAATCGTAAATATGTGCCTAAAAAATATACTAAAGCACAGTACTACAAATAAACCAAGCCATTAAAACAAAAAAGACGATGTATCATACATCGTCTTTTTTTATTTTTTTAAGATTCGTTTTCGTATCCTGCTCAGCGAAACCGGCGTTACACCAATATAGGAAGCAATGTATTGCAAAGGCACCCTGTTTAGGATATTTGGCGTTTCATTTACCAGTCGCATATAACGTTCTTCAGGTGTATCCAGTAAATAAGAGGTAATACGTTGTTGTAAGAATGCGAGATAATATTCAAGTATTAATCTTCCTACACGTTCAAATTTCGGACTTTTATCGTAGAGGGTTTCTAAATCGCGGTAGTCTATAATAAATAATTCGCTTTCCTCAATAGCCTGAATAGTTTGTGTACAAGGTTGTTTTAAAATATTAGATTCAAAACTGCCGATTAACCCATTTTCAAAAGCCAGCAAACAAGTAATTTCGCTATCATTTTTATCATAAAAAAACCGAAATCCGCCTTTTAAGATAAAAGCAATTTTGGTATTTAACTGATTGGCGGTAATAAAATTCTCTCCTTTTTTATAAGACTTAAAAGAACCGTACTGAATCAGCGTAGCCCATTCTTTGGGCGTCAGAAAAGTGATGTCGTAATGTTTTAAAACACGCTGAGCAGTTGGAATAATTTGCATCAAATCCATAAAGTGAAGATACAAATAAAAACCACATAAGAAACATAAGAAACAGAGAATATTCTTATGTGTTTTAAGTCTATATTCTTACCTGTTTAGATTCGGATTCTGAAATTCTGTATTAGGAAGCGGTGGTGGCAACAGATGTTGTTTGAATAAATCCTGAAGAAAAATATAACCTGCATACAATTCATATTCGTTACGAACTATGATAGTAGGATGCAAATACAATAATACTCTTTTCCATTTTTTAGTATCGTATGTTTCAGAGAAATCTATGTATTCTTCAAACTGATATTTATGAACGGTAACCCCTGAAAGCATTAGTTCCATTTTTTCCGGCTGGAATTCTACAATATAATATAAGCCTTCAATATCAAAATCCTCAATTAATAAATGATGTACACCCTTTACGCAATCAGATTTTGAATACATGCTGCCCATATAAAAATACGGATAAAACAATTCTTTGTACGGTAAACGGAAAGTATCGAGCCACGTTTTGGCTATGCTCATCTTTTCATTAAAGAAATCATTGACTCTGGTTTTTTTATCACGTTTTTCAAAAGGAATCCAGCGTTTGGAATACCAGTCGTAAAACTCAAATGTATCTGATAAACGCAATTTATAATTAAACTGAGATGGCTCGTAAGCAACATAGCCCGGGTAATAATATTTAAATTGCATGGATTTTGCATATTCCATCTCAAGCAACATGGTATAAATTCCCAGGCTATATTTGGTGTAATCCTGATCGAAAATACCGATAATACTTGCCATGCTGGTTACGCCAACATCAAAGAAACTATATCCGACTAATTTGCCTTCATCATACACATTTATTTCAAAGGTGTTGAAGATGTTTTTATTGTAATTATCATACATAAAACCGGAAAGGCTTGACGAAGCGTTTCCTTTAAATCGCTTCCGGTGTGCTTTATAAAGCAATTCCTTTTCAATGGTAATATTAAAAGGTTGAATAGCATAGGTAAAGCGTGCGTTGTTTCTTTTCAGAATTTTCTGCAAACTATTAGAAAACTGATGTTCCTGCAGCTGAATGCGTATGTGCAACGTATTTAAGATTTCGTCATTGAAATATAGTACTCGGGTACGCATCAGATAGTTGCCTGTTCTGAAATAACCTGTCGCCAATAATTTATCCAGACGTTTCGCAGAAATTGAATTGTCGGGGAAATGATATTCTAACGGAAGCAACATAGGATAAATTTATGCTGTATAGTTGATATAAAAATTGATTTTAGATAATTTTTTTCAAACTATTAATTTGTTCTCTTTTACCAATCGCAATTATTCTGTCGGAAAGTTCAATAAGGTAATCACCGGATGGATTGACAAGATACTCACCATTTTGTTGTTTGATGCCTAATATAGTAGCACCGCACATTTGCCAGGCATTCAGTTGGTGTAGAGTCTGGAGCTTAGTGGGAGTCAATTCTGTAATTTTATTGCCATTGTTCTGATAGGTGCTCATTACATCAATAAATTCTTTTACATCGGGAAATAAAACCAGACTTGCCATGTGTACGCCGCCTAATTTATCCGGCATGATGACATTATGAGCACCGGCAGCCTTTAATTTTCTTACAGAACTGTCTTTGGATGCACGACTGATAATTGTTACAGCGGGATTCAGTTCTTTGGCGGTCAGTGCGACAAACATATTTTCAGCATCATTCGGCAAAGTAATCAGAATAGCTTTTGCTTTCATAATTCCGGCTCTTAGTAATACTTCATCTTGTGTCGCATCATCAAGAATAAAATAAGAGAGCTCGCTGATATACGCAGGTTCGTTCTTGTCAATGGCAACAAACTGCAAATGACTTTTTCTTAATTCTTTTATAGCCTCAGAACCGTTTTGCCCGCACCCGCAAACAATAACATGGTTTTCCAGCAATTCGATTTTCTTTTCCATAGATAGTTGTTTATAAAGCTTTATGAATTCTCCGTCAAATAAAAATCTTGATATTTTAGTGATTACATAAGTCAGGATACCAAGGTTAGCCAATATGAGTATAATAGTAAATATTCTGCCGGTGTTATTTAGTGGTTTTGTTTCTGAAAATCCAACAGAAGCAAGTGTAATAGTCGTCATATACAATGCTTCCAAAAATGAAAAACCTTCCAGCGACATATAACCAATAGTGCCTGCTACCAGTAAAACAACAAACAGCATTAAATATACCAGCGCGTTTTTCCAGAGAATTCTATAAATAGTCATGTTGTTTGTTTCCGTATAGTTTATTGTAGCTAATAATTGCAAGATAACAAAGTAAAAGAATTAAAACAGGTATCCACCAGAATTTTGATAAAAAATCAGGTGCGATATTTATAGGTGTTGCATCGCCGAATAAGCAGTAATTGGCCCAATAGAAAGGTTCTGTGCCAATAGCATCTGCATTGTCAAGATAATTCATCTTTGCCAATTGTAAGGCGCTTTGTTTGGATTTTCCACGTTTCAGATGCTTATAAAAATCACTGACAATGGTTGATGTTGATTTATCTGAGGCATTCCATTGTGTTGATAAAATATTGTGAGCACCGGCATATTGAAAAGCCCATGCAAAATTTTGCATGCCTTCTCCGTTTTGTTGCTTCCCGAAATTACTTTGACACGCGGCTAATGTAATTAACTGACAACCTGCATTCAGTTTCCAGATATCATTTATCGGGAGCAGATAATTATTAGTCGGCTGAAATACTAAAGCAGATTGCAGCGGTGCAACAGTATCAACAATTAAATGAGATGCGATATGGATGACACCTGCTGTGTTACAAAGTGCAATGAAATTTGATTTAATAGCACTTTGATGGGTATAAACATTATAATCCGAAAACGATTTTAAAGCGGAGTGCTCTTTCTGATTATTTAAAATGGCATATTCGGTATTGGTAAAATCAGGATAAAAGGCGATAATTTTTTTATTTTCAATTGTAGCCTGATGATTGAAGTAGGTGGCGGCTGAGAAAGCATATTGTGTGGAATGGTGCTTAATCAGATAATCTGAAGCATTATACTTTAAAGCATCAAAAGAAAGACCTTGAAGTTGTGCGTCGGGTGAAATCAGAAGATTCTCTTTAAGTGTAACCGGCAATAAATATTGAAAAAGACGGTTACTCAGATTGTCATCTGCTCTTTTATTTATAACAGAAATCAAATAAGATTTAGTAATTGAATCAATGTTATTTTTACCACCACAAATTTTATAGATAATGTTTGTTTTAGAGATACTAATACAGTAGTAGTTTTTTCCATCATTGCAATATTCCAGAAAGGTTTCATTGTCATGTAAATTATTCTGAATTTGCCTGACAGTAAGCGGTTTACCTCCATATTTCAAGGAATAAACTTTCGGATATTTCTTTTCAATAGATTTTATAAATGCTTCGTATTGGTTTTGATAAAATAAAACAGAGTCGTTAATATTAAAATTAACATCTTCCTTGTTTTCATTTAAGGAAATAAAATAGTTCAATTTGCCTGTAATTGCTAATGATTTAGATTTTTCAGCTAAAGGCAAAATTTCATCTGCTTTATAGTTAACAATCTTATTCCGTAATAAATTTGCTTTATTGTTTTCTGCAAAAAATAATAGATTATTTACAAAATAAGTATCTGTGGTTTTATAAAAGTGAGTCAGAAAATAAATACCAAGTTGATTTAATTCAGCCATCTTATCCGCATAATGTAACTGGCTACCTGCGGAATAATAAGTTTGTCTGATTTTATTAGCCTCTGCTAATGTCTGTTTTACCAGCTCAATTTCGAGCTTAAGATTCTTCGTTGAAATTAATTTATTTTGGAGTAATTCTTTTTTACATTTGATTACTTGTAACAAACATTCCCAATGGTCGTATGGATGAATAATGCCACCACTGTCTGTTGTCTGAACAAATGCTAAATTGGCATATTTGTATGCTTTATGAAAATCTTTTTCATTTAAACATGCATTAGATAATCCTATAAAGGCATCAACAGAATAAATATTTTTTTCACCAAAAATAGTATGATATAGTTTTTCTGCTTTTTCAAAATATGGAATTGCTACTTTGTTTTTTTGTTGTGAGAGATAGCATTCCCCTATTGTATAATAAGCATCTGCCAGTTCGACTGTATTTTTATCGATTTCATTTTGTATTGTTTTTATTAATAATTCTTCGGCCTCCTTAAATTTATTTTCTTCAATTAATGTTTTTGATAATTCAACAGCAACAGTTGAAAAAAGAGTATGATTATTGTTGTAATTTTTATTGACCAGATAAATTGCTGTATTTAACTCTTTTTCTGCTTTATTATATTCACCTAACTGGTTGTATGTTGTTCCACAACTTAAATAGCTGTAAATTAAGGTCGGATGATTGCTGCCATATAATCTTTCATGTATATTTTTGTCTTTTGTAAAGTAAAAAATTGCTTTTTCCAGATTATCTGTATTCATACAAATATTGCCTAGTGCGCCATAGGCATCTGCCGTTCTGGGGTGCATTTCACCAAATTTGTACTGATAAATACGCAATGCCTTCTCATTCAGTTCCAGTGCAGTCTGATAATCACCCTTTCGCTCCGCAAGCAATGCTAAATTAAAAAATACATGAGCCACTTTTGTATGCTTACTTCCTTTCCCCTTAGAATAGAGTTCTAATGGTTTATTGGAATATGTTTGCAATGCCTTCTCATAATACACCTCAGCAGTATCTGATTCATATTGCAGTAAATAACAACTTCCTATTCCATTGTATGCCTGAGCCTCCTGAAAAAGAGTTGGATTGTTTTTTATAACTGCATTGTTAAATTCTAATGATTTTTCGAGTTCATCAGTATGATTGTGTGCGCTTCCCAGCAAAATATTAATTTCATTTATAAAATAATTGCTTTCTATGGTTTTTAATAATGATTGTAAATATGAAATTCCATTTTTATAGTCTCCTTTATCTAACAATTCTTTGCTTTCAATAATTTGCAATTCAGTATATGCAATACTGTTATATTCTTTGGCATACGGTTTAGCAAATGCCATCAATCTGTTTAGTTGTTCAAATTGTTTTAACTGGAACAAGCATTCAGCCAAGATCGAAAGGCTCTTTGCAATACCATTCTTATTATTTTTTAATTTTAATGAATGAACAGTTATGGTATAATCTTCAATATATTCCCAAAAATTTTCATTAAGTTGGATTTCAGAATTTTCTTGTATAAGTGTTGACTTTTGAGATTTATTTGAAAGTAATGGATAATTTCCACCCAATACAATCACAGTATTCAGCAATAGATAAACGTGTATAATTAGACCTCGATGCAGCATCTATATAAATTTAATAACACTACTTAGATAATTTATACTTTAATCTTGTTTATTTTTGATTTATGGAAAAGAAGATTGCAATATTGCCTGGTGATGGCATTGGTCCTGAAATTATTGAACAAGCGGTAAAAGTTTTAAAAGCGATTGAAAAAAAGTACCACCATAAATTTGAATATAACTATGGTTTAATTGGTGCAGCAGCAATTGATAAAACTTCAAACCCGTATCCTGATGAAACACATAAATTATGTCAGAATAGTGATGCGATTTTATTTGGTGCAATAGGTGACCCGAAATATGATAATGACCCAACTGCAAAGATTCGCCCCGAACAGGGATTGTTGAAAATGCGTAGCAATTTAGGCTTGTTTGCAAATATACGTCCAGTGAAAAGTTATGATGCACTATTAGATGCATCACCATTAAAGAATGAAAGAATAAAAAACGTTGATTTTGTCGTAGTGCGTGAATTAATTTCCGGAATTTATTTTGGAAAACCGCGAGGAAGAAGTGAAGATCATTCAATTGCATATGATACTTGTGTGTATACAAAAGAGGAAATTTTGCGTGTTACCGAAAAAGCATTTCAATTTGCAAAAAACAGAAAGAAGAAAGTCACCTTGTTGGATAAAGCAAATGTTTTAGCCACCTCTCGTTTATGGCGTGAGACTGTAACGGAGTATGCAAAACAATTTCCGGACATTGAACTGGAATGTAATTATATTGATAGTGCGGCAATGGAAGTGATTACGAAGCCAAGCAAGTTTGATGTTATACTGACAGAAAATTTATTTGGCGATATTATCAGTGATGAAGCCTCCGTAATCACCGGTAGTTTGGGAATGTTGCCATCTGCGTCAATTGGGAACAAGATTGCGTTATACGAACCCATCCACGGTTCGTATCCGCAAGCAGCGGGAAAAAATATTGCGAATCCAATGGCAACTATTTTATCAGCAGCAATGCTGTTAGAATATAGTTTTGGTCTATTGGAAGAAAGTAAAACGATTGTGGAAGCAGTAGATAAAGCAATGAACGAGAACTTTGTAACAGAAGATATTAATCACGGCAAATACTCCACCTCGCAGGTTGGTGATAAAATCGTAGAATTTATTTTAATGTAGAGACATATGTCGAAAATTTCTGTCATCATACCTGTTTACAACCGACCAAAAGAGGTTGAAGAATTGTTACAGAGTTTAACAGAGCAAACAAACAAGGATTTTGAAGTAGTAGTAGTTGAAGACGGTTCAACACTTACTTCTGAATCTGTTTGCAAAACATACGAAACAAAATTAAATATCCAATATTTTGTAAAGGCAAATTCAGGACCAGGTGGCACACGCAATTATGGCATGGAAAAAGCAACAGGAGATTTCTTTGTTATTTTGGATTCAGATTGTATTATTCCGGCGCATTACATGGAAACATTGAATCAATATCTTGAAAAAGATAAAATTGAATTTTATGGCGGTCCGGATGCAGCGCATCCTTCGTTTACAGACACACAAAAAGCGGTAAATTATTCCATGACTTCTTTTTTTACTACAGGTGGAATCAGAGGCGGACAAAAGAATGTAAATACTTTTTTGCCGAGAAGCTTTAATATGGGCTTTTCAAAAAAAGTATTTGAAACAACTAAAGGTTATGCGGCAATGCGATACGGAGAAGATATAGATTTAAGTTTAAGAATAAAAGATGCGGGATTTCAGCCGGTATTAATAAAAGAACTTTTTGTATATCATAAGCGACGCACTAATTTTATTCAGTTTTTCAAACAAATTTATCATTCAGGATTTGTACGTATTGCTTTAAATAAAAAACATAAGGGTTCATTCAAAATCATACATCTTTTTCCCTCTTTATTTGTTTTAGGAATATTGTCGTCATTAATATTTTCTGTTTTTAACTGGTATTTTATCTTACCTGTTCTATTATTTATTGTCTTAGTCTTTTTTGATTCCTTATTGAAAAATAAATTCATAACAGTAGCGTTCTTATCTATAATTGCTTCTTTTGTGCAAACCTTTGCTTATGGTATTGGATTCATGATTGCTTCTTGCAAATCTATATTGTCAAAATAATTTATTTGTAAAAAAAACTAATATTGATGTTATGATTCTCTTCATTTTATTGTTTATTTTAATTGGAGTGCCAAGTATTATTTCTTTATCTTTTAAGAAACTAAAAATAAAACACATCTTTCTTAGCTATCTTTTCTGCTATATGCTTTTTATTGTTTTCCCTATTGTACCCAATTTTGAATTTGCGTTTGGTATTGGAACTTGGGGCGTAAATAAGAATATAGATGAACCTGCATTTATTGATATTATTCGAGTTTATGTAGTTCAGCATATTGAATATCTAAAGTATGTAATTTTGTTATTGCCTTTAATTCTTCAATTAATTTCTAATAAAATAATTTTAGGAAAAACTTACTAAAATCATAAATCTCAAATCATAAATCTTAAATTAGAGGCATGATTATCCGTTCAAAAGCACCATTACGTATTGGGTTAGCCGGTGGTGGCACCGATGTTTCTCCGTATTCGGATATTTATGGAGGGGCAATTTTAAATGCTACTTTAAGTTTGTATGCTTATACATCTATCAAACCACGTGAAGATGGAAAAATTATCATCAATGCCATCGACAGAAACGAAATCATCGAATTAAAGAGCGAAGAAATATTACCAATCGACGGAAAATTAGATTTGATAAAAGGTGTCTACAACCGTATCGTAAAAGATTTTATTAAAAAACCATTGTCGTTTGAAATTAATACCTATGTGGATGCGCCACCGGGTTCCGGTCTGGGTTCTTCTTCAACATTAGTAGTGGCAATACTTGGTGCATTCGTAGAGTGGTTGAAATTGCCTTTAGGAGAATACGATATTGCGCATTTGGCGTATTCCATTGAACGCGAAGATTTACAAATGGCCGGAGGAAAACAAGACCAGTATGCGGCAACCTTCGGTGGTGTCAACTATATGGAGTTTTATGCAAATGATAAAGTAATTGTAAATCCTCTGAGAATTAAATCCAAATTCCTGCATGAGCTGGAACATAATCTGGTTTTATTTTACACGCAAACCTCACGCTTGTCTTCAGAAATTATTCAGCAACAAGCTGATAATGTAAATGCAAAAAAAACATCCTCTATAGAAGCGATGCATCAGTTAAAAGAACAAAGTATTTTAATGAAAGAAGCCATTTTACAAGGAGAAGTTGACCATATCGGTAAAATTCTGCATGATGGTTGGATGCACAAAAAGCAAATGGCGGATGGAATTTCCAACGCTTCCATTGATGCAATCTATGATACTGCCTTACAAGCAGGTGCAACCGGTGGAAAAATTTCCGGCGCAGGCGGTGGTGGCTTTATGATTTTTTACGCACCCTATATTCACAAATATCAATTGATAAAAAAACTTAGTGAACTCGGCGGAAGTGTTATGAATTACTCATTAACCACGGAGGGTTTAACCACTTGGACTGTTTAGTCTTTTACCACATAGACTCATAGTTCTATATAAGAATTTATTCTTTCTATCAATAATTCTTATTGACTTTTATAAACTAATATAATGAATTAGAATTTACATAGAAATTCTACGAATTACATAAGATAAAAGCTATGTCACTATGTGGTTTAAGACAATTTAA
>JAXLTZ010000014.1:0-75612 GCA_046329785.1 Chitinophagales bacterium
ATATGGTATTCAAACGTACTATGAAAAGATGCATTTAAAAGATAATCGCACAATAAAATATTTGTGTTTCCGCTTGTTATGAGAAGCCTATTATTTCTAGCGTTTCTGCGTATTCGTCTACAAAACTGAAACCGGGTTTTTCTTCTTTCTCGCAGGTGATTTGTATTCCGTAAGGTTTCAGTATTTCAGTAAAAGATAAAATATTCTCCTTATTAAAATCAGCTTCAATGAAAACTTTATTGTTCGAGATGAAAGTTTTTAATGATGCATCTGCTAAATTACTTTCATCTATGCTGATAACGAAGAAATCTGTCGACTGTTTGCTATCGTCTATCGTCAGTATTTTGTCTAACATTAAAAACTTATCAAAGGACAATTCATCTTTTTGTCCATGCGAAAACGGAATCTGTATTTCATCTAATTTCATTTCTTTCGCAATAAACTCTATTTCTTCTTTGCTTTGATGACTACCAAATTCTCCAACAATTACAGGGTCATGAAGCCATTGAACAATTTCTTTTGCCTTTGGAATACTGATATTCTTTTCATTTAATGCATCAAAACAAAAGCCTAAATAATGCGCACCAATTGCGCTGAAAAAACGGGCATCCGTTAAGTTGGTAATAGAAGCTACTTTGAGTTTCATTTATTTGGCTCTGTACTTAATGAAATAATGGCCTTCGATAGAAAAGATTAACATCAAGAATGCACCCAGCTGATGACAAACACCTAATATAACAGGTACTTTTCCGTGGCTAAACAATAATGTAAGTACACCCAAAGCTATCTGTAGCATAATCATAATCAATAAAAACCAGCGTGTTCGATGAAATTGAAACTGTGCGGCAACCTTCTTTGTAAAAAAGAAAATAAAAATTACGTAGAAGAAAATAAGATACCCAATATTTCTGTGAATAAACTGTAACAATAACTTTGTATCAGTTTCTTCGATGCCAAAATATTTAGGGAAATAAAAACCGTTCATTAATGGCCAGCTTGTACAAACCAGCGCTGCTTTTGAACCGGCAACTAAAGAGCCTACTGCAATTTGAATAAAGACTAATAAAATAAGTACAGTAAATAAAATTCGTTTTTGCTTGTCAAAATAAGAATGTTGTTTTGGATACAAATATTCTAACCCAACTCTTAAAACATAAGCCACAATAATTGTTGCTACTAAAATATGAGACATCAGATTAACAGGATTTACCAGTATACTGTTTTGGTTTAATCCGCTTTGTACCATTATCCAACCAACTGTTCCCGCAACCGCACCAAGCACAATAGCAATCAGAATTTTGATGATATCTTCTTTAAAAACAATCTTCTTATAAATAAAATATATAAGCGGTAAGACTGCTGCTGCTGCAATTAATCTTGCCCATAAGCGATGAAACCATTCCCAAAAATAAATCTGTTTAAATTCGGAAATCGTCATTGTGGTATTCAGTAGTTTATACTGACCAAATTGCTGATATTTTGTAAAAGCTGTATTCCAGTCTTGTTCGTTCATTGGAGGTAAAAAACCTAAAATGGCTTTCCATTCTGTAATAGATAATCCACTACCTGTTAAACGCGTGATGCCTCCTAAAATAATTTGTCCAAGGAGCATACCAACACCTATAATAAACCAGATACCAAGTATTTTTTTTCGTTTAGTTTCGTCCATTTTTATTTTAATTGCTGTGCAATTTTTTCAATTGTTTTATCCAGCGGAATAAAACTATAATTCAATTGCTGTTTAATTTTTTCGCTTGAATATTCAAATTTTTCTGTAGAAACTTTTAATATCTCTTTTGTTAAACCACGTTTCCGGTTGCTGAATTTGGAAGCCATCCAATCCAACACTATAAACAAATTACCAATTGTTTTGTTGAGTACTCTTTTAGGTGGTTCGACATTTAGTTGTTCCGCAACTTTTTCAAAATATTCTTTAAATGAACTATTCTGACTCACAAGAATAAAACGTTCTGAATCGATATTGCTGTTCATTAATTGTATACTAATATTGACCACATCATTCACATCAATAAATCCGTTGATGCCATTGGAATAAAAAGGCATTTTTTTGTCGGCGATTCTTTTAAATACACGAGTTGTTGCTTTGTGTTCGTTATTGCTGGCCCCCAATATAATTCCCGGATTTACAATCACGGATGGTAACCCTTCCTGAATGCCACGCCAAACTTCCCGCTCTGCCAGCACTTTGGTAATGCCATAATGTGTGGTCCATTGATTCTTTTCCCATTTAGTTTCCTCTGTAATGAGTTCATTCGGTTTGCCTCCAATTGCCGCAATAGAACTTATATGCAATAATTTCTTCACGCCATTTGCCAATGCTACATTTACTACATTTGCCGTGCCTTCAATATTTGTTTTATACATAGCATCGTAGGTCGAACTGTCATATCCAATCACAGCTGCGCTATGATAAATTTTTTCAACACCATTAAAGGCAATTTCCAGAGAAGGTATATCTAAAATATCCGCTTCAAGAATCTCAATTTTATCCTTTATTGCTTCCAGATGTGTGAGGCTAGAAGAAGAGCGGCTAATGATTCTTACAGATTCACCGTTGGCAACGAGTTGTTTTACCAATTCACCACCTAAAAAACCCGATGCACCTGTAACAAGAATCATGTACCAAAGGTAAAAGTAATAAGTAATAAGTGATAAGATTTTATATTGTAAAGATGTTATTTATTAAGGCAAATATATAGCTCCGCCAATTACATCTTTCTTTGCACCTGTTACCGAGGCCAAACAATTTGGTATTTCTAAAATGCGCAATAACCCAATAAACGCCATGGCTAACGCTTCCTTATATTGAACTGTAAATGTATCAGGAACAACTACTTTTAATGAATTGTGTTGTTGTATACGTTCAATTAAAAATGAATTAAATGCGCCACCACCGCTTATAAGCATTTCAGATTTCAGATTTTTGATTTCAGATTTAACCTGATTACTGATTTGCATAGCAATATGTTCCACCATCGTTGCTAATTTGTCTTCAATTGATTCATCATATTTGTCAAACAAAGGGACCCAGTCTTCATAAACGTGCTCGCTGCCTAAAGATTTTGGCGCAACTTGTTGGCAAAAATTAATCTTATTCAATTCTATTAATAAACTTTGGATTACAGTTCCGCTTCGGGCTAATTTACCATCTTTATCATAATCCAATTCTTTTTGTTTAGCCAGATAATTTAAAACGGTATTTGCAGCACAAACATCATAAGCAATAATCTTTTCAGCATCCCCACTTTCATTATTACCTTCACTTTTATGAAATGCAATATTTGCAATGCCACCAATGTTTAAAAAAACTTTGTGGTCTGGAAATAAATACTTTTCTGCAATTGGTACAATCGGTGCACCCTGTCCACCATACGCAATGTCACTTGTGCGTAAATCACAAATAACTTTACAATTGGTTTGCGCAGCAATTTGCGCACCACAGCCAATTTGTGCAGTAAACCCTAAGTTTGGTTGGTGAAAAACAGTTTGTCCATGCGAACAAATAAAATCTATCTTTTCGAGCTTATTACTTCTTATAAAATCATTTGTTAATTCACCAAAATACTTGCCAATTTCTGTGTGTAATTTTGCAAATTCAAAGGCCGATAGATTGGCTGCATTGCGCAATCTTTCTCTGAATTCTGCAGAGTATTCTATACAGTCAGCTTGCAAGATTTTATAATGCACGTTTGTTTGCACACTATCCACAGACGTTGAGGTGAACTCCACATAACATATATCCAATCCATCTAAAGAGCTGCCGCTCATTAAGCCAATTGCATGAAAAATAGTGTTATGTAACATAAATCACAAAAATATTGAACCACAAAATGTAAATTTACAACAATTCTGACTAAGAAGATAAACGTATTGTTTGGAGCTCATTGGTTATATATCTGCCTTATTAATAGGATTGTCGCTTAGCCTTATTGGCAGTGGCGGTACAATTTTAGCTGTTCCCATTTTTGTTTACTTGTTTCAGATAAAAAATATGCAGGATGCGACACATTATTCTATGTTTGTTGTAGGCATAACAGCATTTATCGGTGCATATAAAAAATACAGGGAACAATTGGTGGATGTAAAAACAGCCATTTATTTTCTTATTCCTTCACTGCTGAGTTTGTTTTTTACAAGAAAAATCATTTTGCCCATACTTCCTGATGAATTTTTCAAATTAGGTGATTTTATCCTGACTAAAGATATTTTCCTGTTGTTATTATTTGCTATAGTAATGTTGTTTGCATCAGTTACTATGATTAAAAATGCAAAACAAAAAGATGTTGATTGCTTTGCAAAAATTCCTGATGCCAATGCTAATATTTTTAAAACAACACTTATGGCATTACTGGTTGGGAGTTTAACCGCACTACTTGGTGCCGGCGGCGGGTTTCTTATTATTCCAACATTAACTTTATTGAAAGAACACTGTATGAAGCGTGCGATAGGAACTTCTTTGATTATTATTACTGTTAACTCATTAATAGGTTTTATAGGAGATTTACATACTGCAGTAGACTGGAAATTTATTTTCATTTTTACCAGTATTGCAGTTGCAGGAATGTTGATTGGAACAAAAATTTCTGAAAAGATACAAGGAGAAAAGCTAAAAAAAATGTTTGGTATCATGGTATTGATTATGGGGCTTTTTATCATACTTAAAGAATTGTTTTTATGAGTCAGATTAAAGATAGCAACCAGGAAGCGCCTGAACATTTAGGTGTAAATTTTTGGGATGAGCGTTGGAAAACCAAAGATACAGGGTGGGATTTAAAGACGGTTTCTCCACCATTAAAAGAATATTTTGATGCATTTGTCTTAAAAGACAAATCAATTCTCATACCGGGTTGTGGCAGCGCATATGAAGCGGAATATTTATTGCAGAACGGTTACAAAAATATTACGGTAATAGATATTTCACCAACGCTGGTTCAACAATTACTGAGTAAATTTTCTAATTATGCCGGCAAAGAACTTACGGTAATTTGCGGTGATTTCTTTAAGCATACAGGTGCTTATGATTTTATTATAGAACAAACATTTTTCTGCGCATTGGAAAAACATCGAAGAGAAGAATATGTTGCTAAAATGCAAACTCTACTGAAACAACAAGGTAAATTAGCAGGTTTGTTATTTAATAAAGAATTTGAAAACAACCCGCCGTTTGGAGGCAACAAAGAAGAATACCAACAATTATTTTCTTCGTCGTTTGAAATAGTACGCATGGAGCCTTGTACTACTTCCATTGACCCAAGGTCAGGTGCAGAATTGTTTTTTGAATTAAAGAATAAAGCCACATTTTCTTAGTATAGAATTATTGTATAACCCTGTTTTTAATGGCTATCTTTGTAAATTCCAATTAAATATGTCTGAAAAAAGTAGAAAAAGTGTTTTCTTTCTGAGATGCCCCACTTGTGGCAAAGGAAAATTATTTAAATCCAAAAACCCGTACGAATTAAGTAAGGTGTTAGACATGAATAAGTGTTGCGAATATTGTAATGAAGACTTTGAGGTAGAAACGGGATTTTATCAGGGAGCCATGTATATGAGTTATATCATTACCAGTGCCATGTGCCTGATGTTATTACCTGTTTATATTGCTTTTAATTTTAGTAGGGAAAAATTTTTAGATAACGCGATGTATTACATTGTAGCCTGTGGAATTATGCTGGTTGTTGCTGCGCCTTATGTAGTGCAACTTTCACGTGCAGTTTGGCTGAAACTGCATATTACCTACTTCAAAAACAAAGAAATCTAGTTTACTACTTTTAAGAAAATACCTTTCGATGGAGGGAAATCATACATCATACAAACGGCACAGTCGTTATTGGCATCACTTTCATTTATAATCTTGAAATAAAATTCATCACCTTCCGATAAGTTATCAGGAAACTCGCATTTATTAGAGACTACCGCAACATGATCATAGGTATTCGAAGTACCTTCCATAGTCCATGTTTCTCCTAAATTATAACGTGCTTCATCTAAAATCTGTATGACCGTAGTTGCACAGGTTATTCTGATTACCTTTGCTTTTATCCGTTGATTATTACTGCTGCCTGCTCCCGGAATCTGTATACAGGCATATAACATACATGAGGTAAGAATAATCAATAACTTCTTCATACTATAAAGTTATCAAATTCTATACCGAAATGCAATTTGTCAGGCGTAGGCTTTATCCTTGAAAAAATTATCGATGAGATATCTGTCATCAATATCATTCGGATGAAAATCGCGTTTGAAATAATCCAGTAAATGTTTTGACAGACTCTTTCCAATTTCACCAAATACCACGGCCCTAAATAACAGGAAAGTTTCGATTGGCATTTTTACGATACTTTTTTCTTTGTCTTGTACTATAAAATAAATCTGTCCGATACCAAGATAACTCCACAACATTAAAGTAGCCATACCCATACCGGATACACGCAACCAGTAATTGTCATCTACTTCTTTCAAAACATCAAAGCAAACAGCCTTGTGTTCAATTTCTTCTGATGCATGCCAATGCAGCAACTCCAGCATTTGCGGTGCAATATTTTTATTAGTAGCAATAGGCTCGTGAAACAAGGCATTTGCCATAATTGCAGTATAATGTTCTAAAGCGGTAGTAATTGAAAGAGACATCTTATCTCCTAAACGTGGTTGTATTTTATTTAGCAAATTAGTTGTTATATTTTCTATGCTGTATTTTCCGGCAAATGCGGTAGTCTTTAAAAAATTTGCAAATCGACGAGGTTTTAATTCTTGCTCTTCCATTACCTCCCAGAAACGCTGATGTTCCCGTGCATGTACACCTTCCTGCCCACAGAAACTATTTACTTCTTTTCGAAGATGTTCATCTTTAATATCTTTTGAGAATTTACGAACACTGCGTACAAAAAATTTCTCGCCCTCCGGAAAAACGATGTGCATACTGTTTACAAAATGTGTGGCAATGGAACTGCCTAAAATCCAATGCTTTTCTACTTTATCAAAGTTGAAATGTACATTGCGGACTTTTAATGTTGATTGTTCTGCGACCATGTAATTTTTTTAATTATTTAAATTTAACAGCAATATTTGCCGGAATTCCTTAGCATAAGATAATTAGACAGCATTTAATTGAAACTTATCTTTCGTAAATTATCTTTTCCTAATGCTAAACAAGGGATAATTGAATTTTTGATGAATACTATTATATACCTGTAAATCGTTAATTATTTTTTGTAGATTTAAAAATGCAAAATAGACTCTCCTTATTCGGCTATTTTTTATTGCTATCGGTATTTACCACAGCACAAACTATTACGCACGGTCCGATGATTGGTGGAGTTACAGAAAACAGTGCACGGATTTATATCAGAACCAGTCAGGCAACTAATTTTGTTTTAGAATATGGTACCGATTCTTTATTCACTTCATTTGCAACACTTAATTCGGCAACAGCGGCATCATCAGACAGTACTAAAATTGTAAATCTGTCTTCCTTGACTCCATCAACTGATTATTATTTCAGATACCGTATCAATGGAATTGTACAGACTGCAAAAGGACATTTCAAAACATTCCCGCCCGCAGGTACACCCGAACATTTGGTTTTTGTTACGGGCTCCTGTCAGGAAACACCCAACATGAAAGTGTTTGATGTGATGCCAACATACCAGCCGGATTTGTTTATACATACCGGAGACTTTACCTATCCTTCTTATCAGATACCGGGGGCAAATTATCCGGAATCGTGGAGTTCTATAGAATTGGCGTGGAGGCGACGTAACGAAGAACCAATTTGCAAAGAAATGCTTAAAAGAATTCCTATTGCATACATGCCGGATGACGATGATACCTGGGGAAATTCCAGGTATTTTAGAGGAGGAGGAGCTATGGTACGTTACGATTTCGGCAAGCTGGTTAATTTCTTTGAGTTGTATCCTCGTACAAAACAGATGCGAGAAAATTGCCTGAAAGGCTATCATGATTTTTTTCCGGGCTATCCTGTTGTAAATGATACGGATGGTTATTATCATTCTTTTAAAGTGGGCAATTGCGAATTCTTTATGATAGATGTGCGTAGTTGTAACACAGGTGGCTGGAATAATTTGAAATACGATGCAACTTTTAATTTATGGTCATTTAATGGTAACAATCCAAGTCAAAGCATGTTGAGTCAACCGCAATTAGACTGGTTTTTAAATGCCCTGAAAAATTCAACAGCTACCTGGAAATTTATTGTTTCCGGTGTTCCTTTTAATAAGAATATACAGAAACTGGTTGAATTGCCATTATTGTTACAAGGTGCTGAATTTAATATTGCGGGAAATGTTGGAACGGGATTTCGTTTGTCATACAGTTTTTCAGATTATTTTGGTGCTTACGCATTTGAACGAACAAAAATCTTAAACTATATAAACACGAATGCAATAAAAAATGTAATAGTGATTAGTGGTGATACGCATGGTTGCGCTATTGATGATGGTGCGAATGCAGGATTGCCGGAAATGAATGCCAGCGGATTAAGTGTGAGTTCTACGGAGTTATACTATCAGTTTAATAATGTGTTTTCCATGGTTGGTCTTAGTTTGAATAAATGGTTGTGGAATAAGGGTGGCTTAGGCATTGGAAATGATAATATGAAAAATGCATTCGGGAAAGTGGAGGTGTTTGGCAACGACTCTGTTCAGTTGGCTATCATAGATGAAGACAATGCAACGATTGCAAAGCACACCATAAAAAATAACAATATCATTTCTTCTATAAATGATTTTAAAGTAATGAACGATTTGGTAAAGATATATCCAAATCCTGCGACAGATAAAATACAGATAGAAGTGAATTCAAAATATTATGGCGAAAAAATACAACAGGTAAGAATTATAGATATTACAGGTAAAGTGCTGTATGCTAAAGTATTTAACGGGAATATTGCAACTCTTGAAATTCCCACGAACCACCTGAGTAATGCAACTTACTTTTTATCGGTTGAAACGGATAAATCCTTTGCAGTACAGAAGTTTGTGAAGGAGTAGAGAGTTTATTTGTCGTCGTGTTGTGGCATTGGAGAACATTTTTCTAATTCTACAATCTTTCTTCTCATAGATTCTTTATCTCTAAAATGTCTTGATATCTCATAGGTTTTATCTCTGTAGTTATTAGGATCTTTTCTGTAGTCAAAAATCTTAATAGACTGACAATTTTTATCTTCAAAAATGCTGTTTAGCAAAGTTCTATCAGACAATCCACAAGAGTGTCCCATAACAAAAACTTCAAATAAATCATCGTTAATAAATCTCAATAAATTCTTGTAGTTGGATGTTTTAAAGTAATCAAATGACTTAATGTGTTTAAAAAATTCATTCTCATTTAAGTCTTCGATTTCTTTGTAATTCTTGTCAACTTCATCACCATAACCAAATATTATTTCATTGAAAATGTCTAATAATTGTCCATGTATGTTTATTAAATCCGCAGTTATAGTTTTTACGTATTTTTCTGCAATATTAGTATAATTAAAGTTTAAAAATAAAATCTTGTTTGGTGTATTTGTTACAGGATGAGAATTGTATATTATTTTTTCAATTTCATCAATTCTTTGAACACCCTCAGGTTGTACTTTAGTCAAATATTCTTTTAACTTGTCTTTTATGAAATCTAATTGATTATTTAAATGTACTAAATTCCCAATTGGTGTTTTTCCATTATAGTCTTTGTCTTTATTGTATTGTATTAAACACTTTTTTAATTCTTCATAATATAAACGCTCAATATCAACCCAGTTTTTTGTAATACATTCATTAAGTAAGTTGTTTGAGAACTTATTGTTGTTACGGCCCAAAATAGTTACATTATAATCACTAGAGAATTTAATAATATCAGAAATAGTTTCTAAACTGTTTATATGGCTAAGAAATGATACATTATTAGAAGATGGTTTTAATGGTGAATTAATTTTAATTAAAATATCATCATACCACATCTCGTAGTAAGTTCTGTTGTCAATATATTTTCTTTCGGAATAACATGCTTGTTTAATGCAATCCTTTAAGTAATCAACAAAAAAATCTTTATAACTCGTCTTTAAGCCATGTGCTAAGTCAAATCCATTTCCTATGAGTATTAATCTGTTCATTCAATAAAAATAACTATTTTATTCTCGTCCACGTCTCCGAAAACCGCAAAAACTTTAATGAACAATTATAGCCTGTAATAGTCAATGTGCCATCTGCATTCAGTTTAAACTTACCGCAAAAGTATTTTCCGTTCCGGTACGCAGTTGCATCTTCAAAATAGTTTGTCGTATGATTATATTTTGCATTCCACAAAGTTTTTCCGCCAATAATTGGCAAATTTCTTTTTGTAGCATCCGGATTTTTAACATCTAATTTTGGTTTACCATTTTCCATCCAGCTCTTTTCTTGCCCATAATAATTTTGCTTCGTACGTATTTCCCGTTTTGTAAATCTCTACTTTGCAATCTTTCTTGCTACAGGTCCAAATGCCTTCCACTTTTGGTGTTTCTGTTGCATTAAGCAAAGAAAAACTAACACAAAAAATAATAGTAAGAAATAATTTCATTTGAAATTAAATATACCATTAATAATTAATTTTTGAAACCACATAGAATCGTAGAAGTTGAGTTCAACAGATTGCCACGCTACACTTTGTTGCGCTCGCAATGACGCTTATTTCAACTCTTCTTTTAAAAACTGACCGGTAATGCTTTTTTTATTTTTAGCAACCTGTTCGGGTGTTCCGATTGCTACAATTTCACCACCACCACGTCCACCTTCGGGTCCTAAGTCAACAATGTAGTCAGACACTTTTATCACATCTAAATTATGTTCAATCACCACTACAGTGTTGCCTTTGTCTACTAATTTTTGCAATACATCCAGCAATACGCGTATATCATCAAAGTGTAAACCTGTAGTTGGTTCATCTAAAATATAAATCGTCTTTCCCGTGTCGCGTTTGCTTAATTCTTCTGACAATTTTACACGCTGCGCTTCGCCACCACTTAAGGTAGTAGCTGCTTGCCCTAAACGAACATAACCCAACCCAACATCATTCAGTGTTTTTACTTTATTGTGAATTGACGGAATGTGTTCAAAAAAATGTAGCGCCTCTTCAATCGGCATTTCCAATACATCGTAGATACTTTTGCCTTTGTATTTGATGTCGAGCGTTTCGCGGTTATAACGTCTGCCTAAACATTTCGGGCATTCCACATACACATCCGGTAGAAAATTCATTTCAATTAATTTCATTCCACCACCCTGACATTCTTCACAGCGCCCTCCAATAACATTAAACGAAAATCGTCCTACTTTATATCCACGGATTTTCGCTTCCGGAATATTCGCATATAAATTTCTTATCGCGTCGAACATTTTTACATACGTCGCCGGGTTACTGCGTGGAGTTCTTCCTATAGGTGATTGGTCTATCTCAATAACTTTATCAATATTTTCTAAGCCTTCGATGCTTTTATATGGCATCGGGTTGAATGGCGAACGATAAATATGTTGATTTAAAATCGGATACAATGTTTCGTTTATTAAAGTAGATTTTCCTGAGCCGGAAACACCTGTAATGCAAGTGAAAGTGCCTAAAGGAATTTCAAGCGTTACATTCTTTAGATTATGTCCAGTGGCACCTTTCAGTTTTAAAAATTTACCGTTTCCTTTTCTTCTTTTCTCAGGAATTTCAATAGCAATTTTATTAGCCAGGTATTGTGAAGTGGTAGTATTAAACCTGATAAAATCTTTTGGAGTGCCTTTGGCTACTACTTCACCACCATGCAAACCGGCTTTTGGTCCGAGGTCTAAAATATAATCAGATGCAAGCATAATATCTTTATCATGTTCTACGACAATTACCGTATTACCAATGTCACTTAAATTACGCAATGCTTTTATCAAACGCTGATTGTCTCGCTGGTGCAGGCCGATGCTTGGCTCATCCAGAATATAGGTGATGCCCATTAGTTGCGAACCGATTTGTGTTGCTAACCGGATACGTTGCGATTCACCACCGGATAAAGTGCCCGTCGGCCTGTTTAAGTTTAAATAATTTAATCCGACATTTAATAAAAACCCGATTCTGTCTTGTAATTCTTTGATAATATCTTTCGCGATTATATTTTGATTCTTAGATAATACTTTTTCAAGTTGATTTACCCAATTTTCCAGTTCATTCAAATCGAGTTGCGCTATTTCTGCAATGTTTTTATTATCCAGTTTAAACCACAACGACTCTTTCTTTAAACGAGTTCCGTTACATTCATCGCAATGCACTTCGCTTACGTAATTTTCAGCCCAGTTGCGCAAAGCATCACTGGAAGTTTCTGTAAATGATTTATTGATTTGATTGATTACACCATCATATGATAAGGTCCAGTGTGTATTTGTAGATTTTCGTGATGGATTCTCTTTTGCTTCTACTTTTATTTTTTCATCAGTACCGTATAAAATCACATCCAAACATTCTTTTGGTAATTTGTTAATTGGTGTTTTTATAGTCGCCTTGTACCAACTTAAAATTTGCTGAATGATTTTATATGTATAAGTTTCGCGATATTCGCCCAACGGAACTATACCTTGTTCTATAATCGATTTTGTGTCATCGGGAATAACTTTATTGTAATCTGCTGTTTTAATAACGCCAAGTCCTTTGCATGTTGGACAAGAACCATACGGTGAGTTGAACGAGAATGTATTCGGTGATGGTTCTTCGTAGGAGATACCTGTAGTCGTACACATCAGGGTTTTACTGTAGGTTGCTACTTTTCCATTTTCCAGATTCTCAATAAACAATAACCCTTTCCCTTCTTTTAATGCTTTGTTGACAGATTCACGCAAACGTTGTACTTCTTTCTTATCTACTTTTATTCTGTCAATTACTACTTCAATATCGTGAATCTTATAACGGTCGACCTGCATTTTTGGTTGAATTTCCTGTGTAACGCCATCTACACGGGCACG
The DNA here is from genome assembly GCA_046329785.1 of Chitinophagales bacterium. Classification (GTDB taxonomy): domain Bacteria; phylum Bacteroidota; class Bacteroidia; order Chitinophagales; family JADIYW01; genus JADJSS01. The sequence continues at coordinate 12,984 of JAXLTZ010000014.1, forward strand.
CAAATAACCTTGTTTTCTTACATCTTCAAACAATTCACGGTAATGACCTTTTCTACCGCGCACTAATGGGGCTAGTATGGCAATTTTTTTATCGTGAAATTTTTTAAGTATATCTTCAATAATTTGCTCTTCAGAAAAGCGCACCATCTTTTCACCAGTATTATAAGAGTATGCTTCACCAATACGTGCATACAACAAACGCAGAAAATCATAAATTTCAGTTGTAGTGCCAACAGTACTTCTCGGATTTCTATTGGTGGTTTTTTGTTCTATAGAAATTACAGGAGATAAACCTGAAATTTTTTCTACGTCGGGACGTTCCATACTGCCAAGAAACTGTCGGGCATAGCTTCCAAAACTTTCCATGTAACGACGTTGTCCTTCTGCATAGATGGTGTCAAATGCTAAGGAAGATTTTCCACTGCCGCTTAAACCTGTAATCACTACAAACTGATTGCGCGGAATATGCACATCAATATTTTTCAGGTTATGCACTTTTGCGCCGTATACATTGATATGGGTAATTTCTTCTTCTGCAATTTTTGGAAGTGGTTTGACAGTCATAGTGTAAATAAAACACCATAAACTTATCAAAGTTTAAATGGAAAATGAAATGAAAATTAAGATAAAGTTTTTAACACCTCATCAACTGCTCTAAAACCGCTTTCAATAGCACCATCCATATATCCATTCCATTTTATGGCGGTTTCTGTTCCTGCAAAATGTAGATGCATAAAAGGTTCACGCAAGGATTTACCAAATTGAGTTAATACACCTGTTGGCATATTACCGGCATAGCAACCTCGGCTGAATTCTTCTTCTGTCCAGCATTTATCTTTGTATTCGAGAATATTTCTTGCTTCTTCTCCAAAATAACCTGCGAGTTGATTGAGTACTTTTTCTTTTCGTGCTTCTTCCGGTTGTTCAATAAAATCTCTGGCATTATGTCCTTCCACAAAAACTAATAGCACCCCAAAATCATCATCTTTATTAGTGCAGTCAAAAGTTACTCTTACTGGTAAAGTATCGCTCACAATTTGTCCTGAGAATCCTTGTTTACGCCAGAACGGTGTTTTGTAAATACAGAAACATTTCATGGCAGCTCCCATCGGAACTCGCTGTATTAATTGTGCTTTACGCTGCGGTAAAATCGGACTAAATTTTATAGTGCTCAATAGTGCAGGAGGAATAGAGGAAATGCATTTTTTTGCAAGGATGATTAATTTTTCGGATTCAACGCTTATGCCATTTTCTTTCTGATTGATGTTGTAGACGGGTTGATTTAAATAAATTTTATCCTGAAACGGAGCAGCTATTTTTTGCAATAAACCTTGCGCGCCGCCTTTCAATAAGGTTTGCTGCGCACCATTGGCAATGGAAATCAATGCTTCCATATTATCTCCGCTATGGCAGTAAAATAAGGCATGAAGGAAAGATATCTCATGTGCACCTGCAGCAAATACCGTTTCTACACCAATATTGAATAAATGTTTTGCTTTTTTGGTGTACATGTTTTTCTCCATCCAGGTATGCAACGTCATGGAGTCGTATTCCAGAGCTTTCGGATGTGTCCACGGTGCATCTAGTGGAATCTGCTTGCAGAGTTTGTTGATTCGTTCAATTGCTATTCCCAAATCAATTAATGAGATAGGATCGATTTTGGGAATTGTTCCTTTGTAAGTAGAAATTTTATTTTTCCATGATAAAATATTTTTGCCGGTGTCATACGTATCAAAGGTTTCAACATTTGTTTCTTTCGCCCATTTCCAGATGTGATGTTGCGTTGGGCCTATCCATTGTGCACCTAAATCAACTGTAGCACCACTTGCCAATGTTTCCGTATTGGTTCTGCCGCCAATTCTGTCACGTGCTTCCAGCAAAATAAATTTTTTATTGGTTTCATGTAATTTTTTTGCAGCCGCAATTCCTGCATAACCGGCTCCAATGATGGCTACATCTGTATGAATAGTTTCCATGTTATAAGTTTACTTTTTTGTTTTGCCTTTTCCAAAATTGGCTATAAAGAAATCCCGTTTTATCTGGATAAGATTTTGACAGCAAATAATCTCTTACTTCTGTACTTTCTTTTATTGCTTTTAATGAAACTTGTTTTGCATTAATCAGATTCCAATTATCATTTATCAAAATTTTATCTTGTTTTATCCAATTGCTTTCTAATTCCTGTTGTTTGAATTTAATAAACGGAATAGCATCCGTATAATTTTTTAAAACAGCACGATGTAATTTTTCCCATTGCCACCAGTACGAATTATCAAGAGTTGAAGTAGGTGCAATAAAATTTTCTGCATTCAGCAAATCATTTCCAAAATAGAAAGGTTTGAAAAAACTTAAACATGGTGCAGATGTACCTGTAAGCCAAACCGTATTAGGTTTTTCTTTCCTTAATTCAACAACCATAGAGCCAACGCTCTGGTGTGGTGTAAATAAACCGGATGCATGCATACAAATACTTTTTGTGTTGCTACGCTCCGGCGAAAATGTTTGTTTATTTTCCACGTGTGAACGTAACACCTGAAATGCATTTGCTATGGTAAAATCGGGAATTGATTTACCCTTCTGTTCACTGTTGCCTCTTCTGTATTCACAAGCAGCCAATTTTGGCATCAACCATTGGCTATATGCTTTTTTAAAATTGAAAGTTTTATTCTTTTTATTCCAGCCTTTTTTTCTGGCATACGCAATAGCATCATTACTGATTTCATCATATTTTTCTTCAATACTTAATCCGTTCGAAATGGCGCAATATCCCGTTATTTTTTCATACACCCAATGTTTACCTGCGGTTTCTAAAACATAGGCCTCATTTTTATCTGCAATTAAAAAACTGTTGTGATAATAAAAACTTTTATCTGTATAGCCACCGCAAGCGTCCTGTCCGTATTTTTCTAAATAGCAGATAATATTTTCCAATCCTTCTTTGGCTGTTTTAGATATCTCGAGGCTTAGTCGCAATAAATCCATTCCGGTTAACCCAACCTTCTTCTTGTCGAATGGAATTTTAGTAAAGACAGCTTCATTACCAATTACAACACCAAATTCATTGCAACCCATTTCAGCCCCCCACATTTGGAATGGTTTACTCAAAATAACTTCGTAAGTTTCTGCCGGATGTTCAACTTCAATAAATGTAGTCTGAGTCGTCTTTTTATCACGTATATTTCTTGAATAAGACACAATTTGCTGAGCCTCATTGGGTTCCCTATCACTGTTTTTACCAAAAATAACGGATGCTGTGGTTGAAGACGGAATATGAACAAAGGTATCGCACATTACTATAAAGTTAAAACTCTGAAACCAAAAGTCAAAAAATTATTGTGAATAGGTGTATTATTAGTAAAAGCGTCTTTAATAACGTACCTTTGCACCTCGAAATTTAATCAATTCATTTTTATGCAGAAAATCAGAAATATTGCAATTATTGCACACGTTGACCACGGTAAAACAACTTTAGTAGATAAAATTCTCTGGGAATGTAAAACATTCTCCGAACATGAAAATACGGGTGTTTTAATTATGGATAATAATGAGTTGGAGCGTGAGCGTGGTATTACTATTACTGCAAAGAATGCTGCCGTAAAATACAAAGATTACAAGATTAATATTATCGATACACCCGGTCACGCGGATTTTGGCGGCGAGGTGGAACGTGTATTGAAAATGGCGGATGGTGTGCTTTTGCTTGTAGATGCTTTCGAAGGACCAATGCCTCAAACAAGATTCGTGTTACAAAAAGCATTACAGTTAGGATTGAAACCAATTGTGGTCATCAATAAAGTAGACAAGGAAAATTGTACACCGGATGAAGTACACGAAAAGGTATTTGATTTGATGTTCCAATTAGATGCCACAGAAGAGCAATTGGATTTTCCAACAATTTACGGTTCTGCAAAAAACGGTTGGATGAGTACTGACTACAAGCAACCAAAAACGAATGTAGTGGATTTGTTAGACTGTATTATTGAACATATTCCCGCACCAAAGATTGCAGAAGGTACTGCTCAAATGCAAATCACTTCCTTAGACTTTTCATCTTTCGTAGGTCGTATTGCAGTAGGTCGTGTGTTTAGAGGAACCTTAAAAACAAATATGCCTGTTGCTTTAATTAAACGCGATGGTGCCATTACAAAATCCCGTATAAAAGATTTGATGCTGTTTGAAGGAATGGCAAAAATAAAAGTAGATGAAGTACCGGCAGGAGAAATATGCGCGATTGTAGGTATTGAAGGATTTGAAATCGGAGATACGATTGCAGATGCGGAAAATCCGGAAGCAATGACCGCTATTTCTATTGATGAGCCAACGATGAGTATGTTATTCACGATTAATGATTCTCCGTTTTTTGGTAAAGAAGGAAAATTTGTTACCTCACGACATATCAAAGACAGACTACATAAAGAACTGGAAAAAAACTTAGCACTACGTGTACAACAAGGCGAGACAGCTGATTCTTTCTTAGTATTTGGCCGTGGTGTATTACACTTATCTGTTCTAATTGAAACCATGCGACGTGAAGGTTATGAATTACAGGTTGGTCAGCCACAGGTAATTTTTAAAGAGATTGATGGACTAAAATGTGAACCAATTGAAGAGTTAACCATCGACTTACCAGAAGAAAAAGCAGGTACGGCGATTGAAATGATTACACAGAGAAAAGGTGAAATGAAAAATATGTTGTTGAAAGGTAATCGTTCTATTATGGAGTTTGAGATTCCGTCTCGTGGTTTAATTGGATTGAGAACGGAAATGATTACAGCAACCTCAGGACAGGCAGTAATGGCACATCGTTTCATTAAGTACGATAAACACAGAGGTGAAATCAAAGGTCGTATCAATGGTTCGATGATTTCTAAAGAAACAGGAGAAGCCATCGCATACTCGCTGGATAAGTTACAAGACAGAGGTCGTTTCTTTGTTGAGTCCGGCGATCAGGTGTATAGTGGTATGGTAATTGGAGAAAATTCACGACAAGATGATTTAGTGGTAAATGTTACTATCAAAAAACAATTAACCAACGTTCGTGCTTCTGGAACAGATGACAAAGCAAGATTAATTCCGGTTACTAAATTTTCTTTAGAAGAAGCGTTGGAATATATTCAAGGCGATGAATATGTTGAATTGACACCAAAGTCTATTCGTTTGCGTAAGATTTATTTAGATGAAAATGAAAGAAAACGCAAAACGGGAAAATAGGATCTGACCTGCTTGTCAATAGTCTGGATTATCCGTTTATTTTGAGGTTACAAACTTTTTAATATTACCTGTCAAGTTTACTTGACAGGTTTTTTGTTTATCCAATTTCTTTTACGAACTTTAGAAGAAGCAAAAAAAGATAATGTCTCAAAAAGTTTTTATCACCGGAGCCACCGGATTTGTCGGCACGCATTTGGTCAATGCTAATTTGTCCAAAGGTAATAGCGTTCGTGCTTTTGTGTTGCCTAATGATCCGGAAGTAAAGAATCTGCAGAATAAAAATGTAGAAATTGTTTACGGCGATATCCGCAATTATGAAGATGTAAAAAAAGGAATTACAAATGATATTGATATCGTATTTCATTGTGCAGCTTTTGTTTCCGACTGGGGGAAATATGAGATTTTTCAGCAGGTAATGATTAGTGGAACAGAAAATGTTTGTCGTGCTGCGACTGAAGCCAAGGTAAAACGTTTGGTGAAAATAAGCACCAATGATGTGTTTGGCTTGCGTGAAGATGTAGTGATGGATGAGACTTTTCCGCTAACACCCTGGAATGAGCCATATCCTGATACAAAAATTATAGCTGAAGAAGTAGCATGGAAATATTATAAAGAAAAAAATCTTCCTGTTACCATGGTGTATCCTTGCTGGATTTTCGGCCCTGGTGACAAAACTTTCGTACCACATTTAGCAGATGCTGTTTTAAAAAAGGAAATGGTTTTCATTCGCAGAAATGCTATTGTGTGGCCAACCTATATTGAAAATTTAATCGATTTATTGATGTTGATTTCTGAAGACGAAAGAGCCGTTGGTAATGGCTATTTAGTGCATGATGGCGAAAGTATTACACTGGAAGAATTTACAAACAGTATCGCAAAAGAAATAAAAGCAAAAGAAGTGAGAATGCATATTCCTTATTGGCTGGCTTATGTTGTTGCTGTGCTGATGGAATTTTTCGGAAAACTGTTTAATAAAAAAGACAGGCCATTACTAACTACATATACTGTAAAAAATTTGGGCTCGCGGTTACGCTGGTCAATTGATAAAGCAAAGAGAGAGTTAGATTGGACTCCAAAGATTTCATACAAAGATGGATTTGCAAAGACAATGGTCTGGTTGAAGACATTGGACTTTGATACATTAAAAAAGAAATAATATTAAACACATAGACACATAGGTTTATATGGTAAAAGAAGAATGTAGTAGACAAACAGATGTATTCATCAAAGATGAATACTATTGCGGTACTATGGATGTTCGAACAAATACTACTAACCGAAATTTGCTCACGAAATTCTATGTTTCTATGTGTTTTAAATAAAGTAAATACACAACGCAAATAGGATGAGTTTTTATCAGAATAAAACTGTATTCATCACAGGAGGTTCCACCGGTATTGGATTGGCTATTGCAAGGGCATTGACCAAAGAAGGATGCAGTGTAATTATTTTTGCAAGAACACCTGAAAAACTGGAAAGCGCAGTAGCTGAGATAAAATCGTTATCTAAAAATACAACACAGAAAACAAATGCATATCCGGTAGACATTTCTGATATTAATAGTGTACAGTCTGTCTTTGAGAATGCCATTTATGAAAATGGAGTTCCTGATATTTTAATTAATTGTGTTGGTATTGCGCAGCCGGATTATTTTGAAAATATCACACCAGAAATCTTTGACAAAACTATAAAGACAAATTTATATGCAACATGGAACAGTTGCTATACAATAGTTCCTTACATGAAACAGAAAGGCGGACACATCGTTAACACATCTTCTATTGCAGGTTTCTTAGGTGTTTTCGGTTATACGGATTATTGTATGACTAAGTTTGGAATTATAGGTTTTTCTGATGCTTTAAGGCAAGAAGTAAGTCGCTATAATATTGCTGTTTCTATTCTTTGTCCGCCGGATACAGATACACCTGGTTTTGAAGCGGAAAATAAAAACAAACCTAAAGAAACGAAGGCTATTGCAGGCAATGCAAAATTGTTGCAACCTGAGTTTGTAGCGAATGCTGTTTTAAAAGGAATCAAGAAAAAACAAAAAATGATTATTCCGGGTTTTGATGGTAAGATGACTTTGTTTCTAAAACGATTTTTCCCTTCATTAGTGGAATGGATTATGAACAGTAGTATTCAAAAAGTACAAAAAAAATCTTAGTGCCTTTGTAGTAAAAATATGAAACAAACTACATACATATTACAATTACTCACCGCCATCGGTTTAGTTGCTTTTTGGACGGCATTTTTTACGATAGGATTTGAGAGTCCGGATTATCCGAGTTATTACACCAAGTTTGAACATAGTTTTCCTTTGCCGGATTCGTTTATATGTATCGTTTTGTTGCTTGCTTATTTCAACAGAAAAAATGAAAATTGGAAAAATTGCACGCTGATTGCTGCTGGTGCCATGATTTTTCTGGGCTTGTGTGATTTTAGCTTTAATGTGATGAACGGTATGTATACTGTTGGTCTTGCCGATGGCATTATGAATGCCTTTATCAATATCTGGTGCGTGGGTTTTGGCGCGTGGCAGATATATGTGGTGATGAAATAATTTAAATATTCAAGAACACCAACCATGCTTCTCTGATTTTATTGTCGCTCAATAAACGCTTAATTTCATTGATACTTTGGTCTTTGTAATCGGAAATTAATTCTTTCAATTCGCTGTCATTGTTGATATCTTCCTTGTTTGGAATTTCTGCTATACTGGCTAGTTTTCCCAGTTCATTTCCTGTTAGTACGCCTTCCTCTTTTATCCATTGTGGAATAGCGTCTACGCCTACGCCATATGCTTTCAGCGGTTTTGGCGTTTCGAAAATGTCTTCTTTTGTAAAACGCACATAATTGTTATAACCTAAACGTGCAATCGGATCTAATTTCTCAGCGATTACATTGCCATTTGCATCCAGTAAATTTTCATCTACATGAATCATCACCGCTTCGCAAATCACTAAATTTCCGGAACCGCCCTTATCACCTAATTCTATTACTTGTGTTACTTTACATTCAAAGGCAATAGGCGCTTCTTTTATGCGTGGAGGTTTTACTATCACAGATTGCTCTTCAGTAAAACCACCTTTTATAAATTCATTTACTTCCGATGGATACGCGCCACTTGTTACTGACAATTGTTCCACCATCGCGTAATTAGCAATATGAATCACACATTCAGGAATTGCTTTTACATTATGATAGGTATCTTTTTGCTTACCGGTTAAGGCACTTTTTGCTGCTGAAAAAATCAGAACGACAGGGTCGGAGCTGAAAACATTGAAGAAAGAAAAAGGACTCAAGTTGGGTTGACCGTCTGGATTGATAGTGCTAACAAATGCGATAGGTCTTGGCACTACAGCAGAGGTTAAAAAGTTGGAGGTGGCTTTGATGCCGATTTCGTTTGGTATAATTGTTTTCATTTTATTCATTTTTTAACCACATAGACACATAGATTTTTATAAAAAGCAAATTGGTTGGTAGTTTATAATCAGACAGATTAGTTACACAAAAGATTATTCATCGAAGATGAATACTATGACTTTCTATTTTATTCTTATTTTTTCATTCTATGCTATATGCCTATGTGTTTTAATTATTTTATTCAAGTTCTATTTTTAATCTGCACGCATTTTTGTTTTGTACTTTCTTCTTATTTGGCTGTGTTTTTGGCGCGAATCTTCCGTCGAAGAAACCATCTTTGATTTGTTTCTTACGAATGCTTGATTTAATTTGTTTTAATGTTGTCTTTTTCATACACAACAAAATATAAAAATTTTATTTAACCACATAAACACATAGATTTTTATAAAAGTAGACCGGCTTGTAGTTTATCGTCAGACAGATTAGATACACAATAGATTATTCATCGAAGATGAATAATATGATTTGCTATCCTTTTCTTTTTTTCATTCTTACTATGTCTCTGTGTGTTTTAAATTATAAGGTAAAATCCAACGGTGTTGCATTTATATTTTTTTCATGCGGAATTGTTTTTAATGCGTGTTCCATTAAGCTGTCGATTTCAGGAATGGCATCAAATAAATCTTTGTAGGAATTAATAACATAATAACGGTCTTGAAAATGATCTTTATAATAATGCAATTCCATAATTTCCTTAATGTTGAATGGTTTTCGATTGGCTTTATCTCCTAAACAAAAAATACTTTCACCACTCGACGATAAAATGCCAGCGCCATAAATACGCATTCCGTCCTCCTGTTGTATCAAACCAAACTCTACGGTAAACCAATAGATTCTTCCAATCAGTTCAATACCTAAAGCATCATCAATATAACGTAAGGCAATCTTGGAAAGTTCTTGTAAATAATTCACAAAGAATTGCTCTGTAAGTAAAGGCATGTGTGCAAAGCAATCATGAAACATATCCGGTTCTTCCAGATAATCCAGATTTTCCAGTTTACGCAACCAGGTAGAAGAAGGAAATTTTTTATTTGCCAACAATTCAAAAAAATCTTTGTCCGGAATTAAACCCGGCACAACTTCAATTTGCCAACCTGTGCTGTTTGCCAATACATTATTAACATGATTAAAGTCCGGAATTTTATCATCACTAAAATGCATTTCATCCATACCGTGAATAAATTCTTTGGATGCCATATTTTGTAGTAATACTCGTTGCCGTTGATACAATAGTTTCCAAACGAGAAAATCTTCGTCTGTGTATTTATCGTATTCTTGTTTTAAACCAAACATAATTTTATTTTTTAACACATAGAAATATAGATTTTATAAAAGCAAGTCAGTTCGTGATTTTTAATCGTACAGATTAGATACACAATAGATCTCGTCTTAGACGAGACTATGATTTGCTATCCAGTTCTTATTTATCATACTTTTCTATGTATCTATGTGTTTAATTTATAATTGTGTTACGCACTTCACCAAAACCAATTTGTTTATCACCTTTTTTGCAAACAGCAGCCAATATGGTTGTGTCGCCATCTTGTAAAAATGTACGTTCTGTATTCCCGATTTTTATTTTTTCTTTTCCGTTCCATGTAAGTTCTAGCAAACTACCAAAACTGTTTTTCTCTTTACCTGAAATAGTGCCCGTGCCCAATAAGTCTCCTATGCGCAAATTACATCCATTTACTGTGTGATGCGCGATTTGTTGTTCTGCTGTCCAGTATAAATATTTGGAATTGGTAATAGCTGCAATACCTTTTTGATTTTCGCTGGTTTCAATTTCAAATGTAATTTCTATATCAAAATTCTTTCTGTTTTGTTCTTGTAAATAAGATAACACTGCTTGTGTTTGAACCGGCGCATCTGTCATAAATTCTTTCAATGCTTCGTAAGGAACAATCCATGGTGAAATACTTGTTGCAAAATTCTTACCTAAAAATGGACCAAGCGGTTGATATTCCCAACGCTGAATATCACGCGCTGAAAAATCATTTAATAGTACGGCTCCAAAAATATAATCTGTTGCATCATTAATATTTATTGCTGTTCCCAGAGTATTCTCTTTTCCAATAATAAAACCTATTTCAATCTCAATGTCTAATGTTTGAGAAGCCGAATAGACAACTTCTTCGCCTTTTAAAATTTGGCCGTGTGGTCGTTTGATATTTGCATTTGTTGTAATAATAGAAGAGCTTCTGCCATGATAAGCAATGGGCATGTGTTTCCAGTTCGGTAATAGCGGGTCCATAGTTGGACGAAACATTTTCCCAACATTGCCTGCATGCTCTTCTGAAGAATAGAAATCGGTATAATCGCCAACTCTTACCGGCACATGCATAATGGCTTCGCTTTGACGGTATAAAAACTGATTACTGTTTTCCTTAAAAAAATCAGATTCTTTTGCCAATAAATTCTGAATTTTTTTTCTTACAAAAGACCAGATATCTTTTCCTAATGCGATAAAATCATTTAAAGAATGCTGATTAAAAACGTTCGTTTTAATCTTTTCTTCAAAAAAGCCTAACTCAAACAGCACTTCTAAGTCAATGATGTGATTCTCGAAAGCAATTCCGGCGCGTTTGTGTTTAGTTGGCGTTGAGAAAATACCATACGGCAGATTGTGTATGGTGAAATGTGATTTGTAGTCTTTGGAATTACTCATTATGCTGATTTTAAATTCTCTTTTATCTTTTTAGTAATTCGTTCAATATGCTGAATGTCCTTTTCTGTTAAATTATTCCAGCCTTGCTTCCTAAACTCAATCACAACAGGTAATAGCTTTTGAATCAGAGTTTTTCCTTTTTTACTTAACGAAATATTGAACTTCCTTCTGTCATCTTTGCAGCTTTCGCGAGTGATTAATTCTTTTTTTACCAGTAGTTCAATAATGCGTGTGATAGTTGGTGCATCTTTTGCACAATGTTCGCACAATGCAACCTGGTTTTGTATACCGTGCTGATGTAGTTCCAGTAAAACTACCCATTGGTCAACAGTAATATCTACAGCATGCTCGTTGAACTTACGCTGCAGCTCCAGTTTTATTTTTTTAGCAGTTGATTCTAAAACAAATCCGTAATTAAAATTCATTCTTTATTTATTTCATTCTTTAATTAAAGTGTACCGCGTTTTTCTTGTTCTCTTTCAATGGATTCGAATAATGCTTTGAAATTTCCTGCGCCAAAACCTTTCGCACCCATGCGCTGTATGATTTCAAAGAATAAAGTAGGTCTGTCTTCTACAGGCTTAGTAAATATTTGAAGTAAATATCCGTCTTCATCAGCATCTACTAATATGGCGAGTTTTTCCAACACGGAAATATCTTCTTTCATAATGTTCATATGTTCACCTAAACGTGCAGGAATTTCTTCGTAATAAGTGTGCGGCGGTGCACTTAAAAACTCCACACCACGCGTACGCAACTCGCTTACCGTTTTTATAATATCATCGGTAGCTACTGCGATGTGCTGAACTCCGGAACCTTCGTAAAAATCAAGATATTCTTCAATCTGCGATTTCTTTTTGCCTTCTGCGGGTTCGTTGATGGGAAATTTAATTCTGCCGTTTCCATTACTCATTACTTTACTCATCAAGGCAGAATATTCTGTGTGGATTTGTTTGTCATCAAACGATAAAAAATTCACAAAACCCATGACATCTTCATACCATTTTACCCATTGGTTCATTTCGCCCCAGCCTACATTGCCTACCATGTGGTCAATAAATTTCAAACCCACAGGTGACGGATTATAATCAGATTTCCAGGGCTGATAACCCGGTAAAAATGTACCGTTGTAATTTTTGCGCTCCACGAATATATGCACGGTTTCTCCGTAGGTATAAATACCGGAACGTACTACTTCACCAAATTCGTCGCGTTCTACCGTTGGCTGCATAAAAGGTTTGGCACCGCGCTTGGTCGTTTCTTCAAACGATTTTGTAGCGTCATCTACCCATAATGCGATTACTTTTACAGCATCTCCATGTTTTACAATATGCTGATTGATGACAGAGTCTGAAGTTAAAGGTGTCGTCAGTACTAAGCGTATTTTATCTTGTGCCAATACATAGGATGCTTTGTCTCTGATGCCTGTTTCCAGACCTGCATAAGCTAAGGATTGAAAACCAAATGCCGTTTTATAAAAGTGCGCGGCTTGTTTGGCGTTGCCTACATAGAATTCTACATAGTCTGTTCCAAGCAATGGTAAAAAATCCTGCGCATCCATAAAGATTTTTTCCAATCCGTATTCTACATTTTTTATTTCTGACATCTTATTTATTTTTTGGTTTATCTGCTATTTTTACTAAAATATTGGTTTCAGGATTTACATAAAACTCTTTATGGTCCAAATCAAAACTATATTCACCTTGTTCTGGAGTCCAAATGAATTTATTAGATTTCTTGTTCCAAGGTTTTCCATTAATCATTTCAACTTTATCTGCCACAAACCAAAAAATTATTTCTTTTCGATCTAATAATTTGGTTGGAATCCTACTTATAATTTCTGAATATACTTCGTCCCAATTCGTCCCAATCTTGTTTCTTAAAAATCTAACTAGTAAGCCAGAATTAATTTTCCCATTATAAAAATTTTGTGTATTTTTTATGCTTTCGTGATTTGGTAAATCTTCGATATTTAAATCTTGTTTTGTATTTCGATCATCAGCATAACTTCCATTAGTTAGGTAACGTCTTTTACTACCTGATGTCTTCATCATGCTTAATAACCATCTTTTATTATCTTCTTTCACTTCTAATTCAATTATCAAATTACTCCACCCAACTCTTATAATACTTACCATCTTCAATTTTCATGGCTTCCTCAGTTACCATTAATGGGCAGAAGGTGTCAATCATTACGGCCAGTTCCTGCGTTTCTTTTTGCCCGATGCTGCGTTCCATGGCGCCCGGTGCGGGTCCGTGTGGAATGCCTTTCGGATGCAAAGTGATATAACCTTGTTCGATATTATTTCTGCTCATAAAATCACCATCCACGTAATACAACATTTCGTCGCTGTCGATATTGCTGTGATTGTACGGCGCAGGAATGGCCAGCGGATGATAATCGTATAAGCGCGGACAAAACGAACATACCACCAATGCACTGGTTTCAAATGTCTGATGTACCGGCGGTGGCTGATGCACACGACCTGTTATCGGTTCAAAATTGTGTATGCTGAAACCGAATGGAAAATTATAGCCATCATAACCGACCACATCAAACGGATGTGTTGCATACACGAATTCGTGCAGCATGTTTTGTTTTTTTATTTTGATATGGAAATCGCCTTTCTCATCATGCGTTTCCAGTGTATTTGGCAATTTAAAATCACGCTCACAAAATGGTGCATGTTCCAGTAATTGTCCGGAAGCATTTTTGTAACGCTTCGGTGTGTAAATCGGAGCATGTGATTCCATATATAACAAACGATTATCTTCCGTATCAAATTCTATCTGATAAATCATACCGCGCGGAATAATTAAATAATCGCCATATTCGAAAGGAATGTTACCCATGAAGGTGCGCAAGGTGCCGCTACCTTTATGAATAAACAACATTTCATCAGAATCTGCATTTTTATAAAAATATGAGTTCATTGATTTGCGCGGCGCTGCTAAACCAATTACACAATCGCTGTTTACCAGTAAATCTTTTCTGCTTTCTAAGAAATCATCTTCTGCTTTTATTTGAAAACCTTGCAACAACAAAGCTTTTATATTCTTGTCTATTGCAATTCTCGGTGTTACGTCTTTTGATGATAAAATTTCTTTTACTTGCGTCGGTCGATGCACATGATACAACAGTGATGAATGACCATGAAAACCCTCAGTTCCGAAAAGTTGTTCATAATAATATTTACCACTATCTGACTTAAAAACGGTGTGTCGTTTTTGAGGAATCTTTCCAAGTTGGTGATAGATAGGCATAGTTTTAATTTAATAATTGAAATAATGTAGTAATGAAATAATAGCTTTTATATAAGTGTAATTCTTTTGTCATTATTACATTGTTTAATTGCTACATTATTACATTACGATAATTCTTCAATTGCAATTTGCAACGCATTTTTGGTTAAGTAAATAGAACGTTTATCTTTTTCATGTACTTTAACTAACGCATCTAAAATTATTTTTGATACATCCTGAAAGATAGCATCATCAGTAATCATTATGTTTTTCCCCATTAAGTAAGCAAATACACGCGCCATACCGCAATTCGCAATAAAATCAGGTATTACAGCAATGTTCGCATCTGCTTTATTTAATACTTTTCCATAAAAAATTTCCGGATCGTTGAATGGAACATTGGCGCCGGATGAGATGACTTCAACGCCGGCATGCAGCATTGCCTCTAAATTTTCCTCACTGACAAAACGGGAACCTGCTGCCGGAATAAAAATATCTGCTTTAGTTTTCCAAAACTCGGTCTGTGCCTGTTCGAAGGGCATCAGGTTTGGATGCGTCAATTTGTTATTTTTCCTGCTTAAGAAAAGTTCTTTTATTTGCTCAAAATCCAACCCATTTTCATCAATCAAAGCACCCGTAATATCAATAATTCCGGTAATTTTTACACCTTGTTGTGCTAAAAAATACGCAGCAGCAGCCCCAACATTTCCAAATCCCTGAATGGTTGCCTTCTTATTCTGTAAGTTTTCATTTTTCCAAAGATGATAATAATGTTTCACTGATTCAGCAACGCCATATCCAGTAATCATATCTGCTACTACATAACCTTCTTTTTTGGACGGTGTGTATTCACTATCTTCTAAAACTTTGGAAACGCCAACACGCAGTTGTCCTATCTTATTAATTTTATCACGTTCTGTCGGATGATAATGTCCATTCACAATACCTTCCTGCGGATGCCAAATACCATATTCCTCTGTAATCGGAATAACTTCATCAATTTCATCAATATTCATGTCGCCGCCGGTACCGTAATAATTTTTCAGGATAGGAGCGACTACTTTATACCAGCGTTCCAGTACTTCATGTTTTCGCGGGTCTTTAGGGTCAAAATTGATACCTGATTTTGCGCCGCCAATAGCAGGACCGGATACGGAAAACTTAATCTCCATGGTTTTAGCGAGAGAAATCACTTCATGTTTTGTTAAGCCCAGGCGCATACGTGTACCACCTCCTGCAGCTCCTCCTCTAAGCGAATTAATTACCAAAAAACCCTGTGCGCCGGTTGGTGTATCATTCCACTCGAATACAATTTCCGGTGCTTTGTCTTCAAATGCTTTTATAAAATCTGACATCATTGCAATAGTAATAGTTGCTATAACAACTAATTTAAGGGTTTAATTCTAATGTTGCAAGAAAACCGAGGTTTATTTTGATGACAAGTGTCAATTTTATAAATAAGAAAAAAAGTGCATATTTGTAGTAATTATGATACGCTGGATATTTAAACTGATTTTTAAAGCATTAGGCTGGAAACTAAAGACAGAAGCAATTGTAGGTATTAAACAATCAATTACGATTGCAGCGCCGCATACTGCTAATATGGATTTGCCGATTGCAAAAGCTGCATTCGATTTGATGGGTTTGCCTTTACGCTTTACTGTAAAAAAAGAATGGTTTCGTTTTCCATTCAAAAATATAACGGCAAGTCTTGGTGGTATAGCCATTGATAGGAGTCCGAAAAAACCCGGTGAGCCAAGACCAAGTATGGTGGAAGCGATGACAAACTTATTTAAAGAAAATGAAGAGCTACACATAATGGTAACACCGGAAGGCACCCGCAGTTTGCGCACAGAATGGAAAACAGGATTTTGGTACACGGCAAAAGCCGCAAATGTTCCTATATTATTAGGTTATTTGGATTATAAATATAAAGTTGCTGGCATTGGAAAAATTATTTATCCTACAAACCTGGAAGATGATATGCGTACGATGATGGATTTCTATAAGGATATCACGCCTTGTCATCCCGAAAAATTTAGTTTGGACAAAAGATACATCTAAGAAAGTATAAGTCATAAAATTCAGGTAGTGGTTTCTGATAAAAGAAATTAATTATAATACATATACCTTTGCGCTTTAATTAAATTTTATGCTGAAAATAATCTCGAGATTAATCTTACTGGTAAAAGGCTGGTCGTATAATGTTGATGCGTTAAAGCCATTGGATAAATGTGTGCTGATTGTTGCACCTCACACATCAGCCTGGGATATGGCTATTGGTAAAGCTGTTTTTGTATTGGCAAAAATTCCTGCTAAGATTGCTGTTAAAAAAGAAGCATTCTTTTGGCCATTGAACTGGCTGTTAAGATATTTAGGTTGCATACCAATAGATAGAACTCCTAAAATCGGTAATGTGAAGAAAAAAATAAGCCTCGTAGATGCAATGGTGAATTCAATAAAACGGGAAAAAAGAATCTGTATGGTAATTACACCGGAAGGCTCCCGTGGTAAACGTAAACAATGGAAAACAGGTTTTTATCATATTGCAGTACAAGCAAATGTACCGATAGCATTAGGGTATCTGGATTTTGATGTTAAGGAAGGAATCGTTGATAAAATTCTTTATCCAACGGGTGATATGGATAAAGATATGCGTGAAATTATGGAATATTATAAAGATAAAACGCATCTTGGTAAATATCCGAATCGTTGTGTAACAGATGAACGATGGAGTTAGTAATCTTCCGATAAAACTATCACCTTGTCATTAGCTGTTAAAATAAATTCTTCGTCTTTTTTGGGATTTATTTTTACACCATAATGTTTTGAAGCATCCCGTTCGTCTCCGACTATTCTATATCCGATTGCCACTTCATTTTTCCGAGCGGCACTTTCAACTATTGTATAGAAATTTGTCTTAGTATCGGGCAGTACATAATTTAACGCGGGTTTTAAATAAATTTCAGAGCCATCTGCTTCAAATAAAATATCGTAAACTTTTTTGAGGTGTTTATTTTCAGCTATTTGTGTAAGCATTAAACTAATTAAGTTATCGCTGATAATAAAGTCATCTGCTTTAGCTACTTCTGCCAGTGCGCGATTTCGCACATCTAACATTTCAGAGACAATGCTGAAATCTTTGCCTGCTTTCTCGGAGAGGTTGCGTAAATGCAATAAACAAATCAAGGTACGCGCATCATTTTCCTGAATATTCTCAGGTCGTGTGCTGAGAATAATAATATGATCAAAATTTTCGCAGTGTAAATCTTCAAGTGTCTTTCGGTCAGTAATTAACCCTTTTTTTAATGTAATATGTTGTTTTGTGATACTTTTTTTGAGTTCTTCCACATGAATATATGCTTGCTCATTCACGCTTACAATTAATACTTCTGAGTTTTCACCAACATAATTGTCAAGCTCTTCAACAATACGCATACCTTTCTGATTCCACCCAAGTATCAGTGTTCTTTCTTTTTTCAGATATGTATTAATGCCTTCTGAAATAATACTTTCGTTTATATTATACTCTTTCTTGTTTGAAATAATCAGCGTATCATCATCTTCTGAAATTCCTACAATCTGATCGCCACTATTTATAACAGTATCCATAGGAGGATTTAAGAGAATGTTTTTTTCTGCAGTGAGTATTCCAATAACAGATGTAGTTTCATAGGCAAACAATGTATCTTTAAAGCTCTTACCTATTAATGATTTTTCTTCTGTAAAATAAATTTCATCTCCTTCAAATTGCAATATTTCGGTGTATACTGTACTTAGTCCTGATTGACGGCAGGTTTGTGCTGTTACGCGTGAAATCAAATCACCTGAAATAATAAAGATAGCTTCATCACCACCAACCATTTCTGCTGCTTCCATATTTTCAGGATCTGTAATCTCAGCAATTATATGGTATTTATCTTTCTTACGGTTTGGATTATTGGTAATGGCTAATACAGATTTTATTATATAAGTATCGGCATTCTCATTGTTTTCAGGTGATAAGATGATAATAGAACGTGCATCATGTGGACTAACTACTTCCAGGTCATATAAGTCTAACGGACTGCCGGAACGACAAATCACTTTTGTATTCTTGGTGTCTGCAATTTTAGAACGTATTTCATCTTCCATTTCTACTTTATCCATATCAGCCATCACTACAATTCTTGGTTTTTTCTGGTTTTCATTTGCAATGACGAGTTGTTCAATAATGGAAAAAACTTTAGGCGACCAGCCTAAAATTAATGTATGATTTGATTCCAGTACTTTGGATTTTCCTTTGCGTAATTCAACTAACTTGCTTTCAATACCTGAACCGATTGCACCAATTAAAATTGAAATAATAAAAATACCTCCTAATGTCGCAATGAAACGTATAATACGGAAAGACCATCCTTCATCACCACCCATAGTTCCGGGATCAAGTGTTGCCATTAAACTTTTCCAGGTGCCTTCAATAAAACCAAGTGAACTGTCAGCATCAGGGGCTGCTTTAATACTCAGGATTAAAATAATCATTCCGCAGATGAGTACTAAAATCAGCGAAACGATGCCAAGCCACATAATCATTGCAGGTGTTCCTTTCGATAAAGTATTTTCAAATTTATAACGGATTCTTTGTCCAAATGTAGGTTGTTGGTTTTGCATATTTTTTTGGTTTTATCAAAAGTAAATAATCTGTTGCTAAAAATACGATTAAAATAAAGTCAATTGCTCCGGCTTTAATAATTGAAAGCTATGACGATGATAGCTGCAGCTCCCACTTTCATAAATGATTTTTCTGTGTTCAATAGTCGGATACCCTTTGTTTTTCTGCCAGTTATAAATGGGAAATTCAGTGTGTAATCTTTTCATAATTTCATCTCTGTATGTTTTTGCTAAAACAGAAGCTGCTGCAATTTCTATAAATTTCCCATCGCCTTTAATGATGGTTTCGTGTGCTATCTTTTTGTAAGGTTTAAATCGATTGCCATCAATCAATAAGAGTTCAGGGGAAATATTTAATTTACTTATTGCTTCATGCATCGCTAAATAAGTAGCCTGTAAAATATTTACTTCATCGATTTTGTAATTATCAATAATGCCGATGCCAAACGTAATTGCATTTTCTTCTATAATAATCCGCAATGCATCTCTGTCTTTTTCTTTTAATTGTTTGGAGTCTGTCAGGATTTCGTTTTTAAATTTTTTTGGTAAAATAACGGCCGCAGCAACCACTGGTCCGGCAAGGCACCCGCGACCTGCTTCATCCACACCGCAAATTATTTTTGAAGATTTAAAATGTTGTAACAATATCTTGTATTTAATTTACAAGTTAAATAGTTTGCCTTGATTTTCACGCAAAGGCGCAAAGAAAACTTTACTACCTTTGCGTTTAAATACACTAAAAATGCAAGACAGGCATTGGATTTCAAGAACAACGGCACTAATCGGAGAAGAAGCATTAAATAAACTCAATAACAGTCATGTGTTGGTTGTTGGATTAGGCGGCATTGGATCTTTTGCGGCTGAATTTATTGCCAGAGCCGGTGTCGGTAAAATGACAATAGTGGATGGTGATGTTGTAGATCCTACTAATAGAAACCGACAAATCCAGGCAATGGCATCCACACATGGTATGTCGAAAGCAGACTTGATGTATGAAAGACTGAAAGATATCAATCCTGAAATTCAAATTACTGTCATCAAAGAATTTTTATCACCGGCAAAAGCATTTGAAATTATTCAACAAGAGGATTACGATTATATTGTTGATGCTATTGATAGTTTTACACCTAAATTAAATTTACTGAAAGCTGCGTATCAGCTAAATAAAAAAATTATTGCATCAGGTGGTGCCGGCGGAAAAACAGACCCGGTTAAAATACAAGTAGCGGATGTTTCCAAGACACATCATTGTGTGTTTATGCAAATGGTGAGAAAACGTCTTAAGAATGAAAAAATTTATACGGGAATTAATTTTGTTTTTTCTCCGGAACCGCAATCGAAAACGGCACTAATTATGACAGATGGTACTAATTATAAACGTTCCGCGTATGGTACTATTTCTTATATGCCCGCAGCATTTGGCGGTGTGTGTGCCAGTGTGGTAATAAGAGAGTTGATTAAGGGGTAAAATTCTTAGTTTTTTCTATTACTTCCTTCTCTAATTTCTTTTTATAGTCAATTACTTTTTGTTGAAGGGATTTATCATGTGTAGCTAAAATCTGTGCTGCTAAAATGCCTGCATTTTTTGCGCCATTAATGGCAACTGTTGCGACAGGAACACCACCCGGCATTTGTACAATTGATAATAAAGAATCCATGCCGTCCAATGATTTACTTTGCACAGGAACACCAATTACCGGCAACGGTGAAATGGCTGCAACCATGCCCGGTAAATGCGCGGCACCACCGGCTCCCGCGATTATAATTTCAAATCCTTGTTCATGTGCAGTGCGGGCAAATTCGTACATGCGCTCAGGAGTACGATGTGCGGAAATGATAGTATATTCAAATTCAATTCCGAAATCTGATAATATTTTAGCAGCTTCCTGCATCACAGGAGAGTCGCTGTCGGAACCCATTATTATTGCTACTTTTTTCATGCTATTTATTTTTTAAACACATAGAAACATAGATTTTTTAAAGCACTTGAGTTTGTAGTTTATACTTGTTCGTTTTAGGTTAGCATAGTTATTCATCGAAGATGTATTCTATATTTTTCTATCAACATCTTATTTTAATCATCAAAACTATGTGTCTATGTGTTTTAATTTATAAAATTTCTATCTCTGTTAAAGTTCGGACTTTTTGAGTGATTTCCAATACCTTTTCCCGCGATGGTTGGACAATAGTAATGTGCCCGAGTTTACGATTCGGTTTACTTTGCTCCTTTCCGTACAAATGTACATATACGCCCGGCAAAGCATTAAGTTCATTAAAATATTTTAACCTGTATTTTCCACTTCCATTTTCAGGTCCCACGATATTAATCATCGCACAAGGCATTTTCAGGTGTGTGGAACCCAAAGGCATATCTAATAACACACGCAGTAATTGTTCATATTGAGACGTATAAAATCCTTCGATGGTATGATGTGCGGAATTATGTGGCCGCGGTGCAATTTCATTCACCAGTAATTCGTCGTTTTCAGATAAAAATAATTCCACTGCAAATAATCCCGCGCTTCCGAAAGCCTCTGCACACTGCAAGGCAATTTGTTCTGTACGTTGTTCCAGATGTAAAGGGATATTTGCGGGAGAAATTAAAAATGAAACCAAATTACTTTGAGGGTCAAATTCCATTTCTATGGCAGGATATACAGCTAATTCACCTTTTAAGTTCCGGGCAACCAACACGGCAATTTCAGTTTTACACGGCACAAATTCTTCAACCATTAATTCAGTATCAAAAGGAATGATTTCGGGATTTCCTAAAATAGAATTTCTGTCAGTAATAAAAACACCTTTGCCATCGTAGCCGCCAATAGAAGCTTTCACCGCCACTTTTTTAAAATCTGTTTCAGCTAACTTTCGTTTGGCTTCCTCTTTATTATTTGCAATAAAAAAAGGGGCAGTAGGAATATTGTGGTTTTGATAAAATAATTTTTGCAGACTCTTATTCTGAATGATTTTTAAAATTTCGGGATTGGGTATAACTGTTTTTCCCTGTTGTTGCAGTTCTATAAGTTTATCTACATCAATATGCTCAATTTCCCAGGTGAGCACATCCGAAATATCGGAAAGTTTTTGTATTTCATTCCCGTCAGTTATACTGCCAATTATATGTTCGTTGGCTAATACGTCGGCGGGACAATCTGCATCTCTGTCTAAAATAGTTACAGGAACAGACCATTGCGAAGCTTTTTGAATGAACATCTTACCAAGTTGTCCACCGCCAATAATACCAATTACAGGAAATTCTTTTTTCGATGTTCCCATCATTGCAAAGATAGGAATTCGTATCAGTCATTTTTATTTTTGACCTGATTTTTTCAGAATATGTACATTTAGTTAGATTGAATTGACAGAAACCTGTTCTTTCTTTTTATTATTGTTTGTAAAAGCCAATCCATTTTCTTCATCCCATTTGGTGGTGGTAAATCCAAAACCTTTATCTGAATTAAGGTAATGATGTTTTAAATGATGTTTTTTTATTTTTTCAAAAAACGGATGTTTGATATCGTATTTATGTGTAGAAATATGGGTGAACTCATAGAATAAATAATAGAGAATCATTAAGCCGAACAGTGTTTCGCCTTTTTCTTTTCCTAAAGATGTTCTGCATGCAGCATAAAAAACAAGTCCACTCGGAATACTGGCCCAAAGCGGTACTACAAATCGATACGGGTCATTAGGAAAATTGTGATGAATGTCGTGAAATTCGCGAATAGTACCGGCATCAATTTTCATTTCTTCATTCTCATGTAATACGTTTTGATGCAGGAAATATTCTAAATAGCCCCAGAACTTTGAAATTAAAGGAATCATCCATAGTAAGTGTAAGACCGAGACACGTTTAACCACAAAAGACTTGAATAACAGATAAAAAGAGATAGGCAAATAAAATGCAAAAGGAACCAGATAATGCTGTTTTATAAAGAATTCTTTCAAGCCACTATCATGCACTTTATGATAAGAAGCCTCATTATCTTTTATTTCCTTCATACTTTGAAGTTAGTAAATGCATTTCATTATTTTGATGATATTATAGATCAGACAGTATTTATTTTCATTTGTATATTGAAAATATGTTAAGCAAATTGTGTAATTTAGATTAACTATGAAAAACATCTTTTATTTATGTCTTGTGCTTTTAGTAAGCGCCTGCCTGCCGGTTCAGATACCCATAACACCGGGTGGTGGTGGAGACACTATAACCATTGGGAATAAACAGTATCATTTAGTTTGGGCTGATGAGTTTAATTATTCAGGATTACCGGATGCTGCAAAATGGAGATTTGAAACAGGGTATGTCAGAAATCAGGAAGTGCAATATTACACGGACAGCAGACTCGAAAACTGTAAGGTGGAAAACGGTAAATTATATATTACCGCCCTAAATGATAGTTTTCAGGGACATCCTGTAACATCTGCAAGTATAGAAACAAAAGGTATACAGACATTTAAATACGGATATATAGAAGTGCGTGCTAAAATGCCGCATTTAGGTAATGGCACCTGGCCGGCAATCTGGACGCTTGGTGTTAATCACGATGTAGTAGGCTGGCCTCGTTGCGGTGAAATTGATATTATGGAATGGATAGGGAAGGCACCAACAGTAGTATTAGGCAGCACTTTTTTGCCGGACAGCAATGGAAATGCCATATCCAGAAATTGGCCATATGTAGTACCCAATTCGTATTTGCTGACAGATGTTTTTCATAATTATGCCATAGAATGGGACAGTACAGAGGTGAAATATTATTTTGATAATAACAACTATGCTACTTATACGCTGAGTGATTTAGGCAATGTGAGTTGGATGCCATTAACGAAAGAACATTACCTGAAATTAAATCTGGCGATGGGTGGTTCTATTCCTCCGATTGGTGGAGGCGGGGCTATTGATTATACCAAATTCCCATATACTTTTGAGGTGGAATATGCAAGGTATTATAAGAGGTTTTAGTAATACACTTACACAATCATCCCTGCAGCCACCGTTTCATTGGTTGCTTCATCCACTAAAATAATGCTTCCGGTATTTCTGTTCTTGCGGTACGAATCGAAGAACAAAGGAACGGTAGTGCGAATCGTAACTCTGCCAATATCATTCAATCCAATCTCTAAATCATCTTCCAGTCGTTGTAGCGTATTGATGTTAAGTTTGTACTTGGTTTCTTTCACAATGCATTTACATTCCCTTGCAGTATGACGCAAAATATATTTTCCCCGAGGCACCATTTTCTTTTCATTCATCCAGCAAAGCATCACATCAAATTCCTGTTCTATCTGAGGCAAATTATTTTCGCGCACCAGCATATCTCCGCGTGAAATATCGATCTCGTCTTCTAAAGTAATAGTTACACTTTGAGGTGCGAATGCTTCCTGCAAATCGCCATCCATTGTAACGATTGATTTTATTTTAGAAGAAAAACCACTTGGCAATGCTTTCACTTTATCTCCAACACGGAAAACACCGCCGGCAATTCTACCGGCATAACCGCGAAAATCATGGTATTCGTTTTTCATCGGACGAATGACATACTGCACCGGAAAACGGGCGTCGATATGATTCAAATCCGATCCAATGTGAATGGTTTCCAATAAGTACATCAATGTTGGCCCCTGGTACCATGTCATATTTTCTGAACGATTGACCACATTGTCACCTGCTAATGCGGAAATAGGTAAAAAGTGTACGTCTTTGATATCCAGTTTTGAAGCAAAGGCTTTATAGTCATTTACAATTCTATTGAAGGTTTTTTCATCCCAGTCTACAAGGTCCATTTTGTTGATACAAACAATGATGTGAGGTATCTGTAGTAAAGATGCAATGTAAGAATGTCGGTATGTTTGTTCGATAATTCCTTTGCGTGCATCCACTAAAATGATGGCAAGGTTGGCTGTTGATGCACCTGTAACCATATTGCGGGTGTATTGAATATGTCCGGGTGTATCAGCAATAATAAATTTTCTCTTTGGTGTGGAAAAATAACGATATGCTACATCAATCGTGATGCCTTGTTCGCGTTCTGCACGCAGGCCGTCGGTGAGTAATGCCAGATTTACATATTCTTCGCCCCGTTTTTGCGAAGCTGCTTCAATAGCATCCATCTGATCCTGAAAGATGGATTTGCTATCATATAATAACCTTCCGATTAAAGTAGATTTTCCGTCATCTACACTGCCTGCTGTAGAGAAGCGAAGCAGTTCCATATCTAAATATGCTTTACTGTCAAAATTTTCTATTTCTTCTGCGGTTGTTGTCATGATTAATTTTTAGTTTTTATAAAAGCAAACAGATTTTTATCTTTTAATTTTAAAAATGATTTTTCAAAAACTTCATACGAAAAAACTGCGATTAGCAGTGTTCCAGCATAAGAGCAAAAATAAAAAGTGTACATGTTGAAGTAATTATATTTTTTCAGCAATACATATGCCAATGGAATTACCATAGAGTGATACATATATATGCCATAAGTTACCTGTCCGAAATAAGACAATACTTTATTGTCTAAAACAGGAATTGGTTTTCCGTAAACAATAATGCATAATATCACGAACATATAAAGAATACTCAAAACGTCCTGCGTGTAGATGCCTGTTACTAATAATATACAAATTAAAGCTGTAGCAATATAAGCCCTCGGTACAGAGCAGTATTTCTTTAAATCTTCCATGTTGTGAATCACGAAATAAGCACCGAGGCCACCCACGCACATACAACTGATTCTGTTGAGGTACACAGCAAATACAGCAAAAGTGGATAATCTAGTGAGCATGCCGTTATGTAATAAATATTTACTGATGCCTAATGCAGCTATGGATAATCCATAAATAACAAAATAAGTAATGAAGATTCTGGTTATTCCTTTTCTTTCATTTGTTGATTTATTCAACGCAAATGGCCAAAAAAGATAAAAAAGTTCCTCTGTTCCGATACTCCAGGTAAAAGTAGCATACGTTGCAATACTATCAATAGCAGATGCAATTGCATATGTAAACTGAGGAAGAAATAACATACTGATAGTAAAATATTGATTCTCCGTAAGCAACATGCCATGTTTGGTGGGGTGCTGTTGTACAAAGAAAAATGCTTCGTGCAAAGGTTTCAGTAATCCTATATTCGGTAATATTTTCCAGTAGATGATTATAGTTAAATAGTACAAGGGCCAGATGCGAAGGATTCTGCTTTTGTAGAATTTCTTGTAGCTTATTTTCCCATATTTATTTTTTTCTAACAATAAAAAATAAGAAATTAAAAAACCACTGATAACAAAGAAGAATGAAACTAAAACAGGACCAATATCTCTCAGTAGTTTTGATTTTTCCAGTAATGTATTTGAGTAAATATAACCTCTGTATAATTCGACATGAATTAATATCACTATTAATGCGAAGAAGAATCGCATGGTGTTTAGTGAATAGAAATAATGTCTTTTTTCCTGCATAACAATAACTAAAAATATCCGGCTTTCTTTCTGTCTTCCATAGCTGCTTCGCTGCGTTTATCGTCAGCGCGTGTGCCACGTTCTGTGGTTCTGCTCGCAGCTACTTCCTGTATAATATCTTCCAAGGTGGAGGCTTCGGAAAACACAGCTCCTGTGCAGGTAATATCGCCTACTGTTCTGAAGCGTACAACACGTTCTTCAATAATTTCGTCCGGTTTGTTTTGTATAAATTCGGAAGCTGCATACCAGACACCATCGCGCTCAAATACTTTTCTTTTATGTGAAAAATATAAACTAGGCATTTCTATCTGTTCCTGATAAATATATTGCCATACATCCATTTCCGTCCAGTTGGAAATCGGGAATACACGAAAATGTTCGCCTATATGTTTTCTTCCGTTGAAGATGTTCCATAATTCAGGACGTTGATTTTTCGGGTCCCATTGCCCGAATTCATCGCGATGAGAGAAGAAACGCTCTTTGGCTCTTGCTTTCTCTTCATCTCTTCGTGCACCACCAATTGCGCAATCGAATTTGTTTTTTTCTATGGCTTCTAATAAAGGAACAGTTTGTAAGGCATTGCGTGAAGCATTATATCCTTTTTCTTCACGCACTAAACCTTTATCAATAGCTTCCTGTACAGAGGCCACCAGTAAACGTAAGCCATTCTTTTTTACTAATTCATCACGATAGTCTAATGCTTCCTGAAAATTGTGACCTGTATCTACATGCAATAATGTAAAAGGAACACTTGCCGGATAAAATGCTTTTATAGCCAGATGTGTTACCACAATAGAATCTTTTCCGCCTGAAAATAGAATGCACGGATTTTCAAATTGTGCAGCTACTTCGCGTAAGACATATATCGATTCTGATTCGAGTTCTTTAAGGTGATTTAAGTGATAATCGTTCATATAATTATTAGTAAGTCATAAGTAATAAGTTCTAAGACTGTTTTATTTTTTTTATAAAGAAATTATAAATTGTTTCAATGCTTTCTTCAATACTTTGCTCCGCAGTTTTGATTTCTAATGCAGCATCTTTTGGTGCTTCAAAAGGCGCGTCTAATCCGGTAAAATTTTTGATTTCACCATTTAATGCTTTTTTATACAAGCCTTTTACATCACGTTTTGCGCATTCATCAAAACTTGCATTGATATAGACTTCATAGAAATCTTCTTCGCCGATAATTTGTTTTGCCAGATCACGAATATCTTTTGTCGGGCTTACAAAGCTGTTGATGGTTACAATCCCATTTTGTAAAAATAACTTGTTGATTTCAGCAATACGACGAATATTTTCTGTTCTGTCTTCTTCTGTGAATCCAAGGTTATTATTGATGCCGGTTCTAATATTGTCGCCATCCAGAATAGCAGTTAAAATTCCATTTTGGTGTAATTTTCTTTCCAATCCTTGTGCAATCGTACTTTTACCCGAACCCGACAAGCCAGTCATCCAGATACAAACTGCTTTCTGCTGTAATAAGTCTTCCTTATCATTGCGTTGCAATAGTTGGTTAAAAATCGGATGAATATTCGTAGCTTTTTCTGACATTGGACAACAAATATACAATAAAATCAACTAATTTTCTATTAGTACATCGGTTTTGTAGAGTAATAAAAAGAAATAATGTAGTATAT
The DNA here is from genome assembly GCA_046329785.1 of Chitinophagales bacterium. Taxonomy (GTDB): domain Bacteria; phylum Bacteroidota; class Bacteroidia; order Chitinophagales; family JADIYW01; genus JADJSS01. The sequence continues at coordinate 41,270 of JAXLTZ010000014.1, forward strand.
TTAATGGTTAGATATTATGAAGAAAAGCCAGACAAATAAAAAAAAAAGTGAACTGCCGAAAAATGGCCACAAAAATGTAGATAAGATAGTAGTGCCCGGTGAAAACACGCAATCTTTAAATGTAATTCGACGAAAACTAATTATAGCTACCTTAATAATAGCTATAACAGGCAATATTGTTTCTTTTATTATATTCTTAAAGACAGGACAATCAGGCTATTATGTAACTGTTTTTTTTTACATGATGATATTTTTTGCACTACTACTTATTCCCTTAAAGCATAAAGTAGTGAAATTTAATCTATTCGTTTTTTTCTTTCTGTTGTTTTGTGCAGAATCATTTTTGCGCATATCTAAAAAAGGTTTTCTGGATTACATGGAGATGAATTCGACAAGTATTTTTGGATGTTATTTATCAAAATATCACGAATATAGTGGTGTAAGAGATGGGATATACTGGCTTCATGCACCAAACAGTTCTTATACAGATAAAAAACCAGAATATGTGCAGGATTATAAGTGTAATGAAATTGGGTTAAGAGAAAGACCGATAAGTGAATTTAAGAGTAATAATTTTAATATATTAATGTTGGGTGATTCTTTTACAGAGGGAGTTGGGTGTCCACAAGAACAAAATACGCCTTCTGTCATGGAATCGGCATTAAAAAGTTATTATGGTAAAAATGGTATTAAGGTTATAAACGGAGGTATTAGCGGTAGTGATCTGTTTTTTAGCTATAAACTGATGGAAAGGTTATATACGGACGTTAAACCTAAGATTGTAGTTTTAAACTTGAATACATCTGATATTGATGATGTATTCTGTAGAGGAGGGGATGATAGATTTAGAGAAAATAAAGTAAGATATGTGAATAATTCGCCTTGGTGGGAATATCTTTATTCATTTTCATATTTATTTAGAACAGTTGCAAACACAATGTTTCATACAAATCCGGTTTCATACAACAGATCTATGACTAAAGACGATGAATGCCTGAAGATGATCTATTTCAAGATACTACAGTATAATCAATTTTGTGAAAAAAGAGATATAAAGTTTGTTCTTGTATTGTCGCCTATACTAAAAGAATTAGCTAATAATTATTACTCATATGATAAGTTGGATCAGGTAATAAAAAGTAATACCAGCATACAATCAATTAATTTAAAAGATATTTTTTTACAAAGAGGATATATTACAAGTTCTAATTACAATGAGTTCTATTATCTGCAGGATTTTCATTTTAAACCGAAAGGGTATCAATTGGTTGGAAATATTATATCAAATGAAATAAGTGCTTATTGTAAGTAATAAATTACAATTCTACATCAATCTGTGTAGCTAACAAATCATCTAATGTTTCTCTTCGTCGAATCAGCTTAGCATTGCCATTGTGTATTAATACTTCGGCAGGGCGGTAGCGGGAATTATAGTTGGATGACATGGAATATCCATAAGCACCCGCATTGTGCAATACCAGGATATCGCCTTCTCGTACTTCATTTAATTTTCTATCCCAGCCAAAAGTATCGGTTTCACAGATGTAACCAACCACTGTATAAATGCGCTGTATACCGTTCGGATTAGAAACATTGGTAATATGATGATAGGCGTCGTACATCATAGGACGAATCAGATGGTTTTGTCCCGAATCGACACCGGCGAAAACAGTAGAAGTAGTTTGTTTAATTACATTGGTGCGTACAAACAAAAATCCGCTTTCACTCACTAAATATTTTCCGGGCTCAAACATGATAGTCAAATCGCGTCCGTATTCTTTGCAAAATTCTTCAAACCTGGCACCTAATTTTTCTCCCAATTCTTCAATATCCGTGGTATTGTCATCAGGACTGTATTTAACTTTAAAACCGCTTCCGAAATCCATAAACTCTAAGTCTTTGAAACTACGTGCCGCTTCAAATAAGATTTCCGCTCCCCGTAAAAACACATCCGCATCCAGAATATCCGAACCGGTATGCATGTGCAAACCGTTTACTTTTATATTGTTAGTTGAAATTACGCGTTCCAGATGCCGTAGTTGATATATAGAAATGCCGAATTTTGAATCGATATGACCGGTAGAAATTTTCTTGTTACCGCCTGCCATAATATGCGGATTTATTCGGACACAAACAGGATAAGTATTTCCATAAATATGACCAAACTGTTCCAAAATAGAAATATTATCGATATTTATCTGCACCCCGAATCCGACTGCTTTATTTATTTCGTCAATGTTTACACAATTAGGTGTATACATAATACTTTGTGGCTCAAAACCGGCCTTTAACCCTAATTGTACTTCCTGAATAGAAACGGTATCTAATTTTGCGCCTAAATTTTTTATAAACTTTAGAATGCTGATATTGGTCAGTGCTTTACAGGCATAACTTATCTTCATATTTTTATTGGGAAATGCACTCATGAGCTTATTGTACTGTCGTTCAATAATCGCTGCATCATACACGTAAAGCGGAGTATCATATTTTTTGCAAAGTTCTAAAACTGATATTCCGCCGATTGCATATTGTCCGTTTACTAACTCCATTCTATTCTATTATATTAAAATTGAAGTTCAAAGATAATTATAGATTTGGGATATAGGATTTGAGAGCTAATATTTATTGATAGATTAATAATCTCACTTAAACTTCGTAGATATAATCAAGTAAAGGAAAATATTATTGCTATTATATTAAACGTCACCTAATTACGTCTTTAGTAAGCAATATATTTGTAAGTATGAATTATTCTTTGTAAATAATGGAAGGTTCTTCTGTTATTTGTCCTTTTTCCTGCTGATGTCTGGTCTGGTAGTTGTCTGTTTGAGAATTTATATCGGGACTGCCCTGATCTTCCGGGCGGTCATATCCTGTAATAATTTCTCTGCCATCAGGAGATTGTATCGATGAATAATTATCTTGATTAAATTTTTCCCTGCCAAACGGGTCATCTTTGATTATTGTATTATTTTCATCTGAAGAAGAAGTTACAGCAGTTCCTTCGTTATCTCGACCTGATTGCTGTCCCTGCTCCTTCTGGTCTGCGATAGCGCCCCAATTTTTTCCCAAAGTATCATTACCAATCATAATAATCTGATTTACACTGGAAGAAGAAGGACTTACAATGGAGTCCCGGATAAAATATCCAAAAATCAGCACAATTCCTATGATAGTTAATATTTTGCCTCTTATTTGCATTACTTAGTAAACGAAATTTACTTTGAATTAGTTTCCATTATTTTACATTATGCATCCATCGTTTCAATAACGGCACCAAAAGCAGCAAAACCAAACCGCCGCCAATGGAAACATAAAATATTTTCATAAATACACCGGTATATATACTTAAAGACTCTACCGCAGACACAGTGGTTGCACCATCTTCTGACGGAATAGCCATCAATGTACCGATAACACCGGCTAAATGTTGACCTAAGGCTGATGCCAGAAACCAGAAACCCATCATCATTCCTGTAAATTTAGGGGGTGACAGTTTTGTAATCATGGATAAACCTATAGGAGAAATACATAATTCACCGGTAGTTAAAAGTAAATACCCCAATGCGTACCAAAAGAAGCTTACTTGTCCGTTAAGAGCAAGCTTTGCGCCAACCACAAATAAAAAGAATCCAAGTCCCAGTTGTACAAATGATAGTGAAAACTTCATGGGTGTAGATGGTTCTTTATCTTTTTTAGACAAGGCTAACCACATCCACGCAAAAGGAAAACTCAATAGAATAATATAAAACGGATTGATAAAATTATTAATAGCTGCAGCGGGCATTCCGAAAGTATTTACGTTTCTCTCTGTGTACAAATTGAGAGAGCCACCACCTTGTTCATAAAATGCCCAAAACAATACAGAAAATGCAACTAAAACTATTGCAGTCAACATTTTATCACGCGCCTCTTTTTCTTGTTGGAAAGCAATTACTACCATAGCAACAGTTGCAATAATGCAAATAGGAAACATAATTTTTCCCATTAAGGTGTAATTGTTAAACAAGAAAATAAATAATGGAATAATAGCGAGGGAAACCAGCAATGTCAATAATTGCTTCTGGCTGCCAACTTTTTCTCCCGATGCTTCTTTAGGTACCAATCCTATTTCGCCTAATGATTTTTGACCGTATAGAAATGTGATTAACCCCAAAATCATAAATATCCCGGCTAATCCAAATCCGTAATGCCAGTTAATTTCCTGTCCGATATAACCACAAATTAAACCGCCAATTGCAGCACCAAGATTTACACCCATGTAAAATATTGAAAATGCACCATCACGTCTTCCATCTCCAGGACGATACAATTTACCAACCATCGTAGAAATATTTGGCTTAAAAAAACCATTTCCGGAAATCAAAAATGCCATACCCGCAAAAAAAGACCAGTCTGTTGGAACTGCTAAGATTAAATGCCCTGCCGCCATTAATGCTCCACCTAGAATAATTGCTTTTCGGTATCCTAAGATTTTATCGGCAGCAATACCGCCAAATAAAGGCATTAAATAAACAAGGGCCGTGTAGGTACCATATATAAGATTAGCTTTAACATCCGCATATTTTAGCTGGTGCACCATAAATAATACCAATAATGCACGCATTCCATAAAAAGAGAAACGCTCCCACATTTCTGTAAAGAATAAAAGTGCTAATTGTTTCGGGTGACCTTCTACCGCATCTGCGATATATGTTTCTTTGTCCACTTTCAAAAAGTCGTCATCTAATAGACCTGTTTCATTAGCCATAAGTTTGTATTATTAGCTGTAAAGATAGTTATTCTAACAGAATTATTCTTCGTTAAAGAACCTAAATCGCAGTGCAGCAATACCACCGATAATGGCAGGAATGATGAGATTTATAAACCACAAAGTAATGGTCGTAGCAATAATGGCAATCGGATTATCTGTGAATCCGGCTAAAAAATAAGCAGCGACATTGCCCCGAAACCCAAAATCTATCAGTGCAATATTAACAGGGTTGATGGTTTGTACAAAAAATATGGCTGCCACTAAAATCATAGCAGTAAAAACAGGAATCTGAAATCCGAAGAATTTAAGCAACAAGACAAACTGAAAACAGTAAATTACATACCGGATAACGGACAATATTTCTAATCTTAAAAAGTCTTTATTGGAATACAAGTCAATAATGTGTATGTATTTGTATACTTTTTTGAATATACTGAAATTGGAAAATTTGGTGCTAACGACATCCAGATTGTAAAAACAAAAATGAATGGCAGCTACCATTAACAAATAAATGAAAACAAACGCAAATAAAAAATAAGTATCCATTTTTTCATACATAAATGAATAGAATAAGAGTCCCAGTGCTCCGAGTGAAAGATTTACTACGATCTGTGCCAAACTTCCAATAATTGTTGATACGATAGCTTCTTTTCTTTCTGTATTTAATGCGAAAACACGTCCTCCAAACTCTCCAATTCTGCTGGGCGTAAAAAGAGAAAAGGTGACACCAAATAAAATACCTTCAATAGCTTCCAGCCAGGTGATAGGATGTAGTTTGTCAATCAGGTATTTCCACTTTATGCTTTCAATAGTCCAATTCATTATCATCAATAAAAATACAAGACTCAATAAAATATAATTGCCCTGAAAATTGAGTAGAAAATGTTCGTACGCGATGTCTATTTTTTCATTAGAAAATAACTGGCGATACAATACGAATAACAGACTAAAAAACATCAAAATTTTGATGATGGTATTGAGCAGTTTATTTTGAAAAAGTTGTTTCATGTTTTCATGCAAAGACGCAAAGATGCAAAGGAATCTTTATACGACGATAATTTTGATGAAATTCAAAGATAGTTTGTTTTACACAAATAGTTTAAGTCTGCATACTGCATACTCGTTACTAAATATTATTTTTACTGCGTGGCAACAACGAAAAAAACAAACCCGAAGCATATTATTTTAGGTGTCGACCCGGGTACTATGGTGACCGGCTATGGTATCGTTTTATCGGATGGCAATAACATGGAACTCATAGCAATTGGTAGTATTCATACCGAAAAATTTGATGACCATTACGATAGATTACAATGTATTTATGATAAAATTCTGGAAATAATTTTAGCCTACAAGCCACAAATCTTAGCTATTGAGGCTCCCTTTTTCGGTAAAAACGTGCAATCGATGCTGAAACTCGGCAGAGCGCAAGGTATGGCAATTGCTGCGGCTCTTTCTCAAAAAATTCCTATTCAGGAGTATTCACCTAAAAAGGTAAAACAAAGTATTACCGGAAACGGAAATGCTGCTAAAGAACAAGTTGCAGCTATGCTTGGCCATATTTTAAAAACCGATGTTTTACCAAAACAATTAGATGCTACAGATGGACTGGCGGTAGCAGTTTGTCATCATTTCTCCATGCGCGGTGTGCCGGGTGGCGGTAAAAAATATTCAGGATGGGAAGCATTTGCCAAGGATAACCCGAAACGAGTAAAATAGATTGTCTGAACTTGGATTTGTTGGACTTTGAGAATACTGAATTTGTAAATGAACAATCCAACAATCTATTAATCTTGTAATCCAGATTCAGATACAGAGAACAAAAAAACTTATGACTTACGACTTGTGACTTACGACTAATTCCTATCTTTGCCACATGTCAGAACTTCATATTCAAAATACACTTACCCGGCAAAAGGAAAAGTTTGAACCGCTGAACCCACCATATGTTGGTTTGTATTGTTGTGGTCCTACTGTCTATTCAGATGTGCATCTGGGAAATACGCGTACATTTATTTCTTTCGATTTGGTGTATCGTTACCTGAAATTTCTCGGTTATAAAGTTCGTTATGTGCGCAATATTACCGATGCAGGACATTTAACCAATGAAGCCGGAGAAGGTAAAAACCGCATGGAAGACCAGGCAAGATTAGAGCAATTAGAGCCTATGGAAATCGTGCAAAAATATACGGTGGGTTTTCACGAAGTGTGCCGTATTTTTAATTTATTGCCTCCAACTATCGAGCCTACCGCAACCGGTCATATCGTAGAGCAAATTGAAATGACACAAAAATTAATTGACAATGGAGTAGCATATGAATCTAACGGCAGCGTGTATTTTGATGTGAATGCATACAATGCAAAAGGCAATAACTACGGCAAACTTTCAGGGAGAAATGTGGAAGAATTGATTGCGGGTTATCGCGATTTGGATGGACAGGATGAAAAACGAAATTCCATAGATTTTGCTCTCTGGAAAAAAGCATCACCGGAGCATATTATGCAGTGGAACTCACCTTGGGGCAGCGGTTTTCCGGGCTGGCACTTGGAGTGTTCGGTGATGAGTACAAAATATTTAGGCAAGCAATTCGACATCCACGCCGGCGGCATGGATTTAAAATTTCCGCATCACGAATGTGAAATTGCACAGAACGTTGGTGCCTGCGGCAATGAACCCGTTCGCTATTGGATGCATACCAATATGCTTAATTTCAACGGACAAAAAATGAGCAAGTCACTGGGTAATTCGATATTGCCAATGCAATTTATTACAGGGGAACATCCATTGTTAGATAAACCGTATTCTGCCATGACCGTTCGTTTTTTATTTATGCAATCACATTATTCTTCTGAGTTAGATATTACCATTAAAGGGTTGCAGGATGCAGAAAAAGGCTTACGTAAGTTGATGAATGCAGCGAAGTATCTCAAAGAATTAAAATTCGATTCCGTTACTGTAGAAGAGAAACAAGATAAGATTATTCGCGATTTATGTGAAGAATGTAAGGTCGTGATGGACGATGATTTCAATGCACCAAAATTAGTGGCTACGCTGCATGAGCTTGCCACACAAATCAATATTTATTATAATGATGGCAAGAAAATAAATAACATTACAGATAAAACTTATGACTTACTGCTTACGACTTACTGCTCATTTCTCTTTGATGTATTAGGTTTGAAAGATGAAGAACAGTCAGGAAATAATGAAGCCTTGGATAAAGCGATGCGACTAATCATTGATATCCGAAAACAAGCACGCGATAATAAAGACTGGACAACTTCTGATAAAATCAGAGATGCCTTAAAGGAAGCGAATATCAGTATCAAAGATGGAAAAGAAGGAACGACTTATGAAGTTAATTAAATTGAAAGAACCAGAAGCCAAAAGCCAAGAGCCATTTCTTTCGTCATTGCGAGGAACGAAGCAATCTTTTTTTATAAAACTTGTAATCGTATTGTTGATTCCCATTCTTATGGCTTCTTCCTGCAAAACAAAAAATGAAGAAACTACAACTGAAACAGTAGCAGAAAGTAAACTAACAAAACCAAATTTTTCTGCAGACTCTGCCTATCTTTTTATACAACAACAATTAGATTTTGGGGCACGAGTTCCGGGCACTTCAGCACAGCAGAAATGTGCAGCGTATTTTGAACAAAGATTAAAAAGTTATGGTGCAACAGTTTTTATGCAAAAAACAAATGTGGTCGTATATAACGGGAAATCAGTTCCATGCATAAATGTCATTGCATCTTATAATCCTGAAGTAAAAAGAAGATTGATAATCTGTACACATTGGGATGCTCGTCCGTTTGCCGACCAAGACGATAGTGCGGTGGCAAAACCAATCATTGCGGCTGACGACGGAGCTAGTGGTTCCGCAATCTTATTGGAGATAGCACGTCAACTACAACAAAAAAATCCTGAGATAGGTGTGGATTTAATTTTTTTAGATGTGGAGGATTACGGTCAGCCTGAATATGATTTAAATCAGAAGCAAGGTGATTTTTATTGTTTGGGCACGCAATACTGGTGTAACAACCCGCATGTTCCGAATTACAAAGCTGAAAATGGTATTCTATTGGATATGGTAGGTGCTAAAGGTGCTACATTTACTTACGAGGGCGTTTCTATGCAATACGCACCTGATTTTATGAAACAAGTATGGAATAATGCTGCTCAATTAGGTTATGGGAATTATTTTTTGAAAGAAAATACTGCACAGATTATTGATGATCATTATTACATCAATACGATTGCGAAAATTCCGACGATAGACATTATAAACAGGACATATAATACGCGCTCCGGTTTTGCAGCGCATTGGCATACACACGAAGATAATTTAGATATTATCGATAAGCTGACCTTACAGGCAGTTGGTGAAACCGTATTAGCGACCATTTATGATTTTTAAGCATTTTACCGTCATTGCGAGGTATAGCCTGTCCCGATTATTTCGGTAAAGCAATCTGTTCAACAATATTCCTTTGTACTTGTGCCTGAAAATCTCAAAAATCCGGGTTTCAAAATTTTAAAATTCCAACAAAAAGTGTACATTTGCACTCCTTCCGAAAATATTCGGATATGAATCGTTGATTCATCGGTCTTGTAGCTCAGCTGGTTAGAGCACCTGACTCATAATCAGGGGGTCCATGGTTCGAGCCCATGCGGGACCACAAATTACTGCCTCAAAGCCCTTGTCCGTCAAGGGCTTTGTTATTTTTGGATAATCCTTTCGTAGAAAATTCGTAGAAGAAATATTTTCTGAACCTCCTTGACAACTTCTTAAATACATGCTAACAACCCTTTAACAAAAAATCGCAAAGGGCGTGCCGGAGTAATTTTATACATCTAATCCCATCTCTTTGACATAAAAATAGGCAGATTTTTTGTTATTATACTTTAAAACTTATACTTTTATAAAACCCTGTATATATGCAAGATATTAATTACCATAGAACCTGTGATGTAGCTGTTAATGAAGCGCCTAAAATCAAATTATCTCCAGAAGAAATAGACCAATTAATTATTGAAGAGATTGATAATGCTACCGAAGAAAACTCTTCAATTTGGACATGTCCAGATTATAATAGAAGAGAATATGTTCATAGTTTTTTTCAATATCCAGCCATGATGATTCCTGCTGTGCAAAGAAGGTTAATAGAAATAATTTCAACGGTTTGTCCAGATGTTAAGAATGTAATAGACCCATTCATGGGGTCTGCTACAACATTGGTTGCTTGTATGGAGTTTGGGCTTAATTGTTATGGGCAAGATATTAATCCACTAGCATTCCTCATTGCAAAAACTCGTACAGGTCCATATTACACTTCAGCAATAAAAGAAAAGTATGAAGATTTGATTGCAAGAGTAAATATTGACAATTCAAATAAAATTGAAGTAAAATTTAAAGGGATAGATAAATGGTTCAAACCAAATATACAACGTGATTTATCAAAATTAGTTAGGGCTATAAGACAAGAGCCAAGGCTTGCTATTAGAAGATTCTTTTGGGTTATTTTGGCAGAGACCGTTAGAATGTCTTCTAATGATAGAACATCTACTTTTAAATTACATATACGTCCTATTGAACAAATTAATCAGCGAAACTTTTCAGCAATTGATGTCTTTCAATTCCATATGGATAAAAGCATTGAAGACTATGAAGCGCATGCGAATTTATTAAAGCAGGGTAATCAATTACATAGAGGTGTGTATGCTTCATATGCAGAAGTTCGTATTTTAGATTCTAAAGAAAGTATATATAATCCAATTTCTGACCCTTATTATGACTTATTAGTGACATCTCCACCTTATGGGGATAATAAAACTACCGTAACTTATGGGCAATATTCTTATTTGCCATTACAATGGATAGATTTAATCGATATTGATAGCAAAGTAACAAACGAATATTTAAAATCGACTTCGGAAATCGACACACAATCTTTAGGAGGTAAACTTTTAAAAAGCAACAATGATATAATCAACTTATTGAAAATAAGCCCAACGCTTAAGAAAACTTATGAATTAATAAAAAAGACAGACAGCAATAAAGAGAAAAAGGTTATAGCTTTTATGCTTGATTTGAATCAAACTATAGACAATATATTTAATGTAATGAAACCTAATAGTTACCAAATATGGACTGTAGGAAATAGAAATGTAGCTGGCATTGAAATCTGTAATGATAAAATAATTACAGAATTAATTCAGCATAAAGGGGCTATAATAATAAAGAAATTAGAAAGAGAAATTTTGAATAAAAGAATGGCGAAGCGTAATAAGAATACGGTTTTAATGAATACTGAGGACATTTTAATTTTTAGAAAAATTGGTTAACGATAAAAATAATAGACATTTCGATATAAGCGCTGCTGTTATCAGGCAACTTGGAGAAGAATTAGTTTCGGATGAGGTTACGGCTGTTATGGAGCTTATTAAAAACTCTTATGATGCCGATGCAAATTGGGTAAGAGTTGAAATTAATACAAAAGACAATTATAATAATTCAAATCTCTATTATAAAGATTCTGCACCCGGCTATATAAGTATTGAAGATGATGGCTTTGGAATGTCCGAGGATGACATTTGGAATAGTTGGATGAAAATATCACTTTCTTCCAAAAAAAAATTTAAGGCAGATGGATTAGTGACTCCAAAAGGTAGAACACCATTGGGAGAAAAAGGAGTAGGAAGATTAAGCACACAAAGAATTGGTACTCGTCTTGAACTTTTTACCGGAAAAAAGAATAGTGACCAAAAAAATCATGTCGCTTTTGACTGGGATCAATTCGATGATGATACTTCATTAACTTCTGTTCCTGTTCATATTGATAGTTTTAAAAAATCAGATTCTGAAAAGGGAACAACATTAGTGGTGACAAATTTAAAGGAACCACAAAGGTGGCTTGGCTCATCTTGGGATAGATTTCGAGGTCAAATATCCCAAATGATTTTTCCATACAAAGATAAAAGAGTTTTCAATGTGTATCTTAAATTAAATGGTCAAAATGTCGATTTGGATGAAATGACAGATAGGGTAATCAATAATTCAGTTGGCAAATTTTCTTTTAATGTTAGTGATAAAAAAGCTTATTTAAAGGGTGAAATAAAGCTTCAAAAATTAAGTGGTTCTAATAAAAAAGATGAAATTATATTTTATGAAAATAATTTATTACCAGACCTTGGAAAAGATTTCTTTGCATTCTTGACTGACGAACAAGCAAATAAAAAAAATTTTATTCCAGACATTAAATACTCAGGTAAAAAAAATATACTTTATACGTTTGCACGTGAAATAGATATCAGTCAATTATCTGGAGTATCTTGGATAATTGATGAAGATAATAAAGTAACAAGCCTTGCTTATCCTGGTAATTTTGAAGGAGAAATAAATGATTTCTTTTTTAAAGAATCAACATCAATAGAAAATGCATTTGATTCATTGTCAGAGTTTAAACGAATTGTACAAAATCAAGTAGGTGTTAGAATTTTCAGAGATGGTTTTGGCATAAAGCCATATGGAATAGATGGTCAAGATTGGTTAAGACTATCCGGAGGTCAAACTTCCGGTGGATCATTCTATGGTTTAAGACCAGGTAATATAATTGGGTACATTGCGATAAGTGCTAAAGAAAATAAAGATTTAAAAGAGAAAACTGACCGTGAGGGATTTGTTGACAGTCCATATTCTAGAAATTTTATGAGAATAATGGCTTATTTTATTAGTGAAATTAATGATACTTTAGAAAGCACTAGACGTAGTTACAATGATTATAGATCATTAAAAGGCAAAGAAAAAGGTGGAATTACTGATGTTAAAGATGCGTTTAAGAAGCTTACTGATACGTCTTCGAAAGCAAAAAATACAAGTAAAAAAGCTAAAGAAATAAAATTAAAACTTGAAGCTGTCACTAATAAAGTAAAAATTGTAATAGACAAACAAGTTATAGGTAAAAACGCTAAAGAAGATAAGGAAAGAGATGATTTGTTTAATGAAATCGTGTCAATATTATCAGAAGCTCAAAATCTATTGTTACAAATTGAGGATACGTTAGAAGAAGCAAAAAAATTAGACCAACATGTTGAGTTCCTTAAGCCACAAATTGAAGGTCTTGAACAACAACTATCAGATTTTTCTGAACTAGCAGGATTAGGATTAACTGCTGAGGCATTGTCACATGAATTATCAAATCTTGTGATTCGGTTGGTAGATGAAACAGATCGAGTTAATAAAAAGATTAAAGGCAAAGAAACCATTGATACAAACCTAATTAGTATATATATAGAATATGTTAAAAGCACTAATAGGTCATTTCGCAAACAATTAAGTCATTTAGCACCCTCTCTGAAATATGTTAGGGAGAATAAGGATAAAATATCAATTACACAATTTATAAATGAAATTACTGAATATTATACCGAAAAGTTTGGTAATGAAATTGAAGTTAAAGAAAGTCTAATAGGCAGTGATTTTTTTGTAAAAATGAACAAGGGTAAACTCATACAAATAGTTGATAATATTATTATTAATTCAGAATACTGGTTAAAGGAAAAGAAAAAAAGAGAACCAAAATTTAAAGCTAATATCACATTAGAAATACGTGAGCCTTTTATCAGGATATATGATAATGGTGAAGGTATTGAACCAAATCTGCAAGACAGAATTTTTCAACCTTTTATAACCGCCAAACCCAAAAGTATAGGAAGAGGATTAGGATTGTTTATTGTGCAACAATTGTTAGAAACAAATGGATGCGAAATAACATTATTGAACGAAAAAAATAATTATGGTAGAAGATACATTTTTCAATTGAATATGTCATCTGTAGTTGAAATTTAAAAAAATGGAGAATTTTCAAGAACAGGAAATACAAGTACATCCAGAAACAGTCCAGAGACTGAACGATTTATTAGTTTCATTAAATATTAAAGAGGCATATTATATAGACGACTATAACAAGATTGATGATTTTCCGAATCTCTCTGCTAGGGTTAATAAACTTTTTGAAGCAAATAGAACAAATGATTTACAAAATGTTTTTGGAAATGATTTAAATCTAGAACTCCCAGACAGCGATCAATTAAGTGAAGAATTTTCTAAAATATGGGAAGAATATGGTGAAGACAAGAAGGCAGAAGTTATTATAAAAATTCATCAAATTGAAGATGAAGACTTTAATTCAGTTGATTATACTCGAACAAAACAGCTAGAATCAATCTTTCCAAAGGATTTGTTAAGAATGGTAAATCCAGATGAATGGGACGAGCTTTTTGATAGTTTGAGCGGGAAGCTTTCTGCTGACGATAGAGTATTATTAATTTTTGATCAAGATTTAAAGAATGCTAAAGGCGAAAGATTTAAGAATGGCACAATTAAAGGACAAAACTTAATTATTGATGTAAAAAAATCTGCGATAAAAGATAAAGTATATTGTGCATTGATAACTCATCTTATTACTACAACTTCTGCCGAATTAATAGGAAGAGATGATATAATAACAGAACTAGGCAATGGACTTGCTAAGAAAGATTTCCTAGCATTATCAAAATCAAGAATTAATAGCCCAGAAATGTTTTGTGATGGAATTAAAAAAACAATATTAAATGAATATTTTGAGGAAATAAAAGAAAAATCGGAGATTGTACTCGTAAATGCACATGCCAATGCAATGAAAATTATTGAAAAATTAGATACTTATGATTTTGATCATACTGTTTTGAGAAGTTCTTATGGTGAGGGTGTTTGGGAGGTGGATACATTATTAAGAATTGCAAAAAATATATATGATGAAGAAATTAAAAAGGCCATGATTGATACAAAATATTCAGAATTCATAAATCCATATTTAAAAAAATCTAAACCTATAAGTGATATTAGATTCCGAATTAATTCCGGTATAGAACCTTATGTTGAAAAATATACATTAAGACATAATGATATTTATGAATCAGGTCACATAATTAACAATTTACATTTGCCAATTGAAAATGGAGATATTTTTGAAGTTACTGAAGGAACTGGTAAGGGATGTTATATATTAGTTGCCCAAGAATGTGACTTAATGATGAGAACAACCCCCATGGGTTCTCGGACAACAGAGATGGCAATGGTTGTGTTATTAAAAATTAAAGAATTCACTCGAGATGATTTAGACATTAAAATAAAAGATTATTATACCAATAATGGCATGGGTAATCATTTTTTTGCTAATAAATTTAAACTAGAATACTATAAAAAAGGCACTACAGATATTGGTGTTGTAAACTTCAATGATCCATTTTTAGCAGATTTAAATCCCTTAGATTTGTGTGTATTTAGCACAAATGGTGAAGCTAAAACAGACTTAGACGTTGCAATAGACCCTAATGTATTAAGCATTGCTTGGGATGAACGATATAAAAAACTCAATAAAGAATGCGTAAAAATTGCCGACAAACTAGATAAAGCAAACCCTGAGATTGATAAGGCTGATAAATCATTTAGAGATTATTTAAGAAGAGGTGTATATCCTAAAATTTCGACAAGAAATTTAGGCAATTCAAAAACTTATGATAATAGAAAATTTAACTTCGGAATCAAAAGAATAATGAGACTAAAACCATTAGGAGCCAAATATTTACTAGATAGGTATTACAAGCACCTTTCTCGAATAGCAGAACCACATGATTTTGCTTCTAGTTTTGATTAATAATTTTGCTTGTAAGTTACAATTTCTGCATGTACAACTTCTCTTGCATATTACCGACTGTTCTTCCAATCCATAAATCTTGTGCGTTGGATGATATAATATCATATCTTCTGGCTACTGTTTCGTCAAAGAAATAAATGGTAATGTAAGTTCCGAAATTTCCAAAAAATCCTTCTCTTTCATATACACCATCACTATTTGCATCTACAAAAACTCGATAGGCTGTAAACTTCCATTTTTGGTTTGCAGCTTCTGTTTCCCATGAACCTCCGCTTATGGAAAATTCTCTATTAAAATACCGCCATTCTCCGGTAGTGGTATAAGTTGGTTCATTACTTACGATAATAGTATCATGAACATAAACAATTTGCCCATTGATAATTGTGTCGTGAACTGTAACAATTTTTTCTACAGTTTTTGTTTCTTGTTTGCCACATGACGTTAAGGCAAAAATTAAAAGTGTAACAGGAATAATAAGTGTTTTCATAATTATATTTAGTTATAAAAAAAATTCACAAACAACGTGCCGTGCTCTTTGAATAATAGTATACTGGTAGTATAGTATACTGGGATATATATACCACCAGGAATTATACATTTGCTTTTGCATTGAATGTTTGGGGTAAAATGATGCAACCATTTTCTTTGCTTCCAACTAACTTAATGCTGAAATTATTTAGATTAATTTTGTTAACCCACAAATAACCCATTAGCCATGCTGCGTATGCATCTAGTTCATCATCATTTTGTGGAGTAGTCATAACAATTTTCACATTAGATTCTTTTGGTAAGATTGCCATTAAAGTAGCGTTGAAATCAGCACTAAAACTATTTAATTCAATAACATTCATATCCTTATAAATCCAATTATATTCCTCGGCAACTGTATCTTTCATTAGTAACCAAATTGATAATGCCGGATGGACTTCTGCAATGTATTTTTTACCATTTTCTATTTGTGTTTCCTCATTGGTAACTAAAGTGAATGGTAAGTTTTCTTTCAAACAGTAGTCTCCAATTATCGGATATCCTGTTAAGAATTTTGTAATTGTCCAATGTGGACAAGAAGCATAACCCATAACAGAAATACCTTTGGGAACATTAAAATATTCCTTCTCTATGATTCTTTTTGTGAAATCTCCTGACCGAAAGATATAATTGTTCCTAGTGGTTGTTTGAGGACCAGTTAGTGGCGCATCCCAACATAAAAGAACAGTTTTGTATTTGTCATTTTGGAGACTGATAAGATAATTATTTAATTCATCCGCAGACATATACAGATAGCAATTACCATCATAGATAGTAGATTTTTTGCTTGGTGCTATATCAACCCCGATTATCTGTATTTCATTCACAATAACAAATATCGTAAAATAATTAACATACACCATATATGGGGCATTATATTTTTTTCAGTTATCTCATTTTTATCAAGTGATTAATGTTAAAAATAAAGATTACTTGGAAGCTCTGGGGAAGCATATCAGGCAAATAAGATTAGATTTAAATTTGTCCCAAGCAGAAGTCTCCGCTTTTTCTGATGTAGGATTTAATCAAGTTGGCAGGATTGAGAGAGGAGAAGTAAATGTTACTGCAAGCACATTACTTGCATTGGGAAATGCGTTAGAAAAACACCCTTCTGAATTGTTAGACTTTGACTACAAAGACGACTACCGGAATACACCAAAGGATACTTATAAAAGACCAAATAAGCCCAAAGGCACTCGCAAATTAAGGTAAATATCAAAAGATAGTTAATCAGTATGGCTAACAGCGTTGCAACGCTCTTTGTAAGTGTGTAGTATGTGTCATCCATCTGTAAAAATAAAAAGACCGTTACAACGCTGTTTGGATTACGGTCGGATTTTCTCATTTGTGTGCATGTTGTGCATATTTATATAATAATAAAAACCGAGTAAAATAATAAGAGAAAAGAAGAAAGGGAATAACAAAAAGTTACTCCCTTAATCTGCACACATGCACAATCTGCACAACAAAGATTATACATCATTGATATCAATGAATATCTTTGATTCATCTGCTAATGAAACTGGTGGACATACACCTAATGAATCATCAGAATAAGATACATCTCTGGGGTTCTGTACTACAAAATAGACTGTTTGTGGTTGCGATGTTTTTGTGGTATCTGTAAGTGGTAGCCTTATGCGTTGTGAAACAAATCCAAGCTCTCGTAATGCTTTGCCAATGGAAACAATAGGAACCTTAATCTTATATTCTTCCAGTAAAACATTGGATATCTCTGTGCAAGTAAGTTTTTTGACATTGTAATCAAGATTAGATTCCGGTACACTGTAGAGGGCATTTAGCGCTTCTTTTTCCGGCTTGGTGATTTCGTATGAAACATTGCTAGCATCAAACAATTCCATATCCTTTTGGCTGATATACCAGTCAAATTTATTCAGGTACAGATAATACGCTTCTGCCAACAACTTGTCTTTGTTCACATCATTATAAAGATTGAAGTCAATTTCTTCCACCTCTATTACGGCTGTTCTTCTGTTGTTATATGGATCATCTATAATACCAAAATCATTAGTAGTAGCACATAATGAAGCAATGCGAACATGATCAGAAGTGTATCTGTCATACGGTACTCGTTGTGAAATAATTTTTGTGGTTATCAATGCACGTATGGCTTTTTGGTCTTTTCTGTTCATGTTAGGCAATTCATCGATTAGTAATATAAGCTTCTGTGCCATTAATAATTCAGAATCCTTGCCTTGGTCAAAATTGGTTTCCGCCATGTATTTTCGTAGTGGTTCAGGTAATAACCTTCTGAAAAATTCAGTCTTCCCAGTGTTCTTCTTACCACATAATATCAGGAAAATAGAATTTGTTTCTTTTGGAGAAAAGCAGTTTGCAATTAAACCTACCAACCATTTCATAACAATCATAGTCTTGTAATCCAATGTTTGTCTTTCTGATGTTTTGATTGCAGAAATGAGTTTTCTTATTTCCGGAGTATCAGAAGCTATCAAACAATTCTCATGACTATTCTCGATATATTGTTTTATTGGATTATAAGATGAAATCTGATTACTGTTAAGTAGAGAATGAAAAAGGTTTTTATTTATAACACCATAATCACGGCAAATCTCCCAATAGATAGTTTCAGTCTCAATTATCGTGAGTTCCTCTCCATTTTCTTTCTCCAGTCTATTGCTGATTATGTTTCGCTTAAAATCATACTTCGATAGTACATGTTGTTGGATTTCCAGTAATAGATTACGATCTTTTTTCTTAGATTGTTTTGGTGGATAAGCTTTTTCAATACCTAGCTCAACACTTGAAATACAGTCTTTCAAAATCTTAGGAATTTTGTCTGGTGGCAATTTTAGGTTGTCTCTGATAGCTTTGTTTAGCATCTCTAAAGCACTATCATGCTCAATTTCATTTTGTGCAATACACACACCAATCTTAAAACCTGCCTGGTTTAAGAGTTTGTAATCATTCGAGGGTGAATGATAAGAGTTGACGAAATTCAATTCGTCTTTAAAATTTAATGACATAAAAATAAAGTTTAAAAATTAATAAAAATATTCTTATCTGAACACAAGAAACAAGCTCTGCTGACGTCCACACAGCTTGTATCTAAAAGTTCAGTTGAATTCAATGTTGTATCAAGCAAGAATCGTCCTACTTCATTATAGAGTTGTTCATGATATCGAAGACCAAAAGGATTTTTAATTACGACTTTCAGTCCATAATTACTTGGTGATACGAATGCCATAACTACAATTTTGCTAAGAATAGGATTTTGTGCTATTTGTTCTTTCATGCACTCCGCACCACCTAATTTGTCTATATCAAGAACAATCAAATTAGAGGGTCTTATTAATGCGTCATTTTGTCTTTTTGTAAAGATTCCCTGAAAAAGAACATAAGGAAATTTATATTTCTTGAATCTATCTTTTTTCTCATCCGGCAAATCCCTATAAATCTGTGTAGCTTTCTTTAGGTAAGGTTCTTCTATAATGAACTTTGCGGTTTCTTGTAAACTCACAACCTGATACGGAGTGGTATTCATGATTGGCGGTAAGAAAGAAGAGATGTTTCTTTCCAATGGATTGATAATTTGTTTCTCCGCTGCTTCCAGATATGGAATTCCTCCACAATTGATTAATTCAAGTGTTTGCATATAATTGTATTAAAAGTTGATTAAGTCGGATTTTTTGAAAAATATAGATCGTCCAATACGTACAGGTTTATCAAATGGTCGAACTTCATTTTTGATATAAGTATAAATGGTCTGCCTACTCTTTCGTTTGAGTTTGCATACGGTCTTTATATCCAGTAACTCGTCGTCATTTTCCTTTTGCAGTTTGAGGAATAATGGTTCAAGCATTTTTGTAACACTTTCTGAAATCCTATGCAAATCTTGTTCTGATAATTTGATTTCTATTTGTACGCTGTTTGTTGGCATTTTTGAGATATTAGTGAAAACAAAGATTCAACAATGTTATTTAGTCGGAGGAGACAAGACACACTAAAACGGAAACTATTTTGTCGGGAAACACAACAAATTATTTATAAAGAAATTAGCCTTATAAGATATTGTATAATCTTATAAGGCTAACATTGTTTTTACTACAAATTCTAAAGACTAGTCATCATCTTTCCTGTTCTTTTGAACAGAATCATAATATCTTTCTTTTACAATCTTATAACCAAGATAATCACGAAGGTCACTTGAAATAGTTTTCTCTATTTGTTCATATTCTTCTTCTGTTATTCCCCAACCTAGTTCTGCATATATATCATTATACTTTTCTATTTTAGAATTATTTTGAGGTTTAAAATAATTATCAAACACTTCTGCTATTTGTTTCTTCCTTTTGTTTCTTCGCTTATTCATATACTCAAAATTTTGTTTTTCATTTTGCATATAAGATAATAAATCAGAATCCATAGGTTGTTTTTCATCATTATTTGTCATTTTGCCATAAAAAAAATGTAGAAGATTATAATATAAATCTAAAATGTCTTTTAGAAAGAAACGGGCATCAAGGGAAATCTTCAAATCAGAATTTGTGTTTTTAGGGATTGTTTTAACATTTGCTCTAATTTCTTTTATTTTTTTTCTAATTTCTATAGTTACATTACTTATATCGTTGTCATCTACCATTTTTTTAAACATATAGAATGTTTCTATTTCTTTAGTCATTCTGTCGTTGTCTTTTTTATTCTTAGCTGTTGGTATAAGATAACATAACTTCTCTTTTTCAAATCTTATTTTGGGCTTAAATAAATCATATTTAGGGTTGTTACCAAAGTAGTACTTAACAAACTCTCTCTGTATTTCTAAACTCTGCATTTCTTTACCATACTTTGGTAGTTTACGAAACACGAATTCTTTGAAATACGGCTCATTTTGACGGAAGAAATCTATTGCAGATATTCCTAAGAAGTCAATTAGTTTGGAAAAAAAATTCTCCACTAATGGATTTAAAAATTCGTTTTGAAATTGCGATTTTGTCATGATTGTTTGTTTTAAAGATTTACCAAAATTTATTAAATTCATTTATTACTGATTGTTTGTTTAAGTCGGCATATATAAGCATAGTCCTATAGTCACTGTGATTTGTAATGCGCCTGATAATATCGCTTTGCATTCCTCTTAATAAGCTTAATGTTACAAACGTTTTTCTGCCAGTATGCATCGTTATGAAATCGTATTTTGGTTTCATGATATCAATCCTCCGTTTGCCAGAATACCTATTCTTTTTAATTATGCTGTTTATTCCTGCCTTTTTACATACTTCTTTTATATAAGCATTCATTTTTTGATTTGAATAGATAGGTAATAGGTAGGATTCAATTGGTAAATTTTTATCCAAATATTTCTGAACAATTTGTTGAGCCTGTTTTGAAATTGGAATTGTTACCTTATCAGTCTTATTTGATTTAATCTGATATAAGCTCCATATAGTATTATTACCATCATATTGAATATCGCCAATACGAAGATTTTGTAAATCGGAATACCTAGCTCCGGTATAACAACTGAACAAAAATATATCACGTACTTTATCAAGTTTTTTATTACAACTTAAATCAACTTCTTCTAAGGATTTTAATTCTGTTTCTGTTAATGCTAAAACATCTGTTTTATCCCAACTGTGCTTAAAAAGTTCAAATTTGGTATTTTGATGATATTCTCTAATCATAGACCACTTCATAAAAGCTTTTAATGAAGCATATAACTTGGTTACAGAGTTATTTAATAGTCCTAAGTCATTTGTTAAATAGTAATAGAAATCAACATCAAATGATAAATCTATTTTGCTGAATGATATTATATGCTGCTTTTTCTCAAAGGCTTTTAAATGCTTTTCAAAGGTTTGCATCTTTTTTATGGTACTACCTTTCAAGATTTTTGCTTGTTCTTCTTTGTAAATTGCCCATACTTCCCAAAAGTCCTTGACTACTTTTGAGTTAGTTCCATTTATAATCTTAAAGATGATTTCTTTTACTTCTGTTACGGAATATTCTGGATCTTTCATAGATAGAAGCAAAAGTTCTTTTTCTATGGACGCCTCTAGTTGAGTTAACCGCATGTTTATTTCAAGAGATAGTGGATGCTGTCTTTTCACCCTTTGTACTTTCCCTGCATCCCATAGCTTTGGAATGACTTTGACATTAGTTCTGATTTTGATGTATTTACCACGAACGGTTAGACCCACATATATGGATGTCTCATTTTCGTTATAATACTTATCAATATTCTTACCTTCTTTTATTAATTTGGAAATTAATGTAAAATCAACACCGTTAATGTAAGTTTTGTCACGAAAAAAGCTAATTTTGAACATAAATCTGTTTTTAATTTAAATTGAGTAAACCCTATGGTACTATATCCCCAAATGGGGTAGTCGGTTCCCACCATGTATGGTATATTCAGAGGAAAAAATGTTAAAAAATGGGTTTCGTAGGTTTTTCGTAGAAAAATGTTGGACAGAATTTAACAGGTAGGAATAAAATCTGTCAAAAAATAACAATCTGAAAGATTTGCTATTAGAATTTTTATTACCAATTATATTTGGCTTAGGAGTTTTTGTAAAATATAGTCCGCTCCATGCGGGACCACAAAACTCCATCAGAAAGTGATGGAGTTTTTTATTTTAGTATATGCAAAACATTCAAACGCTCATCTTCGACCTTGGTGGTGTCATTTTGAATCTGAAAAATGAAACAGATTGGTTTAAAGAAAATTTATTGTCAAATTTTCATCCTGAAAAATTACATCAGCTACAACAAAATAATTTTTTTCACCAATTTGAAAAAGGGAAAGTCAGTGAACAGGATTTTATTCAGCAATTGAAGAACATCTCTTTGAACAATGAGATTTCTCAAGAACTAATCATTCAAAACTGGAATAGCGTATTGTTGGAAATACCACAATACAGAGTTGATTTACTAAAACGCTTGTCTGGAAAATATAAGCTCATATTATTAAGCAATACCAATTCGATTCATCTGCAGCAAATCCGTAAATATGTGCAGCAAACATTTAATGAAAATATCCTCGAAGGATTTTTTGATACTTGTTATTATTCACATGAAATGGGTTTCCGTAAACCGGATAAAGAACTTTACACATTCGTGATGCAAGAACAACAAATTGAACCCGGCGAAGTTTTGTTTTTAGACGACAAAGCAGAAAATCTCATTGAGCCGCAAAAGTTAGGCTGGCAAACAATGCGGGTAAATTTTAATAAATTATCAATTAATGACTTAGAACATCTACTTTAAGCAAAAAACTTACGACTTACGACTTACGACTTACGACTAATACTTATCTTTGCCATTCAATTTATTAAATATGCATCAACTTTCTGAACAGGAACAGGTAAGAAGAGAAAAACTTGAAAAAATTAAAGCACTTGGTATTAATCCATATCCGGCACCATTATATCCGGTAAATGTAACATCTAAGGAAATTAAGGAGAATTATAAAGAAGAAGTACTGGAAGACGGTACTAAGAATCGTTTGAATTATCAGGATGTATGTATTGCCGGCAGATTGATGGCGACAAGACCGGCAGGAAAAGCAACATTTGCAGAAGTGCAGGATAGTACAGGACGTATACAAATTTATGTTCGACGAGATGATGTTTGTCAGGGAGAAGACAAAACCATGTATGATGTGCTTTTTTCTAAATTGCTGGATTTAGGTGATTTTATAGGTGTTAAAGGATACGTCTTTATTACAAAGATGGGAGAAATATCCATTCATGCTACAGAATTTACTTTGCTGGGAAAATCATTGCGTCCATTGCCGGTTGTAAAAACAGATGAAGAAGGAAATGTGTTCGATGCTTTCTCTGATCCGGAAATGCGCTACCGTCAGCGATATGTGGACTTAGTGGTAAATTCTAAAGTGCGTGAAACATTTGTAAAACGTACAAAGATGATGAATTCCATCCGTGAATTTTTGAATGATAAAGGTGCCTTGGAAGTAGATACGCCTGTCTTGCAAAGCATTCCCGGAGGTGCGGCGGCAAAACCGTTCATTACACACCATAACGCTTTGGATATTCCGTTATATCTGCGTATTGCCAATGAATTGTATTTGAAAAGATTAATTGTCGGTGGGTTTGACTGGGTATATGAGTTCTCCAGAAACTTTAGAAATGAAGGCATGGACAGAACACACAATCCTGAATTTACCGTGCTGGAATTTTACGTTGCCTACAAAGATTATTTCTGGATGATGGAAACGACCGAACAGTTGCTCGAAAAAGCTTGTATGGATACGAATGGCACTACTGCCGTAGAAGTGGGCGAGAACATGATCAACTTTAAGGCGCCATACAAACGTATTTCTATTTACGATGCCATTAAAACCTACACAGGTTTTGATGTTTCGGAAATGAATGAAGAAGGCTTGCGCGATGTGTGCAGGCAATTGAAAATAGAAGTGGATAATACGATGGGCAAAGGAAAATTAATAGATGAGATTTTCGGTGCGCGTTGTGAACACAATTATATACAGCCAACTTTCATTATCGATTATCCGGTGGAAATGTCGCCGCTGACGAAAAAGCATCGCAGCAAAGAAGGCCTGGTGGAGCGTTTTGAGCTGATGATAAACGGTAAAGAAATTGCCAATGCCTATTCAGAATTAAATGACCCTGTTGATCAACGTGAACGTTTTGAAGATCAGTTAAAATTACAAGAACGTGGTGATGATGAAGCCATGTTTATCGATCAGGATTTCCTCCGTGCTTTGGAATACGGTATGCCGCCAACATCAGGTATCGGTTTCGGTATAGACAGATTGGCGATGCTTTTAAGCAATCAGGCATCTATTCAGGAAGTGCTATTCTTTCCGCAGATGAGACCGGAGAAGTAATCCAATAACAAAACTTAAGACTTAGTAAGTTTTAAAAACTTGCTAAGTCTGTTTTCATTTCCTTATCTTTGTTTGTAAGATGCAATTCGTATTTCCCTGGTTCTTACTCTCACTCTTTGCTCTTGCAATTCCCGTTATCATTCATCTTTTTTATTTCCGCAGGTTTAAAAAAGTCTATTTCTCTGATATCCGGTTTTTAAAACAAGTTCAGGAGGAAAAATCTACAATTGAAAAGTTGAAGAAAAGATTGATTCTTGCTTCCAGATTATTAGCATTACTTTTTTTAATCTTAGCTTTTGTGCAACCATTTATTGGCAACAATAAAAATAAACTGAATCAAGGGACTTCAGCTGTTTGTGTATATATCGACAACTCCTATTCCATGGGTTTAAAAACCGGCGGCGAAGCGGCACTCGCGATTGCAAAAACCAAAGCAAAAGAAATTGCGAATGCATTCAACACCGGCGATAAATTTTCATTGCTCACTAATGATTTAGAAGGAACACATCAACGCTGGATGCAAAAGCAGGATTTTTTAGATGCAGTGGAAAAAGTAGAGTTATCGCCGAATATCAAAACTATTAGTGAGATTGCGAAGAAAGAAGCAATGCTTTTACAAACACTCGGAGCAAAGAATAAACTCGGGTTTTTCATTTCTGATTTTCAAAAGAATATGATTACTGAAAGTGAAGACACATCGTTCTCACAGCATTACTTACCCATTCAGGGTAGCCCTGAAAAAAACCTGTTTGTAGATTCCTGCTGGTTCGAACAGCCGGTATTTACAATTAATTCTACTAATAAATTGATTGTGCGCATTAAAAATGCAGGAACGACACAGGCAGATAAAATTCGCGTTTCCGTAAAAATAAACGACGCGGTAAAAGCGATTGATGATATTACCATTCCTGCTGAAGGCAGCCTGATTGATTCGTTTAATTTTGCAGTCACACAGGCAGGCTGGCAACGCGGAGAGATTTCGTTCAATGATTATCCAATTACTTTTGATGATAAGTTTTATTTTGCATTTAATGTAGACGCACAGGAAAAAGTATTGTCGATTGAAGATGCGGAAACACCTAATAATATTGCATCCATTTTTTCGAATGACGCTCATTTTGTTTTTGATAAAACCAATAAAGGACAAATTGATTATTCTTCCTTCAAAAATTATTCGTTGATTATTGTAAATCAATTGCAGGAAATCAGTTCAGGGTTGTCGGCTTCATTAAAGGAATATATGGAAAACGGAGGCAATATTTATATCATTCCCGGAACAAATACAAGTATTACTTCTTACAATTCATTTTTATCGAATAATAACGCAGGAATTTATGGTGAAGTGCAGATAAAACAAGGAGAAGTAACAAAAATAAACTTGAATGAAGATGTGTTTAAAGGCGTCTTTAATCAATTGCCAAAGAATGTAGAAACGCCCAAGATTTTCAAATTCTATCCGATTTTATCGAACAGTAATAATAATGAACGAGAAATTTTGTCTGCCAATACAGGTTCACCCTTAGTTTCTAAATTTGATGCGGGAAAAGGATTTATTTATTTACAATCGGTGCCTCTGAATAGTTCGTTTTCTGATTTACAGTCAAAAGCTATTTTTGCTCCTATGGTATATAATGCTGCAGTTTACAAAAAAAATAATCAGCCCTTGTATTACACGATTGGAAAAGATAATTTGCTGGAATTAAGAAATGAGAATACCGCTAATGAAAGTGTATATAAATTATCAAATGGCAGAAATGAATTTATTCCTGAAAATCGTTCTGTAGGAAATTCGGTGTTGCTGCGTGTAAATACAACGTTGCCGTCCGACGGGCACTATACCATTGCTTCCAATAACAAAAACTTAGGCGTTGCGGCCTTTAATTTTGACAGAACAGAATCCAATTTAAAGTTTGCAGACAAAGATGAACTGAAAAAAAAATTTAGTCAGAAAAATCAATTAGTGCTGGATAATACGCGTGCTAACTTGGCAGCAGAAGTAAAACAAATAAAAGATGGCATTTTATTATGGAAACTTTGCGTAATTTTGTCGCTATTATTCCTGATGATGGAGATATTGCTAATACGATTTTGGAAATGACCAACTACCTCAATAAGGTAATATTTCCTTTTTTATATTCTATTTTTTTCTTTAAACTGTTTTTATAAATTACCAAGTAAGAATAAACATCAGTTTCACAATCATTTTCTTTATACTTACCATTCCAAGTACTGTTAATATCGGTTGATTCAAAAACTAAATTTGACCATCTGTTATAAATTTGTATCTTATATTCATCCAGAAAGCAATTACTATAAATCTTAAATAAATCGTTTATACCATCACCGTTTGGTGTAAATGCGTTTGGTGCCTGAATACAATCAGTACATGAAGTTACATGTATATCTTTGATAGCAGTATCAGAACCAAACTTATTACTTGCAATCAGTTGAATAGGATAAACACCCGGACTATCATAACAAATATCAGGAGGCGATTTTCCTGAATAAAATGGTGATTTACTACCTTCAAACGTCCATTGCCAGTGGGTTGCATTTTGTTGACTGCTATCTATTGTTTTTAAACAATCACTTATACATGCAGTATCAGTGCTCATATAAAAATCAGCAATAGGATTGCATGGTTTAATTGAAAAATATCCATTTTGAAATGCATACATTCCATATTCATTACCAAATGAATTTATTCTTGTATACCAAGTTGTCATAACATAATTTCCCGTATCTTCAAAACAATATTTAAACCTGAATTTACTTTTGGGTATGTACAATGTGTCTACAAAATCCCCAGTATAATTAAATATATCAATCGGGTTTCTCATAAATACCATGACATTTCTATAAAATAAAGATGTGTCAATTTGCCAACCAATAATAGTATCATAAATTTCAAAACACATCCCCTGGCAATAATTTGTTAATGGATAAGTAGGTGGAGGATAGTACCATACAATTTCTGATTTACAATTATGATATGTAAATAAAATGGTGATGAATAAGAGTAAAACTTTTCTGCGCATTCTATTTTGTATTATTTATAAAGATCTTTTTAGTAAAGACTATCTTTTGATCAGTAATAATATTGATAATATATAGACCATTTTGCAAATCTGATAAATCAATAGAAATGTTATTTTGTTGATTTATAAGTTTTACTGTCTTTTCTTCTTGTCCTAAGATATTTACAATGGAGATTATACAATCAGAACTGTTTTTAAGTAAATCGTTATTTTCAATATTTAAGATATTTCCATTAATATATACTTTTGTCTCTTTACTACTTATTGAATCATCAAATTGTACGGATGATAGCTTTGAGTTAACCGCACAAGTTGTATTTATAACAATCTCATTGCTAGAAATACTTGCACCCTTTTGATTTACACCTACAACCACAATGTAAAAATATCCTGTTCCCAAACCGTTTAAAGTATATGTATTGCTTCCTTGTGGCAAATCAATAAATTGCACATAGTTTTTGGGACTAGAACCAATGTACAATTTGTAAGATATTGCGCCAGGTGCATAAAATGAAAGTTTGGCAGAATTTCTACCCCATGGTAAGCCACAAGTATTGTTATATAAATTTAAAAGCGGTTTATCTGGAACAGTATTTATCCCAACAATAATACTCGAGCTCATAAATGTATTTTGATAGTTATACCCATAAACTGTAATTTTAGCCTTTATTGTGCCATCCTCATTTCTCTTCCAGTTACGTCCTGGAGCAGTTAATGGTATGGAAGGGATGGTAATTTGTGTAAAAGGTGGAGTATTAAGATTATTTACAAGTGTGTATAAAGAACCCGTATCGGAAAATAATTCTACTTTCCAATTTCTTATACTCATTCCACCATTATTATATGGGTATGTATTATCTTCATAAACTGAATTATAAGCATAAGAACTTCCTACGTTTAATAGTGTGGCGAAAGTTTGTGTACAATTTGGATTGTATGAACCCGTATAACATGGGTCAAAATACAGTCTGTCGCCATACCCCGTAAGAATTGAAATATCCCAACCTAAATCTTTTAATATTCCTTTTCCTACAGGACCTAAGTCATGGAATGCAATGCCGTTATATAAAATTGGATTCATTAAACCACCAACCATATGACTTCTAGTGTTAGATGCCATCTTTGGTTTTGTATTATTATTGTAACTTATTGCATTACTACCATTAAAGTATACATCATTGCTTGTAAAGAAAGCTGCCACTTGTGTTGACGGAGTCGGTAAGGATGTAAGAGTAGTACCAGAGCTATTTATTAGAAATTTATCAATCATAGAAACATATAATTGAGAAAGGGAAGGAAAGTAATAACCGTATTGATTGTTTGTGTATGTTGTAGAATAAGCGTCAAAACCTAAGCTATGACATGCTTCATGTAATAACATGGTAACAAAATCTAACTGATTGCTTTCCGGATGAGCATCTTTTCCATTATACCAATTTCCTAAATTAAGAATAGTGATATCTCCTTCAGTTAAAGTAGGAGATATATTTGTTTTTGCCAATTTGTTTGCTAATGCTTTTGAATACATTGTTAAAGGAAGAAATAAAGGGTCATTTGAAGTAAAATCTTTACTAAACTCTTGTATAACACCATTGGAAGCGATACTGCCAGATGGAAATGGTTGACCAAATTTAACTTTAATTTTTATAGGGACAACATTTGAAGAAGTGGCTAATAACTCATCCACTAAAATTTCAACATATCTAATGGCATCAATTTGAGCTGGGTCCGTTATGCTTCCATCATTTGTAATTGACACTAACCCCGAACTGTAAGGTCTGTTTGTGTTAGCCACTCTTGGTACAAATATTTGGGGACCTATTCTAACTCCTGCTTGTAAACCACCGCATGCTTCATTAATAATTGGCTGTGAGTATAAGTTAAGACTTGAAGATAATACTAATAGAATGAATAATGTAATGTAACGACTTGCGAGTTGCGAGTTGCGAGTTGCGAGTTGCGAGTTGCGAGTTGCGAGTTGCGAGTTGCGAGTTCATAATTTTTGTAGTTTAATTAATATTGAATTTAATTATTTCTTTTGAGTTATACAATATTAAGCCTTACATTAATTTTATTTAATAAACTTTGCGTAATTTTGTCGCTATTATTCCTGCTGATGGAGATATTGCTAATACGATTTTGGAAATGACCAACTACCTGATAAAAAATATCACTGTCTTAGACACAACTTCCGAATTCAACGGAAGAAAAGCAGATGTTTTAATTGAAGCAGGAAAAATCAAAAAGATAGATAAAAGTATAGAAAGCGCAAACGCTGAAACTATAGATTTTTCCGGTTCTTATTTTGCACAGGGTTTTTGTGATTTATATGTCAATATCAATGATCCCGGGTTTGAATATCGGGAAGATATTGAATCTGTAGCAAATGCTGCCATTGCAGGAGGTTTCACTACTATTTGTGCCATAGCCAATAATCATCCGATTACGCAAAGCAAAGCACAGGTTGAATATATTATCAATAATGCAAAAAATACAGCAGTAACTATTTTACCCATTGGCGCTGTAACTGAGAACTTTGATGGCAAAACACCAACAGAAATGCTGGATATGCATCATGCTGGTGCAGTAGCTTTTTCAGATGCACCACATAGTATTAAAGAGAGCGGTGTATTGCTGCGGGCTTTGCAGTATGTACAACCTTTCGATGGTTTGATTATAACCTTGCCATTTGATAAAACATTGGTGGGCGACGGGCAAGTCAACGAAAGTGAAGTTTCCGTTCGCATGGGTATGAAAGGAATTACAAATCTTTCAGAGTATTCAATTGTGCAGCGCGATATAGAGTTGTTGAAATATACAGGAGGCAAATTGCATTTTGCAGGTATTTCTACCAAAGAAAGTGTGGATTTAATCAGAAAAGCAAAAGAAGAAAAATTAAAAATAACTTGTTCGGTATTTGTGCATCATTTGGTAAGTGATGAAAATGAAGTGAAAAATTTTGATTCTAACTTTAAAGTATTTCCACCGTTAAGAACACAAGCCGACCAACAAGCATTAATTGAAGGCTTGAAAGATAGTACCATAGATTGCATTTCCACCCAACATACTCCATTAAATATTGATGAAAAAAATGTAGAATTTGAAGTAGCTGACTTTGGTATCATTGGTTTGGAAACGGCGTTTGGCTTATTGAATAAAAAACTGGAACATGAAATTTCTAAAGAGAAATTAGTGGAATTATTATCAAAGAATCCAACAGAAATAATCAATCAACAAAATGATAGCTTTGTCATCCTGAATTTTGATGAAGAATATATTTTTACAGAAAAGAATATAAAATCAAAGTCTAAGAACACCCCATATATTAATCAAACGCTGAAAGGTAAAGTAAAAGCAGTTTTTTCTAAAGGTAAATTAATTATCCATTCATAGTTGATCAATAATGAGCGAAGAAGTACAACAGGAAGGTAGCGCAAGAGGGATGCTGAGTGGCATAATGATAATCTTATTTTCTTCCTTGTTGTCAACACTATTCTTTGGAGCCTTCTTCACATTAGCATATATCAAAAAGATGCCTTATGGAAGAATGCAAGCGATGCTTCTACAGGTTACATCTATTTTGTTTACGGTAGTATTGACACAATATTTATCAAAAAAAATACAAGGCGATAAACTAAAATTTATGCAGGGATTTTTAGGCGGCTGGCTTTCAAGTTTGGTACTGGCCATTTTTGTTAATTCATTTTACACGCTGTTTTCAAAATTTACCGGAACACAAGTATTGCCTAAAGGTGCTTTTGCAATGGTCATGATGTTGTATAGTTTCTTTGGTATCTTTATTTCATTGATATTTGCATTTATTCTTAAAAAAGAATAAAAAATACATTCGATTTGGTAACACAAATGAATAACTCTATTTTTGTATAAGACTTAATATTAATTATTCAACGTTGAACATTTCAGTTGTCATACCACTATTGAACGAAGAAGAATCGTTGCCGGAATTATTTTCATGGATTGAGAAAATAATGACAGACAATAATTTTTCATACGAAATAATTCCTGTGGACGATGGCAGCAGGGATAATTCCTGGAATATAATCAAAGAACAATCTCAAAAAAATCCGAATATTAAAGGCATTCAATTCCAACGTAATTATGGAAAATCTGCAGCGTTACAAGTTGGATTTGAAGCAGCGCAAGGTGATGTAGTCATTACTATGGACGCTGATTTACAAGATTCACCCGACGAAATTCCGGAGTTGTATAAGATGATTACTGTTGATGGGTATCACCTGGTTTCCGGCTGGAAGAAAAAACGCTATGACCCGGTGACCAAAACGGTCCCAACCAAATTATTTAATGCCGCCACACGTTATGTTTCGGGTATTAATAACCTGCACGACTTTAACTGCGGACTAAAAGCCTATCAGAAAAAAGTGGTGAAAAGCATTGAAGTGTATGGCGAAATGCACCGTTATATTCCGGTGATTGCCAAATGGGCGGGTTTTGAAAAAATTACGGAAAAACCCGTACAACATCAGGAACGTAAATATGGTAAAACTAAATTTGGAATGGAGCGATTTGTAAATGGTTTCCTCGATTTGATGAGTATTACTTTTGTTGCCCGTTATGGTAAGAGGCCGATGCATATTTTTGGCACACTCGGGGTACTTTCTTTTTTCTTCGGTATTTTAATCTTGATATATCTGACCATTACTAAAACCATTTTCGGTATTGTCGGAATGACCAACAGGCCGATTTTTTACCTCGGTATTTTAACGATAATTGTAGGAACGCAATTATTTGTAGCAGGCTTTCTCGGCGAACTCATCGCACGCAACGGAGCCGATAGAAACCATTACTATATTAGTGATAAGACAAATTTTTAGATTTTTGTCAGCATCTGTATTTGCTAGATGAATACATTGCCGGATTCAAGAATTGCTAATTATCCGTTCATCCCAAAATCCTGCAAATCCTGATTCAGACAATTATAAACTACACTCCATATAAATCGGAAAATGGTCGGAAATTTTATTATTCACTACCTGAAATTTATGAATATTGAACACAGGTGCAGTGAGCATATAATCAATACGCAAAAAAGGAATCTTCCCGTTATAAGTATGACCGATTCCAAAACTGTAATTTATAAACGCATCTTTCAAATCCTCTGAAATGGTATTCGCAACATAAGAGTTTGGCAGGTCGTTAAAGTCGCCGCATAAAATCACCGGTTTGGTTTGTGCATTCAAAAATTTCTTCAATTCATCTGCCTGTTGTGCTCTCCTTTCAAATGCTTTTTTTAATTTGATAACAATATTTCTTGCACCATGCTCATCCAGATTCTGTGTTTCCCTGAATTCCTGAATGGTTTCATAATCTTCCGTACCAAAATAGATGGATTGTAAGTGCACATTCACAAATCGTATCAGTGTGTCACCTATTGCAATATCTGCATATAAACCTTTAAACGGTTTTTTACCATAGCCTGTTTTAAATGGCTGCTTCATGATATTGCCATGTTCTTTAATCGGTAGTTTAGAAAAGATAGCAATTCCCCATTCATCCGTATTTCGGAGCACTAATTCTCTCGTAAAAAAATAATATTTATAGCCTATCTTTTGTAGTTGACTTATAGTGTTAAACTCTTTGGTGGTATCGTTATAAAACTCCTGAAAGCAGATTACATCGGCATTTTTTTCCTTTATAGTCTGCATTATTTTTTGTTTGGAATCTATGTTTTCACTCCAGTTGTACAAATCAAAGTCACGTACATTATAGGATAGTACTCTTATTTTTTTTGCAGTTTTGCTTTCAGAATCAGGCTTCCCAATATTAGTGGCTACCAAATTAAATAACTGTGGCACACATGCTGCAATTGCAAGTAAAGAAACAACAGCAAAATGTCTTTTACGCAATATCCAACTTAAAACAAATCCTAAATTCACTAAAATAAAAAATGGAAGCAACATGCCTGCAAATGGTAGAAACCAGATTTTTTCAGGGCTGATGTATGAAGCAGAAAGGCTTACCAATAACAATACAACAAAAATAATGTTGATAGTTCTTGAAGTAAAAGATAAAAGCCATTTCAAATATTTCATTCTCCAAAATAATCAAATAATAATAAAAATCTGTAACACTCAGTATTAATCTTCCTGACTGATTTTAAATAAAAAATCTTTTTCTTCTTTGGATAAGCTGTCATAGCTCGAACGGTTTATTTTATCTAAGATAGCATCTAATTTTTCTTGTTTTGAAATCGTTTCTTTTTGTTGCGTAGTATTGCTTTTAGTTTGCTTGCCGGAAGAAGTATATGCGTATTCTTTTTTGTATTCAACTTTTAGTTTACTTTTCTTTTTAAATAAGCCTGAAAAGAAATCAGTAACGGCGTAGAATGGTTTAGAAAAATCAGTACCATTTTGCAGTTGTTTAATAAAAATAAACCCAAATAAAGCGCCACCGAGATGTGCAATATGTCCGCCGGCATTGCCATTCTGAATATTAA
>JAXLTZ010000015.1:0-75292 GCA_046329785.1 Chitinophagales bacterium
TCCTGCAAATAAAAATTACAATTAATACAGTTTGTCCGATATTTTATGTTACTTTTAATTTAGAAATGATAAAATATCATGCTGGACAGTAAGTTGGTCAGAATCTATATTTCACTCAATTCAGAAGAATTAAGGCAGTTGAATAAATGGATAGTGTCACCCATTGCAAATGTGCATGAAGATGTCCGAAAATTAATAGCGTTTTTAGCTTCAAGAAGAAGCATTTCTACCACTACATTACAGAAAAGTCGTGCTTTTTTCTATTTATATCCCCAAACTAAGCAATATGACGATTTGCGATTGCGGCATGTGATGTCGCTATGTACGCAGACACTGGAGGATTTTTTGGCCTATGCTTATTTTGTCAGGAACAGAAATGAGCAACAAATCGCGTTGGCCAAAAGTTTACAGCAACATCAGTTGTTAGATCAGGCGCACCTGGCACTGCAAAAGATTAAGGAAAAACAAAAACTTCAGGCCAAACAGGATGCCTTGTATTATCAGGAGGTGATACAATTGGAGATTGAGCAGTTTAAGTTGCTGAGTCAGCATTCAAGAGACCAATCGTTTAACATACAAGCCATTTCTGACGCCATCCATCATTATGCGGCGGCTGAGATACTCAAGTATGCATGCATCTCCATCACGCATCAGAATATCAGTAATGTGCAATATTCTTTTGTCCTATTGCCTTTTATTCTCGAGCAGATAGAGAGCGATAAGTTGTCTGTCACCCCTGCGATAGAAGTCTATTATTATGCCTATAAGACATTAACCAACACGAACGATAATAGTTATTTTAAAAGATGCGTGGATGCGGTCTATAAACACGAATCTTGTTTTACGGAACACGAACTCAAGGATATTTTTCTGTTGTGCATCAATCATTGTATCAAGAGATTAAATTCCAGTGAATTGTTGTATGCAGAAACCGCCTACAGATTATACCTGCATTCTTTAGATAAGAAATACCTTTTAGATAATAACGAACTCAGTCGTTTTACCTTCACTAATGTTGTTTTTATCGGTTTAAAGCTGATGGATTTTAAGGGTGTGGAAAATTTTATTGAGGCGTACGGTGAATATTTGAATGAATCAATGAGAGAGAATACGATTTCATTCAATAAAGCACGTTTGTATTTTACCCAAAAAAATTACAGGAAGACTATGCCAATTTTATTGAGCATCGAATACAGCGATACCTTGTGGAATCTGGCGGCTAAATTCATGCTGGTGAAAATTTATTTCGAGACAAAAGAATATGAAGCTTTAGTGGGACTGTTGAATACATTTAAGGTGTACCTGTTCAGGCAAAAGAAAATTGGTTATCACAAGGAACGATATAAAAATATCATAAGGTTCAGTGAGAAACTTTATGCCCATATAGATGTGTCAAAGGCAAAGAAACTTAGGCTTAAAAACGAAATTCAGGAGGCATCGGATTTGCCGGATAAAGAATGGTTTCTGGAAATGCTGAAATAGACTAAGGTTTAAATGTTTTCGTCTTTTCCATCACTTCATTCTCTAAATTCTTTTTATAATCAATCACTTTTTGAAGTAAAGAGTTGTCATGTATGGCCAGTATTTGCGCAGCTAGTATTCCTGCATTCTTTGCACCATTGATGGCGACGGTTGCCACCGGCACGCCACCCGGCATCTGCACGATAGACAACAACGAATCTAAACCGTTCAAACTTTTGCTTTGCACCGGCACACCAATCACCGGCAGTGGTGAAATGGCGGCCACCATGCCCGGCAAGTGCGCTGCACCACCGGCTCCTGCAATAATCACCTCAACTCCCTGCTCGTGCGCGGTACGTGCGAAGTCGTACATGCGCTCCGGCGTGCGGTGCGCAGATATGATGGTGTATTCAAAATCAATGCCGAATTCGGTCAGTACTTTGGCGGCTTCCTGCATGACAGGCGAGTCGCTGTCGGAACCCATGATGATGGCTACTTTTTTCATTGCTTAGAATTTGAGAGATAAGATTTGAGAGATGAGACGTTCCATTTCAGATCTCTTTTCTTATTTTATGCTATAATTTCTATTTCTGTTAAAGTTCGGACTTTTTGAGTGATTTCCAACACTTTTTCCCGCGATGGCTGAACGATGGTGATATGTCCGAGCTTGCGGTTCGGTTTACTTTCCTGTTTTCCGTACAGATGCACATACACGCCGGGCAGAGAACTTAACTCATTGAAATATTTCAGTCGGTATTTTCCGCTTCCGGTTTCCGGACCTACGAGGTTAATCATCGCACACGGCATCTTCAGATGCGTTGAGCCCAAAGGCATATCTAACAATACACGCAGCAATTGTTCGTATTGGGAGGTATAAAATCCTTCGATGGTATGGTGCGCTGAATTATGCGGACGGGGTGCAATTTCATTCACCAGCAATTCATCGTCTTCTGATAAAAATAATTCTACCGCAAACAAACCCGAACTGCCAAAGGCTTCCGCACACTGCAAGGCTATTTGCTCCGCTCGCTGCTCCAGATGTAAAGGAATATTTGCCGGTGAAATTAAAAAAGAAACCAGATTGCTTTGCGGATCAAATTCCATTTCTATCGCCGGATATACGGCCAGTTCGCCTTTACGATTACGCGCCACCAGCACCGCAATTTCCGTCTTACACGGCACAAATTCTTCCACCATCAATGCCGTGTCAAATGGAATGATTTCAGGATTTTCCAGGATAGAATTTCTGTCAGCAATAAATACGCCCTTGCCGTCATATCCACCGGTGCAGGCTTTTACGGCAACCTTTTTAAAAGTAGTTTGTGCCAGCTTTTCTTTCGCTTCCGTCTTATTTTGAGCAATAAAAAACGGTGCCGTCGGTATATTGTTGTCCTGATAAAATAATTTCTGTTTTCCCTTATCCTGAATGATTTTCAGAATCTCAGGATTGGGAATGATGGTTTTTCCCTCTTGCTGTAACTCCATTAATTTATCTACATCAATGTGTTCGATTTCCCAGGTAAGCACATCGGAAATGTCAGCTAGTTTTTGAATCTCGTTGCCGTCGGTAATGCTGCCGAGAATATGATGGTCGGCTAATACACTGGCAGGACAAGTTGCATCCTTGTCGAGGATGTTTATCTGCACCGACCATTGCGATGCCTTTTGGATGAACATTTTGCCTAATTGTCCACCGCCAATGATACCGATTGTAGGGAAAGTTTTCTTCGATGTTTCCATCATTTGCAAATATAGCTATTGTTTTGCGCAGTTGGTAAATCGTGGAATGTTTTTTATACTCATTTACTAGCGTTTCTTGGAAAGTATAGTATTTATTACTTATGCAAAATTGATTCAAGACCGTTTTAAATTACCTTTTTAGAATTGAATTTAAAAATAAATACATGAAAAAGAATGATGCACCGATTGCACCCATTCCAATAATAATATAAATTAGTCTTCCGATGCTACCAAAATAATTCTCAAAATCAATTCTTTTATAGGATTCAGTGAACGTTTTCCATCTACATATTGTGCCAAATATTGCCCACAATCCTAAACAGAAAACGCTTATTGAAAAGCACAACAAAACACTGATTGCTAAGTATTTTTTAAAAGGCTCTTTAATAAACAATAAAGTGATTCCTGCTAAAAAGCAGATTGTAATTAGTAATCTAATTGTGTTGTAAAGAAATCTTTCCATTACACGATCATCCCAGCAGCTACGGTTTCATTGGTCGCTTCATCCACTAAAATAATACTTCCCGTATTTCTGTTCTTGCGGTAGCTGTCGAAGAATAATGGAACGGTGGTGCGAATGGTCACCCGGCCGATATCGTTCAATCCGATTTCCAGGTCGTCTTCCAGGCGTTGCAGTGTGTTGATATTGAGTTTGTACTTGGTTTCTTTTACGATGCATTTGCATTCTCTGGAAGTGTGACGCAAAATATATTTACCCCGTGGTACCATTTTCTTTTCATTCATCCAGCACAACATTACGTCAAATTCCTGTTCTACCTGCGGCAAATTGTTTTCGCGTACAATCATGTCACCGCGAGAGATATCAATCTCATCTTCTAAAGTGATGGTGACACTTTGTGGCGCAAAAGCTTCCTGCAAATCGCCGTCCATCGTCACAATGGATTTTATTTTAGATGTGAAACCACTCGGCAAAGCTTTCACCTTATCGCCCACACGGAACACGCCGCCGGCAATTCTTCCTGCATAGCCGCGGAAGTCGTGGTACTCATTCTTCATCGGACGAATCACATACTGCACCGGGAAACGGGCATCAATATGATTCAAATCGGAACCAATATGTATGGTTTCCAACAGATACATTAAGGTGGGACCCTGATACCATGGCATATTTTCGGAGCGATTCACCACATTGTCGCCCGCCAGTGCTGAGATAGGTAAGAAATGAACGTCCTTAATATCCAACTTAGAAGCAAATGCCTTGTAATCGTTTACAATCTTATTAAAGGTCTTTTCGTCCCAATCTACTAAGTCCATTTTATTGATGCAAACGATGATGTGCGGAATCTGCAACAAGGACGCGATATATGAATGGCGATAGGTTTGCTCAATAATTCCTTTGCGTGCATCCACCAAAATGATAGCCAAGTTGGCTGTTGACGCACCGGTCACCATGTTGCGGGTGTACTGTATATGTCCCGGCGTATCGGCGATTATGAATTTTCTTTTTGGTGTAGAGAAGTAACGGTACGCCACATCAATCGTAATGCCTTGTTCACGTTCTGCACGCAAGCCATCGGTTAATAGTGCAAGGTTTACATATTCTTCGCCACGTTTTGCAGAAGCAGCTTCAATCGCATCCATCTGGTCCTGGAAAATGGATTTACTGTCGTATAATAATCTTCCTATTAACGTTGACTTTCCGTCATCCACACTCCCTGCGGTGGAGAAACGTAGCAATTCCATATCTAAATATGCCTTCGAGTCAAAATTTTCTATTTCTTGAGTTGTTGTTGTCATTGTATAAATTTGCAAATTTGACAATTAGCTAATTAGCTAATTAATATGTTATTTCATTAAAAATATCCGGCCTTCTTTCTGTCTTCCATCGCGGCTTCACTGCGCTTATCATCAGCGCGCGTGCCGCGTTCTGTGGTGCGCGACGCTGCTACTTCCTGTATGATATCTTCCAAAGTAGAAGCTTCTGAAAACACTGCACCTGTACAAGTAATATCACCTACCGTTCTGAAACGAACAACACGTTCTTCAATCACTTCGTCAGGCTTATTTTGGATGAATTCAGATGCGGCATACCATACACCGTCTCGTTCAAATACTTTTCTTTTATGAGAAAAATATAAACTCGGCATTTCAATTTGCTCCTGATAGATATATTGCCACACATCCATTTCCGTCCAGTTGGAAATCGGAAACACGCGAAAATGTTCGCCTACATGTTTTCTGCCGTTAAAGATATTCCATAATTCAGGGCGCTGGTTTTTAGGGTCCCACTGTCCGAACTCATCCCGGTGAGAAAAGAAGCGTTCTTTGGCGCGTGCCTTTTCTTCGTCACGACGCGCGCCACCCATGGCGCAGTCAAATTTATTTTTCTCAATGGCTTCCAATAAAGGAATGGTTTGAAGAGCATTTCGTGAAGCAGAATAGCCTTTTTCTTCGCGTACCAAACCTTTATCAATAGCTTCTTGAACAGAGGCTACCAATAATCGCAAGCCATGTTTTTTTACCAGATTGTCTCTGTAGTCTAATGCTTCCTGAAAGTTGTGCCCGGTATCTACATGCAATAAGGTAAAAGGCACACTTGCCGGATAGAATGCTTTTAAGGCAAGATGCAAGACCACAATGGAATCCTTTCCGCCGGAAAACAACAGGCACGGATTCTCAAATTGAGCAGCCACTTCACGCAGCACATATATCGACTCTGATTCGAGTTCCTTGAGGTGGTTTAAGTGATAATCAATCATTATAGTTTAAGAATTGAGGTTTAAGAATTGAGATTTTTTATCTTGGAAATGAAAAATGCATAAATCGTTCCAATGCTTTCTTCAATGCTTTGCTCTGCGGTTTTAATTTCCAAAGCAGCATCAGCTGGTGTTTCAAAAGGTGCGTCTAATCCGGTAAAATTTTTGATTTCCCCTTTCAATGCTTTTTCATATAAACCTTTCACATCGCGTTTGGCGCATTCATCAAAAGAGGCATTGATATACACTTCATAGAAATCTTGTTCGCCAATAATGTTTTTTGCTAAATCGCGGATATCTTTTGTCGGACTTACAAAGGAGTTTATCGTCACAATACCCGCATCCAAGAAGAGCTTGTTAACTTCTGCAATACGACGGATGTTTTCCGTGCGGTCGGCTTCTGAAAATCCAAGGTTGTTGTTGATGCCGGTGCGCACATTATCTCCATCCAGAATTTTGGTTAAAATG
Organism: Chitinophagales bacterium; assembly: GCA_046329785.1. Classification (GTDB taxonomy): domain Bacteria; phylum Bacteroidota; class Bacteroidia; order Chitinophagales; family JADIYW01; genus JADJSS01. The sequence continues at coordinate 6,387 of JAXLTZ010000015.1, forward strand.
CCCTTTTCGTGCAGTTTTTTTTCCAAGCCCTGGGCAATGGTAGATTTTCCTGAACCGGATAAGCCGGTCATCCAGATGCAAAGTGCTTTCTGCTGCAATAGTTGCTCTTTATCATTGCGTTGCAACAAATGATGAAAAGTTGGATGGATATTGGTGGCTTTGTCCGGCATGGACAACAAAGATACAATAAATTTCGCTGAAATTCTTGTAGTATATCGGTTTTATAGAGTATAAGAAATGGTTAATTAAGTAAAAAGACGGGCGCCATCACTGAAGTGATGGCGCCCGTAATATAGTTACTTGAGAAAAGCTACTTTTATAAATCGACTTCCACCTGGGTGGCCAGCAAATCGTCCAGGTTTTCTCTGCGGCGAATCAGTTTGGCCTTGCCGTTGTGAATGAGTACTTCAGCAGGTCTGTATCTTGAATTGTAGTTGGAAGACATGGAATAGCCATAAGCGCCGGCATTGTGCAGTACCAGGATATCGCCTTCGCGCACTTCGTTCAGTTTTCTGTCCCAGCCGAATGTGTCGGTTTCGCAGATGTATCCCACTACCGTGTAGATGCGCTGGATGCCGTCCGGATTGGACACATTGGTGATGTGGTGATAGGCATCGTACATCATCGGTCGGATGAGGTGGTTTTGTCCTGAATCCACGCCGGCAAAAACGGTGGAGGTCGTCTGTTTGATGACATTGGTTCTTACAAACAGGAATCCGCATTCGCTCACCAGGTATTTACCCGGCTCAAACATGATGGTCAGGTCGCGGCCGTATTCTTTGCAGAATTCATCAAAACGGGCACCCAGTTTCTCTCCCAGTTCTTCAATGTCGGTGGTGTTGTCATCCGGACTGTATTTCACCTTGAAGCCACTGCCGAAATCCATGAACTCCAACTCCTTGAAACTGCGGGCAGCTTCAAACAGGATTTCCGCACCGCGCAGAAACACGTCCACGTCGAGAATATCGGAACCGGTATGCATGTGCAGGCCGTTCACTTTGATGTTATTGGTGGAGATCACGCGCTCCAGATGGCGCAGCTGATAGATGGAGATGCCGAATTTGGAATCGATATGTCCGGTAGAGATTTTCTTATTGCCGCCCGCCATGATGTGTGGGTTGATGCGCACACATACAGGGTAGGTGTTTCCGTACAGATGTCCGAACTGCTCTAAAATGGAAATGTTGTCGATATTGATCTGTACGCCAAAGCCCACGGCCTTGTTGATTTCATCAATGTTGACGCAGTTGGGGGTGTACATGATATTCTGAGGTTCAAAACCTGCTTTCAGACCCAACTGCACTTCCTGAATGGAAACGGTATCCAGTTTGGCTCCCAGATTCTTGATGAATTTTAAGATACTGATATTGGTTAATGCCTTGCATGCATAGCTGATTTTCATGTTCTTATTTGGAAATGCATTCATCAGTTTGTTGTACTGACGTTCGATGATGGCTGCATCGTACACATATAAAGGGGTGCCAAATTCTTTGCAAAGTGCTAAAACCGACACTCCTCCAATTTCATACTGTCCGTTTACTAATTCCATTATTCCATTTTTAAAGTTGAAATGCTAAGATAAATATAGATTTGAGATTTAAGATTTAAGATTTGAGATTTATTGTTAGATTAATAGAATCAGTGACAATTCAGGAAAAGCCCGGTGTGTAATTCCCGAATTCATCGCAGCCCATGAGGTCTGTAAGTGTCTTATGTTTCTGGAAATAGTGATACATAGGTTCCATGGAATTCCAGAAATCAATATATTCCGGATGCTGCCGATACATTCCGGAAAGTGTTTTCGCCTCCATTACACATGGAAAAATATGTACAGGAATGCATGGATTTATAGTGTAGGATTGCACGCAAAGCCAATATAATTCAGCGATGTTATCATCGCCTATCGGGATGCAACCGACTGTTTCTACGCCGCCATGGATATAGATGTCGCCGCCGGAATGGGTTTCTTTTTTGTTACGAGCAGCATCGGCCCTGTTCGGATAATTGAGTCTTAAGGATAAATGATACCTGCTTTCCGGATTGAAATGGGTGATGTGATAGAATCCTTCGGGAATCTGTCGGTCACCTTCACGTTGTTTCGGTCCCGGATTTCCGGAGCTTGAAGTAAACGCATGGGTTTTAATCAGATGAAAAGAGTCATCGTCAGCACCCCACACTTCCAGCATTTGTTCCAGTTTGAATGCCCGCAGATAAAGTTTTTCCGTAGGGTAGCTTAGACCTGATTCATACAGTAAAGCACGAAGCGAATCTTCGTGAAGGAGCTGAGTCTCTCGAACTCTGGGAAAACTGAGTTGTTTTTTCAGAAAGTCAGATGCAGCTATCATTATGGTAAGAAAATGAGATTGTAGGAGTCGGAGTATTAGTCTCTGTATTTCATTTCCGGTTCGCCAATCTCACGTTGATGTCTGGTCCTGAATCTTCTGTTGCTTGTCTGATCTTCCTCTTCTTGTTGGTCTTCAGGACGGTTATATCCGGTAATGATTTCCCTTCCGTCCGGAGATTCAATGCTGGAGTAATCATCCTGATTCAGTTTTTGTCTGGTAAAAGGGTCTTGCTGCATGCTGTTGGCAGAATAGACACCATTGGAATCCACGCCATAATACATGGTGGAGGTACCGGTGCCGTAACTTTCCTGAATATTGCTGCTTGCCTGCTGCAGCATCTGTTCTCTTGCCAGTTGCTCAGCCAAGGCGCCCCAGTCTCTACCCAAGGTGTCATTCCCAATCAATACCACCTGAGTGGGATCGTAAGGAGCTTTCAGGGAATCTTTGATTAGAAATCCGAAGAGCAACACAATACCGATGATCGTGAATATTTTGCCTCTTATCTGCATATTGATATAAACGAAATGCTGTCTGTTTTAGTTCAATTATTTACTTTACTCCGTGCATCCATTTCTTAATGATAAAAGAAGAAGCAATAATGATAATGCCTCCTATGCATGATATTAATGCGATATTACTACAGCCGTTCATATAGATTGGCAATGATTCAACAGATGAGAATATGGAGCCATCAGGATGAGTTTCAGGAATAGCCATTTTTGAACCAATCCACCCAGCCAATGCATGTCCTAGGCCTGAGGCTAAAAACCATGTGCCCATCATAAATCCAACAATCTTGGTTGGGGATAGTTTTGAAATCATTGAAAGCCCGATAGGTGAGATAAATAGCTCTCCACATGTATAAAAGAAATATCCGAAAAAGAAGTATGATAATGGCATATAACCAGTTTCGGCACCACGTTTGCCACCAAGAACAAAAATATAATAACCTAATCCCAGCAATAGAAAGGATAAACCAAATTTCACAGGGTCGTTAGGTTTAAGTCTTTTTCTATCTAACCAATTCCACATAATTGCAAATAATGGAGTAAGGAAGATTATATAAAATGGATTAATCGAATTGTTAACCATTGCTGAAGATAGTGTAGTTACCTTTTCCACTTTTGAGTTTTGTGCCCAATCTGATTTGATATGTTCTTTCAGTCTGATTTTATTATCTGACATGAAAGAGTCAACTGTAAGGTTTAATTCTAGCTTATTGTCATCATTATAGATTTTCAGAGTATTGTTTACCTTGAATATATTTGGGTCTTTTACAACAATAAAAGTATCGTTGGATTTTATGTTTGCTAGTAAAAAAGTTTCTTTATTTGTTTCGGATACTTTAAAATTTACATTACGCTCGGCCATTAAATTTAATGAACCACCTGCTTGTTCATAAAAACCCCAAAATAAAATTGAAAAAATTATCATAGATAATGCTGCCCAAAGCATTTCTCGTTGGTTTACAGCCTCTTTAGATGCGATGTACAAAATATATGCAACGATTGCGATGCCTATTAAGATAAATATATTATGTGTAATATCATGGAATTGAATCATTATTACAGCAATGAATACAGAAATAAATCCTCCTATATAAATTATTCTTTCCCAATTTAGCCCAGCAAAAACTTTAGTATCTAATAATTCAGAATCCGGGCTTTCTCCTTTGCCCTCCAATGTCTTCTTGTTAAATAGAAATGTAATTAAACCTAGAATCATAAATACTCCTGCAATTCCGAAACCTAAATGCCAACTAACCTTTTGGCCTAAATATCCACAAAGTGCACTGCCTAGGAATGCCCCAACGTTTACTCCCATGTAGAAGATGGCATATCCTCCATCTCTTCTGGAGTCATTTTCTGTATAATATCGCCCTAAGAAGCTAGAAATATTTGGTTTAAAGAATCCACAACCTACAATCAAAAATCCCATTCCCAAGAAAAATGATTGTTCTAATGGAACAGCTAATACCAGATGGCCTATCGCCATCATAATGCCTCCAAATATTATAGATTTCCTGAATCCTAAAATTCTATCTGCAATTATACCTCCAAATAGAGGAGTCATATACACCATGGCATTATATGCTCCATACATAAGATTTGCATCTTTATCCTTATATAGAAGCACATTAGTCATGTATAAAATAAGTAGCGCTCGCATACCATAGAAGGAAAATCTCTCCCACATTTCTGTAAAAAACAGTAAAAACAGTTGCTTAGGTTGGATGTGCTTATTTGTCAAATAAGTAAAGAGAATCATTAACCCACTAAAAAATGAGCCAACAATAATGATAATTATATCTAAATCCATGTGTGTTGTTTTAATGAACTTGTAAAGATAATCAATTAAATAAAATTATTCCTCCCTAAAAAAGCTAAATCTGAGGGCGGAAATCCCTCCGATGAGGGCTGGGATAATCAGGTTGATGAACCATAAGGTGATGGTGGTGGCTATGACGGCAATCGGGCTTGCGGCGAATCCGGCCAGAAAATAGGCCGCCACATTGCCACGAAACCCAAAGTCTATCAGCGCAATATTGATAGGATTGATGGTCTGCACAAAGAATATGGCCGCCACCAGCACCATGGCGGTGAAGAATGTGAACTGGAATCCAAAGAATTTGAGGAGCAACACGAATTGAAGGCAATAAATGACATATCGCACAGCCGACAGGATTTCCAGTTTCAGAAAGTCTTTGTTGCTATATAGGTCGATGATATGGATGTATTTATAGACTTTCTTGAACATGCTGAAATTGGAAAATTTGGTGCTGACCACATCCAGGTTGTAAAAACAGAAATGAATGGCCGCCACCATCAGCACATAGATGAAGATGAAGGCAAACAGAAAATAGGTATCCATTTTTTCATATAAAAAGGAATAGACCAGCAAGCCGAGTGCGCCAAAGGAGAGATTGACCACAATTTGTGCGATGCTTCCCAAAATGGTGGAAACGATGGCTTCTTTCCGGTCGGTGTTTAAGGCAAAAACGCGTCCGCCGAATTCACCGATTCTGCTGGGCGTAAACAGTGAAAAGGTTACACCGAACAAAATGCCTTCGATAGCATCCAGCCATGAAATCGGATGCAGCTTGTCGATGAGCAGTTTCCACTTTACACTTTCAATTGTCCAGTTCATTACCATTAACAGAACCACCATACTCAGAAGGAAGTAATTGCCGTTGAAATTGAGCAGGAAATGGGCATAGGCGATGTCTATCTTCTCGTTGGAGAACAATTGCCGGTACAGCACGAACAACAATCCACCGAATATCAAAATTTTGATGAACGCATTCAGGAGTTTATTTTGGAAAAGTCGTTTCATTTGCTGTGGATTTCAAAGATAGTTTCTTTTTTTACATAAATAATTACAATCCTAAGCACTATTTTTACGACGTGGCAACAACGAAGAAAGCAAATCCGAAGCATATCATCTTGGGTGTTGACCCGGGCACGCAGGTGACCGGCTATGGCATTATCTTTTCGGATGGCAATACGATGGAACTCATTGCGGTGGGCAGTATCCGTACGGAGAAATTCGATAATCACTATGACAGGTTGCAATGTATCTACGACCGGTTGCTGGAAATCATCCTTGCCTACAAACCCAATGTTTTAGCCATAGAAGAACCTTTCTTTGGAAAGAATGTGCAGTCGATGCTGAAGCTGGGACGCGCGCAGGGTATGGCGATAGCCGCCGCACTTTCCCAAAAAATTCCGATTCAGGAGTATTCTCCCAAGAAAGTAAAACAAAGCGTGACCGGCAATGGGAATGCCGCTAAGGAACAGGTGGCCGCCATGTTGGGGCATATTTTAAAAACCGATGTGCTGCCGAAACAGCTGGATGCTACCGACGGACTGGCCGTAGCGGTGTGTCATCATTTCTCCATGCGCGGGGTACCTACCGGCGGCAAGAAATATTCCGGCTGGGAAGCCTTTGCGAAAGATAATCCGAAACGGGTGAGATAATGTGCTCATGTGCTGATTGGCTAATAAGATAATGTATACTTTTACGTTTTTACAATTATGAGATTCCTTCTTCCATTTTTCTGCTTCATCTTGCTGACTTCTTGCCACAATAAGAACGATTTGAAAAGAATTGCTGAATTGGAGAAGGAGAATAAGGATATAAAGGAAAAATATAATCCTGAACATTTAAATAGTTTATATCAATCTGCTAAGAGGAATATTATTGATTCAATCGTTTTTGATAAAGACGAAAATGATGTTCAATTATGTGGATTTGGCGATGTTTTATACTTTCAAGATGTTACAGCAACAAAATCCATTCTGTTAAATTCAGGAAAATATCAATCCAATATAAGATTGATGTACACAAATAAAGAAATTGAAAAAAAACCATTTGATAGTATATATTATTCAACTCCTTCTAAAAACAGGAATTCATTGGTAAAAAATAATTCAAGCACTAATTTTACATTTTCTCCAAAAGATTCTGGTTGGTATTATTGGAACGGAAAGATTTTAATTATCAACCCACGCACGGGGCAAAAAACATTTTTCCCAATCACCGATTCTTTCTACGTTTACAAATAATACCTCACCCGATTCCGACTACGTCGGAACCACCCTCTCTCCCGAATAAGTCGGGAGAGAGGGAAGTCGAACTTTGTTCGACAGGGTGAGGTAAAAAAATCTCACTACTCACTACTTACTACTCACTACTAATTTCTACCTTTGCATTATGTCTGATTTAACCATTTATAACACACTTTCCCGACAGAAAGAGAAATTCGAGCCGATTAATCCGCCTTATGTGGGTTTGTATTGCTGCGGTCCTACCGTGTACTCAGATGTTCATTTGGGAAATACGCGTACTTTCATCTCGTTTGATTTGGTGTATCGCTATCTGAAATTTTTGGGATATAAAGTGCGTTATGTGCGCAACATTACGGATGCAGGGCATTTAACCAATGAAGCGGGCGAAGGCAAGAACCGTATGGAAGACCAGGCGAAACTGGAGAAGCTGGAGCCGATGGAAATCGTACAAAAATATACCGTGGGCTTTCACGAAGTGTGCCGCTTGTTCAACATCCTGCCTCCCACCATCGAGCCTACGGCTACCGGCCATATCGTGGAGCAGATCGAGATGGCGCAGCAGCTGATTGACAACGGCGTGGCCTACGAATCCAACGGCAGCGTATATTTTGACGTGAACGCCTATAATGCCAAGGGCTTTAACTACGGCAAATTATCCGGCAGAAATACAGACGAGTTGATTGCGGGTTACCGCGATCTGGACGGACAGGAAGAAAAACGCAACCCGATCGATTTCGCCTTGTGGAAGAAAGCTTCACCGGAACATATCATGCAGTGGAACTCTCCCTGGGGCAGCGGTTTTCCGGGTTGGCATCTGGAGTGTTCGGTGATGAGTACCAAATACCTCGGCAAGCGATTCGACATCCACGCCGGCGGCATGGATTTGAAATTTCCGCACCACGAATGCGAGATTGCGCAGAACGTAGGCGCCTGCGGCAACGAGCCGGTGCGCTACTGGATGCACACGAACATGCTCAACTTCAATGGTCAGAAAATGAGTAAATCGCTTGGAAATTCTATACTTCCTATGCAATTTATCACCGGTGACCATCCCCTGCTGGATAAGCCGTATTCTGCGATGACGGTGCGTTTCCTGTTTATGCAATCGCACTATTCGTCGGAACTGGACATCACCATCAAAGGCCTGCAGGATGCGGAGAAAGGCTTGCGTAAGCTGATGAATGCCGCGAAATACCTGACAGAATTGAAATTTGATGCAACACAAACGGATGAACAGCAGGACAAGCTGATTACCGATTTATGCAACGGCTGTAAGGAAGTGATGGACGATGATTTCAATGCGCCAAAACTGGTGGCGGTATTGCATGAACTTGCTACACAAATCAATATCTATTACAACGATGGAAGGAAAATCTCCAACCTTTCCAAGGCGACCTTCAATCTTTTGCAAAAAACCTACAACGGATATCTTTTTGAGGTGCTGGGGCTGAGTGATGAAGGTGCAGCGGGCAATAACGATGCGCTGGATAAGGTGATGCAACTGGTGATTGATATACGTAAACAATCCCGTGAAAACAAGGATTGGACGACATCCGACAAGATCCGCGATGCCCTGAAAAATGCAGGCATTGAAATTAAAGACAGCAAAGAGGGCACTACGTATGAGATCAATTAAATTGAATGAGCCAAGAGCCGGGAGCCAAGAGCCAAGAAGCAAGAACCATAATTTTTATATAGCTTTTGCCTTTTGCCTTTTGCCTTTCATTATGGCATCTTCCTGCAAGACAAAGAAAGAAGACTCATCCGCTGAAAGCACTTCGGCTGAAAAATCCATAACAAAACCTGAATTCTCCTCCGATTCTGCCTATGCATTCACGCAGCAGCAGGTGGATTTCGGCCCAAGGGTGCCGGGTACTGCCGCACAAAAGAAATGTGCCGATTATTTCGAACAAAAGTTAAAGGCTTATGGAGCGAGCGTAGTCGTACAGAAAACAAATGTGGTGGTCTATAATGGAAAAAGCGTACCATGTATAAATGTCATTGCTTCTTACAATCCTGAACTAAAACGCAGGCTAATGATTTGCACGCACTGGGATGCCCGTCCCTTTGCCGATCAGGACGACAGTGCGGTAGGCAATCCGATATTGGCAGCAGATGACGGTGCCAGCGGTTCTGCCGTTTTGTTGGAAATTGCACGACAATTGCAGAAGAAGAATCCGGAACTTGGCGTGGACCTCGTGTTTTTAGATGTGGAGGATTACGGCCAGCCGGAATATGAACTGGACCAGAAAGAGGGAGATTTTTATTGTCTGGGCACGCAATACTGGTGTAAGAACCCGCATGTGCCGGGCTATACCGCAGAGAATGGCATTTTGCTGGATATGGTAGGCGCCAGGGGCGCGACCTTTACCTATGAGGGTGTCTCAATGCAGTATGCGCCGGAATTTATGAAAAAGGTTTGGAATACAGCGGCGCAGTTGGGATATGGTAATTTCTTCCAGAAAGAACTGACGGCACAGATCATAGACGACCATTATTACATCAACCAGATGGCGAATATCCCAACGATAGATATCATCAGCCGTACCTACACTACCCGCAGCGGATTTCCCAAGCACTGGCATACCCATGAAGACAATATGAATGTTATAGACAAGCTTACTTTGCAGGCGGTTGGTGAAACGGTGCTGGCGACGATCTATGGTTTTTAGTTCGATTTCTATTTAAAAACCATAAAAATCAGTGTTCTGTTAGTAGAATTAAAAGGAAAATTGTAATTTTGCACTCCTTCCGGTTAGCCGGAGTATGAATCGTTGATTCATCGGTCTTGTAGCTCAGCTGGTTAGAGCACCTGACTCATAATCAGGGGGTCCATGGTTCGAGCCCATGCGGGACCACAAATTACTGCATCAAAGCCCTTGTCCGTCAAGGGCTTTGTTATTTTTAAGATTTCTTTTCGTAGAGGATTCGTAGAGAGGTTAAATTCTGGATTGCGTTTATGTCTTTTTAAATATGCCGTAACTACTCTTAATAAATTTGTAAGTATCTGATCTCTAATTCTATTTGAGTCACAATCAGTCTCCAACTAAGATATAATTGAATAATTTATTTTATAGCAAATCCCTCGAATAACAATAAAACTTTTGAGTCTTTTAAGAGACGTAATTTATTATCTACAATATCATATTTATTTACAGTTTGTAGTTGCTTAAAAAAAACTTGTTGAAGTGTAGAAGCATCACATCTTCGGTCAGATGCAATTAAATTGTAACAATCAAATTTATCAGATTCATTGGTTAATAATTTTGCTTCAAATGGAGAACAAGGAGCATTACCTTTTGCTTTATTAAAAAACTTATCGAATGTTACAGAGAAATATAAATCATTATCTTCTTCAGTAAAGTTATGTGGAGTTATTCCGTCTGCTTCATATAAATATCTTAAATGCCATATTGCACTATCAAGTGATGTTGCATTAAAAACAGGATAATAATTTGTAGCTTTTGCATTTGTTATTTCTTCTACTTCATAAACTGGTTCTGCCGTTATCTTACTATCCTTTACTGCTTCTTCTGTTAATATTCTATTAATAATATGCGGTGGAATAGCAGGATATTGTTTTGTTGCCGGTTTGCTTACGTTTGTTGGTGTCTCACTTAGTACATTAATTAATATAAAATCACTGCCCACTTTTTTTACTTCTAAAATATAAGTTGCTCCTTCGTGAAATGTGAAACCATAGATATAGCCGGAAAAATATTTAAAATCATTTTCACCATATTTTTTTATACTTATACTGCCATTAGGTTCTATCCATTGACCAGTAAATAAAATAGTATTATTTGTTTGAATTACTTTACCATTTGGTAATTCATAGACATACAGTTCTTTACCATTAAAGATCGGGTTATTAGGTATGTTATCTGGTATAACAGGAACAGGTAAGATTTGCTTATAAAGTACATAACGTTCTGCATCTATGTTGTAAATGGGATGTATATACTTTTCAACTTTTACCTGTAATATATATTTAGTGTTTGGTTGTAATTGCATACCAACGATAGCAGTATCCCCCAGGTCTTCTATTTCTTTACTCCCTGTATATTGAAATTTAATTTTTGAATAATCATCAAAAGCAAAGATGGTAATTTCTTTTACTCCCTGCGGAAGTATCTGCCCGGGTTTCGGAGTGGGTTTCGGTGACGGATCAGGAGTTGGTTTAAACCTTGGCGGAGTTTTGGGTTCATCTTTAGGTATTACAGGTGGTGGTGTTTTGATTTTTCCATCACTAATTTCAATGGGCGGCTGAGCAAGGGCTACCCATGAAATAGATAATAGTATGATTAATGAGAACATACGGTTGAAGGGTATCATGTTTTTTATTGAGAAACTCCACTTAATTATGGTTTTAAAAAAAGTCATAGCTGATGATTTATTTTTCTAATGTATATTTCACAGTTTATTATATCTGGGATCTGAAGTTGCAATCACATCTTCGAGTTTATATTTAGTTAATTCCAATCCTGAAGTTTTTATGAAGGTTAAAATGCCCACCTGTAAAGTATATGTATTGCCTTTAGTATAAATAAAGCTCTCAATATTTCCCTCAAATACTTCAAATTCCCGCATTTCCTGTTTTTTAACGAGCAGACATTCTCCTTTAAGACATTTTCTGGTTTCTAAACTGATTTTCCAGATTTCACTATGTTTATCTTTAATTATTAAATTCTTTTTTTCCTCTTTTTTCTTTTTTCCCGGGGGGGAGGGATGTATAATAGGCTCCGGTTTAATAATTACAGGCTCTATAGGAGGCTGTGCCCACAACAGAAGTGGAAAAATAAAAAGGAGGAGAGATGTAGGAAATATTGAAAATGAGTGACGCATAATTTTTTATTTTGACACGAAAGTTTCCTGAACGGCAAGAGGTACATACGTAAATTCAACACTTTTTGCAGCATTATTCTTTGAGCTGATAGAAATGTAATCTGTTTGAGGCAACTCCTTTGTATCATCATTTTCAACTTTATAAGATACCCAGGAACAGTCAGGACAGGTTTTTAACAGAATTGTTTCCCCATAGGTATTGATAAAGATTTTACAATCTTTCAGTGGCCTGAATTCGTATTCATTTTTATTATTAAATACAATCGGGTTATTATAGACTATACTTTTAGTATTAATTGTGGATAAGCCGCCATTACTATATTTCATATCCAGAAAATAGGTGGGTTTGTTCTTATTCCCGTCGTCCAGTTTCAAAACAACATTATAGACCGGCTGACCATCCTTTTCAGATTTCCCCAAAACCCTGAAGTCCGGGATTTGATTTGACTGGATAGCGGTCTCCCAGTAAAATAACTTATTGCCAATCAAATCTGCTTTTAACTGTTCCGGTGTCCTATCAGATACTGATGAAACATCCGGTTTATTTGAATCCGGCCCCTTTAGTTCTCCGGAGACTTTAATACCCAAATAGACTAAGACCAGCAGAAGGGAAAGGATAGCCAGTAGATATATAATGTTTTTTAAGTGTTTTTCATCCATAGCAGCTCAAAAATGAGAATTTAAAATATAATTGACAAAAATAATGCCGTTATCTGAATTTTACAATTTCAGATAATTGTATATACAATAAAAAAAAAAATACAATTATAGTTTGCAAAATACAATTTTATAACTATATTTGAAGTTACATCAATAAAATTTATGAAAAATTCGTATTTCCTATATTCATTTGCGGGTATTTTTCAAAGTAATAATTTGATTTAATTGAATTAAATGTATTCATCTATGTATAAAAGGAATTTACCATTTCAGTCTTTGTTTATTGTTTTAATACTTTGTGTCTTATTTACATCATGCAAAAGAGATAAAGATGGTGATGATGTTTTAGATGAAAATGATAAATGCGATACAGTTTATGCTAAAACTGAAGATGGATGCCCATGTGAAAAAGAAGAGAAACTTGGTAAAATAAATATATTTTTAGATAATTCTGCAAGTAATAATGGATATTATAAAAGTACGTTATATGGAAAAAATCTTTCTGAATTATTAAATCTTAGTAATGATTCTTTAGGCAATCCTTATGTTTTTACTATAGATGACAATGGTATTTTACCTAAAGGTAACGGTCAAGAATATTGCTTAACCTTTATGGAACAATTAGGAAGTATAGTGCCTTTTGCAGAAGGAGAGAGTTCAACTTTATATACTATGCTAAAATCAATAGTCGATAAAACTGATTCGAATGATATTTCGATTTTTGTAACAGACTGTATTTTGTCTAATAAACCTGATGCTTTAAAAGGAAATCCTGATAAAAATAAGCTTGATGCACAAAATTGTCTTTATACTACATACATAAGAACAGCTTTCCCAAAATATAAAGAGATTGGCACTTCTTTTTATGCATTCAAATCAGATTTTAAAGGTAAGTATTATGATTATACTAATAAAGGATGGGGCAATAAAAACACATTATTAAATAATAGGCCTTATTATTTTATAGTGCTATCTAAGAATAAAAAAATATTAAAAGAATACAATTACAAAATAGAGAATAGTGTTTTAAAAACAGAAATATTAGAAAAATTTCATTTTGGTGATTTTGACAACATAAATAAGAAAGCTACTATTCTTTTTTCACTTAATTCTTCTGGCAATTTTGAACCAGATGAAAACTTGAAGGGAATTAATAATATTGAAGATTTAGATGACGGTCCAGTAAAAGTATATATAGGTGTTGAAAATTTAAATGAGAATGAAATTGATTTTTCAGATACTTCATTACTAATTTTAAAATCTGTCAACAGAACTAAATTTAATGCAAAGTTTGTAAAGTATGATGATTTAAAATCTTTCCAACCAAAATTAACTAAACAAGATAATTTAATATTTAATAAATGTAATTATTTTATTGAAGTAGAAATTTTGGAATCCAATACTGATAAAGATATTTTATCCATAAAAATTCCATTTAAATATAAAAAATGGGAAGAAAAATGGTCAATTGACGATGATTTAAACGCAAAAAATATAGAAGACCATACATTTGGACTTAGATGTTTTATTGATGCATATAAACAAGCTTTTCCAGAAAAAGGTAAAAATATAATTGATATAAATATACCGATAACTATAAATAATTAAACATGATTTTATTATTTTCATTTTTTGATTTTCTTTTCAAGAAAATATTCTTTTTGGGTAATGATACCGTTAACCACCAGAATTTCAAACCTATCTTTGAAAGAGTAGGTTTTTTAACAGTAATAATTTCTGTTGTCATGGCTTTACTCTTTTACAAAGTATTACCTAGTATCAGAAAAATATGGGTTACATTAAATATTTGGCGTGCTTTTGCCGCAGTTGCAACTATAATAGGTATTGGACTGGCAGTGTTTGAAGCTTTGTCGCAAACAGGTCTTTCATTTTATTTATATATGGGACAATTTGCAGCTTTGAATGGAATACTAGCTCTTGTCGTTTTTGTATCAGTTTCTTATTTAATTAAAAACACACCCTTTTCGCCATTTGTAGCTAAAAGCATTCCCTGCGACATTAATTTATTTCCTTGGATGAAAAAGAAAGTGTCAAAAAAAAATAAAAAATAATAACTGTTAAAAATTAGACTATGAAATTATATTTATTTGGTATTGGTGGCAGCGGAGCAAGAGTAGTTAAATCATTTATACATTTGCTATCATCTGGTGTTAATATTGGTGATTGTACAGAAATAGTACCCTTTATCATAGACACAGACTTGAAAAATGGGGATTCTAACCATATAGTTGATTTGGTTCTTGCGTACAATCAAATCCAAAGAAGTTTGTATAATGAAGATCAAAACCTTCAAAAAGACGCTCAATTCTTTAAGTATAAAATTCAAGTACCGCCAAAATTACAGGAATTTAAAAATATTGCTAGAGAAGGGGTTACTTTTAAACAATTTTTAAATCTACAAGATGAAATACAGAATAAACTTATAGAAAGTCTTTATGACAATTCCAACACTGAATCTTCTGAAACAGAATTGAATTTAGATTTGGCTGTCGGATTCAAGGGCAACCCAAATATTGGTTCTGTAGTTTTTAATCTCTTAAATAAGAATCCGGTATTTGCAGATTTCAAGTCTAGATGTACAGCCAAAGACAGAATATTTATTATTAGTTCAATTTTTGGCGGAAATGGAGCTTCGGGTTTTCCTGCTATAATAAAAATGTGTAAGGGCACAGGAAATTTAGAATTAGATAAAGCTAAGAAAGGTGCGTTATCCTTATTTCCATATTATGATGTAGTAGGGAGTGATAGTAAACCAATTAATTCTAAATTATTTTTATCAAAAGCAAAATCTGCTTTGTCTTTTTATAATGAAGATATGGATATTTTAAATTTAGACGCACATTATTTTATAGGGGATAAAGATGTTAAAGCAAAATACAAATACAGCGAAGGTGGTAGTTATAAAGAAAACGGTAGTATAATTGATCAAATGAACCCGGCTAACATAATTGAGTTGATAGGTGCTACTGCAATTGTTGATTTTTTGAATAAAGATGATGCGAATTTTAAAAATAATAAATTGGCATTTGGGATGGATATGAATGAATCAAGAAATACAGATAAAGCGATAAATTTAGATTATTTCGAAAAATTTATTGAGGATGATGGAAATAATTTGTTTAAAGAAAGAGTATTAAGTCATTTTATAAAGTTTAATTTTTTATATAAAAAAATACTTGAGATAGAATATGATCGACATTTTATGAATTTAAAACATGTTAGTAACGCTTCCAAGGTTATAATAGATTTATTGAGGGATTATTATAAATACAATTATAGTATCTGGTTAGATGAAATACGAAAGGACGAAGTGTTGGTTGAAAATAGTACAGAGAAACGTGTAGAAAACAAAAGATATCTTGATGTTTTTGACTTTAATCTGATAACAAACAATTTTAATGGATTTGTCAAAAATAAAAGCTCTGATTATAATTTAGAAGCACAGTATAAAACCTTAACGGACAATTGGGAATTTTACAAAAATGACAATGTCAATTATACATTTATTAAAGTAATGGAACAAATAGCTGATGATTATTACAAATCACTAAATAAAAATTAACCAATGCCTAATTATATTTTTTTAACACATACCCCACAAAATATTGATGCCAATACCAGAGGTTGGAATCCAGTAGGACTAAATAATGTTGAAGATATAGAAGATGATATTTTATTATTGAATGCTCACAAGATGAGCAGTTCCATACCTACACCACTTGCTCGTATTTTAACATTTAAGAATGCATTTAAAATTATCACAAAACAACTTGAAAATATTGATTTTACTGGGTTGGATGATGTTGCAATTAAAAATGATGTTAGAGGAAAGAAGATTGAAGAATCTGTAAATGCATCTTTAGTATCTGATTGTCTAGATTTTATTGAATTGTTATTTAAAGATGGCTTGACTAATATTAAACAATTTCATGTTAACCCATTTATTGCTGATAGTGAAAAATACAAAGATTATTTTGGAGAAAAAGAAGAACAAATCGCATTAGCTGAAGCATTTAATCAAACTATTAAGAGTCATTTTGATGGTAGCTTAGACATTACGTTGTTAAAATATAAAGACACATTAATAGGTGGAACATCCCCATTTACATTATTTTATACTTCGCCAAACTGGAGAAAAGAAATGCATAATGTATTTGGTGAGACTTGCGGATTAAATGGAGAAGATAAATTTTTTGATAATGAATATTGTTTACTTCATAACAGAGAGCCTAAATTTATAAAATTTTTACATGATATTGTAAATGAATATGCTTCAGATGAAAATAGTCTATTATTTGATTTTGCTAAGTATGTAAAAAAATCAGTTAGCATTAGAGCAGGAGGCGATAATTTAATTAATAGTTTTTTAGAACTTTCCACTGTTCAGTATGAAAAAGATACTACTGCTGAATTTAGTATAAATACAAATTTAGGAAACTCGATAAAAATCCCTAAAATTAAAAACTATGTCTCAACATTAAGTGATTTCATCCTTGATGTAGATTATAATAATCCTAATATACAGAACCTATTTGGTGCGAACCCTGCTTTAGTTTTAAATAAAAATAGAAATATCAGATTAACTGGTATTTATACTAATTATAGAAATACCTGGGATCCGAATTTTCTAACAGATGGATTATTAGATGAGAATTTTACTAATAGAAAAAGACCAGGATTAAATGATACTCACCATTATCCTTTTATTACAGAATCTGATATATTCCAAGACAATATAATAGATGTATCTTTTGCAATCGACAATGATAATTTTTTAACTTTGTTAGAGAATGTAAATGTGATTGATAATCGTACTGATTTTAAAAATACATATCGTGAATTATGCTACTTATTGCCCTTTAAGCCATTATTATTTAAATTATATGGGATAGAAGAGATAAAAAAAGCATTCAGGAATAATGAAAATACCGGACTGAAAATTAGAATAGAACGAGGCACGACTATTAGAGTTTCAGTTTCTATCCCTATAAAATCAAATCATACAAGAGAACCAAAGGGCAGCAGAACAATCGAATTTTGTAAAGAATATAATCTTGAAACTAAAGAAGTTAAACAAAACAGTCCTTTTGATTTAGTTTTTTTTCCATTTTTTAGGGTTACGAATCCAAATTTTATTACAATTAATGATGGTATTCGCAGAAACGTAATGTTAATTAGAAGAACAAAAGGTGATGTTGCTCATCAAGTGAAAGAAATTAATTTTCTGGATAATGATTTTAAAAAAATAGATGATATTAATTATAAAGAGAGATTCCATTATGAAACAGAGCAAGTAAATGGTCAGGATGTAAAAATTGAAATTAGCACAGGATATTATATTACAAATTTAGATTTTTATGCAATTGAAGTAAAACTTAATAATGCATCTTCAGGAATCATTATACCTAAATTAAGAGAAATAAATTCAACTTTGGTAGAAAAACATTGGTACGCTGTTGATTTTGGAACAACAAATACACATATAGAATATGGGAAAGTCGAAAATAATCAAGTTAAAACTCCTAAAAAAGACTATGTATTTGAATTAAATTATGATAATAATTCAAATTTAGTTAGAAGTTTAAAAAAAGATAATAAATACCCAGGCGAGTTAGACAAGGCTCTGCCTATACAACATTTAGAATATTTACCATTTGAAATTGGAAATAATAAACAATTTGGATTCCCGACAAGAACAATGGTGGTTGATTTTTATGCTCCCAAAAATAACTCAGAACCATTCTCAAATTCGAACTTTACTTTTTACAATGAAAATAAAAATCCAAATGTTATTTCTTCAACTGATTTGAAATGGCATCTCGAAAAAGATTCTACAGATGATATAACAAAAAATAGGATTAGAATATTTTACGAAGAAATTTTAATGTTGATAAAGTATCATAGTATTTCAAATAATGTAAACCCTACAAGTGTTAAAATAGGATTTACTTTCCCGCAAGCTATGATAAACGAAGGATCTAACAGTATATTTTCAACATTAAGAGATCTTATTTTGTTGGCAAATAGAGTGACTGGATTTAATGATAATAATTTTCTTTTTAATATAACTGAATCAATAGCTCCTTTAAATTATTATAAGGGGCAAGATTTAGGTGATGCTGCTATGTGTTGTATAGATATTGGCGGTGGTAGTACAGATATTACTATAACCTCTCAAGGAGATTTAGAAAGAGGTATAATAAGTTCAATACGATTTGCAGGAAATAATTTGTGGGGTTGTACAAATAAAGAAGATAGAAATGGATTTATTAAATACTACAATTTGAAAATAGAAAATGGAAAATTATATAATGAAGATGAGAGTGATGATTTTAGTAAAATCTATGGAATATATTTATTTTTATTAAATAAAGGAACTAGAGATGAAGATTTGATTTCTTTCCTTTTTAAACATCCAATTTTAGAATTTAAGAATAAAGTATTTGATAGTTGTAAAGATTTTAAATTGGTTTTACTTATACATTATTGTTCAATATTGTACTATATAAATGTACTTGTTAATGAAAATAAAAATGAAGTAAATTATCCGCTTCCACTTTATTTTTCAGGTAACGGTTCTAGGTATCTAGAAATAATATTTACAAAAGACTTGAAAATATCTTTATCACAGTTTGCAGATTATATTATAAAGAAGTTTAATAGCAATAAAGCTAGCACTATAAATTCTAGAATTAATGATTTTAGTAAAGCTAAGCAATTAACAGCAAAAGGTGCATTGTATAACATGCATGAATACATAAACGATGATATTCAAAATGATAATCAACCTCTTGTTGATGGTAACATAAACCCACTAGAAGTAATTAGAGATAATAATGGAGTAATTGCACATAATTTTAACCCCAAAAAAAGCCACATAATTCAAGGTGTTGACTTTAAAGATATATTTAAATCACAACTAACTTTAAAGAATGAATTGAAAAAGTATTTTAAAATTCTTGAACAAGAAATTATACCTGTCGAAGCAGCATTAGGGTTAAAAAATACAAGTGATTGTTTCAAGATTATTGATGAAGAATTTATCAATAAATGTGTTATCAATTGGTGGAACGATGAAAAAAAGTATATAACTAAAGATACTGATAGTTTATTTCTAAAACCAATTAAATATATACTTTCTGAACTTAGTATTGAAATTTTCAAAAAAAACCAACCAAAACCAAATGTTTAAAAAATTATCATTATTACTCTTACTTCACTTAATCATCTTTTCATCAATCGGGAAGGAAAATAAATCCTTTTTGATAGTAAAAGAAATAGCAAATTTTGTTTTACAGGATAGTGTTAATAATAAAATAGCATGTGATACTTGCAACTCGATAGCATCATTGATTAAACATTCAAAAAATCAAGAGAATTCTGCACTTGGAACTAAAATACAATTGTGGTCAGAATATTCAACCTACAAGAATGATGACTTTAGCACTTTGAGTAGAAATTTATTAAAGGAAATTACTAAAGGGGATAAGCAATATCGAAAAAGAGATAAAAACTGGACTATATTAAATGAAAATCTGAATTCATTAACGAATAATAATCCAAATATCAATGTTCCGGAATTTACAAATAATCACAATACCCATGATGTTCAAATAAAAGATAGCACAGGAATTACTCAGCCTCCGCCTGTAACAAAGAATGTCAATAGTTTATTTCAAAAAATATTACTGATTTTACCATTTTTATTTTCTTTCCTTGCATTTTTGACTTCGGTAATTATCTATTTAAAATTTAACAAATTTATTAAAATGAGTTATAATCAATTGAAAAAAGAAATTCATGAACTAACAAAAAGAATTGAAGCATTAGAATTATTGATTAAACAAGCCCCTCCAAAACCTGAATCAAGTAATACAGAAGATATTAAAAATGAAAAAGATATTCCATTTACCGATGAAACAGCAAGCAGTCAAATTCAAAAAGATATTCCAGGAATTCATAAAGAAGAAATTATAAGCAAACCTATAATAACTGTCAAATATGCCAAGGTTCCTTCTGGGTTAGGCATTTTTCATCCATTAGATTTGATTACAGAACAAGACGGAGAAAGAATCTATGAACTTCATATAAACAAAGATTCTGCAATATTAAAATTAAGTAATGACCTGAGAGTTCAAAACTATGTTTTAAGTATGAATCCTGAATTCTATTTTAAAGAAGATATATGTAATATCTCCGGGACACCTCAAATAGGCAAAAAAGTTTCTGTATTAAAAGATGGCACTTTAGAATTTTTAGATGGGATATGGAAGATAAAAGATAAGATATCAATCAAATTTCAATAATTACTTTTTAAGATATGAATGAAATTGAAAGTGAAATATATAATATCATTTTTAATGAATACTACTATATTGAGTTTAATGATGCTGATAGAATAATTTTTTATTTAAAAGGTTCAGATAATTCCAATTACAAAGGTTTCACTAATGATCAATTAAAAGAAAAAATTCAATATGTTACACAAAACAAAATAAATTATAATTTATTAAACTTAAAGAGACAGATTTATTATAAATACTTAAATATCTGGTTAAAAAAAGGAGAAATTGAAAAACACGAAATAAAAAACATTTTACAGGACGCAAAGAATTATATTGTTTCAGAAAAATCCTTAAACTTTGAGAATGAGATATTAGATTTAATCTTAAATTTCCTCCAAAAAAATAACTACGTCAATAAAGAAACTGGCAAAAAACCTGAAAATAAAATTACGTTAATTTGTGATTGGGTTAGTATAGAAAAGTATATTATTTTAAACGATGAAAGAATTGAAGCTCCCTATACTATTTCTGAAATTAATTCATTTGACGAATACCTCCCCGAAGCTGCTCAAATAATAGTAGACGAGCAAAGTTGTTCAGTCTCTCAAATTCAACGTAAATTTGCTATTACCTATAAGCGTTACGGTGAAATAATAGACCAGTTAGAATCTTTAGGTATTGTAGGTCCCAATCTTGGCAGCAATGAACGGGAAGTATTAGTTTATACACAACAAGAATTAAATGAAATACTGGACAACAACAATATTTTATATACAACCTATCCCGAAATAAAGGATCCGGAGCCAGATCCGGAACCCGATCCTCCTCTCCCGCTTCTTTTTTATACTCTGACTCAGGTTTTTAAAACCAATAATAAAGAAAAATTACTAAAAACGGATTTAATTAAAATCTATGCTGATTATACTAAAGAACACTCTCAGGATGTAATTGAAAAAAACATCAATGATTTCCTCAATAATAATAATTTAATTCCTGAAAATGATAAATTACAGGGAAAAACAGACAAAGAAAAACAATGTTCAACTAATTGGATAGTCAAGGAAAAAGGACCGTTACTACCAAAAGGCTGTGGTAAATACTTTGGATATGGAATTTTATTGACAATAATAGGAGTTGGTATCTATTATTTCTACCAATACATCAATAGTGGAACAGTATATTATAATATTTCTACTAGTGCAAATGTTAGAAGCACTCCTAATAAAAGCAGCACCATAAATGCCATTGATGCATTAAAATATGGAGACCTTTTTAAATCAAAAGAAACCGCTACCGGATCTGACGGTACAATATGGTATAAAAGTAATTCATGGTTCTCTGATGAATATGTCTCTTCAAAATTGATGGTCGACGAAAAAGACTTTCATTTGCTGGAAAGTATCTTTGGGGATGATGTGACTAAAAATGCCATCATCAATGTAAAACCCCGCAAGGCAATGATAGATTATTACAAAAGGCAGTCTCCGGATTATACCTTCTTTGGTAAGATAGACGACCCTACTTATCAGCAAGTATACGGTAAACCTAAAAACTTTACAGGAGTATATCAGGTATCTTGTTATGAACGTAAAAAAGGAGAATATAATAGTATTATAGAAATAAATGCATCTAAATTATCGTCAAAATTTCAGGATTTTGGGTTCATCGTTACCAATGTTGAAACTCCAATAAAGACATTTGTCCTGTACGCGTTTGATGATATTACGGAAGATCCAATTTATGTAGGTGAAGCAGATGCTACCGGGCATAATCTTGTAAAGTCTGTTTCAGTAAGACCTAATGGTACGTTAAACGTAATTTTTGCAGATTAATGCCAATAACATTCCGTCATAAATATTATAAGTATGCACTCATTGCATTGCCGTATGTTTTATTGCTTGCTTTGGGGATTACGTATAAAATTCAATCCTGGAAAATAAAAAATTCCTCCTTTATTATTATCGATAAGAATACCATGAAATTATCACAATATAATTTCAAAGGGGAACTGCTGCAGCAATCAGCTGTTGCTACCGGAAAAAATTATGGTAACAAGTCCAAACGAGGAGACATGAAAACACCGGAAGGAATTTTTCATATTTCAGAAGTGGTAAACGCCGGTGACTGGAAGCATGATTTTAAAGATGATTCCTTAGGCGCTATTGCAGGTGCTTATGGTCCGTATTTTATACGATTAGAAGTACCGGGTCAGAAAGGAATAGGCATTCACGGTACACATGATAACAACTCATTAAATACCCGTGCCTCTGAAGGATGTATCCGCTTAAAGAATGAAGATCTGGAACAGCTGGTGAAACGTATCGGTACCAGCAGCATCGTGATTATAACACCAGGAATACTAGATGTTGTTGCTAATAGAGATACTATACAAGTAAATCAAACAAAATCTGAAAACAAGAAGCCTGAGAAAAAAGATATTGAAAAACCTATTAAACAGATAGTGGAAAGAGAAAAACCATCTAATCCTTCTTCCATTAATAATTTAACGCCTAAAAAACAATCAATTCAAAAATCTAAAGCTAAAAAATAATGTCAATTTGGAGAATACTACTATGTATAATTTTTCCGCCATTAGCGGTTGCGGATAAAGGACTGAACTCTTTCTTAATAGTTTTGATACTAACATTATTAGGTTGGATTCCCGGTGTAATAGGTGCCTTAATTATTTGTAACAATACCAAAAGATATAATTCTAAACGAAAGAGAAAATAACTTAATGATGAACAATCAATTTATAGTAGTTATATTCCTGATTATATTTTTTACTTCCTGCGTGAGCGAAGAAGCAAAGAAGAAAGAAGCAGTTGCCCGGATTACCAATAATTTGTGTGACCATATAAGTGAGCTTTTAGCCACTGACAACACAGACACTCCAAATGACCCCAATGATGAACTGGTATTAGCCCTGGTTGATTTATTTCATATTCCTCTTGAGAAGTGCTGTTCCTGCGTGATGGAAAATATAGAAGATGAATTACAAACAAAATTTTCTTTCGAAGAATTAATGGAGATTCAAGAAGACCAGGTAAAACAGCTGATGGTGGCCAGAAAGATCATTGAGAACAACCCCACTCAGGAAAAAATTGTGCAGTGCATAGAAAATAAAATGCTGGGGAAATATGAGGATTTTAATAAAAAACTGGAGGATAAATTTAAAAACAATGAGGAGTAAATATTTCCAATACGCTGTACTGTTGTTATCCTTGCTGTCTTTTTCCTGTACCTCTAATACAGAACAACAAGAACAAAAAAATGAAATTACCGGGAAAGTAATTAAGATACTGGATGGTGACACCTACGATCTGCTGACGGCTGACAAACAAACCCTACGCATACGGATGGAAGGTATAGATGCCCCGGAAAAAGGAATGCCATTTTACCGGATTTCCAAAAATTATTTAGGAAGTTTATGTTTTCAAAAAGAGGTAATGGCTAAAATAAAAGAAACTGATGTTCATGGAAGATTAGTGGCTGACACATATATAGATGGTAAAGAAATGGGGCAAGAAATGATAAAAGCTGGTTTAGCCTGGCATTTTAAGAAGTATTCTTCTGATGAAATATTAGCACAATTGGAAACTGAAGCAAGAAATAATAAAGTTGGATTATGGTCAGATCCAAGGCCAATAGCACCCTGGGAAATCAGAAAGTTACATAGGGAAGGGGTATCCACAAAGGATAGTTTCGCTACTAGTAAAATGAATAATTAATTGTCATACTAATTAAATTTAAAGTTCAAATTTAATATCTACAATAAACCATGAACCCGAACTACAATCTGGACCGATTTATAGAAGCTCAGGAAACGGAGTATGAGAGGGCATATCATGAAATACAACAGGGTAAAAAAATAAACCACTGGATGTGGTATATTTTTCCACAGATAGCTGGATTGGGAAAGAGCAGCACTTCCCGTTATTTTGCCATTGCAGATGCAACAGAAGCAGAATTATATTTAGCACACCCAGTGCTCGGTAAAAGACTGGCAGCTATTTGTCAAACATTACTGAATTTGGAGAACAGGTCAGCATATTCTATATTCGGTTCTCCGGACGACAGTAAATTTTTATCCTGTATAACTCTATTTGAATCTATTGAAAGCCCATATTCGGAGTTATTCAAAAAGCTAATTGATAAATATTATAACGGAAGAAGAGATAAGGCTACACTGAAGCTTCTTATGGAATAATTTATTTCATTTTCGTTATCTTTAAAAGAGTATCAGTTTTAAAATATGAGGTTTTTTCTTTTCATTATTTTATTTGTACTAAGCAAACGGGCTTTCACTAATACACCGGTATTTGAAAGGGAATACCAGCTTGCCTCTGAATATTTTAATAAAAATCAGTTTGACTCTTCTGTTATACATCTGGAAATATGCCTTAAAATGAATGATACATCCGTGAGTGCGTTAAAACTTATTGGACTTTGCAAATACAATCTGAATTCTTTCCAAAAAGGAATCGATGTGTTTTCCAAAATTCTTTCCATTGAAACAGAGGATGCATCTGCATTTAATTTCAGGGGGGTATGTTATCTGCAGCTTTCCAAATATAATCTTGCTGCTGCAGATTTTAATAAGGCTATACAGTTACAGCCGGATTATGCATCTGCCTACAATAATAAGGCAATTGTAATTTACAAAAATCAGGATATTGCAAAAGCCAGTATAACGGATTTAAAAGAGAGTGAATATAATTTCACTAAAGCTTTAGCGCTCGACTCTTCATTAATTTCAGTTTATAAAAACAGGGGAATTGTAAGGTATCATTTAGGGGAATATGAAAATTCTAAAAGTGACTTGATTACAGCGCATTATTATAACAGTAAGGATATAAATGTACTTTACTACTTAAGCAAGGGGTTACAGGATAATAACGATTGCAAAGCATCACTCGTTTATTATACTAAATTGATAGAAATAGCTGGTCTTGTTGCTAAGTATTATCTGGAAAGAGCAGATTGTTATTTGCAATTAAGCCAATTTGAGAATGCCGGAAGGGATATAAGCGTTGCCGCTAAATTACCAAAATCTGATTTATCTGTAGTGGAATATTATTATGCCAGATTAGCTGCAGCACAGAATAACAAAAAAGAATTAATGACTCACCTGAAAAAAGCCGAGAAACAAGGACTTTTTAAAGATAAATCTTATTTTGCTAAAATTGCCGGAGATAATTATTTTAAATTTTACATTAAGGACAAGGAATTCTATGATTATATTCAAAAACTAAAATTTAAGTAAGCTGTGCTTTAAAAAATCAGAACACTTAAACGTATATTTATAATTAAATTAATTTATGAAATTTTGGGGTACTAAATATTTTTCTTCATGTAGCACTAAATATTCATATTTTTTCAGAGGTTTAATGTTTTTATTAGTGTTACATTCCTGTGACAGCAGCAAGAAAAAGGAATATACAATTCATATCCGTGTAGTAACCGGAAATAATAACAGAATAGGAAATACGCTACCCAAAGAGCTTGCATATTTAATGAACAAAATTTACAGTGATGATAAAGGCATATCTCTATTAAAGCCAATTGTAACCATAGAAAGATATGACTCCGCTGAACTGGGTATTTTGACATTGAAGGCAGATAACCTGAATACTATAAATTTTAGCGTATTTACTGCTTATGCCGAAAAAGAGAACGATGAAAAACTATCCCAATTTATGTCAAAACATTCAGGAGACAGTATTTTAGTATTTAATACATCCTCAAAAAAATATGTGAAACTTAATAACAGGATTTATAAACCATTCATTAATTATAAAGAACTCATAACAGGTATCATTAACAATACCAGTTCTGATAATCAGGAATTAATTTTGTTGTATAACATATACCCCGGTATAGAAAAACAACCAACACCCGCTGTAATAAATTCACCTGCTGTGGTAAAACCACCCGTCATTAAAGTAACAAATCCGACTGCAGTGAAAAAGAATAGGAGTAATATAAAATCACCAAAAAAAACATCACCGCCAGACGGTTATCACACAGGAACAACCCCGGGACATTAACTATTTGATCAACATAAATTAACAATATGAAAGGCCACAGTTTAGTATTTATTTTCTTGTGTTTGTTTATCACTCCAAAAACTAACGCAAAGGGACTTTTAGGGAAATTAAAGAAAAAAAAGAATGATAAAAAAATGATACTTGCCCGCCAGGACAGTATCATCACTCAGATGCAAAATACTTTTGATGTTTTACAAAATGATGTGAATCTTAAAAATTCCAAAAATGAGATAGACCCTAAGGCATTTGAAGAAACCACTAAATTTATAGAAACTAAAAAAGAAGAATTAAGTACATTGAAAGATGACATAAAAAAGTATCAGGATTTAAGTACTAAGCAAATCAAGAAAGTGCTTACTGCTGCTGTTTTTGAGGAATTGCTGATTAAACAAAATGAAATCATCAAAGAAGCTATAACAGATATTGCACTAATAGATGACATCAGAAAACAGAAACAGTTTGATGAATTTGAAACTTCAGCATTCTTCCCCCCAGGCAATTATAAAGTGCCAGATAACATGAAAGAAGAGACGATGAAATCATTCGAGCCTATCGTTGATAAAATATTAAAGTATGCTGAAAAATATCCGGGTAAGCAAATTAAGGCAACAATTATTGTTAAGGGATTTTCAGATGAACAATCAATATCGAAATCCTCGGAATTATACAAAAAACTGATTCAAGACTTTAAGGCAGATGCTATTGAATTACCATCAAATGATTTAGCATTACAGGAGAAAATAAATTTATATCTTTCTCAATTAAGAGCAAATGAAGTTGGAGAGTTTATCTTTATGATAGCACAAAAGAAAAAATCTCAAAATCCGACATTAAGCAACATTAAAATAGATGTACTTAAAGAAGGCCATGGATACGAATTGCCAAATAAAAAACTAACGTACAATAAGATTGACCCTAGAAGAAGGATTGTAACTTTTTATTGGAATATAATTCCCCTCGATTGATTATTCACTTTCCTATTGTCGTAGAGATTCCGGAGAATATGTTTTTACAAAATCTGATCTCTTAGTAAAATATTGCATAAATAAACATGTATTTATCTAAATTTAGATACAAATTTTTATGTAATTTATCTGAAGCTGTAAATTCTTGTAAAGGAATTGGTAGCCTAACCCCGACCGAAAATTATCATTTCAGAGCGTCCGTCCTTTAAAAATTTTGACTATTTTAATGTTTAGCTTCGTAGAAAGGTCGTAGAAAAACGGTTGTGCATAGCGCTGTTAGTGCACGCTTACTAGATATATTCTGAAATATCAAAAACTTCAAATTCAGTTGGAAATACTTTTTGGGTGTTGATTATTTTTTCAAAACTTTTAAATTTTTCGTATAAGACGTTAGGTTTTATTGGAGATTTTGGTTTTGCAACCAAATGAAAAGTTTGATCTTCAAAATCTCCTAACTTGCTTTTATCATAACTAAAAAATCCTTTTTTTGCCATTTCTACAAAGCTTGCTAAGTAATCGGTTAAGTCATCATCAGTTAAGCTAAGAAGTTCAGATATATTTGGATTTATTTCGATTTCAGAATCAGAGTTGTCTTGGGAAAGTTCCTCTATAACCAAATTGTTGTAAACATCTGAATTTACCGCCCCCTCTGGCAACATGCCTCCAGCTGATGCAAAATGTATAAATTTATCGCTATCGCGTAGAAATATATCTAAATCACGAGAATGTTGTTCAATTGGTGAGTAAGCCATTATATTGAGAATGTTGTTTTACAATTTTTACACGTCGGGACAATTTGCATTGTTCGAGGCCGTAAAGCATTTGAGAATTTAACCTGATTAGGTTTCAGGTATCGAAGTCTACTCATAACTTGATCCGCAGCATCTACTTCAGCACAACAACCTAAAATGTTTCCATTAACTCTTGTATACATAGTTCCTAATTCAGAGAGCTCCATTCTTAGTTTGTCAGAATTAATATGAGGAGAAGGTGGACGTGAACGGCCAGCTTTCTTGAAATAAGATTCACCCGCCACAATAACAGCAGCAGGATGATATCCTCTTATTTGCAAACTAAGTGCATATTTATATGCTTTTCTTTCTAACGCTGTAAAGTTTGCCATACTCTTAAATAATCTTGCAACTAAATAATTATTTTTACCCCCTCAAAAGTAGCGAGTATACAACCTACAGTTGAATATATAACAGTTTTCTGTAGCATTTATTTATCAACCCTAATATACTCTTTTTATCAATATTAAGTAAGAAATAAGAATGTTTTAAAACGAAAGATTAATTAATTTCTCACTTTCAATAGGAAACAAATTTCTTCTGATGATTTCATGAATTCAATTACTCATTTGTTCTATTTCGTAGAGATTTCGGAGAATATCTACTTACAAGATTTGATAGATTAGTAAAATATTGTAAAAAAAAACTGCAATAACTGAAATTCAATCTAATAATTTTTACATAATTTATTATGATTTATTGATTATAGTAAAGTTTCCGGAAGAATTACCCAAACCGGAAATTATAATTTCACAGAGTCCGTCCTTTAAAAACCTTGACCATCTTAATGTTTAGCTTCGTAGAAAGGTCGTAGAAAAGTGATTTTGGGTGAGTCTAGAATACCGCAAGATTACTGATTCCGAATTAAATTTTATTTACTTAGTATATTTTAATTAAAGTAAATGACTTTTATTAACTGTAGAGCAATTTCTATGGCAACTTCCTTTTTGTAAGAATTGGTTTTATCTTTTGTTTTCTCT
This sequence comes from Chitinophagales bacterium, assembly GCA_046329785.1. Classification (GTDB taxonomy): domain Bacteria; phylum Bacteroidota; class Bacteroidia; order Chitinophagales; family JADIYW01; genus JADJSS01. The sequence goes on from JAXLTZ010000015.1 coordinate 35,897, forward strand.
GCAAAAAGATTTAAATATTGTAGTTGATTTTTAGAACAACCCATTTGAATGGATAACTGACTATAATTATTCTCTCGGATAGCAAAAAAGATATTATTGAGTAAAAGTGATTTTAAGTGTTGATACCTGTTGGGTTCTTCCAAGCCCTCTGCTTTATCTCTTGCTTCTAATTTGTCAGTAATATTGTCGTTAAAATTAATATTTAATTCCTTGGTCAAAATTTCATAATCAAACTTATTAAATAGATAGCTGTTTATTAAGGCTCTTATTTCAGTTTCATTGAATTTCATACGTTGTTTTGTTAAAGTATTTCTAATTTCGATCTCAAGCAGCTTTATTAGTTCATCCAGATTACTAGAATAAGGATTTTTGTTGTAAAAGAATTTAATTTCTCTGGTCTTAAAATAATGAATATAAGTATTCAGTGCACGTTCCAGATAACCCTTCATATGTTCATGGTTACCATCATTATAATAATTTTTGTATTCAATAATCCATCTTCTTAAACTGTATCCTGATTTTACATATTCTGTTAATCGTTCAGTTTTATAATTAAAAGGCTTCTTAGTAAATTCATGTGAATCCCCATCGAAGAAAGTTCGTGGAGATACATACGGCCTGCCTTGGATTTCTTTAGCTGTTCTTCTCATATTACTATCTTATATTCTTGTTCAAATATAAATCATGAATACGTCATTTTATGTCGCACTAAATCAGTATCTTTAAAATAAAAAATGTCGGTAACATCGAAATTAAAACGGTACGAGTTAATTCTCACCAAGGTAGAGAATTCAAAATATCCAACATTAGCTGGAATATATGACTATCTCCGGAGATTTGACATAAACCCATCTGAGCGCACGCTGCAACGCGATATGGAAGAGTTAAAAACAGACTTTAATATTGATTTGGTATATGATAAAAAATACCGCGGGTATTATATAGAAAAGAATACCTCCACGGACACGATTATACAGTTTATAAAAAATATGTCATTGCAGGCAAACTTACTGGAGTTCTCTAAAATAAGCCAGGAATCTAATGACATTATACTAAAAGAAAAACACAACCTGAAGGGTGTTGAATGGATACCGGTTTTACTCGATGCAATTCAGCATCAATTATCTATTGAATTGACTTACCATAAATTTTATGAAACGAAACAGGATAAGTATAATTTTTATCCATACGGTCTTAAAGAATTTCAAGGCAGATGGTATGCAGTTGGCTTGGTAAAAGGAGATGCAAGAATAACAAAATTTGGAGTAGATAGAATTGTTGACCTGGTAATATCTGATAAGAAATTTAAACGGGATAAAAATATAGACCTCTCTTCTTTTTTTTCCAGAATGATAGGAATTATAGATGATGGAGGAGAAAGAGAAACTGTTGTACTAAGCTTTACACTCTTTCAGGCTAATTATATCAGGACATTGCCATTGCATTGGTCTCAAAAAGAAATTCTCACAAACGACAAAGAAGTACAATTTGAATACTTTCTGTTGCTTAATCACGAGCTTATGCAGAAAATTATGAGTTACGGAGCTGAAGTAAAAGTAATTAAACCCGCTGCGCTGCAGACGAAGCATAAAGAGTGGCTAAGAAATGCACTGATGAAGTATAAAACTAAATAAAGTTGTATTAATAATTTTGTAAATAATTCAAATACAGCAAGGCGCAAGCTTTGGCATCGGAAAGTGCATCGTGATGTTGTAATGGTATTTTCAGTCGTTTGCAACAATCACTAAGTCTATTGGGGAAATAACCTAATCTGCGATACAATTGCAGGGTGCACTCCCAATTATCATTTAGCTGTAATTTCTCGGGTGATAACCCATAATGGCTAATGCAATTTCTTAAGACACTTCGATCAAAACTTTCATTATGTGCTATTATTTTTTTACCAGTTAATCGCTGATATATTTCATTATAGTAAACAGAAAATACACCGGCATGCTTAGTATCTTTAGCAGAGATACCATGTATTTTAGTATTGTTGTAATAATAGTAATTATCTGGTGGCTGAATAAGTGTATAATATTCATCAACGATAATACCATTGTCTATGTTTACAATTCCTACAGAACAGGCAGAATTTCTGTCGTAAGTGGCAGTTTCAAAATCGATTGCAGCAAAAGTCATCGGTTGGTTGTATTTAATGTTTAATGAAATCTAATTCACACCACTTGCAAATCCAATACTTGCCCGTTTATTCGTATTAATTGTAAATTCATTTTGTTCTGTATTGTAAATATCCGCTAAGGTCATGGGTTGTTTTATTTCGGTATTGATAATACCATTTTCTTCCAAAAGTTTTTTTGATTTTTCAATACTTAATGCTTTAAACTCATACAATCCAATCAGTCTTCCTTTGCGTAGTAATGCCTTGTCTATATTCGAAATGTGCGTATTAAAAGTAGCAATGATTTGAATGCCTAAACTTTCTCCTAATAATCCATCCGTCAAATTAAGCAGCATCGAAATACTGGAGTTCTTGAACTGATCTCTAGATACGAGCAAATCTTCAGCATCTTCAATAACAAACACCGTATTGGCATTTTCTATCAGCAGCCTCGTCACTTCCGGGGCCTCCAGGCTCTTGGCAAAATTAGGAGGCATGAAAATCACTTTCTTCTTTAACTGATGAATTAGATAACGTATGTAGGTAGATTTGCCGGTGCCTGGCACACCATGCAATAAAATTAGTCCGCTTTTATTATTCTGACGGAGACATTTAAGAGTAGTAATATGCATGCCTTCTATATCGTCATTGTAATGTTTCTTTAAATCCAGTTTAGGTTTCTTCAAATCTATCTCATAGGTATGCAACCCATGTGAAGAAGACGAAATCAGACAGAACTCATGTTTTGTTTTTTGTCGTCTGATAATTTTTTTAAGCTGTTGTATAATTTGCACGGCTGCTGCTTCCTGCTCATCCTGATGTGCTAATACCACATAACCATCTTCTATGTCTATCATGAGTTCATTGGTTAAAAAATAGATGGTATTTACAGAGCGCATTCCTTTCTTTTTGGCGCTGTAAGTCTGTGAAGAATGTGTCTTTAAGATTTCACTTCCGAAATTTGAATCCAGCCATTTATTAAAAAGTGTTTCATTTATATTTTTAATGACTTTTATGTTCGGTATCTTTTTGTAATAAGAGAAATAGATTCTTTTACAGTTAATGTAAGAACCGCCACCCTCAAACAGATTCATTTCATAATGTTGTAATTGTAAGTCTTTCATAAATGATGTATTTGTTTCAAATGCAAATATAAAATGGAGCTACGCCAAATAATGTCGCATTAAAATAATTAAATTTAGAGCACAATAGAATATGGATAAATAAATTTTGTATAAAATTGAATGGAAATTGGATTTTGAAAACAAAGAATATTGCAACTCTTTGAATCACAATAAGCTATAAACTTGTAATGTAGAGATTTAGAAATTATATTTACAGCATAATAAAAACACAGCAATAACCGGTTGAACTAATGTTTTTATTTCTAACAATTTCAAGCTTTATAATTAAAATGTAAATCATTTATTTTAATCAGTACGTCATCTTTTGACGTAGGTCTAAGCTATTTTGTAAAGCCAATTATTAACACCATAAATTAAAATTATGCAGAAGAATTCAAATAAAATATTACAATCTATTATTCATATTTCAAAATGCACACACAAAGCAAAGATTGAAAGTTTAACGAAAGCAGCATTAAAGAAAAACACACAATTTTTACAGAAAAAATTTAATTGCTCAACGGATGAAGCTGTCTTTTTTGCAATACTATTTTCATTGTATTTTGACACTGGATATCATGTCGATGTAAAAGATGTAGCCCGTCATTTGGATTGTGATGCAGTGGAACTACTGCCTTATGAATATCATCTGACCAATCTCGTAAAGAAAAAATTAGTTTCCTTTGATAATGATAATTTGCAAAAGGCAAATTTCACTTACCGTTTCAGAAAAAATGTAATACAATCCATATTAACTGAAAAAGAACCGGAAAAGATAGAACTCATTATTGATAACCTTTCGCTACTAAGACACCTGCGAAATATCGTAAGGGAATACACTGACAAGGAAATTAATTATGCTGAAGTAGAGGAACAAATCAATGAAGCATTACAAGAGAATAAAAAAATCTATTTTGCAGAAAAACTTAATGGTATCCATGTCCCTTTTGAATTAAAATTATTTCTGCTGTATATAGTAATAATGTATTATGAAGGAGATTGTTGTCATTCTCTCATGAATAGGTTAAACGATATATTTTGGGACGGAAAAAGGCAATTTGATATAGCAAAATCCATTGTACTTAGAAATCAGACGGTGCTGTTTGAACAGAATATTTTGAAAACCACTCCGGCAACATGGAAAAATGATATAGAGATAGAACTTACACAAGAGGGTACTAAATTTTTATTTAATGAAGATGCCTATCTTATCCTTATAGAAAATGAATCTAACAAAGAACGGGAACAACATGTTATTTATAGCGAAAAAATCCCGTTAAAAGATTTGTATTACAATGCACAAGATTTAATCACTATTGATTTCATTCACAATACTCTAAAAGCCGATAATTACCCGGCAATAAGAAATAGATTATTGGAGAATAATATGGCAGAAGGTATTTCGATACTAATGCATGGCAAACCTGGAACAGGAAAAACAGAAACAGTTATGCAGTTGGCAAAAGCAACTGGCAGAAATATCTACCGGGTGGACATCAGCAAATTAAAAAGTATGTGGTTTGGAGAATCGCAGAAGAAAATTAAAAAACTCTTTCTAGATTATTACGAGTATTCGGAAAAACAAACGGCAACCCCAATTCTTTTATTTAATGAAGCAGATGGAGTAATTAATAAACGTAAAGACAGCAATAGTTCTGCAGTGGCGCAAACTGAAAATGAGATTCAAAATATTATTCTGCAGGAAATGGAAGAATTTAAAGGTATCCTTATTGCTACCACCAACCTTACGGATAACATCGACACTGCATTTGAAAGACGATTTTTGTTCAAACTGGAATTAACGGTTCCAACACCATCTACACGTTATGAAATCTACCGCTCATTGCTACCAAATTTAAACGACAATGAGTTGTGGGTATTAGCAGAAGATTTTGATTTTAGTGGCGGTGTTATTCAGAATATTGTTCGTAAAGCAACAATGCATCATGTCTTAAACGGCTCTTATCCTGGTGTTGACTGGTATATTGATGCCTGCAAACAGGAGCAATACAAAACAGGTAGCACACGCACAAAAATAGGATTCAAATAAATTAAAAAAATCAACTATTATGACAATCAATAAAAATGAATCACGTCTCTTTACTGCAACATTATTGGAAAACAATTCCAAATTCAACACACAGATTCAGGATGCATTAATGCAAAGCTACCTCGATTGGATAACAGAAAATCCAATGATAAACTTGTATGTCAATAAGAATCGATTCTTTAAATATGTCAAACAACGTAACACAGATATGTCAAACGCTTTAATAACCTTGTTTATTGACACCTTGTTAAGTAAAGAACTATTCATTAATTATCAATTGAGAGATAAAGTGCAACAACCTATGGAATGGTATCAGCCCGAAAGTGCAATGTATAAATTAGGTGATGAAATAAACCTGCTGGGAAAGGAAATTGCAATGCGTTCCAATATGTTTATAATCACTGCAGAAAATATTGAAAAATTTGATGAATTCTGTAATCAACTGGATTACCTGAAAAGGATATTAAATGACAGCATCTATTGCCTGAAACTTTACAGATATACTAAAAAGAATACGGATAGCAACTTAGATTATACAGATGTAGAAAAAATAAGAAATAAATTACCTTTAGAATTACAGGAAAAAATTAGCAATAAACATATTTTGGTATTTATGAGATTATGGAAAACAGATTACGAACTAGAAGAAATCTTAAGATTGTTTAATAAGGAAGCCGATATAGAAATAAGCGAACATGATTATATAAAAATAACCGAAGCATTATGGATAATAAAAAATGAAGAAGAAAATTCCCCGAATTAAATTAAAGTTTCACTATAAATATGACATACAAAGAATATCTCGATACGCTCACACCTCTTTCCAAAGAAATTATGCTATTGGAGGGTACACGAAAATTAATGGATGCTGATGCACCAAAATTAACTGCATTGGCTCAACGATTAGCTGCTGAATATCCAAACACTATTTTCAGAACAGGAAACGCCACAGGTAGTGATGAAGCTTTTGCAAGAGGTGTAGCTATGGTAGATGTCACTCGGTTGGAATACGTGTTGCCAAGTCCGGGAATGGGCAAAAAAAGATTAATACCAAACGCAAGAGTAATCAGTTTGGAAGATTTGTCGAAGGAGGAATTAAATCATTTGGTTGAAAAAACATTAGAAGCCACTCCCAATTACCGATACCTGGTCGATTGTTATCGGAAAGGCATTAGGAACCGACATGCGGAAAGTGCCAAACTGCTGATACGCGATATACTGAAAGTATACGGCTCCAAAGCTAATGGATTTCTGCCGGCAACAACCGCTATCTTTTACGTCAATTTTGAGAATCCGAAAGGCGGCGGTACCGGCCATACGGTAAGAGCATGTGTACAGCGGCAAATACCATTCTTTACACAAATGCAATGGCTGGAAGAGTAAATGTAGGTCTATCTTGATATATTTCACTCATTAGTTTTAAAACTATAGAATGAAATGGTAATTTAGTTAAATTAAAATCTTTAAAGACAATAAATGGAAAATGAAATTTGGGTTTATATTAATAAACACTATACTGAAGAAGATGAAATCACAGGTTCCCTGTTAGAGTTTATTATAAATGACCTTAGGTGGGAATTAAATTACAGAGGAGATGCACCATTATTGATTTATCGTAGCAACGACAATAAACATATTTTACAGATTGATGGCGATTTATTTTATCCTGTAGGCACAGACTTAGCAGATTTAGAGAATGATGATGAAATCTACGATGGCTACCTTTTCCAAATAGAGGAAGCAATTAAATTACTGAATATGTTACTCTATGCTGATTTAGAACTAGAGTCAGATATTGAAGAAAACGAAAAAGCAGATTTTCAACCCTATTTTTTGGAGTATGATGGGCAACAACAGGATGCTTTTAATAATCTCCTATATAAAGTGAAGGAAGATCAAGCAATAACAAAAGAAGATATTATTTCATTAAAGTAAACAAGCTACATGAATATTTTTAAGATTTTAAGTTCAGGTGACCAGAAATTAAAAGAGCCAGCAGTAACAAGTTTTTTAGCATATTTACTAGACCCATATGATACTCATGGGTTAAAAACAATTTTCTTGGAGTATTTTTTAAAACCTGTTATAGAGAATCCTAATAATTTTGAAGTATATAAAGAATTCTGCATAAAAGATAAAAAAACGGGCAAACAACGAATAAAATCTAATTTAATTTATGATTATGAGTTTGATATTAATTCTGAAGTTTCTACTTTTTTTAAAGAGGATAGTATACTTAATGATGGCAAGAAGCGAAATGACATAGACATTGTTATCGAAATAACTTCAAAAAACAATGCAGAAAGTAATAAGCATTACTTCTTAATAGAAAATAAAATACAAGATGGGGCAATAAATGGAGCAATAGATAAGAAAGATCAAGATGGAGCAATAAATGGAGCAAAAGGCAAAAAAGACGATCAGCTAACTAGTCAAGTTAAGAGTTTTCTAGATGAATTTGACTTGATTGATAATAGTGCTGCGAAATCAGTTTGTACAATTTTTTTGACCCATGATTCAAAAAGAGCAGAGAGCTATTATAGCACATTTATATCAGCAAGAGAAAAAGCAGAAGAATTAAAGAAACCAAAGAAAATACTTCCTAAAGAGAAAGGGAAAACATTAGATGATGTTAAGTTCACATCACATCATCACTATTGGAACAAAGAAAATACCGGAATATACTCTATACTAAATGATATTCTATCAAAAGAATCTAAAGGATTCATTGAGCCTGTACAGGACTATACCAAACATACCATCAAGGCTTTTATGAATTTTATTGATTCTGGATTTAAATCTAAGAAAGATGAGAAAGACGAATCTTATAAAAAAAAATACTACGAAACTATTGATGAGATATTTGCTATATGGGCTATAAATGAAGAAAATAAAACTCTTACAAATAAAATAATAACTGAGTTAAAGAATGAGGGTATTAGTTTAGCTTTTACTAATAGACATATTTCAATAAAAAAACCAATGAATATATGTGGCATTATTAAACCAGCAAAAACAATTAAATCTTCTATTCCTTGTTTTATAAAAAATAGTTCAGCTGTAAGCTATGATAATGATTACAAATTGGGCAAGGATGGGTGGTACCATCTAACCGTAAATGAAAAGAATATTGATAAATTTATTCAAAATGCAAGAAATCTAATCAATGCCGCTAACAAATAAACTACATTATGAATCTAACACCCACACTTTCCAAATCCGACTTTAAATTAGCTTCTGACTGTCCTCAGAAGTTACTGTATAAGAAAGCAAAATATCCTAATTCAAATGATGAAAATGAATTCTTGCAAATATTAGCAGAAGGCGGATACATCGTAGGTAAAATGGCTCAGGTGATGTATGAGCAATTTGCAAAAGAAAATGGATATGCATGTAAAGAAATTACTTCAGATAGAAATTCAAAACAAGCTATTCAAGAAACAGAAGAATTACTTATTGAAAATGAGAAAATAATCTTGTTTGAACCGGCTATAGCAACAGGGCAGATGTTGGTTAGAATTGATGTTTTAATCAAAACAAAAAATCATTTTGAAATCTTAGAAGTAAAAGCAAAGTCGCACGAATCAATTGATGAAGACGATGAGAAAAGCACTACCAATCAAAAGAAAAAATTAAGAGAATACATTGAAGATGTTGCTTATCAGAAAATGGTTTTAACGCAGTTTTTAAAAGCGCATGAAACACTATTTCCAGATTCAACAATCGATGCCAATTTATTAATGCCAAATAAATCTAATACTACTCAGATTGAAAACTTAGCATCATGGTTTGAAATTACAGATAGAATAAAAATTGGTGATTTTAATTCCATTGAAGTTGCATTTAATAAACAGGGGAAAGAAAAAGAACTTTGGGAAAATGGTAATAGTATTCTGCAAATCTTTAAAGTCAATGATGATGTAGATAAAATGACGGAAGAAATTAAAAACCGTACAGAACTTTATCTTAAATACTTAAATAAAGTAGAAGCTCCAATAATTGCAGATTTAATTTCTAAAAAATGTTTTGCTTGTGAATTTAAAAACCCAGATGACAAAAATAAAGATGGTTATTATCAATGCTTAAGTGCAAGAGCTTATACCGAAAATCATATTTCGGAATTGTATTATGGTGGAACAGTTGGTGGAAATAAAAACCCATTGGTTAATGACAAACTAAAAACCAATAAAGCTTTAAGCATTTTTGATTATGACATAAAAGATTTTGTTACAACAAAAGGTGAAATTGGTTCTCGAAATGAAAGACAAATCATTCAATACGAAAACACAAGTGCAAAAACAGAATATTTTTCTGAAGATTTGAAAGATGAATTATCTGGCTGGAAATATCCATTGCATTTCATAGACTTTGAAACATTGACTTGCGCTATTCCACACCACAAAGGAATGCGTCCTTATGAAACTATTGGATTTCAGTGGAGTTGTCATACCATCGAAAAACCAGGTGATGCTCCAATACATTCAGAATGGATAAATACAGAAACGACTTTCCCAAATTTTAGATTTGCAGAAAGCTTGATGAAACAAATTGGTGAAACAGGAACACCATTAATGTGGGCAACTCATGAAAATACAGTATTAAGAACCATTTTGGAACAACTGGAAAATGTAGACAATTATGTAGATGGTTATAAAAATGAGCAACTAAAAACATGGTTGATTAATATTACAAAAGAAAGCGATAAAAAAGCTAACCCAAGACCAGGCAGATTAATTGATATGAATGCTATTACATTAAAGCATTATTTCCATCCGTACATGAAAGGCAAAACATCCATCAAAAAGACATTGCCTGCAACCTGGAATTTCAATAAATACCTGCATGAAGTTTCTTACTTTAAACAATACTTCAAACAAGATGAAAGCGGGAATATTTTAAGTCCGTATGAAACCTTAAAAAACCGATGGGATGAATTAGAATTTGAAACGGCTGAAAATTACGAAACCGTAAAAGAAGGCAGCGGCGCCATGCGCGCTTATCAGGAAATGCTTTTTGGCAAAGGTAAGACAGATGCTGACAAAAAAGAAAGACTAAAACAGGAACTACTCAACTACTGCGAACTGGACACAATGGCAATGGTTATTATCTGGTATCACTGGAAAACACATTTTGGGCTGGTATAAATCAAAAACCATGAAAAGCAAACCATCATTTACAAAAGTAGAGGCAGAAGAAATTATTTGTCTCATCAAAGAGAAGCTGACAGCCGATTCTGCAAAACAGAAAGGCATTCGGGACAAAATCAGAAAGATAGGTTTTTATGCAAGTGATTATGGATTTAGAGATGGTTATACTATAGAACAATTTTTAAGTGTTGCCAAAATTATCGGAGGAAAATTACATAAACCTGCCTTGCAGGAAAAACCATCGTCAATTATAAAACAGACTGTTCAAAAAACAAAACCAACATCATCAAGAAGTGCCAGTGATGAAAGCTATGTGATTGATTTGTGCGATGAGGTTTTAAAACTTAAAGCAGTCCGTCAACATCGTTTTGAATTTTTAAAAGGCGATTCAGGAACAAAATTACCGGTGGATGCGTGGTATTCAACCTTAAACGTGGTTATTGAATTCAGGGAAAGACAACATACTGAAGAAGTAAAATTCTTTGATAAAAGACAAACTGTTAGTGGCGTAGGCAGAGGTGAACAAAGAAAATTATACGATCAAAAACGAAGAGATTTATTGCCACAATATGGTATTAAACTTATTGAACTAGATTATTCCGATTTTGAGCATACAAGAGGTAAGAAATTATTGAGGAATAAAACGGAGGATTTGAAGGTGATTATTAACAAATTGAAATAAGCTGGGTTATTTTGGATATCATAAAAAAGGCAGAATCTGTAAGGACAAAACTGAAGAATCAGAATGATTTTTCAGTTAATCCTATTGATATGAGTTTGCCGATTATCCCCCCTTTTATTGGTAAAGACGATATTAAACTGATTATTATCGGGCAGGATCCAACTATCAGAAATCTCGCCACCCGCAAAAAGATTACCAGTACGTTGAATCTGGATAAAAAGAATGCACTGAAATTTTATGTAGATGAAATATGTAAAGGATTAGGTGTTGGTACAGAGAATATTTACGCCACTAATCTATTCAAATATTTTTATACCATTCCTCCAGCCGAAACTCCGGAAGTCTTACAAGAACATCTTGAACCTAATCTTGAATTATTGAAGAATGAAATTACAGAATATGAGAACATACCCGTTATTACATTTGGAGAGCCTGTTCTCCAATTACTGACAAATAATAAATCTAAAGTTAGAACATATTGGGATTACAATAAAAAAACAGCCACCAGTAGTGGAAACTACTTATTTTCTAACGCAAAAGAAAACAAGCTAGGTAGAGATTTCTATCCTTTCCCACACCAGCCAAGTTTACGGAAAGCCTTTTATAAAAAGACTTTGAAAGATTATATTAAATTTACAAGGAAATAAGAAATACAGAAAAAGGATTTTCCATTTCCTAACTAAAAACGAACAGGTAAAAGTTTAGAATATAGATGACAAATAGTATGAATAATAAAGAAATAAATGAACTAGAACTGCTTTCCATTCCTGATTTAATGGGAAAGAATTTTTTTATCCCCGATTATCAAAGAGGTTATCGTTGGGAAGAAATTCATATCTATCAATTATTGTCTGATATTTGGGATTTTTCTAACAAAAGTAGTGGTGAATTTTATTGTTTGCAACCTATCGTAGTTAAAGAATGCAATATTGAAGTAATTGAAAAATATGAACTTAATTCTGAGTATGATAACAATAGATGGTTTGAAATAATAGATGGTCAACAAAGACTTACAACCATTAGACTCATTATTCAAATGAATAATATAACTTCTCCAATTTCTAGAGTAAGAAATTGCTTCAATCTATTTTATGAAACACGACCTGAACTTATAGATATTTTCAACAAATTAAACATTTCTAATATTGATGACACCTTAAATGTAGAAATTGATAAAAGTAGTATCGATTCTTATTACATCACGTCAGGTTTAAAGCACATTGTTGATTGGTTTAATCTACCTGGAGAAGATTATGAAAAAAGAGCAACTATTCAGCAGTTTCCAAGTTTCTTTTCTGTTTTTTTTGGAAAAAAATCTTCAATTGATTCACAAAGACAAGGAAAATCCACACAAGTAATTTGGTATGTCGTAAATCAAAATGAGGATGAACAAAATGAAGTAAATGAAGGAACTAATTCAAAAACGATATTTAAGCGCCTGAACGATACAAAAATTCCTTTATCAAATTCAGAACTCATCAAAGCATTGTTCTTGTCTCAGGATAGCCAATATAAACTTGATTATAGTTCTTATAAAGCAGAAGATGAGGAAGCTCAAAAAATTACTTTAAAAATAGATAAAGCAAAGAAGCAAAATCACATTGGAAAACAATGGGATTTGATGGAGCATTCTTTAGGCAATAGCAGACTTTGGAATTTTGCGACTAATAATGATATTAAAAGCTATAGTTCTAAAATTGAATTGTTATTTGATTTAGTATCAGAAAAAAATACGAAGAACGAAAAGCACAGTGAGCTAAATAAAAAGGATAGTCTATATACATATTTATTTTTTGACCGAATGGTGAGAAAGGGAACAGACCTATGGGATATATGGATGCAAATCGAGCAATATTATGAAACAATCTGTTATTGGTTTGAGAACAGAAGTTTATATCACAAGATTGGTTATCTAGTTTGCATTAATGGAGATACTTTATTGATTAATTTACTTCGAAAAGCAGTTGAGCAAGATAAAATGGAATTTATTGAAGATCTCAATAAAACTATTCTTAAAACTGTAAATTTTGATCTGGCTAAGATAAATTATAAAGAAAACTACGAAGAAATACAGCGATTATTAATTTTATATTGTAAGTACCCCTTTTTTCAGACAGTGCAAATTAGAGTTTTTTGTTGATTTAATAAATTAATTTTCCATTCATTGGGTGTTTGATTTTGTAAAGATTCGTGCGGTCGTCTGTGATTGTATTCTTCTATCCATTCATCAGTGAGTGTTCTTACTTCAGCCAGATCAAAAAATAAGTAAGCATCTAACACCGCTTCTCGATACAGCCGGTTAAAGCGTTCTATAAAGCCATTCTGCATAGGTCTTCCAGGTTGAATATATTGAAGTTTGATTTCATTGTCTGTACACCATAATTCAAAGTCTTTGGAGGTAAATTCTGGTCCGTTGTCAGTTCTTATCATTTGTGGTTTTCCTCTGTGTCTGATAATTTGTTGCAGTGTCCTGATGACTCTTTTTGCTGAAAGGGATGTGTCTATCTCTATGGCCAGCACTTCTCTAGAGCCGTCATCCATCACATTAAACGTTCTGAATTTTCTGTTGCCGACCATACTGTCGCTCATAAAGTCCATGCTCCAGCTTTGATTGATATGGCGCTGTTGTGTCAGCGGTTGTTTTACCCTTGCCGGCAGCCGTCTTTTACCTCTTCGTTTTCTGTTCAACTTTAACAGCTTATATATCCGATATACTCGCTTATGATTCCAGTCTTTGCCTGCTCTGCGGATATAGGCAAACAGCTTTCTGAACCCATACGAAGGATGTTTAAAGGCTAAATCCTGCAATAGGGTAATTACCTCCGAGTCGTCTTTTCTGCTTTGATAGTAGTAACCGGAACGTGGTAATGAGGTCATCTTACAGGCCCTGCTCACCGGAACGTCATAATCCTTTACAATGGATTCTGTCAGTTCCCTCTGTTTACAGGGCCCCAGCCTTTTTTTGAGATAACATCCTTTAAGATGGCATGATCCATACTCAATTCAGCAAACATCCGCTTCAGCCTTGAATTTTCTTCTTCCAACTCTTTGAGTCTACGTACATCAGAGGCCTCCATACCTCCGTACTTGCTCTTCCAGTTGTAAAAGGTAGCCTCTGAGATGCCATGCTCCCGGCATAACTCCTTGGTGGTTCTGCCACCTTCCTGTTGCCGTAAAATGGAAACTATCTGCGTTTCCGTAAATCGTGTCTTTTTCATAATAAACAATTTAAATTTAAGAGTTTTACTCCATTTTTAAACTGTCTGATTTTTAGGGACACTTACAATATAATGTAGAGACTGTCAGAAAATTAGAGAGTCTGGAATATTATCCATTTCATTTGCACAAAGAAAAGAACTGGACACTTGAGCATATTCATGCCCAGGATTCTGATTACTTAAGTAGGGATGATCAAAAATCTTGGTTTATATGGATAGACGAGCATATTCCAGTTTTAACTTCGTTTATTGGTATAGATTCCATTCCAGAAGAAAACAAAATTGAACTTAATTTAATACTTGAAAATCTTAAAATTAGCAAAATAAATCAGAAACTAGACTTTTCTACTTTCTTAAACGAATTTAATCGAGTAATTAAATTTTTTGAGGTATTAAATAATTTGAATGGAGATGCTAATGCTGTTCATTTGCTTTCAAATATGGCTCTACTTGGAGGAATTGAGAACACAATTTTGAGCAATTCAATTTTTGAAACAAAAAGAAAAGAAATACTTAAAATGGATGCGGTGGGGAAATACATTCCTTTATGTACAAAATATGTATTCTTAAAGTACCATAATGTAAATGAAGAAAATTTCTCAAATCAACAGTTATACTTTTGGGGCGAAAATGATAGGAAGAATTACTTAGCACACATAAAAGAAATATTAAGCGAATATTATTCGACTGAAATGCTCTCACCCATCACAGAAGTTATAAATCAAAATCTTATTGAAGAATGAACAACAGAAAAAATACATTTTGGTCATTATTACAAAGAGGAAGAATTGTAATTCCACAAATTCAAAGAGATTATGCTTATGGAAGAGATACACAAAAAGCCATAAATGTAAGAAGTGATCTGCTAAATGGGATATTTAAATCGCTTGAGAGTGAAGAGTTCAATCATATAAATACTTTAATTCTTGATTTTGTCTATGGAAGTATTTTGAAGGATAACAGTATGACTCCAATTGATGGACAACAAAGATTGACCACTTTATTTTTACTTCATTTGTATGCTGCCATTAAAGAAAATAGAATTGAAAAAAATGAATTACTAAAATTTAGCTATGAAACTAGACATTCTGCCAATGAATTCTGTAAATCTTTAATCAATGATTTTAAATATGATTTGGAATCTGATATTTCTTTAATAGAGCAAATAAAAAATCAAGCTAAGTATCTAAATTCTTATGAAGATGATCCTACAATACAGTCCATGTTAGTTGTATTGGATAGTATTCATGAAAAATTTTTAAAAGTAAACGGGCTTTGGGAAAAACTAACCATTCAAGAACGTATTATTTTTTATTATTTGGATTTAGAGAAATTTGGACTTACAGATGATTTGTACATAAAAATGAATTCACGAGGCAAAAGTCTTACGCGATATGAAATATTTAAATCTTCTTTTGAAAAATATCTGGAAGAAAAACATCCTTCATTTAAAGATGAAATCTCTAAAAAACTTGATGTTCAGTGGACAAATATGCTTTGGGAAGAAGGCTGTGAAATAGATTCTGGATTTTTAAATTTATTCAAAAATATTTTTACAATCAACTATTATCTTAATAATTCAAATCCTCAAAAAATTGATGACGCAGATAAGTGTTTTGAAGATATGCTTTCAGTAGAAGAAGACCTTAAATTCTTCAGAAATTCACTAGATGCATTCTATAAATTATATAAAAAAGAATCAAAGGGTATATCTGATTATTATAATAGATTTTTTTATGCTAGTGATGAAGCTCTTGGAAAAAATGGATTAATTAGAGTGTTTTGGCAATCGAAGGATAATCTTTTTTTAAGAGCCGCCTCAGAATCTTTAACCTGGGCTGAAACAATAATGTTCTATGCATTGATTATTTCATTGCAATATGAAATTGATGAAAAGCTATTATTCTTTAGATTCAGACAGCTTCGAAACCTTATTTCAAACAGTACTTTTGAATTACGGCCCATAAATATTCACAATATGCTCTTGTATACCAAAGAACTTATTTTAAATGGGATGCTTCCAAATGACACATTTAATCATAATCAGATTTTGGAAGAAAAGAATGAATACAAAATATCCGATATTGACAACACTTTACTTCTTTTTGAAAACCACGATATTCTAAAAGGTTCTTTAGGTTTGTTTTTAAATAGTAATAAACATAGTTATATCGAAACACTTAAAATATTCACTACTATTTTTGATAATAATTATAAAGAAAATACTCCTTTAATTAGAAAAGCATTGTTGTCCATAGGTGATTATTCTCAACAAGACACTGATATACGTAAACGTTTTTTATTACATAAAAGTGATGCGTGGCGTTATTTCTTTACAATAAATCAAAGGAGAAAGGAACAGGAAAAAATAATTGAAATTATTGAAACAATCTCTATTGGTGACAATTTGAAAAGTACATTAGAAACCTATAGTAACAATTATCTATTATCAGAAGCAAAAGATTGGAAATATTACTTTATTAAATATGATGCTCAATTACATGACACAAACACACAAGGATATTATTATTGGAAAAATCGTGATGTCTTACCTTTAGAAGTAATAATTCTAAATAGCAGTTTTGAATCAGCATCAAATTTGGAATGGAATATTTTTAATTGGATTTTATACGTTAACAATAGAGACAATACTTCTTTAGATTTTCACGGAGCATCAAGTTTGATTTTGTTTAAAGCTGGATTATCCATAAATGGAGTGCAAAATGGCTTTGAAGTAAAAGCAACCAATGATAGCAACAATATATTAAATATGCTTATTACACAGAATATCAATATTAAGGACGGTCTATTACAAATTTCAGATAATGAGGATTTTATTGTTAAGGGTCAGGAATTAATTGATAAAACTAATTCATGTATGGAAAAATTAAAGTAAAACATAATTTCTGAAACTTAAAAAATAGATAGTAAAACTCAATTAATGTCCTATGAATACTCCAAAGATAATCTCATAGAACAAACTGCCATCCATTTATTTTTTCACCATCGATGGAAATGCTCTTTGGTATCAAACAGCAATATTCAATATCTACTATCAAAAGATGATATACAAAAAATCTCCTAATTGAAGTTGACGAATCTGAGTTAAGAAATACCTATTTCGTTGAGATTTCGCAGAATATCTTTATATAAGATTTGGTATTTGTGTAAAATTTTGTAAAAGATTATGGTAATAATCTAAACTCCGACTACTAATTTCTGTATTTCTTATCTTGTGTTGTAAATCTTAAAGAGAAATAGGTAGCCAGAACCCAAACCGGAAATTATTGATTCAAGATGACCGTCCTTTAAGGGGCTTTATAAATGCAAGGATTAATTTCGTAGAAAGGTCGTAGAAATGTTTACTAGCGTGGCTGAATTAATTCAATTGCCCTATCTTCTAATTCCTTAAAACTGATGAAGTCTTTTTCATAAATACTATCTAAAATACTAGATGACTCATACAATCTATATTTTTCTTGAAAGTAGCTGTTTAGTTTTTCCTTATCCCGGAATAGAATTGGTGTGTGGAGGCAAATGAGAGTACTCTTAAGAAAAACATCTTTCATCGTAAACATAACAGCCCAGCTTATTTGAGGAGCTTTTGATGAAGTAATTATTAGTTGATGTCCTTTCTGTAATAGTTTATAGAATTCAATACCTAATGCTCTTAATGTTTCTTCCCTCGGTGTTAGTCTATGAAAGTCTTCAAATAACAAGATTTCATTTTCATGAAGACGTAGCTGTGACATTATTTCCCTGATAGGGGTAACTATAGCTATTTGTTTCCTTATCTGTCGGATTTCCTGTTTCAATATATCAGGATTTAGTAATTTAAGTTTCTTTGAAGGGTGCTCTATTTCCATCCGTTTCTTAATTGCTTGTGCAAGATGTGACTTTCCATTTCCTTCTAACCCTATAATTACAATTGGATTATAGATACACCCATATTTCATGGAGCTAAAAAAATCTTCTATTACTTCCAGCGCGATTTTATTACTGTCGAGTTTGACAAAATTATCAAAAGTGAAATCGTTCATTTGAAATGATTTAATTATATGAAATTTCGCAAGCGACGTGCCGGACCTACCCTTTTTGTGTTAAGCTTTATATAGTATATACTAGTATACTATATATTGGGGGTAGGGGATAGTATATTATAGAAACCCATCGAACCTCGGATAAAATATCCAACCTTCCTGAGCAGCATCAGCAACAAACTTTACATCAATTCTTGTCTCTAGCTCAGGAAAAGGAATCTGATTATTTTGGTCGCCATAAAATGATTTTGCAAAACTTATTCCTAACATTGAACATAACATCGAATCATATTCATCCATTTCCGAATTTTTTGGTTTTGAACCACTTTCTAAGTCGGTATAATATCTTTTACAAGGTTTATATCTTTCAGAAGAAAAATGATCATTGTGGTCAGTAATACTAGTATTATTATAGTATATACTACCCCTTAAAATACCCGGATATACTTCAATTACTACCCTATTACTACTTTCTATACTGTCATAGCCAATACTATCCACCGGTATATACTTAAACCCCATTGATTTTAATTTTAACATTACCAGTTGAGCCAGTGTTGTTGGGTTCCCAATAGAATCAAATACAGGAGACAAGCAATTTTTAAATTTGTTGTTAATTAGAATCTCAGTCGTCCTGTATGCAATGGAGTTATTCTTTTTTGTATTTGAAAAGTTACTCACATCAATTTTTCGGTCAACTAGCAGCTTAAAATTTTTTGAAAATGACAAAGGTGCATCTATGGCAACGATTATTTTTATATCATTACTCTGCGATTCTAAATAATCTTTTATTGGAGACAATAACTTATTGGTGGTTATACTGTCTAAGTCGTATAAAGATTCATTTCCACGGAAATCAAACAAGATGGGCGGCTGTAGTTGTAAAGTTCCATTATGATATTCCATAACTGTATAGGCATTTTTGTCACCATACCAACCGCCAACATCCCAGCCTATGGATATTATTTTCTGACCATCATTATTCATAACAATTAAATAAGTACACAAATATACAAAACGCTTAGCTATAACTAAGCATAAAAATTTAATTTATATGCTTACTTGTGGTTAGTAATGGATAAGCAGAAAAAGACCGAATTCGATATGGCTGTTGTAAAACGGGTTATTAAGAAACGCGAAGAAATGAGTCTTTCTCAGTATGATATTGCTACCATGTTAGAGTTATCACGTGGATTTATTGGTCAGATTGAAAGTCCTAAGTTTGCCAGTAAGTATAATTTAAACCATTTAAATAAGCTGGCTTTTGAAATGGGTTGTTCTCCTCAAGATTTTATCCCTAAGTCAGCAGTCAAGGAAAAAGATTGGAAATAATAATTATTTATTGTAATAAATTATATTATATAATTATCAGCAAAAAAATATTCTAAGCACTATGTTGCACATTGTAAAATCATTCTAATACTAAACTTTTTTAAACACTTATCGATTACAAATAATTCGGTCATAATGAATTTAATAAATATTGGTAACTTAAAAACAATAAAAATGAAAAATAAAGAAGTTGAAATTATAAAACTTTTATTAAAAGGGTTTTTTTCAAAAATTAATGAATTTTCAGATCTGGAGTATGATAGCCTAAAATATATCTGTGAAGGTTATTACCGGGAATTTATAGAAAAATTAAAAATCCCAATCGAATCTGAAGGATTAGGTAGCATTGAAGTACAAAGAGCATTTATTTGCTATTTTTTTAAAAATCATCAACGATTTGATTTTTTTAAACCTGATTTAGATTTATCAAAAGACAAGATGAAATCTAAAACTAATACTTCTTTCTTAAGGTTAGAAAATGAAAAAATGATTGAAGAAGATAATTCAATGAGATTTTTTATTGAAATTTTAGAAGGCAAAAGTGATTATAGTATAGATGATGTTGAAATTGAAATTTATTGTCCCAAAGCAAAAGATAATAGAATCAAAATTATTAATGCTGAGATGGCTAAGTCTAATATCGAATATCTAGCTTTCCTTCATCAATTTTTTTATTCTAATATGACTATAAGTGATAAAGAAGAAAGCAGTACTTCATATTTAGATACCGAGTTAAAAAGATATAAATCAATGAAAGAAGATATTAATGTCAGAAAGAAAATTATTGCAGATGCATACATTCAGTATTTTGGTGTTAAGGCTGAAAATAAAAGAGAGCTGTATTATAATGTATTAGTTGAGTTAGGTTGGATTGCAACGGAAGGAGAGTTTGAATTAAAATTTAACGAAACTAAAAATCCTAATAAGAAATTCGATTTCATTTCATATAAAACTAATCAAATTGAAAGAATCTTAAAAACCCGACATTAAATATTTAAAAAATCACTAAATGTCTTAAACGTCTTTTTTGACTAATTGTCAAATTTGCCCAGGTAATATAATATTTACTTGGGCATTTTTTTTTAAACCATCTATCAAAATGAAAGATAATATAGTTGAATTGAGCGTAAAATTTTCAGAAGATGAAATTCAAAGGCTTTCAGTAAAAATCAGTGAAATTATCGTACCAATAATAATTAAACAACTCTCAAACGAGGATGAGTTAATTGATATTCAGACTGCGGCAAAGATGTTAAGGCGATCACGCACGACTATCTATTCACACATAAAGAAAGGCAATAAACCATTTAATAACCCCATTCGACGTTGTAATTCGATTTATTTTAAGAAATCTGACTTATTTAAAAATTAAAATAATGTATAACCAACTTATAAACAATGATTACAAGAATAATTCATTCATACGATCATATAAATCAAACTTTCTCACGATAGTAAAAGCGTAAGACCACAAATTTTGTAACATGTTAAAAGTACCATTAATAACATATGACACTATTAAACTATTTTTTAGGTTTAATAATATTGAACAATATTTCAACTGTTTTAATTTCCTGGAATCAAAGCTTGAAAAAGCTAAGTCTATTCAAAGGAGAGAAAGTACTTTCCCTTCATTATCTGGTTATTGTATGGGATTGCAAATTATAGTTACTCCAAGAGGTTTAATTGCTAGAGGGAGTCTTTGCAAATGTGCCATAGGCAATAATTATTATTCAGTGACGAAAGAAAAAATACAGGAAGCATTTACAGGTTTATCTAAAGAACTAAAAATACCCTTACTAAAAGCTCAGGTTTTAAGAATTGATATTGGGTTTTGTATCCTAATGCAATATCCTCCTGAATATTATATTAAATCTTTAGGTACATGTAAGGGTTATGAACGATGGGAACGTGCACACTCTCTTTACTACGAAAATTGTAACAGAACAATCATTTTTTACAACAAAAGAAAAGAAGTTGAATCTAAGCGTGATTATAAATTATTGGAAGAAATGGGTCAAAATGTCTTGCGTTGCGAATTAAGATTTAAAAAAGATATAGCTAGACAATTTAATAAACAAAATGTAACTGGAGAAGATTTATTTAATCCGACATTCTATAACGGTTTGACAAATCGTTTCAAGGCCGAATATTATAAAATCCATAAAAACAAGTTACTATCACCAATCAAGAATAATTTATCATGTAATGATGGTATTGATTACACTTTGTCTTCACTAATCGAATTACATGGAACAAACAATCTTACTAAGATTATAGAGAGGCTGAAAAATAAATTTACGAGGGGAGCATTTGCACGCTATCAAAAGAAATTAAAGAGCCTCAAGTTTCTTTCAAAAGAATCGGAACTAGTGGCAGAACTCAACACAAAAATTTTACAAATCAAAGAAAACGCATTGGTCATTGCTTCGGATGAAGATTGATATTGCATTTATTTATAATATTTAAATTGTTATTATGTTTACAAAAAAAAACAACGCATTCCTAGAATTGGAATGCCAAGAGCCAGCTAAGAAAAAACTAGCTGAATTAACCAAGATGCCAATCAGAGGCATCAAAAAACTGATTTTAATCTCATTCGGGTCTAATGGGTTAACTCGGTTGCTTAGAAGATTCCAATTGCAAATTATGCAACATAAGAAACTAGGCGATGATGTCATGTTTTTTGGTAGAGAAAGTATTCATTCGTATAATCAATCACATGATGAATTGCTTGAAGATGTATTTCACTTTTGTAATCCTAAAGTCATTATTGTCGATGATTTCCAACTTTATTATGAATACACTAAATTCTGGAGGAAGATTGATGACCTTGTCTCTAAGTCCAGAAGGAAAAATATTTTAATAATAGCTGGTATGAATTGCGAGAGAATCTACGAAAAGGAAACACTCAGTAAGATTGCTAATGATTTTGAGACCTTAGCAACAATTACCAAACCTACCACAAGTGATATCGTCAAACTTTCGGAATCCATTTTGACAGATTATAATCCTGTTTCTGACCTGAAGTACCAGTTAAATCTGGATGTCAAGGCTCTTGTTAATGAAATAGAGCGTGAGGCCGGATATCCTTCAAAAATTTCGTACAAATAAATCACAACATCCGCAATCAATGAATCGATGTATCATTGATTGCGGATATTTCTTCACCTAAATTAAAAAACAAGTAATGGAAACAAATTGTAAAGATATGAAAACGTATTACGTCATTTATAAAGGCACTAAAGTTGGTATTTTTTATGGCAAAATAAAGTACTTGGAACTAATTACTAAAAAATATTGTAAATCGTTCCCTACTGAACATGAAGCGATGATGTATTGGCATCGTCATTCAAATGAAATTCCACCTATTAGTGATGTCATTGACAATCCAACATCATCTAATGACTATATTATCGTCAAAAGAATTGATGGACCAGGGCTGTGGTAGAATTAGTAATAATTAAACAAAAAAAACATGAAAAATAAAGATTATAATCAAAAGGTACAACTAGATTGCAGTAAAGACGCTGTAAAATTCTTAAATCAATTAATTAAGAAACCTATTTCTGGTGTTGAAATATTCCTCTTAAAATCGCAAGGCTCAAATGGAATAAGTGACAGTCTAAGGTTTTTTGAAAAAAGTAAAATAGAATACGAACCCTCTTGTAGCATTAAGTATTGGGACAGAAAAGATATACTTCCAGTAAGTGATGTAAACGACTTTATGGATGAGTATATTTCAGTAATATTCAAGGAAGATTTTATTATTAAAGACCAAAACGTTATTATCATAGATGATTTCCAATTGTTTTACGAATACAATCTAATCTGGGAATATCTTTTAGACATTATAACTGACAAAGAATTAGACCTCTTAATACTTTTAGGTGTAAACGAAAAACGTTGTTATGATTTACAACTCTTAAGTGACATAGAGCTAAAACACTGCAAACAAGTAATTACTATTTCAAATCCATCTCAAAATGACACAAAAAAATTGGCAGAATCATATTCAATCAATGTTGGGCATTTAAATGAAATATTAAAAGGTTGTAGGTGTGACCTCAAAGAAATTATCAATCAAATAAAATCAATTAGTTCAAATAATTAACATTATAACAATGAAAGCACAAAAGAAAAAATACTACGCTATTATCGGTGGCAAAGATCAAGGTGTACACTATAACACATGGGATGATATTAAACTTATATCTACCGGAGAAAATGGAGTATATCCTAAATGTTTCGAGCAAGATAAAATCGCTGCAATGGATTACTTTGAGAAACACAAACTAGCAATCTCAGAAGTCAAACAGGATATTGAAGTATCGCCTGAAGAATCAATTCCACAACATGGTTGTGTCGTGGATGGAGCCTGTAATCAAAACACAGGTGAATTTCAATATCAGGTTTATGACTTGAAAACTCAATCCATCAAACATACAAGTAAGCCTTATTTGAATGGAACAAATAATATCGCAGAATTTTTTGCAATATTATGTGCACTAAAAGCACATGTAAAAACAAAATCAGATTGTCCAATCTATTCCGATAGTACAACAGCAATAAAATGGGTGAAGGATAGATGTTGTAACACCAAAGTGAATGACCGGGAATTACTGATGAAAATAAGCGAGCAGATTGAATGGCTACACAGAAATAACTGTCTAAATCCTATTCTAAAATGGCAAACCAAAATCTGGGGTGAAAATCCGGCCGATTTTGGAAGGAAATAGAATACAACAGCTTATCCAAAACGACAATTCCAAAGTTTGTGTAAAGGGGTCGTCATTTTTTGAATATTTTTTACAATGACAATGTGATACCATATCGGACAAATAATCAAAAATAATCGACCCCTTTACACCAATTTTGGATTTACTCAAACCTTCTCTCTTCTATCAATCGCACTTTGATAAGCATCAGGGTAAATCACCTGTTCTACAATTAGGTGATCTTAAAAAAATACAAATACGTATTTTCTGCAAATGCCCAAAAATACAAGAACCTGATAGAATAATTGATCTAGAAATATATCCGGATGAATTGCCCTTAATTTTATTATTTTTCACTATTTTCATCGGACAAACCATATTTCATGAATGAAACCTTTTTGAGAAAGATATTTAGTTTACTTTCCGGAAACCAGCAATTCCCTTATTATCAGGCAGAAAGAAGAATTGATATCTTTATCAACTTTTTTTTAAAGGATATAATTCAGCAACATACAGAATTCGAAGATGCAATATTTGTCGCTGCAGAGTTTCCTCTAAAGAAAAATGAGAAAACAGACCATGCCGCTCATATTGATTATTTGATGTACAGCAAATCAAAATCAACTGTTTTATTGGTGGAATTAAAAACGGATGATTCCTCTTTTGACCCTGAGCAGATTGATTTCTATCTAAACTATGAAAATTTTAAAGATTGGTATGATAAATTTGAATCTATAAAATTAAATCGACATAAGTCACTTAAAATAAAATTACAAGACACGATAAGGGAAAAAATAGGAACTGACTTACAATGTATTAAAACCAATGTCGTAGTCTTAAAACCAACTTTTCAAGTGGCTGATTATGACAAATTGAAAGGTGATCACAAGCGGGTTGCTTTTATACCGCTAATAAATTTGAATA
Organism: Chitinophagales bacterium; assembly: GCA_046329785.1. Classification (GTDB taxonomy): domain Bacteria; phylum Bacteroidota; class Bacteroidia; order Chitinophagales; family JADIYW01; genus JADJSS01. Next base: position 61,254 of record JAXLTZ010000015.1, read on the forward strand.
TTACAACAGAATTTCAAAAAGAATGGGATTTAATGAAAGAAGCGGTATTAGCCGATTTACGTCAAAGAAAAAGACCTGCTGATTTAAAAAAATAATTACTTCTGTTTACAGATATTTACGAACAACCAAACCAAACAATGTCCACACAAAAACTCTCACTTTCCCGTCTTGAAACCTTCCTTGAAGAAGCTTGCGAAAGCCTGCGCGGCAATATGGATGCATCCGAATACAAGGAATACATCATTGCCATGTTATTTTTAAAACGGGTAAACGACCAGTTTGAAGCACAGCGGGTAATCAGAACAAAAAATCTGGTTGAAAAAAGACACCTCGAAGACCCTGAAACGATTTACGGTGAATTGGAAAAAGAAAACGCACCCGAATACGATTTCTTTGTGCCACTGGCAGCACGTTGGAGAAAATTAGAAAACGACCCGGAGCTTGACGAAAACGGAAGTAAAATTAACTACATAAAAGACTTACAGGAAGAAATTGGTGACCATTTAAACAAGGCTTTAGCTGCTTTGGAAGATGCCAACCTGGACAAACTGGAAGGCGTTTTAAAATCCATCAATTTCAACCGCAGCATAGGTAAAAACAACAAACAAATTACCGATGAAGATTTAAGAGAATTACTGCGTGAATTCAATAAAGTAAGATTAACGGATGACAATCTGGAGTTTCCTGATTTGATGGGTGCAGCTTATGAATACCTTATAAAATACTTTGCTGACAGTGCCGGTAAAAAAGCCGGAGAATTCTACACACCCAATGAAGTGGTTAGATTGCTGATAAACATAATGGAACCCGAACCTGATTCGGAAATATACGACCCGGCGGTAGGAAGCGGCGGTATGCTTATTGAAAGCAACAAATACGTGGAGAATCGCTATGGAACCGCCCGAAATCTTTCTTTATATGGTCAGGAAAAAAGCGGTACCGTTTGGAGCTTATGTAAAATGAACATGCTCTTCCATGGTGTGTATGACAGCAATATTGTAAACGGTGATACGCTGATGAATCCTTTACACGTGGAAAGAGGTGAACTCAGAACCTTTGACATAGTTCTTGCCAATCCGCCATTTTCACAGAATTACAGCAAGGACGGCATGAAATTTAAAGAACGCTTCAACTTTTGGATGCCAACCAAAGGCAAAGCAGATTTTATGTTTGTGCAGCACATGCTCGCCAGTATCAACCATGCCGGCAGAATGGCGGTGGTGATGCCGCACGGCGTGTTATTTCGTGGCGGCGATGAACGAAAATTCAGGGAATGGCTCATTAACAAAGGCTATCTGGAAGCAGTAATTGGCTTGCCTTCAGGGCTGTTTTATGGCACATCAATTGGCGCTTCAGTCATCGTCATTAACAAGAAAGAGGCACAGCTCAGAGACAAAGTGTTATTCATTAATGCCGACCGCGAATACAAAGAAGGCAAAAACCAAAATAAACTGCGTCCCGAAGATTTGGAGAAAATTGCCTTTACCTATCGCAATAAGCAGGAAATCTTTAAATACAGTAAACTGGTAAGCAGGGAAGAACTGGCTGCCGAAGAATACAACCTCAATATTCGAAGATTTGTAGACAATGCACCGCCAGCAGAACCGCAGGATGTACATGCCCACCTGCAAGGTGGCATACCCGAAAGTGAAGTAAAATCTTTGGCACATTTATTTGACAGCTATCCTGGATTAAAGGATCAACTTTTCACTTCCTTAAAAAAGGCTTATCTGAAATTTACAGATGCCATTACTCAAAAAGAAGACATCAAAAAACTATTGGAGGAAAGCAAAAGCATTAAAGCCACACAACACCAGTACACCGCTCAGTTAAATGAATGGTGGAACGATGTCGTTCCTGATTTTGAAAACCTGCCGGAAAACAAAAATGTCTTTGAACTGTACAGAAAGTTTTCAGAGAGTTTTACCACAGCCATTGCCGAATTAAAAACCGGACAAAAGGCAGTTCTGGATAACTATCAAAGCCGTGGTGCCTTGGCTGCTTATTGGAGCGAGTTGAATACGGATTTGAAAAGCGTGGCCGCCAGCGGATGGAATGCAGAGCTGATACCCGATGATGAAATATTGGAAAGCCAGTATCCCGAAGTATTAAAAGAACTGAGAGAAAACGAAGCAAGAAGAGATGAATTGCAGGCAATCTTTACCGAAGTAAACGAACTGGAAGACGAGGTGTGGAATGAAGAGGATTATACCGTATGGCGAAGCAAGGAACTGAAAGAACACAAGGAAGGTATTAAAGCATTGAAAGGCGAACGCAAAGAAGCGGATAAAGAATTTAAAAATTTAGGTAAAAGAATAACGGCCAATAAAAAAGCTGGAGCGGTTAAAGAAGTAGAAACATTAAAAAAAGAAGCGGAGAAATATGAACAGCAAATAAAAGTACTGGATGAACAGATAGCAGCCGATGAGGAACGATTTGCTAAACATACAGAACTGGAAGAAGAACTGAAACAATGCAAAAAGAAAATTAAAGAAATAAAAGATCGTAAACAGGCTTTGGTGGATTTGGCACGACTGAGCATTACACCAGAAGAAGCCAAAGAACTGATATTAAAACGCTGGAAAGCAACATTGCACCAGACTATTTTTGGCTATTTGCAAAACCACAGCAGACAGTTACTAATGGCAGTAGATAACCTCCACGATAAATATACCTTACCTCTGCACAACATATTGAGTGACAGGGAAAAAGAAACCCAATTGTTAAACAATTTTTTAATGGAGTTGGGATATGAGTAAGTCACTTTCTGAATTAGCACATATTTTTAGTGGAACAGACTATAAAAAGAATCCACCTGGTGATAATATTCCTATTTATGGAACAGGTGGTATAATGGGCTATACTAGTGTTCCTTTGTATAAAGGTCCGGCTGTTCTATCCGGAAGAAAGGGTTCAATTAATAATCCAATGTATATTGAAGGAGAATTCTGGAATGTTGATACAATATTTTGCATTAAAACAAATGATGGAGTTGATACAAAATGGCTTTATTATAATTTCTTAAATACAGACCTATCATTATTAAATGAAGCGACTGGCGTGCCAAGTGTAAACTCTAAATCATTGTATAAATTAAAATTCAAATGGTTTGAGTATCCCGAACAACGCAAAATAGCCTCCATCCTTTCCACCAGCGATGCAGTAATAGAAAAAACACAATCTGCAATAGCCAAGTACAAAGCCATTAAACAAGGCATGCTGCATGATTTATTTACCCGTGGCATTGACATTAAAACCGGCAAGCTCCGCCCTAAATACAAAGATGCACCCGAACTGTATAAAGAAAGCAAGTTAGGTTGGGTGCCGAAAGAGTGGGAGGTGGATGTTTTAGATAATATCTGTGATGTAACTTCAAGTAAAAGAATTTACATGAATGAATATATTGAATTTGGAATTCCATTTTACAGATCATTAGAAATAATTTTAAAAAGTAAAAATCAAGAAATTGGCACTACGCTTTATATCTCCAAAGAAAAATATGAAACTATTGAAAAGCAATTTGGTGTTCCAAAATATGGTGATATATTAATAACTTCTGTTGGTACATTAGGAATTTCATACAGAGTATCAATTAATGACTTATTTTATTTTAAAGATGGAAATTTAATCTGGTTCAGAGATTTTAAGAACGAAGAATACTCAAGGTTTTTATTACACTCATTAAATGATTTAATTAGGTTGCAATTTGATAAAATAACAATTGGAACAAGTCAAAAGGCGTTTACAATCGATAAACTCAAGAAACTAAATATTTATGTTCCAAAAGAAAATGAAACCAAGCTAATTTGCACTAGAATTGAAATGGTAAATAATAAACTCCAAACCGAAGAAAAATACCTACATAAACTCCAACAAATAAAAGCAGGTTTGATGGGTGATTTATTGAGTGGAAAGAAAAAGGTGAAGGTATAAAAAGATAAAAATGTCAATAAAAGCGGAAGAAATATTTAAGGCGGTATGTATTGATAATTACACCAAAATAAAATGGGGTGAAATAAAAAAACATCCTATACCAAATATTTCAGGAGTTTATATCATCGAAACACCAAGCACTTTAACAACACCAGCCTTTAATGGTAATACTATTAAAAATTGGATAACCTTATCCGGAAGAATTGAAATAGAAAATAAAATAGCAAAAGAGAAAGACATCATCAAATCACTCAGCGCACATTGGCATCCCTCTGAAAACATTATCTATATCGGTCAGTCTGCTATCAGCAAAAAAGGATTAAAAAGACGTCTTAACGATTTCTATAATCACACCCCGGGTAATAAAGGTCCGCATACGGGCGGCTTTTGGCTAAAATTACTCGATGACATAGATAACCTAAACGTGTATTATACAGTACATGAAAATGCCGAAGAAGTAGAATTTAAGATGCTGATGTATTTTATGATGAAAATGGCTCGAGAAAAGGATTTATTGAAAATTGAAAATATGGGAAAGTATTTACCTTTTGCAAATCTTACCGCAGAAATTGATAAAAGACACAATATAAAAGGAGCTGTAAAAGAAAAAAAGAAATCATAAACATGGCAACAACTATAAAATTCATAAGCAACACAGGCGAAAGCCATAAAGAAATTTTATTGGGTTTATTAGATCAGGCAGAAGAAATAATTTTTGCAGTTGGTTTCTTAAAAAACAGCGGACTTCAAAATATTAAAGCACAACTTAAAGATTTCTGTGCTGATAAAACCAAAACATCCGCATTTTATATTGGAACGGGTTTCGGAGAAACAGATCCTGATACTTTGCAGGATTTATACAATATCATCAAAACAAAGAAAAATCATCAATTGATTCTTTGCACGCCGGATGCAGGTATTTTTCATCCTAAAATATATGCATTCAGAAACGGAAAAAAGATAACTATTGTAACGGGATCATCAAATTTAACGGAGCACGGTTGGGCGGTAAACGATGAAGTTTCTATGGTAATCGAAACAACTATTCATTCACAGGAATATCAGCAATTAGATAAGTACATTAAACAGCTTTATAATAAATATTACACGGATGATGTTCAGTCAATTATAGCAAGATATAAGAAAGAAAAAAAAGAACATCAGGAAAAATATCATACAGGTCCTAAATTCAGATTCAGAAGAAGAAAAACCAGCATTGCAGGTATTGATATGCCGAGATTAAAAGGGTACTATGAAGAGTATAAAATTTCAGATGCATTTATTAAACCTGCGGATAGAGAAGCACAATATATTAAAGCAAAGAAAAATCTGGATGCATTAGCAGCAGTAAAACCAATAACAGCAGCACAATTTCATAAATTATTTGGTCCTTTAGTTGGGCATAAGGATTACAAACCAAAATTGTGGCATTCCGGAAGTATTCACAGAACCACTTACAAAACCCTCGATTACCCGGATGCCTTCCGTGATATAGTAAGAGCCGTAAAACGCAATTTATCAAATCCTGTTACGGAGGCGTTTGATAATGTAATTACTCAATTAAATAAGATGAGAAAAGACAGAGAGATTTCTGGTGTTGGGCAAAACATCGTCACAGAAATTTTTCTAAGTTTCAATCCTGAGAAATTTGCAAATTTAAATGATAACCCAAGAGAAGTATTGGCATTAGTTGGCAAAGAATACCCTGCAATAACAAGTTTTACCGGTGAAGATTACAAGGAATATGTTGACCTGCTTACAAGAATTAGGAAGGAACTAAAAATGAGTACCTTTCTGGAAATAGACAGCTTTTTTAATTATGTATATTGGAATTTAATGGAAGAATAAAAAATAAATCACAACATTATGAGTCAACGTTTAAAAAATTTATATACACATCTAATTCAAAACCGCAAACATGAATTAATTGGTTGGTATAACGAATACAAGAGTTTCAGTGAAGATATTGACAAGATTCGTGTTAATCTGGCTACTCATTCATTAAGAGATAAAGAAACATATGTCGGTACATCTTTTGAAAAAAAGGTTAATCCTTTTGATGATTTTATTACAAAGTTGATATATGATCAATCAAATGGAATTTCGTCAAGGGGTCAATCCATTTTGAGTTGGGACAATTTACTTAAATTCAAACAAACACAAGGCTTTGATGAAACTATAAAAAATTTAATTATTAATCATGATTTTACTTCATACCAGGCTTTACGAGAATGGTGGCAAACCCAAAATGTTGGAAATAATCCGGTATTAATTAATCGGGCTATTGCTGCTTGTACAGGAGTCGTTTCAAGCACTGTAGATGAAGGTAGATTTAATCAGGTATTCTATTGGCTTCAAAATGAAAGTTTGATTGAAGAGTATCCAACAGATGCTCCGCAGGATTGGTATAACAAAAATGTTTTTGTGATAAAAAAAATTACAGCAGATTTAGCAGGAGTAGCAGAAATAGATGAATACTGGATTAGTATTTGTTTATGGGAGATGTATGTAAATATCTCAAATCCATTTAGCATTAAAAAGCAAGTGGTTAAATACGGTTCTCCCGGAACAGGTAAAACATTTACTGCAAAACAAAATACAAAACTTTTATTTGAGATTTGGAAAGATGAGTTTGCCAGTGGTAAGAGCTTTGAGTTTAACAGCCACATTGAAACTGTTCAATTTCATCCATCCTATACCTATGAAGATTTTTTAGAAGGGCTGCGCCCCAAACTGGATAATAACAAACAAGCACAACTAACGCTTCAAAATGGTATTTTTAAAGACTTCTGTAAAAAAGCTGCCATTTGGGAGAGCGATGTCGCTAAGCTTAGATTCACTTATAAAGATATAAAGAAATGGACTGAATTAACAATTAATGATATTGTACCATTTAAAGCAAATTTAGCTGGTGAACATTGGAATCATATCTTTGAAAGCGAGAACAAGACAAAGAAAATCGCAGATGCTGCACCTCCTTATTTTTTTATTATTGATGAGATAAACCGGGCTGAACTTTCAAGGGTATTTGGTGAGTTGATGTATTGTCTGGAATATAGAGGAATTGATGGTGCAATAAAAACACAATATGCACATCTCAATGATGAAGAAACTGGAATGATTAAAATCGGAGATGGTTATCAGTTTTATATACCACACAACATTTATTTAATAGGTACTATGAATACCATAGATAGAAGTGTAGAAAGTTTTGACTTTGCCCTTAGAAGAAGATTTCGATGGGAGGAGGTAATGCCTGATACTACTTTATTACATTATCATTTACTTAAACATAATCCTAAATGGATTCAATTGGCTCAAAATTTAAAATCTCTGAACTCAGAAATAGAAAAAGAACCTCTGCTTGGAAGAGATTTTCAAATCGGACATGCGTATTTATGGGATTTATCTTATTCAAAAGAGTTAACGATGACTGAGATAAGAAATGCAGTATGGGAAGATAGTTTTGCACCTTTACTACAAGAGTATTTAAGAGGAACTGGCCGTGAAGATCTTTTAATTAAATTTTCAAAAACTTTTGGAACAGTATAATGAAGGAATGGCTTTTCAATATATTGAGGAATGGCACACTGGCTGATAATCAAACTTATCAGGCAAGCGAAGGATTAATGACTAATCATCGCTTTCCTGAACCAATAAAATTAAACCGGAGAGATTCCGGCCAATGGAATAATTCTATTAATAATGAAGATGCTATTTGGAAATTTTTAAACACCACTAATATTGAAATTCAAAACTTGTTCTTAAACAATAAGGACAAAACCTTAGTACTTTTTAATAATAGAGATTACGAACACAACAGTGAGGACGACTTTATTAATATCTGGGGTGTTGATCCTATGAATTTCACTTTAAAAACCGGTAATATCATTGGATACCTGAAGAAAGGAGATTATTCAATAAAAATCTCTTCTCGTTTTGGTGATAATTTTTTGAAACACATTATTTCTGATGCAGATGGTTTTCTTGAAATTGAAAATTATGGTGGTTCTACAAAAGATGAAGGCTATGAATGGCTTCTGATATACTTATGGAAAACTAAAGTAAAAAAAGCATATCGACTTGGTCTGCCAAAAAAATATATTACTAAAAATGAAACTTTAAATAAAGTAAGAGGCAATATCAACACTATAGATTATTTCTCTAATCGGCACCAGGGTTCATATAAATGTGAATTTCGAGAACATAGCTATAACAACGAAGCCAATAGGCTTATTGTTACTACGTTTAAAAAAATAGGGAATCATGAGTTTTTACATGATTCTACTTTGATAAAGAATGCGTTTTATACTGCTACAGATGGTCAGAAAATGAACAGAAGAGAACTATATAAGATTAAACATTTTACTAACCCCTTTTATAGGGAATATAACGATGTTATAGATTTATCTAAACTGATTCTTAGAGATGAGCTTTCTAATTTTGGTGAACAATCCGATAATAGTGCTTTCTTTTTTGATGTATCTATGCTGTTTGAATATTTTGTTAGAAAGCTGCTAAAGAGAATTGGGCTTTTGTTAGAAAGCAAATTTGAGAATAGAATAAATATTGCAACAGGTGTCAACAATTTTAGAAGAAAGCTTGAACCGGATATTGTATTTAATCATAATGGGAATAGATTTTTATTTGATGTTAAGTATAAGAGTTTCGATTTAAAGTATGGGGTTAGTCGTGAAGATTTATTTCAACTACATACATACATAGGCCAATACGGCAACAAAGCCAATATTAAAGCTTGTGGTTTTATTTATCCTATTTCTGAATTAAGATGGCTTAAGGCTGGATTTAAATCAAGTGAAACATTAATTCAGGATACAATTACTGTTATGGATAAAGAAATTAAATTTTGTATTTTTTTTATAAAAGTTCCATCAGATGTACACGATAATTTTCATATCGAGTTTAACAACAAAATCGGTGAATTTTTAGACACAATTAAATCAATAATTGAACAATAATATGGCAGAATACATCAACGTAGAAAGACCTTTCTTAGATAAACTTCGCCAGTTAAATTGGCAGGTAATAGACCAGGGTTTAGGCGTTCCGCAAGACCCTGAAAAGAGTTTACGAAACAACTTTAAGGAAGTGGTATTGCCACAAGTTTTCAAAGACAGCATTAAAGCAATCAACAAAACAGAGGATGGCGGGGACTGGTTAACCAATAAACAGTTAGATGAAATATTGTTTGAGATACAAAACTTTGCAGGTAAAAATTTGCATGAAGCCAACAAAGAAATTCACCGGATGCTGCTCAAGGGTACAACGGTAGCCATCAATGAAATCACAGGGGAACAAAACCCTACGGTTCGACTCGTAGACTTTAGGAATTATGACAGGAATTCATTTATAGCCATTAATCAGTTTCGCTTGCTCACACCTGGGGCAAGCCGTCAGGGTATTATTCCGGATATAGTTTTATTTCTGAACGGTATGCCGGTAGTGGTGGTGGAGGCAAAAGACCTTGATGTAGCCGAACCCTTAAGTGAGGCCTATTTACAGGTTACCCGGTACGCAAACACACGTGAAGATGATTATGGATTTAAGGAAGGCGAAGAAAAACTGTTTCACTACAATATCTTTAGCATTATTACACACGGCAGCGAAGCAAGAGTTGGTACTGTCAGCGCCGATTTCGATTTCTATAATAACTGGGTAGACATCTTCCCGGAAGAATATCAGACCATTGCAATTACACCAGATGAAGAACGACAGGAAGTGTTGATTCATGGTATGTTAAACAAAGAAATTCTGTTAGACATACTGAAGCACTACACACTCTTTATGGAAATTAAAAAAGGCGTAGAAGTGAAAATAGTGGCTCGGTACAATCAATACAGGGCAGTTTGTAAAATCATTAAAAACTTTAGGGCAGGTAATACTCCTTTGGAAAAAGGTGGGGTGGTATGGCACACGCAAGGCAGTGGCAAAAGTTTGACGATGGTTTTCCTTATTAAAAAAATCCGCAGTTACGACGACCTTAAAGACCTGAAAATAATTTTCATTGTGGACCGTACAGATTTGGAAGACCAACTCTCCGATACAGCCACCTTAACAGGTGAACCGGTAAACATAATAGACAGAAGAAACAAACTAAATCGTTTAAGTGATGATACCGGAGATGTGAGCATGGTGATGATTCATAAGTTTTTGGATGAAAAAAATATTTCCGCACAATCATTGATAGAAGCAGGTATTGTTCCAAAGTTTGAAAAACTCAACACTATCAACGACAGCGATCGAATTATTCTGTTGATAGATGAAGCACATCGTACTCAGGGAGGCGATATGGGAGATAATTTATTTTCAGCATTTCCTCATGCGGTACGAATTGGATTTACCGGAACACCTTTACTTACAGAAAGACATGAAATTAAAACACATGAACGGTTTGGTGGCTTTATTGATTTCTACAAATTTGACAAGGCGGTTGCAGACAGGGCTACTGTTGAAATAAAATATATTGGAAAGGTTTCTAAAGATATATTGGAGGACAAAGAGGCATTTGATGCTGAATTTGAAGATATGTTTGAGCAAAGGACGCAGGAAGAAAAAGAGGAAATACAAAAAAGATATGGCTCATTTATAGCCTATTTGGAATCGAAAGATCGTATTGCAAAAATTGCAAAAGATATTGTTGAACATTATTACAACGACATTTTGGTAAATGGGTTTAAAGCACAGGTAGTAGCCTCCAGTATAGTAGCCGCGGTTCGTTACAAATATGAATTAGAACTTGCTATTCAGAATAAAATAGAAGAACTGAAAGCACTGCCGGATGATGTAAGAGACGATGAACGAATAAAGCAGTTAGAGTCTTTAAAAGTTGCTGCAATTGTATCAAGCATAGGAAACAATGAACCTGGCTATATCAGTAAGGCACGAAAAGAAGCCTATGATATGAATGCTGTTGAAAATTTCAAGGCAGATTTTAAACCGGAAAAACCGGAAACAGGCATTGGGATAATTTGTGTCTGCGACCGTTTACTTACGGGGTTTGATGCACCAATCGAACAGGTAATGTATCTGGATAAAAGCTTAAGAGAGCATGATTTGTTTCAGGCAATTACACGGGTAAACAGAACTAAACGAGGCAAAACATTCGGGTTGATTGTGGATTATTATGGTGTTACGAAACATCTGTCAACGGCACTGGCCATTTATACAGATACGGACAAAAATAAACTAAAAGATTTTTTAGAAGTATTCCGTGATATCAATAAAGAAATTCCGGTGCTGGAAGCACGCTACAAAAGATTAATTCATTTATTTGTCGACTATGATTTGAATGAAATTGATAATTTCCTTCAACAGAAATTTACAGATGCTACAAAAGAGTTTGAATTTGCAGAAGAATGTATAGAGAAAGCGAAAAATATAAAATTCAGAGCTGAACTGCTAACCTATTCTAAAAGCTTCTTTGATAGCCTGGATTTATTATATAATGTAAAGGCTGGTATTGCATTCTGGATACCTGCAAAACGATTGGGATATCTGCTCTGGAGGGTAAAAGAACGTTACAAGGATGATACAATGGATTTAAAATGGGCATCAGAAAAGGTGCGTAAGCTAATTGACAGACATTTAATTTCATTGGGCATTAATACAAAAGTACAGGAGGTTTCCATCTTATCAGATGAATTTAAAAACAAAGTCGACTATCTTAATAAAACACCAAAATCAAAAGCTTCAGAAATGGAACATGCTATCCGTTGGCATATTAAAGTAAATTTAGATAAGGACCCGACCTTGTATAGTCGTTTCAAAGACCGCTTGGAAAAAATATTAAATTCATACAAAGAAAATTGGGAGGATATCGTAAGAGAGCTGGGTAAGCTGAGAGAGGAAATGAAAGTAGAACGCAAAAAGGAAGAACCATTTTATGATTTGATAAACACTTATCTAAAAAGCACAGCAAACAATGAACTTATCCAGACACAGATATTGACAGATAATATTTTAAGCATACTCAGAGATTCTGCAGTAATTAAAAATTTCTGGAATAAACCTTCGGAAGTAAAAACAATGGGTGGTTTAATTGATGAAGAATTAAGCTATTGCAGAATTGAAGGAATAAAAGAAAATGCAATGGAATTAAGAACAGAATTAATGAAGTTAGCAAAAAACAGACAGACAGAATTAAAATGAAATTAAGCGGAATAAATATTATAATTGAAAAAACCGATAGAAGAAAAACGGTTAGTATTTTTATTGAACGGGATGGTTCTGTAAGAGTATTAGCTCCTATATCTATACCGGATGATGCAGTTGAAAATGCAATAAAAGCTAAAGAATATCAGATTCACACGAAACTGGCAAAGTGGAAAGAACTTAATCAGGGGAAAGTAAAACGTGAATTTGTTAATGGTCAATCATTCCTCTATTTTGGACGTAATTATCGTTTATCCATTGTAGAAGATTTACATGTACCATTAAAGGTAAGTGGAGGTAATTTCTTATTGGATAAGAAACAACTTAGCAAAGCAAAACTTATCTTTCAATCATTCTATAAAACAAAGGCAGAACAAAGAATAAAAGAACGGATGAAGCTGATAGAAGAAAAATTTCAGCAAAAACCTACATCTGTAAAAGTGTTAGAGCTCCAAAACAGATGGGCATCCTGGACACCAAAGCATGGATTAAACTTTCACTGGAAATGTGCCATGGCTCCGGTTCCGGTGATTGATTATATCATCACTCATGAAATGGTGCATTTAAAATACCCGAACCATTCCGCAGAATTCTGGAATGAATTGGACAAAAAAATGCCGGATTACAGAGAACATGAAAACTGGTTAAAACGAAATGGAGTTAAATTGGATTTATAAAGCATAAGCAATTGTTGATTTTACAGTCTCTCTAAGTTAATGAAACTACACTTGTTGCAAAAAAAAAATCTTATTTTTTTACGGGTTTTTGCAACAACAATCAATCACTATTGAATTAGTTGTAAATTACGAGGAAAATCAACATGTCAAATATTTTCTTGGTAATGTAATATTTCTGATTTCCTGAAATAAACACTACCACCACATCTAAGTGGTTTATCAAAAGGTTTTATTTCCTTTTTGATATAATTGTAAATTGTTGCACGTGTCTTATTTAATAATCTACAGGTATCTTTTATATTTAATAGTTCATCTTCATCAGACTGTAGTTCTTTTTTTATTTGTGGAATTAAATCATAAAAAGTTAGCCTTAATAATTCCATAAATTCAGCTTTGTTAATTCCTTCGATTTGAAATGTCTTCATCTTTAAAAGTTTAGTTTTATTATTGATATTACGATTAACGAAAAAAGCCGTAGTATTTTTTAAATACTACGGCTTAAATGCAGTTTGGTTAATCTATCTAATTATTTTCATATTGTTCATTTTTATGATTTTTGTATGGCATTCTTCTTGAGTGATAGATTTTTTTAAAATGTTAACTCCATATTTTATTAAATTCACTAATAGTTGTTTGTTCAGATAGGGATAAATATCGTAGCATTACTCGATGATCTTCATGCCCAGTAATACTACGTATAAGGTCGGGTTGAAGCCCTTTAATTAGGTTCAGAGTAACAAATGTTTTTCTTGCAGTGTGTATTGTAATAAACTGATGTTTAGGTTTAAGTACATCAATACGCCTCTTTCCGGAGTAACGGTTCTTGGCGACCGGTGTGTTTACCTTTGCTAGCTCAGCTACCACTTTTATGTTTTGATTCATTTTCTGATTACATTGAATCTTGAATGCATAACATTCCATTGGGTTACTGAAATCACACTGCTTTTTTAGAATTTCTACAGCTTTTGGCAATAAAGGAACAGTTATCTTCTTACGTTTATTTCCTTTAACTTGATATAGCGTCCAGGTGGGATTGGTTGATTCTAGATTCAAGTCACCCAATCTGAGATTTTTTAGGTCCGAGAACCTCTGGCCAGTTAAACAAGCAAAAACAAAAATATCCCTTGTTTTGTCTAAAGAGTTGCTGAAACCGAGATTAACATTGATTATCTTATCTAACTCTTCTTCTGTTAATGCTAATACATCTACAGCGTCAGATTGATACTTAATTTGTTCAAATTTTGTATTGGCGTGATA
>JAXLTZ010000016.1:0-69950 GCA_046329785.1 Chitinophagales bacterium
TTATATCCGCCGGCGCACGCGCCAATAGCTTCATTAGCAAAGGATGCTAAATATAAACGTAATTTTCTTTCCGGATTTACCTGGCAATTTCGTGTACAATATAAATACAAAAATGGCGGCTATTCGGTCTGGTCTGCATGGTCAAAGCTGCTTGACACAACCGGAAAATGCACAGAGAATTTTAATAGCATTGATATTGATTACAGCGATGATATTTTCAATCTGTTTTCCGATAACAATCAACTGCATCTAATCGACAAGGTAATTTTAGGTTTCAGAAACACGAATCTTGGTGAGTTGTATAAGTTTGTAACCATTGATAGCTGTAAAATTCCAAAAGACAAACAAGTATATCGGTTCTACAATGATATACACGCCGAAATAGTTGACCAATATACAAATCTAAAACAATACGACACAGTGCCGCTGCAGGCTGGTGTGTTGAACATGGTACAAGATCGAGTAGTTATGGGTGACGTGGTAGAAAATTACGATGCTGGTTGTTTTGATTTTGATCTCGATGTGAAATTTCATAAAAAAGGAAGTATTGCTGGAATAAAAACCGGTAGCTTTCGTGTACCAATATTGATATTCAATAATCCAGAAGACAGTTACTCGCAGCCAATTTATAAAAAAGGCGACAATATTTATTTTGGTGGAAGAAGTGTAGCACCAAATTTCATAGCAGATAAATTTGGACAAAATCTGCCGGAAGGCGGCTTTGTAGCGTATTTAGCCGGAACAGACTACATGAGTATTTCAAAGCAAGCACCAGTTCCGCTTATACCTTTCATTGATGATGATAAGAAGGTATTTGATTACGATGCAGCAGTACCACCGACAGCATCACAAGATCCGCATACCTACATTTCTTATGCTGAGTTCAAAGATATTCCGGTTGGCACCTATATTATTCGACTGGCAAGCCATTGGTGTACATTTGGCGATAAATTAGGTAAAGGAAATTTTTACGACCTTGATAATGGTAAAAAATATCAATTAACATCTACCAACCTCAGAAGTGTTGGCGGCAATGCTGCACTCAGAGAATATGTTGTGACTGTAACGGATGGAATGAATATCGATATGCCAATTTTTGAAATTGAAGATTGTGCAGCAGATATAGGTGGCTCAATAGCAGGATTAAACGCACGAGCTTTAATTCAGGGATATTTCATTGACAGCACCACCGCAAGCCAATCTTCATTAAAAGAAGGCACTCGCGTGGAATCTGCAATAGTTGAATACCACAAGGCGGAAACTGCTGTAATATCAGCCAACCGTTGTACAAATACAAATTTTGTCAATAGCAGAACAACCGATCATAATGGATATTCTTTTTCTCAGGTGACGACAAATGTAACATTGGAAGATCACTACAAAATGCTTGTCAGAAAAATCTATCCAAGTGGTACCGGAAATTTCTTATGGAACGCGCAGCATCTATGGGAAGGAAATCTCGGTCAATTAGAAGCAGAAACACTTACAGATCGAGTAAATTGTAATGTTGATGTTTCTAATAAAACTTACCGAGATTTTATTTATCCTATTCAGGTAGTGGATGGCAAAAGCAATATTCAAAATAATTATCGTACACACATAACGGCTAGGGTTGTAGATGGAAATGGTGTACCTTTAAAAAATGTAAAGGTGCTTGTTACAGAAACAAGCCGTATGGATATTACGGATGTCAATGGACTATTTAATATTCTTGTATATACAAATAATAATAGAGGCAGAAGAATTGGTAAAATTATACTGTTCGATGATGAGTGTTGCTTTTTTTCAAAGGTAATAAACTTTGATATTCAGCTAAGCAGCACCGACTACAACAATACGGTTGCCTATGATTTAGGTGATATTGTAGTGAATGCTTGCGATGAAAATAAAACACTAACATTCTATCTTAAAAATGGCGGAGTATATACCTTTGGCGGTACATTAATGGACAGGGCAAACAGAAAAACAACTGTAATATCTAAACTGGATAAGCACACTATTCGCTTACCATTTACCACCGAAAATATTCAGGATTATTTACCGCAAATTACATCTGATGCAGATGGTAATCCAATAACACCTACTACAAAAGCGGATGGATATTTTTCGGTAACAATGATCATAAAAAGTTTGCCTACCATTTGGTGTACACATTTCTATCCGATGCGCACCGAAGATCAGGTGTATGCAGAATATTTACAATTTATTGTTTCGGATGTTAAGTATGTAGTAAAGTACGATGAAACCACTACAAGTGGCGTTACTACGCAAACACCTCAAACAACTACTTATAATGCACAGGATGCTAATGAAATTTATCTTGATCTTGGTACCTCGTTTATTGAATACAATAAACGAAATTCTGAAAGCAACAAAGGATGGACATTTCAGCGCGGCGACAGATTAAGATTCCTATATAAAGTAGATGGCTCGCTTCGTGAATTCCTGGAAGTAGAAATTAAAGATCAGCGCGGCAATGAATTTGTGATTCCATATATTGAAACGTCTGAGATTTTTAAAGGTGAAGTGGTCGAAGTATTCAGACTCAAAACAAAAAGAGAAAAACAATTCTTGTACGAAATAGCTGAGTATATAAAGGTTATTGATCCGTACACTGCAGCGCGTAGATGGAATTCCACTACCATTGAATTAAATACCGGTGATGCGTATCGCAGAACAAGACGAATGGTTGCCAAAAACGCAGCAAGTACAGAAATCAAACTTAGAAACATTGAAGATCCAACACCGAGTGAATACACAACAGTAAAAGATAATGATATCGGAAGACCGGATTTTGTAAACGACAACAACAGGCAGCTTCGCAGAAAATCAGTTGGCAGATTTGGTGGTAAATATCTACCGCAAAGTTTAATTAATAATATGCATTCATTTAATGCTGAAGATGAATTTGCTACCAGTGAAGATGATGGTGCTATTACGATATTGGAAGAATTTGATGATGTGGTTTTTGTGGCTCAGTGGGATAAGTGCCATACAAGATTAATCAATAAGCAAAGCGCAACACTTGGTGATGGACAAAATATAATATTGAATGCGAATCGTTTTATCAGCGATGCTTATCCGCTTAGTTTAATGGCTGGTTGCCGTAATCCGGAAAGTCATGCAAAATCATCAACAGGATTAAAATTCTTCGATAGCTATCGCGGTATGATTGTACAATACTCAAAGCAAGCCGGACTTGCTAATGTAAGTGGTTTTGATGATCGATATTCCAAATCAAAATTGCAAGATAATTTCTTCTTGCCACTTGCCGAAATCTATAAAACCATAGATAGCAGTGTATATCATCTTGTCAGCAGATGCTATGGAGTAATGGACAAGAGCGAAAATAAAGAATACACATTAACTATAAAAAATATCGATCTGAAAAATGGTGACAGTTTAGCAAAGTATAATGGAACAGGTAGCCATTCAAACATTGGTGTAAATGATGCGCAGTTTGCTACTTATGGAAACTATAACCAAGACACTAAGATTGAAGAAACTAGTATCACATACAGCGATAAATACAACTTATGGCATGGATTCCGAAGCTATACACCTGAAATGTGGGGTGAACTGAATAATAATTACATTGGATTTATTGGCGGACAATTATGGCTGATGGAAAAGGGTATAGATTATGGAGTTTTCTTCGGAGTAGAAGCTGAGCAAATCTTAGAACCAATATTCAACTTAAATCCAAGTGATCTAAAATCATTTTTAAACTGGAACCTTGAAACAAACGAGAAATGGAGCAACCCTGATGTAGAAATATATAATTTACGAGCGTTCAGAGAAATAAAAAGCAGAACACCTGATGCGTTTATCAAGCAAATGAATGGCGGTTTTTACGCACCGTTTTTGATGGACACCAATACACCAAATGTTACTAATCCATTATTGAATGGAAATAAATTAACCGGCGAAACATTGAAAATGCGAATATCTAATAACAGCAGAAAGCATGTGTTATTGTATGCGATAAATATTTATGCGCAATACATGCCGAGAACCAATTTTTAATGGCAAGTATAAATAATTGAATCACCGCTAGCCATCGTATCATTTGGATATGATATTTTTAAGCTATCCAACCAATGACAATAGGTAAATACTTGCTTATACGGATCACTTAGCCAATCGTCATAACCTGCGGTTTGAATGTTGGTTTTGGTATCACGATCATAAATTATCCATTTACAATCATTACAATCACCGGAAGACCTATTGCTGTTTTTGGTACATGAAATAAAAATAGTTGTTATAACAACTATTGTATGGACAAATCTTTTCATAAGTAATTTTATATAAATATAACAAAAAAGCACTGACATTGCTGCCAGTGCTTTTAGAAAATTATAATTTTTTTTATTAAAATGTAGCTGCTTTCACCGCCCACATTGCCGCTTCTTCATAAGCAGTTTGCGCAAGGGCAAGACATCTGAATTTTTCACCTGCATTTGTCGTCAATGCTTCCGCAGAAGCATTTTCTGGTTTAGTAGCTTCATCATTTCTCAATGCCTGACAAAGGTCAATTAAGTCTGCTTATTTTTGTTTGATAGTATCTACTATACTATCATTTGATGGATTGAAAGACGCACGGACTCTTTTTTGTCCGAGAGTTTGTGGTGTTGTTCCTGTGTTCATAAAATAAAATTTTAAATTGTTATAAATATATAGTTGCCTTGTTAGGATGTTAATTTGTTGCTCTCATATTTACCATACACATCTGCAATCAAAAATTTGCCAATAGAAACTGCATCATCAGCACGTTCATAAACAGATGGCGGCACATTGAAATATTCGTATTCTTTGCCGTTGTGAAATTCAACGTGAAGAATTTTCTTTGAATCGTCATAGGTAACTTTCGATACGGTACTGCTAGTTTTGATGTGTGGTTGATGCGGATCTGATTCTTTAAGGTAATTTTTTGCATGTATCATTGTATTGGTTTTAGTTGTTTGTAAATTTCCTCTGTTAAAAATGTTTTTTTCATAAATTATTGTAGTTTAATTAAACGAAATTCAATTCTCGGATTATTTTTGTCTATAAATTTCTCTGCAATCAACTTTATGCAGTTGTTATCATTTTTTATCGCTTTAACTTTCTGCAAACAATCCAAAATTATTTTAAGTGCATTATCTAAATCTGCACGATTGCTTTCATTAAACACACGAAGTTCCATTTCAAATAATCCTGTAATATTTACGTTTCTGTATTTATTACATTGTAGGTAAAATGACTTTTCATAATCAGTTAAAACTTTAGTTTTTGCTAATGAAGCATGTTTGCCGAGTTTTATAACTTTGTAACAATTACTTTTGCTCGGGCATCTACCAACTATCACCTGCAAATCAAACTGTTCATTCTTCATATTTATTGATTTTCTTCTAATCTTCTCGTATGCTCATCAATAGCCGAATAATCAGTATTGTCACGAACTTCATCTGGCATCGTATTAATGTTTTTGATTTTAGAAGACCATTGTATTTTCTGATTCTTCTGAGAATTTGCAAGCGCAATTGTGTTCTTGATAACCCACTCGGTATTTACAGTTCCGGCAGGATTCAATTTATGGTTCAATGAAAGTTTAATTCTTCCAATATAGCTTTGCAGAATTGGATTAGGTTTTCCATTAACACGTTTGAATAATACTTCTTTGGTGATTTTCTTTTGCTTGTCGGTAAGTACGGAGTTATTGATCTCTAATTCATGCGCATATAAATGATATGCGAGATCCTTGTATCCGTTGCGCAATCCTTTGATAGATTTCCTTACATCGGCAAACAATTGTTTATCATAATTTGCAAAACCTGTATCTGCTTTCATAGTAAAAAGTATCACAAATATACCAAAAGTATCAAAAATATACTATCTTTATCGTATTAAATATTCAGAATACTAAATCTCTTTCAAAATGGGAGCACCAATAGCACAAATAATCGGCGCAATAGTAGGTGGAATTGGTGATTGGATGAAAATTGGCATAGGTGCCAAGCAGATGAAAGAAGGCAAGCAACTTGCCAAAGAATTGGAAGGCAAGCGACCGGTTTTAGATTTACCTCAAGCATTTAAAGAAAAAGAAGGCTATTTGCGCAATGCTGCAATTGCCAACTCAATGCCAGGTCAAACCCAAATGGAGCAACAAGTTGAAGGTAACACCGCCAATCAACTACGAAGTATTCAAGATAGTGCTGGCAGTGGCATTCAGGCTTTAACGGCTGCACTTGTTGCTAATAACAATCAAAATAAATTACTGAACCAAATTGGAGTAGAATCGGCGCAATATCAACAGCAGAATAAATCAAACCTATACGGTTTATTAGGTGATAAAGCCAATCTACAACAAAAAATGTGGGAGTTTAATGTATTGCAGCCATACCTCGAAAAAGCGCAACAAGCAAAGGCATTGAAAGAAGCAGGTCCTCAAAATATTATCACTGGATTAAAAGACAAAGGCGAATCTATTTCTTCGTTTGGTAGTCCAGGTGGCGAAAGCAAAGGCGCACAAAGCGCACAATTTAATGGTGGAACCGGTGGCAGTGCGCAAAGGACTGCAGCAACCGGAGTAGGTGGTAATGCGCAATCACAAGGAACATTTCAACCGGAAAACGCGCAAATGTTTTATTCGCTATACAATAGTGGCATCAATCCATTCGATAGCAATGGTAAGCAAATCAACAATAACAATACAAGCGGCGGTTATAATTGGCGGTTTTAAATAAAGAATAATGAGTTACGGTGATGCAATAGCAAGTACATCAAAAGCCGGTGAAGGCGATGCGGTCATTTTTAAGCATGACGGTCAGGGTATTTCTCAAAATGTTCGGAATTGGTATAATAAGGATGGTGGTCAGCGACAAGCGCAGGCATTACAAAAGCAGAAGTTTTCATACAACAATCAAGCATCATTCTACAAGAATCTTCAAGACATTAAGGCTAAAATTTGGGATGCTGATCTTGATGAGATTAATACAAAAATCAATGATGATATTATAAAATATGCAATAGATCAGCAAAAAAAAGGCATTGATGTATTCAGCGATCCGCAATCAATGGTTGAATTAAACGGTAAACTAGGACAGTTGTCTGCACTAGCAAACGCGTCTAAGTCAGCACAAACCATACATGACAACACATTTAAACAAGGTATTGCAGATGATTGGAAAAATTATGATGATGCAAAATCATACAGCGAGTTAGAAGCCTATAAAAACCTACCAATTGCGCAACGTGCATTAGTGAATCCTAAATTGCAATTACGCGATTTTAATCCGGAAGAATACATCAATAAAAATATTTCACCACTATTATTGAAAGACTTGCAGCCACTTAAAGGCAAGGTATATAATGATGAAGAAAGTAAAACACAGTCCGAAGAAATTCAGAATGGTATTATTGATGGCTACAAGTTGATGGTGAAAGAGCAACTATTATCGACAGGCAGAGTAACATTGGAAGATGCTGAAATAATTGCAACTAATTGGGCGGACAAACAAAAAGCGGCTGCATTTTACAATCCTACAAATGCAAATAAGTTGGCTTTTGAAAAACAGAAACACGACGACATGATGGCGCACCGTGCTAAGCAGCTAGCGTTTGCTAAACAAAAACATGAAGACGAGAAAAAATATAATACACCAATTCCAACCTATGTAACAGAAACTATGGTTGGATTAGCAAATGGAAGTGTTACGAAGAATAAATTTTATGGTGTTCCGGTTGTCGATCCGGTAGATGATGGCAAGGGTGGCATGATAAAGAATCCGGTATATGGCAATGTGTCTTCAACAGACAACGGTAAATCTTTGGTGTTTGAAGTCTTGGATAAAGATTCAGGCAAGAAAGTAAGTAGCGTTAAAATACCGGTGTATAACAACAATGGTGATGTTGTAGTAAGTGGTACTAATGTTTGGCAAAATATCAACGATGATGCAACAGCAAATGGAATCAGCTATGGTACTGAATTCAAATCAAATACGAAAACATACGACAATCCAACGCCTGATTATAAAAAATTGGAAAAACCAACTACCAAAACGGCACCAAAGGCATCACAAAAAACTGTGGTAAAGAAAGGATATAATTCTAAAACCAACCAAACGCAATTTATTTATAGCGATGGTACTAAAGAAATAGTAAATGGCAAACGATAGAGACATGCAGCTTGACGATGGTTTTGAAGATGTTACAGATGTAGCATTAGATAGCGGCTTTGAAGAAGTAGAAGTAAAAAAAAAAGATACTACTCAATCATCTGGTCAGCAATCAAGCACTACTACAAAAAATACTTCCCAATCCAACTTAAACTTAGGATTACAATTACCTACGGTTACACCAAATCCGAATAATATTGCATTGCCAGGTTTAGGTCAGCCATTCAAAAAACCAATTTCTATCAAATCAACGGCAGATGAGCAAAAACTGATAAATGCTAAACAAAAGCCGGTAATTTTTGAAGATTACAATACCATTATTAAACAGGGCGTTCAAGGTCAAAATAAATTTGACAATACTACACAGCCATTAACCAAAACTGTCACTGAACAGCAGGCAAAAAAAGATGTACAGCAGTTGCAGCAAAGACAGCAAACTGTCAAAGAAGCAAAAAAAGACAAGCACCAAAATATATTAGCGGTGATTCCTGAGTTGGCAGATGCAAAAAATACCGATGAAGCGATAAATACCATACTAAAGTCGGACCAGCGCAACAGTATAGATATGTGGCAGCAGTTCGATGATGAAACATTGCTTAATAATAATGAAACTGAATTAAATGACTTTTTAGTAAACAAAGGTCTTAAAAATCAGGAGCGCGAAACATATCTAAAAGAGCAGGCAGCATCGAATCCGAAATACGAATATGATTATCAGTATAATCAAATCGGATCATTATACAAAGCGGTCAAACAACGCGCCGATGATTATGATATGGTGTTGCAACAGAAGTTCGGCGGCGACTATATGGATATTGCTAAACAAAATGATCCGCAGATATTACAAGACGAAGATTTTAACAAATATGTCGCACTCCGCGAAAAACAAAATCAGCTTTCCATTAAAGCGAATGGACTGATCAATGATGATAAATTCAAAGAAGTAAAAAAATACCGCGATGACGCGCAGGCGGCTCAGGATAAAATCGATCAAAAAGCCAAAGATGATAAGTGGTATAAATTTGGTGATGAGTTAAGTTATGTTGACAGCAAACTTGCATACGCGCGCGGACACTTGGTGAAAATGATTGCAGAATTACCGGCGCTCGCAACAAGTATTGATAAAGGATATGATTGGACTGATAAATTAGCAGACTGGGGAAATCGGTATTCTGATATGCTGATTGACAGCACTCCAACTTCTACCGATTTAAAAACAGGCGTATTCAATAAAATTGCCGATGTAGATGGCTACAAAGTATTTTTAGATGATAATGGTGACGCAACTGACGTGCGCGATAAAAATAATTTTAAGGTATCAGCAGCAATTTCGCAGCCGATATTGGAAAAATACAGCGAAAATCCTGAAAATTATAAAGTAATAAAAGACAGAAATTTTTGGGCAGCGGCTGATAACGGACTGAATACTGTTATCGATATGGGCGAAATGATACTCGGAACTAAAGGTGCAGGTTACATTGGCGCTGGTGAAAAAGCGCAGAAGCTGGCATCAATGGGAATTGCGTATCAACAAACTAAACGCGATGTTTTCAATGATGCTATCAAAAAAGGATTAGATCCGCGTAATGCTGATTTGCTATCGAATATTATTGGTGTAACAGCAGGAGCCTCATCTGCATTAAATCCACTGGAATACAATATCGCGAGCGGTAAAGGATTATTCAATTTTCTGAAAACAGAAGGATTGGACGCAGGCAAGTTGGCGTTGATTAAAGAAGGGAAATTAACTGTAAAAGATTACGCCAAAGAATTTGTGAAAGGCGCTATTAAAAATTCGATTGGTGAAAATATTGAAGAACTTGGTATAGAAAACACCACTCAGGCAGTGGCAAATAATGTCTTCAATAATGCTATCAACGAAACGGATAAAGTAGATGGTGGATTGGATGATAAACTGCATATACTCGATAAGCAAGGATTGGAAACCGCGCTGATCACAGCAGGTGCAGCTTTTTTAATGACACCTGTTGAAATAAGAAGTCAAACACAACTCAATCAGCAGGAAGCGCTAAAAATGGCAATTGAAAATCCGGAAGACTTTGCGCGTATCAAACAACTGCAATTAGAACGTGGTCATATTACTCAGGAACAATTAGATGCAGAAACCAAAATTTACGATGAAGTTTCAAAATCGTACAATGCGGTAAAAGGCGATATTGATGAAAAGCTGCAACCGCAATTGTTGGCGCTATTGGCTAAAAAATATAATCTGCAAAATAAGGTGAACGAAATCAGTGATGACGCACTATCGAAACCTTACAAAGAACAAATCAAAGCGATAAATGCAGGTATTGAATCTATTGCAGGCGGACAGGCGGCAGATGCAAATATTGCTTACGCAGCAGATACCAATATTGCTTACAATGAAAGTATAGATGAAATTAAGAGAAATAAAGAGTTAGACAATAAAGAAATCGATGATAAAATTGCAAATATTGATAAAAATATTCCTCAATGGCAACAAGATCAACAAAAAGAAAAATTAGAAAAACAACGTACTGAGCAAAATGATTATTACGAAAGTAAAATAAAATTATTAGGTCAGGCAACCGCAGCGGAAAGCGCCTCTACAATTGCAAAAGTGGAAACTGATATTGCCAATAAAATCAGCAGAGGTGAAGATTTGTCGGCAGAAGAAACCGACTATTACAATGCCAAAAAAGAAGATATTGATAAATTAGTTTCAAGTGAAACATATAAATCATCAACTGATAATGAAAAATCATCAATTGAAAATGCTATTACAGGGCAAGTCGAAGATAACAGCATCGGAGTTCAACGAAATCAATCAAACGGTGGAGCAGTGGAACAACGAAATGCAACCGAAAATGTTAAAGAAAATACGCAAGAGTCACAGCAACAAAAAGGACAACCGCAATTAGATTTACAAAAAGAAATTGACGATAAAAAACAGATAATTTCTGAATTGGAAGCAAATCCGAATAGTCCATTTCATAAATTGGTGGATTTAGACCAGGTTAAAAAAGAAGTTGCGGATCTTGAAGGTAAATTATCATCCTCTCTGTCTCAGCAAAATGATAAATTAGAAAGTCCAGTTGGCGCACAAACGAGCACCGAAGTCAACAACAAAGTTGATGAATCAAACACACAAACAGAAACTTCTACTATAGAAGATAAATCTAAAGATGTTTTATCTGAAAAAGAAAAGCAGGATATTGTAAAATCTTTAGATAAGAATGAAATCAAACAGTTCCTTAAGTTAAAAACACCACAGGAAAGAACTCAGTTTTTAACTGATAAAAAAAATAGTGAGTATTCAAAAAAATACGATGCTAGTGAAAGCGAAGCTGAAGCACTTACTAGAATTACAACTGGCATTAAAGACTTGCCTGCTTCAGAACAACAAGCAGAAATTAAAAAGCGCGCGAACGATCATGCTGCTGAATACCAAAAATATTTAGATAAAAATCCTATTTCAGAAGAAACGAAAAAATTACCTCGTGTTGCAAAGTTTGCTCAGCAAACAGCAAAGGCGATGCGTAACATTATAGATAATCCGGAAAAATGGCAATCTAAAACAGGCAAATCGTTTGAGAATGGAAGCAGAATTGATGAAAACGGCGATGTTATTCCGGAACAGATGTACATTGACCTAAAAGAAAAAGTGAAGTCTTTGCGCAAGCAAAATAAACTTGAAGAAATTGCAAAGATCAATGAAGCGCCTAGGCAATATTATGCAGACAATATTAAAATAAATTCACAAAAAAATACTAAATTAGATAACAATGAGCAGTCAGGAAAAACAACAACAGAAAAACAACCCCCCAAAAACACCGAAAGAGAAAGCGTTGTTCAACAAGATAATTCAAGCGGTAAAAACGAAGTAAGCAATGGAATACAGGAAAGCAGATCGGATGCTAATAAATTCAAATCAATACCAAAAGAAAGTTTTGATAAATTAATAAATACTCTATCAAAAGCATTTCCAAATATTAAGATTTTCAGTGATGAAAAATTATTGGCTGAGAAACTTAAAAAATATAACAGCAGCGTTGATCTTAAAACACCAAATGGTACTATTTATGGTGCTAAATTTCCAGATGGAACGATTTATATTAATACTGAAAATCTAAATGCCAATACACCAATACATGAATTCGGTCACGTATGGGAAAAAGCATTCCCGGAAGATTTCGAGCGCGGTAAATTAATGCTTAGAAATTCAGAGCAGGGCAGAAAATTAATCGAAGAAACAAGATTGAATCCAGCATATAAAGGATATTCACAATCGCAAATAGAATCAGAAGCACTAGTTGCTGCAATTGGAAATAA
This sequence comes from Chitinophagales bacterium, assembly GCA_046329785.1. GTDB lineage: Bacteria > Bacteroidota > Bacteroidia > Chitinophagales > JADIYW01 > JADJSS01. Next base: position 12,474 of record JAXLTZ010000016.1, read on the forward strand.
AGGTGAACAAATATTTAATTCTAATCCGAAATTATTAGAGAAGTTCCAAACATGGCTAAATGATTTATTTGCAAAAATCTCAGACAGAATTGGTAAAATAACAGGAATAAAATCATTAGAATTTTCACCAGATACTACATTTGAAAACTTCACCAAACAGGTTGCTGGTCAATTATTGAGTGGTAAACAATTGGATGCATCTGTAAAAAATAGCGATAAAACCGAATTACAATTTTCGCCTGATGAACTTAAATCACAGGTTGATGCATTGCGAAAAGAAGATTTCACAGACAACGAGATTCGTGATTATTTGTTAGAAGCAGGCAATACCAATGAACAAATTGATCAGGTATTGGGCAAGGAAGTATTTGGTATTAAAAAAGCAACAGTTCCACAGGATGTTATAGATGAGATTAGCATCGACAAAAAATCACACAAACAAATCTATGAAGCCGGAAAAGATAATGTTCAAAGCGGTGCGGTGGATCCAAGACAATTAGTTCAGGATGTTTTAAGCGGTGATACACTTGTCCTTGACGCGAACCAGGTTGCCGCACTCATCTATTACAGGGCACAGATCGATAATAAATTAAAAGCATCTACCGAAAAATTAAAAAACGAAGATGGTGATTATTATCAGTTAAAAGCAAATCACGATGTATTATTACAAGAATTAGCCGATTATCACGAAATGGCAGTTCGTACAGCATACAATCAATCTGTTGCTTTTAGCATGAGAAAAATGCTAATTGATAATGAGTATAATGCACAAGCGCAGATTGCCAAATATAAAGCAGTAAACAATGGCAATATTTCTGTTGAAAAAGAACAAGAGTTTATCAAACTAGCAGATGATTATAAAGCTGCAGCCGATAAGATTGCAGAATTAGAAAATAAACTTTCTGAATACGAAGCGCAGCAAGCACTCAATATAATTATTGAAGATAAAAAGAAAATATCGCCAGCAAGAACTCAGCGAAAACAAAAAGCAAAAAATCTTATAGCTGAAGGATTGGATGAACTTGCGGAAGCGTTAGGTACAAGATTAATGGCGGAAGGAAATGAAAGACCGAAACTTACAAAAGCATTAACAAAAATTGGTAAAGGCTTGATTGAAACCGGAGTAGCTTCAATTGAAGATGTTTATGATAAGATAATAGAAAAAGTTAAGGAAAAATTCGGTGATAAGGTTAATGTAGAAATCTATAAAAACGATGTAATTGCAGACCTGAAAAATATCTATACTAAAGCAACGGTAAAAAATGACGAACTGAATATTTCAAATGTTTTAATTAAAAATTTGGTTCAGAATGGCTACAATACAGTAGAGTCTTTAACTAAAAAATTAAAAGAAATAATATCTGAAACAACGCAGGATGTAACTGACAGACAGATACATGATGCAATTACAAAATATGGTAAAACTACCAACCAATCAAAAGAAGAAATTGATCAGCAGATCACAAAGTTGAAACGAATAATGCTACTCACTTCTAAGATAGAAGATGCGCGCAATAAAAACAGACCAAAGAAAACCGGTTTTATTCGCGATGAAGCATCGCCTGAAGAACGTGAAATGCAAAAGCAGCTAAATGAATTATTGAAAGATATTCCTCTTGACAGTGTAGATACTGAAAAGTTATTCAAAACCGCGCTGGAAAAAGTAAAAAAACGTTTACAAAACCAGATTGAAGACTTGGAACAACAAATCAAAACCGGCAAAAAAGAAGCACAGAAAAAAGGTATTGAGTATGATGAAGAAGCTAATAATCTTGTTAAGCGCCGAGATGAGTTAAAGAAAAAGCTGGAAGAAATATACGGTGCAACAGGTACCTCTTATGAGCAAAGAGTGAAAACTGCGCTTCGCACGGTTAAAGCTGCCATTAGTGAATATGAGCGCCGAATACAGGAAAGCGATTTCAAACGAAAAGAACAAAACAAATTAACGCCAACATCTGAATTGCAGCAAGAAAAAGACGCATTAAAAAAACTGAAAGACCAATATTTAGAAATGCGTAAGGATTCTGATGAAGCAGAGAATGAGCGCATCGATAGATTTAAAAAATCACTAAACAGAACAATTGAGCAATACAAGCGCAGAATTCGCGAAAAAGATTTCGCACCAAAAACAAGGAAAGAAAATCCTTATGACGAAGAAATTGGAAAGCTAAAACAAGAGCAGGCAAAAATTAAATTCCAATTTGAGAAAGAACAGGAATTAAACAAACTTGAAAACAGATCAACGTCTGAAAAAATCAAAGATGTTATTCTTGGCATTTTAAATATTCCTAGAATATTAAAAACCACTATTGACTTATCTGCACCATTCAGGCAGGGCATTCGCTTAATGGCTGGACATCCTATTGAGTTCACTAGAGCATTTTTCAAGATGCACAAACTTGCTTTTAGCAAGAATGCTTATGATAAATTCATAGCAGATTTTATTTCGTCAGATGCGTATAATGTAATTAAGGCATCTGGCTTGTCAATTACGGATGCAACAGGCGCACAAAAAGCGCGTGAAGAACAGTTCTGGAATAACATTATCAGTAATACACTCGAAAATAAAACGCTCAATAAATTCACTTTGGGAATACCAAAATTCCTGGATAATTATACATTCAAGGCATCTGAAAGAGGTTATTCTGGTTTCATCGATATGATGCGCATCAATGTATTTTTAGATGCGATGAAAGTAATGGAAAGGCAAGGCATTACTTTTGAAAATAATAAACAGGCATATAAAGAATTAGCTGCTTATGTAAATGCTGCAACCGGCAGAGGTGATACCGGTAGAATGGGACAAAGGACAATGGAAGTTTTAAATTCTGTTTTCTTTTCTCCGAAGTTTATAAAATCAATGTATGATTATGTACGATCAGTCGCTAAGGCTACAACAGGTATTGGCTCAGAATTGCCAGCGCCGGTTAGAAAAATGATAGTAAAAGATTTTGTTGCATTTGTAGGAACAACCACACTATTAACGGCATTGGCACAAGCAGCGGTTAAAGGATTAGGTGATGATGAAAAAGATTTGGAAACTGATGGCAGAAGCAGTGATTTTATGAAAATTGTTGCTGGCAAAACCAGATATGAGTTTTGGAGTGGCTACCAGCCAATGGTAAGAACTATTTGGCAATACATAACAGGTGAATCTAAGTCCATTAATAGTGGCGAAATCAAAAAAGTAGATGGAAGTATATTTGGCGGACGAGACAGAAATGATCTGATTGTTGATTTTTTCGGCAATAAACTATCTCCAAATGCCAGCTTCATCTATAAATTCAATAAAGGAAAAGATGGTGCAGGAAATGAATTTGATGCAGGCAAAGAATTAAAAGATATGTTTATACCGATGTCGATCAATTTGTTTGCAGAAGAAATTGGCAACGATGAAAAACTATCAAAAATAGTAATAGATAATTTTTTGAACTTTTATGGTGTAAGTGTTCAGAATTTCTATAACGATATAAAGAAAGATAATACAAGTTCCGGAAACAATAAAAGCGAAGAAAAGCCTGAATCAAAGAAAAATCGCAACAAGCGGTAATAGAAAGTGCCGCAATTAAGCGGCACCCAGCAGTAGGTAATCAATTATGAATCAAATTACTTGAATGCAAATATAGCATACTTTCATCATTATGCAAGTAAAAAAGTATAGATTTGCTATATAAAATAAAGAATTGCTATAATTTATGGCTAAAGTTAAATACGATATAGAAGTAAAAGGTGACTTCCTGGATAAATATCCAAGACTAAAATCTATTACAAGTGGAATAGATTTTACTAATAATAACATTAAAATCGACAGTTTGGTCAGGTATATAGTATTCTACTATAGCGTATGGTCAACATTACACACTGATGTACCGGAATTCACTCAGCGTAAAAAGCACGCACTGTCAAAATTTAAAATTAGTCATTCTGTATTAAATAGTGAAGAATTCCTGAAAATTGAAGCAAGGCTGGCTTATAACTACATGGTGATTGAGAATGAAGCAGAATTCACCTACTGGATATCCATAACTACATTTTTCCATAAAGCATGCTCAAATATCCTGAATGCCGAAGATTTGGATTCTAATGATTTGAAAGAAACAATTAATAGTTCGAAAAATTTGGAAGATTTAATGAGCAAGATCACTATTCTAAATAAAAAACTATTCGGTGACATTGAAGGATTTAAAGAAATGATGCAGGAAAAATCAAGCAAAGCTGGCTTTGCGGAACAATATGCTGAATAATGCTGTACACAGATAAATATACAGATTACGAAACATTTGCACAGATCGGCGAATATAGGGTAGAATTTCCAAAAATGCCGCCGAAGAATCAGATCATAAATTATGGTTTGCCTATTGAGAAACAAAAATTCAGACATACACAATACGAAATTAATGGACATAAAATATATGCTTATCAATTAAAGAAAAGCGTCTGGAATAAATTATCAGCGACACAGCAAAGTGAAATAGCAGCGACTGAATGGCAAAGAAGAAAACATGGTCAGTGGTATTATATTGGCGGCAAGACAATATATATTCCTGGAAATTTCTACCATTTTTTAAACTATTACACATTTATTGATGGCTCTAAACCTCAATTTTGGGATTCGCAGTGGTTCAGTTTTCTGTTAAAAGACTGGGCTTTTCATCATCCTTTTATTACTACCAAAATTAAAGTAAAAGGTCGCCGCGGCGGTGGTACCGCTGAAGATATATCCTGCAATCTAGATTATACTACTCGATATAAAGGTAGTATATCCGGAATGATGAATAAAAATAAAGACGAAGCTAAAAAGATCAATTTCGATCCAATGGTACACGTCTTGGTAAATCTACCAGAGTTTTTTCAACCGAAAAGAAGTGGAGAATTAAAACCAAAATCTGAGATTGATTTTACGCCGCCTTCAAAACGCTTAACACATAAAAGTTTTGCAGCAGAGGAAACCGAATACGATAACGAAGACTACCTGAATAGTTATCTGAATTTCATTGCCACAAGTGAAGTAGGATATGATGGTGGTGGCATGCGTTACATTTCAATAGATGAGATTTTTAAATGGGCCAATGTTTCACCAATTAAAGCCATTGAAATACAATCGCTTTGTATTATGGATGGTGGACAGAAGAATGGTGTTAAAGATGAATTCGGTAATATTAAAAAGCATGCTGGATTACTGTCGGCACTTTCATCTGTTGAAGAAATTGACGATGATCAAATACAGGAAGTAAAGAAACTTTGGGATGCAACGGATCCAAAAACAGGCACCGAAAACACAATCAGTTCAACAGGTGCAATACGATACTTTGAACCATTTTATTTTGGTTTAAAAGGATATATGGATGAATTTGGTTTTAGCCAAACCGAACGCGCTATTAAAGAATACAGAGAACGTGAAGCGCAGATCAGAAAAACAAAAGGTAAAAAAGCAGCACTTGATTTTAGAAGAAAGCATCCTGAAACCATAGAACAGGCAATCACACCGAGTGCTGTTGGAAGCGTCTTCAATATTGAGATATTGACGAATGCACGAAATAACTATTACAATAAATTACCGGATGACCTAAAGCCAATTTCTGGAAAATTGGAATGGATAGAAAAATTCAGGTCTGTAAAATGGTCGCCACTGCCGGAAGCAGAATTATTTGAAGCGCCATTTATATGCAGTTATATACCAAACAGCAATGAAAAAAATTCTATATCATATAATACAGCAGATCAAAGTTTCAAGCCAAATAATTATGGAAAATTCACGATAGCTGTCGATCCAATCAATCACGATATTGATGAAACTTCGCAAGAGAGTAAATTATCAAATGCAGCGTTCCGCGTGAAGCGCGAATTAGACCTCACGATTGATGGCGACAAATTTGATGAAAATGACGAGCCAATAAACTTTGGTGAAGGCTTTGAAACCAATAGAACGGTGATGCACTTTTGTTTCCGACCGGAAATAGCAGAACAATTTTTTGAATATGTAGCTATGGCAGCAATATTTTATGGTGCGCCGGTGCTTATGGCTGCAACATCGAAGTCTATGAAAAAATATTTCGTAGATAATTTACTGGGTAGTTTTTTAATCGACAGTGATGGCAAGCAGGTTACACCAAAAACACTTCATACTGCCGGATGGAAAGAATCCAAAGAAGCAAAAGACCAACAATTTATCGAAACTGATAATTACATCGGAAGGTATGGTTTGGCAGAAAGACATATTGAGTGCATCGAAGATTTATTAGTGGTGAATAAGGCCAACTTAACACACCACGATTTAAGTGCATGCTATACAATCAGCGAAGTAGCAAGTACGCTTTTCAAAAAGAAATTCAACAAACCACAAACAGAGAGTGGAACAAAAAAAATACAGATAAGAAGAAAAATTATTAAACCTGGTAAACTCAGAGCGACATGGACTTAACAGCAAAAATAAATGGATATTTTCCGTATCACGAAGTATCACCAACAGAAAAAAAGAGTTTTGAATACATCTTAAAGTGCAACAATTTTATTGACGGCGCACAAGACTCCATATCGGATGGTTTTAAAAAAGAAGTTAGGCAAAACCGATTGTATGTTGAAGCGATACAAGATACCGAGATTTATATGGAACGCTTTGGACTAAAGCGCGGATTAAACAAAGAATTTGTAGATTATTCAGACCTTAATTTTTCACCAATTGGAATTCCAAGAGTAATATTCAATGCACTGTATTCTAAGCTAAATTCTATTAATTCTATTAATCGCGTTGAGTGCAGAGACGAGTTTTCTGCAACACTAAAACAAGATAAGATAATTGAATTTCGCACGAAAGCCAAGCTGGCGGAACCAATTAAAGAAATCACCGGCATTGACATTAAAGGTGATGAGTATGTGCCTGAGAATGAAATTGAACTTGATGTTTATCAAAGAATGGGCGGTATTGCAACAGCCGTAGAAATCACGCTGCAGGAATTATTGAAAGAGATCGATGAACAGAATAAATACAGCATGTTTATTAATCCGGAAATAAACTATGAAATTATTTGCTCAGGCCTACCGGCTATACATCTTGAATATGCGGAAGATGGAAAAATCATTGAAACACCAATTGATATCACGAAGCTAAAAGTGTTAGGTGGAAGCAAAAGAGATTATAGTGATGCATCTGCATTCAGATTGGAAACCACAATGCCTACACAAGAAGTGATCAATTTAATGAGAAGTTCATTACTTACAAATGATTATGTTGACCTTGAAACGTCTATAAAAAGAGTTCGCGCTGCATCCAAAGATGATTGCAGCAATATCCATGTTTATTACTGGCAGTGCTATGATACCTACACAAAATCTATAAAAGAAAAAAATGGAATGCGTGTAGTTCGCAATCGCGATAACAATAAAGACGGTATTAAAACCAATGTACATAAATGGTATAAATCATATCGTGTACAAGGCACTGATGTAATATTCAATGCAGGTGAAATGCCGAATATTGTAAGAACTGCTTGTAATACTACTGAGAAAAAAGCGCAATGTCCAATCATTATTTTAAGAGTAAAACCATATCGCAATGCTGTCAATACCAGCATAATCTCAGTTATTAAGAAATTTGAAGATATGGCAGTAATGGCATGGTTAAAACTTCAAAATGAATTGGCGAATGCAAAACCAAGTGGCCGTGAGTACAACCTAACGGCTATTGCAAATGCTATTGAATTGGTTGATTTCAAAGATTTAGATGAAGCGCTGGATTATGCTGAACAAACAGGTAATATTTATACTGCCCAAAAAGACAGTTGGGATCAGCCAAGCGGCGGCGCTGCATTCAGAGAAATTCGTGGCGGACTAACCGGTGCATTCTCAGACTACATGGATATTATCAAATTCACAAAGGAATTTGCACATGAAATTTCCGGAATAACAACCATAGACACTGGCGCTATACAAAATCCAAAAATATCCAATTTTGTTACAAAAGGCGCAATTGCCGGTACGGATAAGGCAATAGTAGAGTTATTGGAAACAAAACTTTTCTTCTTACAATTAAGTGGTGAGAAAAAAATAAACATGGTTCTAAAATACGGTCATCCAAACTGTAAAATTCCATATCCATACAAGACTCAATTCTCTGAAGTAAAAGAATTTATCTTAAACCTGATACGCAAATCAACAGCGATGGATATTGGTCTTAGAATAGAGCAAGATTTGACTGAAGATGAGCAAAATCAACTGATCTCTGAAATGATTGCATTATCGCAAAACTATCGCGATGGAAATGGCAATGCAGGCATTACGCCAATTGAATTGATACATTTCAAAGATATGGTAAAGAATGGTAATTCTAAGTTCGCTGCATATATGCTTGGTGTATTACAGGAAAAACGTCAAAAAGACAGGTTGCAGGAACAACAAATGTCTGTACAGCAAAATGCACAAGTGCAGCAGCAAAGTAATGAAATGGCAATTAATGGAAAACTACAAGCGGAAAACCAAAAACTACAAGGACAATTGGAAAAGGTTAAACTCGAAAAGGATCTTGAACTAAGAAATGAAATGACACTGAAAACTGCGGAGTTGCAGCAAGATCAACAAAACTAAACATTGAGTTTCTTTAATTCTAGTAAAATGTCTTCTAGTTTTTTGTGAATTTTGGTTGCTTTCTGTTCCGTACGAAATATATTGCTTTCAAATCCGTATATAAAATTCAGGTTGCAGTTAGTAAGTTCAGCAATCTTCATTATTTGATGCCTTGTGAATTTACCACTACCATCTTTTATTCGATTAACATTATTGGGTAATATGTCAATTTGCCTTGCAACATAAGCAAGGCCATGTTTTTCTATATATTTATTCAACACGAGAAAAATTCGTTCGTCAATTGGATCCATACTGCTGATATGTGAGGTAAATATAACGATTATGCGGTTAATAACAGAATGATATTTCTAATTCCAGCTAAAAGCCAATAATGATTCAATTGTTTTTTTTAATTCTGTGCTTGGCTTTGAGGTTCCATTGGTGTACCTGGCAATCATTCTTTCGCTATGTTGATTTCCGGTGTGGTCTGTTAATCTTCTACACAGCCATGCAGCAGACCTTTCTCTGATTTTGAGTTCTCTGTCAAGTGAAGTCAGATATACAAGGTTGAAGTTATACTGACAACAGAATTCATTCCGGATTTTAGCCTGCATTGCTTTATTTAGCTTAGAAAAGCCAAATTTTCCTCTTTCAAAGTCAAATTCTCTCGTAGCAACAATGACGTTTTTTTCTAAAACATCAGTTTCAATCCAAAAAACAGGAATACCAACCAACTGGATGGAAAAAATCATATCACAAATATACCAAAAGTATCAAAAATATACTATCTTTGAATAGCAGTAGTATTATTCTATTAAAAAACATAGATATGCTTTTTTCAACTGCTACAGACCAAGATTGCTACATCAGAATTACAACTCCACAAGGCGATCAAAGAGATTATCCAAAAAAATTAACGAAGTGCGAAAGATACGATGATTATGTATTGCTGGTAAGTTCTGATAATAATCTCGAAATATGTGATTGGAAAATTGGACAAGCGGCAGCTTATGGTTATACACTAGAAGAATTAGAAACCTATTTACTTGGAATTTTAAACACTGGCTGTGCAGGAAGTGGCGGCGGCGGTGGTGGTAACAGTATTATATCCATTACGCACCAGGACTTATTAGATTTAAAGAACTCTGAAACACTTTCTGCTGGAACTTACTATGCTATAAATGATTTCCGAACGGTATATGACCAGCCGGATTTTGAGTCAGATGGTACTCCTAAAACCTCTGTTGTTACAAAAATAGCAGATGATTTTGAAACGCTTATATTATTTGCTACTTCGGAATCTACTTTCGCAGAACAAATTAATTCAATTGAACATCCAAATGATGTAATAAAATACGATATTAATTTTTCTGTTACCGAATATATGGAGCGTCCCGCAGTTGGCAGGATAACTTACAGGGAAGATGTAATAAACGGAAATGGCGCTGACTATGACTTTAGAAATATATTATTGAAATCTTATGAAAGCTCACCTGGTAGTGGAATATATAACGAATGGAAAGATAACGGTGGCGATTATATTGAAACATTAACTTTTGGTAATAGTTATAATGATGGAACTTTTATTAAAGGTAATGTTATAGCCGGAATGAGAAGTTTAGGCGCATTGGTGAGTTATCCTTTTCTAATCTGTAACGTAGTAATAAATGTAAGCACATTTGCATTAGGCAATACATTAAATGTTCTTACTAGAAATTGTCGTTTTGGTACTGGACTTACAGGTGCAAATATAAATTCAGGTGCCAATATAATTACAGGCACGGATTTAAGAAACTTCAAAAATATGGGCAATATATCCAATGTTAGGATTGGAGATAACACAAACTCACTGACATTTTGTACAGCAACAGTAGGTTTTACAATGGGCAGTAATTGCGGAAATATTCATTTTGAGCATTCCGTAGAAAATGTAACAATTGGAGATAACAACAATAATTGGGAGTGTAATTCAGAGATTACAAATATCACTGCTGATAATGAATTATCAAACATAAACAATCTTTGTATTGGAAATTATGTTGATGGTGGTGCTTGGTCAAATTTTATTACTTCAACCACGCATCCAGAACTTTATTCCGGAAGTCATAAAAAAGAAATTGTTCGTGCTAGTGATGATAATATTTATTCTTTATGGTTTGATGGTACAATGATGCAATCATTAATAATTGACTAAAACTAAAATTTGTCCAGATAATCCTTAATTAGATAGAAACATAACCCATAAAAATCTAAAAAGGATAAAATGAAACAGTATATGATTATCAAAATACATAGCATAATTACTGGATTTAAGATTCAACTCGTAAGTCTAATAAAATGGACAGCAATAAGCTCTATGCTTAGTCCTTTTATTTATTACATCATGTATATTTTTGGCTATACAAAAAATGTATTGACCTATGACCACGAAATGCTATTCGCAGTATTTATACTCGTAAGCATTGATACCTTAGTTGGTATCAAAAAATGGATATTCCTGAAAAAGTTTAACGATAAAAAAGTGGCAGTTGGCGCATTTGAAAAAATGTTCCTTTGTTATTGCGTAATGGTGATATTTAATCTTTATACTATGCGACTTGAATCGCATCCTGACTTACAATCGTATATGAAGCTATTTGGGTTTCTTATCGTAATATCTTACCCATCAGGATCTATATTTAAAAATATTTTCTTTTTAAGCAAAGGTCAATTTCCACCAATAGGCTTTATGAGAAAATGGGAAAACTATGAAAATACCGCCAGCGTTGAAGAAATATTTAAAAAAGAAGCTGAAAAGGGTGGAACTATTTTAGGCGAAAATACTACTAACGAAAATACTACCAATGAAACAACTACATAAATATTTATTACCGGTTATTTGCGCATTGTGTATTATGTCCTGCAGTCGCAAGACACCACAGGTAATTTACCAGGAAAAAATCGTTACGCATACAGATACGATCAATGTTACTACAAAAGAAACCGATACAATACCTTGTGCTGACTTTAACACATCATTAATTACCGATCAGCATGATACTGTCTATGTGAAAGTTACCGATAAGCAATTATCAATCAAGTACCTTAAAAAAACTGACACTGTTTACAAACAAACAATAATTGTGCAACCGGCACCGCTTCGTGTGGTAAACAGGACACGAATAGATAATTCTGTAAAAATAAAAGCCAAACAAGGCAGCGCCATAGGTGACGGAAATAAGATTACCACAAAAAAAGAACTCGGTTGGTGGTGGATATTCCTTGCCGGCTTGTTGAGTTGGTTTATAATTCAAAATGTCGGCTTCAGGTTATTGAAAACCTATTTTCCTTTTCTAAGAATTTTCTTTTAATTAAATATTTATAACGTGGCAAAACCAATATTATCACAACAAGACTTCGTAGATGCTGCAGCAGCCATTGGATGCGAAGTTGCAGCAATTAAAGCAGTCGCAGAAGTTGAATCAAGACAAAGTGGATTTTATAGCAATGGCGATCCAGTTATTCTGTTTGAACGGCATATTTTCTCTAAAAGAACGAACCGTGCATTTGATAAGACGCATCCAAACATTTCAAATCCGGTAGCAGGTGGTTATGGAGCAACGGAAACACAACATGCACGATTAAATGAAGCAATAAAACTAAACCGTGAAGCTGCTCTTATGTCGGCTTCATGGGGAAAGTTTCAGATAATGGGATTTAATTATGCACTGGCCGGTTTCAATACACTCCAGGATTTTATCAATGCAATGTATAATTCAGAACGCAATCAGTTATTGGCATTTGTAAATTATGTAAAACATTCTTCATTAGATGATGAATTGAGAAGTAAAGATTGGGTAAATTTTGCAAGGCGTTACAATGGTCCGGATTATAAGAAAAATAATTACGACACAAAATTGGCAGCAGCATACAATAAATATAAATAATTACTAAGAATTAGTGTTTTTCATAGTTTGTATTTTTTGTTAGTGAGTGATGTGAAAGCATCACTTTTTAGGTAACGATATAGTTACCTTTAAATAGGTTTCCATTTGACAATCTTTACAGAGTCAGGAACAACCCAAAAAAAATCACCTTTCATATTAGTTGAATAGAAAGCCGTTCCTTCAAATCCTGAATCAGATATAGTTTTATATAGTCCTGTTTTATCAGGCTGTTTTTCATTACAGTTGTTGTATTCATTTTTTTCTTTCATACTTCAAATTTAGCTGTTTTCTATTTCTTTTTTTACTTCTTGCCAATACTCTTTTGTTAGATTTTCGCAGTATCCACAACTAGCGTTATTTAAAATTTCTTGAACACAAATCAATGCACATTGTTTTGCAGTTGTTATATCTTGTACCCATCCATCTGACAAGTCGAAAACATTGTTAAATGGCAAAAATTTCTCTACTAATTCAATTGCTTTTTCTTTCGCTGTCATACTTTATTTATTCAAAATGGTAAATCATCTTCGAGTTCCGGGAATTCTTCTCTATTCACACCAAAGTATTTCAGCATTCCGTTCAGTGTATTGCCTGCAGCTTTCATGCAGTTTTTCCATTTGAACTTCGCGTTGGTTCTAAGTGAATATGTATAGTTTTTAAAAGCCGTATAAAAACCAATTCTATCATAGAAAAAAAGCAAAATTAAAAACGCAAACTGTGGATTATGTTTTGTTGGACTATGTTTAATAACACCGATAATTTCATTTTTATATTTCAATCCTTTTAGATCGTGTAATCTACCGTCTGGTACATGAAACAAATAATCGTTTATTTTAAACCGATTTAATTTCCAAATTGTATTTGAATAAATGCCACTACCGTTACAATTCCAACAAACTTCGTGGTATTCTTCATCTTCCCAATGATTATAGATACCATCTTTGCATGAATAACACTTCTTTATTATAACCTGTACATCATATCCATCTTTTGTGCCGAATTGTTCTAACAGAGCATGCTTCATTACATAGAAATGCTGCTTATTAAATTGGTGTTCATTACCATTGTTGCAGATGATCATCAAGCGCAGATGAAGTTCTGGAAATTTACCAGTCATAGGATAATCTATTTTTTGTTGTTTCATTTAAAATATTTCCAATTGATTTAATTTCTTGTCAGAAGTCAGAAGTGGTTGTTTGTTTATTATTTTATCAACTACATAATCATCTAATTCTTTTGTAGTTTGATAACCCATTTTCAAGCCATAAGTAAGTACGTCTTTTACCTGTTGCTTAGTCAACTTTTGACCGCGATGCTCAAATGCACGCCACGAGCGATTTATCTGATTTAAAGCACCTTGAATGTCTGCATGCATAATTTTATTTATTTAATATTCGTGACCTAATTCTAAAAGTTTCTTCTTTAATGCTTTTACTTTGAAGTTATAACCGCGTGGCGTAGTGCTTTCCAATTCCCAAATTTCATTTTGTATATCCATTATCTTTTGTTCTTTTATATGGCACTCTTCGCACACGACTTCGCGAGTATTATTTAATGATGCATGACCATCATGTAAGTCAAACCAGGTACCGCATTTGCATAAGCAAGGGCATTCCATTACTTCGTTCAATTCTACGTTAATTACTTCCATGTCTTTTAATTTTCAATTTTTACCAAATCAATACCACGGCCTAACTGCACAACTGTTTGTCTAATTGCAAACCGTTCAATATCTTCTATGGTATGCCGAATTGCACCATACACATAACCATTTACGTCTATATCACAATGCCATCCACCATCGGTATCTTGATACATTTTAATAGTAGGTTTCTTTTCGATTTTAACTGATTTGTTTCCTCGCTTTTCTCTTTTAAATAAAGGATCAAAAGAAATTAATTTGTTTTCTGTTCCGTTTGACATAATGTTGTTTTTTATTTTGTTAGTAATTTATTTATAGCATCAATTATCAACTGAATATCTTCAATTGTTATATCAACAGGTAGCAACAATGTTCCTTGCTTTCCGAATGTCAGTATTATTGGATATTCAGTCATTATGCATTTTTAATTGCTGTTTATCTTTTAGTTTGAACCCAAAATCATTATTTGTTTTTTCTCTATGGCATTTTTTACATAGTATTTGGTAGTTTGAAATCCAACCGCCGCCACCGCCATGCGCAACCGGTATAATGTGATCTAAATCGTGTGCAAAAAAATGTTCGCTTTCACCACATTTCTCACATTTTAAACCACCGATAATTTTTGATCTAAAAAACTTGATTGTTTCTACGCGTCCATTTATTATATTAAAAATGTTTACTGCAAAATCAGAACATTGCTTATTAGACCATCGTGTTTGCCTGCCTTTTAATTCTATACCACAACCGCAAGAACAAAACCTACCTTGCTTTGGAAATATAATTGATAATGAAACTTTTGGGTGTCTTAAATACGGATCTAAGCAACCCAAATCGTTTATTCTATCATATAAATCTTTTGGATTAAAGTTCAATACCCTGCTGATTAATTTTTCTCTGATATCGTTAGAATCATTACTAAACGAAACTGGCATTCTACAAGATTCTGGTTGTATTTCGTATAATGTACCTTTCATCTTCTATATGAAATAAGTTTTGTTTCAGATTTACAATATAGAGGATGCTTAGGCGAGCCGTTTTTATTGACGGTTAATGCCTTTGCATTTGGAAACATTTCATACAACTCTCTATCTCTGCCTTTTTCGCTTACAATACTAAAATTTCCCCACGCAAAAACCACATCTTTACATTTACTTGCTGTAACAGTTATCAGATTATTATTCCATTCATCTGCCATTGGATTTGTCTTCAATAATTTTGGATCTCTTGAAATGTATGTCCAACAATTCATCATATACATACCGCCGAAACCATTTGCTTTAGCTATGCGCATGCAACTTTTAATAGTTGGATCATTTTCGTTTTCATTGGCTGTTGACGGATTTAATCCGATAAACATTACAAGAGGTTTGTTTTCATCCCAAATACGCCACAATGAATACCTGTGTGTTCTGTCGTGTGAGAAAGAAGCACCTGTTGTATTTTTGATAAATAGTTGTGTTTTCATTTTATTTTTAACTTTTTGTTTTTAAATTCTCTACTTCGGAATAGTAGGCTTCTGAACCATCTTCAAGTAAGATGCTGATTGCATCCATTTTCTTGGCAATTTTTAATTTAGCGAAATAGTCGTTTGGTTGGCGCAACCTATAACCTAAGCATCCATATTCGTATGCCAGTATTGCTTTAAAGTCATAGGTTATTGATATTACATTTACCATTTGGATATTATTTAAGTAATAATTGCTTGTATTCACTATCTTTCAGTTTATCAAAGAATGTTTTATCAGAACTTGCATCGTAAACAAATGGTAGGAAAATCTGCATTAATTCAACTTGCTCCAACCGAATCATCGTTAACTGAATTTCCACCCAATCACTAATAATTTTCCAAGCAGTTTGCTCAGCTTGTTTTGCACAATTCTTTCGCGTGTCTGGAGTTGGCCGCTTATATTGCGCATACAAAACTTTGTAACAAGCATCAGTTTTCGCTGTTAGCTTAAAGAATAACGGCATGTTATTTACCATCAACCTAAATACTATACCTGTGCAAAATTTATCTTCATTATATTTTTTGCTAATATCGGTGGCACCAGCTTCAACTAAGTATTGTTCTATTCTCGAAATAGATGTAGCTGCTGGTACTGTAGATGTGTAATTTTTTATTTGTTGCATATTATAAATTTTTGTTATTAGTAAACGATATTGTATGCTGTGCGACAAGTTCTGAAATTTTGTTATCCCAAATATTGCCGACAACTTCGACAAAATTTAAAAAGTCGACTTTCAATTCATGGTGGTCGGAAAATGGCGTAGCATATCCATAATTATTTTGGTCAGCTCTTTTATAACCGAAATAGGCATAATCTTCCTCAAATACAACGGTAGCAAAAAAAGTAGGTAGTAAATATTTTTCGTGTTCCGTGTATTTAATTATATCACCTTCAAAAATTGGCGTTCCGTTTTTATCTTTTAAGCCAGTACATTGCGTAACCGTATTGCTTTCAACATTATAAAAACTTGTTTGAAACTCATTGTCTAAGTCAGGCAGTTTAGTAATGTAGTGATATAAACTACCATCATAATATTTATGAAAATCACCATAAACAAAAGCTGTTTTTTCGTATCGTTCAGGAAACTTTTGTACTCTGACAAATCCCCGACCTCTGTATGTGTTTCTATCCATTTTTAACTTTCAAAATTTCAATTTTGTAAATATTTTTCTCATATCAATATTCAATTTTATTGTTCCAACAAATGATTTGCCCATCAAACGATTTGTTCTTTTTAAATTTAGGTGAAAGAAAAAACCAATTTTTAAAATCTATAATTTCCAGTCCATCGTTTTTGGCTATTAATGATATATCAGTTATCTCTCTACATGATTGATCTTTTTCGCTTTCAATAAAAAATCTATCGTTTTGAATTTGGAAATACCATGTCTTCACTACTTCAACATCTGGTGCTATAATTATTTGTTTACTATTGTAAGGTTTGCCACTCCATACTCTTGGACTGAATTTATCGCCTGCTTTGAATCTGTGTCCTGAACGAATTGTGTGATGCTTTGGCTCATATTTATCGCTGTAATTTCCTATTTGTTTTATAAATTCGGAAATGATTAAATACGGCTTATCCTTATTCAATTCATATAAATCGTCAGGGTTGGGGTAAAAGTGCGTAGGTGTATTAGGTGTAAAGCAAACTGTCGCACGAAATGAACTCAAAATCTTCTCAATAAAATAAGTTGGTTGTCCTTTCTTCGGATGATAACTAGGATATGTTCTGCTGAATGTAATTACTCTTGCCATCTTACAATATTTTAGTGTTTTCGGTATCTATGTTTAATTCTGTTCTATAATCAATTCTTTCATGCGGATAGGTAAATGTGTATATGAAATCAAGCCACAACTTATTCATCTTTATCTTTGCTTCTTCCGGCGAAATTTGTTTTAGATCCAGATCATCAATTATTAATGCACACTTATTTTTTATTTCCTTTGCACGTTCAAAGAATTTCGGTTGATCTATTGATTTAGGTAAATTTGACATACACGTTATTTATACTGCTTGTTGTAATCTTATTTCTCTAAGTTTTGCACCTAATGCTTCCGCCATCACTTTAGGTACTTTTGGACAAACACTATTTCCGATGAATTTTTTCTGATCGGTTTGATTTCCCTCTAAAATGTAACTTTCTGGAAAACCTTGAATCTTCTTTAATTCTGAAATCAAAAGCATGCGCATTTTAATATCGATGATTCCATAAAGTGCCATGAATTCTTTGATTAGCTTTAAGTAGTGGCTATCACTTTCATATATCACAATTGCAACATTTCCGTCTTCTGTAGAAACCAGATATGGCGGTGCTTTGTCCATACGCGCAATTAATGTGAAGCAAGGTTCATCAACACTTGCATTTGATTTGTTAAACCACTGTGGATTCATCAGATAATAATGTCTTTTCGAAGCCATTAAAGTTGGACAAGGCTCATAAGTGCTTGTACCAATGTTATTGTAATTGGTGTTCAGTATGAATGGTTCGCATTTTACTAAACCTAATTTTGGAATTGTTGTAATTGTTCCGCAAGGTTCATCTATGCTTGAATTAGTTGCACTTTTAAATTCTCTGTAGATAAAGAATTTAGGATATACAAGATTGAAACGATCTTTTGTTGGAAGCACCGGACAAGGTGAATTTACTGAAGAAACATTTTCACCACTTCCATAGTAAGCTGCTAGGAATTTGGTTTCAACGAGCGCTTGACTATCTACGGTTTTAATAACGCCAGCAGGTTGATCTACGGAAATGTTTTTACCATCAGGTCTGCCACTAAAGTATTTTGTAATAAAAAATGGTTGTACTACATGCTGATTGCCGCCGGTAGATGTTAGTGTTCGTGCAGGTTCATCAACAGAAACAACTTTAGATTTCGGATCACCAGAATTGCGCTGCATAATAAATTTTGTATGCACTAAAGCAAATCTGTTATTTGTTGTTACAGTACCACATGGATTATTTACAGATGAATTTCTTTGTTCCGGATTGCCGGTATAATATCTTGACAAGAAATAAGAAGCCTGCACCAGATTTATTCTGCCTTGTGTGCTAACAACCGGACATGGATCATCAACACTTGGCGGAACATATTTGCCTGTTTTACCATTAACAGAATTATATTTTAATAAAAATTCAGCTTTACCACCTGCAACAAATTTTATCAAACCTGCGTATATACGCTCTAGTGTTTTTTCACTATATGGATCGTAACGGTAATATTTAACTTGGTCAATTGTTAGATTGTGTAACTCTAAATATTCCTGAAGCCGTGTGTCAAATTGATCTACCTGTTTTTCAGTGATCACTAACATTGGCTGCATGCCAAATTCTGGTTTTTCAATCGATGCCGGAAATACAACAATAGTACGCGGCGGTGCTTCCTTTCCTTTGGATGATGCTTTTTTCTCTTTTTTAATGCTCAAATATTTAATGGCTGATTTGTAGCATTTATCGTGTAGAATATCAAATATTGATTTACCTTCTTCTTTAAAATTCAATACTTCTTTTACCGGTCTGTATTTTTTTAAGTTCTGATTTTTATACAAACCGACTTTGGGATTTTTTGCATGCGTAGCTTGTGGCCAAATAATCGGCAACCCTTTTTTAGCGAATATTCCAAATAAACGGTTCCTGGAAGTGTGCGCGCCGAAATCAGCACTATTCAATTGTTTCCAATCATCATTGTAACCGAATTCTTTTACATTCTCACGCCATTTCATAAAGTCGGTACCATTTTTTCGGCTGATTGGTTTTCCTTTTTCGTCAAGTGGTCCCCAAGACATAAATTCAACAACGTTCTCGATCATTATATAATCAGGATCGAGTATTTGTATATAGCTTTTGCCATCATAATATTTTTTTGTAACCGGATTGTATAGTTTGTATAATGATTCTGCGAGCGTTCTGCTGTCAGCTTCGCGAGCCATGCCACCTTTTGCTTTACTGAAATTTGTACACTCCAGTGATGCCCAAAGAATAACCTTAGCATTTGGATAACGCTTGCGTGCTGCATCTACAATTCCTTTCAGTTTAATGAAATCCATCAATCGTATATCTTCCTCGAAGTGGAATACTTCAGGATGATTACGCCAGTGGCTAAGTATTGCAATAGGATCGTGGTTGACGCATGCAACAACTCTGCAAATCTTTTTACCATCCAACATAGATTTCATAAAACCTGTACTCGTTCCGCCTGCACCACAGAACAAATCAATAATAATAAGTTCGACTTCTTTGTCGATTGTAAATTCTTCAATAAATGGAAATCCTGCTGCTGACATTATGCTGCGTTTTGTTTAAGTGAATAAAAACCTTTGCTGATTCGCGAAAAATTCGATTGCAGTGTTTGCCTAATTTTTTCCTTATGATGTTTATTGCTTTCTAATTTATCCGGTGCAATGCGTTCAACTAAATCATAGATTTGTTGCAAATTCGCCTTACCATTCAAACGAACAAATGCAATTTCTACTACACACTTCCACGAAGGACTGATTCCAACAACAACTACCGGTGTATGATTAATTTGTATATGCTTTCCTTTTATTTTAGAATCAGCAAGTACATCAGCGTTGTGTTCGCCATAAGATATTAATACAGATGGTGCGCCACCATTGTTATTAGATCGTGTACCATCAACATTATAAAAACTGACTCTGCCTGCAATAAAAAGCAAACTGTGTGCAAACGGAAATATATAGTTTTGAAAGAACACAGTTTCAGTACGAGCGAACAATAATGCAATTCCGTTTCCGTGCATTGCCATCTTGTGCATCCAGTCATTTATTTGAGAACGGTTGTACGGTGGATTGAGCCACACGCGACCAAACCACGGCAAAAACAATCCATCTTCTTCTTTTGTGTAGTGATGCAATGCGGTGTCCCACGGTCTATTGATTGGACTACACGGATCCAAATCAAACTCGCCTAGTGCTTTTATGATTGATGGCGGTGTTAGCCAAACATCACTATACAAGTTGGTTGTATCACTATTTACAGAATTCATTCCTATTGTTGCTTTACTCATTTTCATTATTTAAAAAATATCAAAACTTTGACCGTCATTTTGTTTTTCGCGGTCTTCACCTTGTACATACGTTGCTTTAGAATATGGTATAAATTCTGGCTTGTCATTCCAATCATAGATTGTTTGCTTAGGTTTATCGAAGTATAGAAATTTATTACTTACTTGAGTGTATCTTCCTTTGGCATAAATAACCTCTATTTTCCCACGAATTCCGTATGGAATATCTTTCCAATCAATCCCTTTATGATCTTTCCAGTATTCATCATATAGAATAAAAATGTCGCTCGCTGCTTGCTCTAATCCGCCACCGCGAAGATTATTTTCTGTTGGTTTTTCGTTCTTTTCAGCAACTCGTGACAATTGCGACAAACCTATAACAGATATATCTAATTTCTTTCCAATAGATTGTAGTCGGTTAGATAATTTTTCGTTTGCTTTAACATCTAATACACCTTTTTCTTGTACTTCAATAAGCTGCATGTAATCAATGAAAATTATATCTACTTTATGTTTCTGAATAAATGTTTTTACTTTGGTGATAATATTTTTATGAGTCAGATCGGTGCTATCATCAACAAAAATTAAATCATCAAAACTATTCTCTTGAATATTTAATATTTCCTCTTTTTCTTGATCAGAAATAGTGTTAGTAATAATTCTTTTACTGGATATTGAACAATCTGCTTGTATAGACCTTGAACCAAGCATCATTTCAGACATTTCCGCAGATAAAATTCCAACTCGCCAATTTTGTTGTGCAAGATTTTTGGCCGCACTTAAAATAAAAGCTGTTTTACCTGTGCCTTGATAGCCTGCTATTATGTTGAATGTTTTTGATAAAAAATCTAAATTATCAAAACCCAATTTGAATAATTTTGCGAGTGGTTTGTCTTCTATTAATTCTTTTTTTATTTTCCGCTTTATCTGATTTAGTGTTTTGATATTAGAACCTTTTATTTCTTCAATGGTCATAATATCTAGAGAAACTTTATCTAATAAATCAAATACATCTGTAATGTCATCGTACGCTTGTCTAATTCCGTCATTGCAAATCCTGATAACTTCACGTTGAATAAATTTCTGAATTATTAACCTTGCATGATACTCTATACTTGAAGATGAAGCAACTCTATTGGTCAATTCGCTTAAATAATATGCGCCACCAACTTCCTCTAATTTTGCTTCTTTTCTCAACTGTTCAGTAACTGTCAATAAATCAATAGGATGATTTTTATTGTATAAAATTTCCATGCTTTCATAGATTGTTGCATGTGCATCTACATAGAAAACTTTAGGATTCATAAAGTCAGCTATCTCAAACATTGCATCGCTTTCTATCAATATAGCCCCCAATACAGCTTCTTCCAATTCGCGCGCTTGCGGCGGAATTTTACCGTACAACAAATTGGAAATATCTTCCGTTTTTGTACGAGTAAACCTAGTAGTTTTTTTATTTGTGTTTTGATCTTCCATTACAGATATAATTCTTTTTTTATGATTGCACAATATTCAACAGAGATTTCCGACACAACTCATTTTCTGTTTAATTCGTGTGCTTCTTTTGCTGTAGATCCTGATCCACCGAACGGATCATAAACTATGTCATTTTCATTTGACCAGGTTGTTATCTGATCGCGCGCTAAACCTTTTGGGAACGGTGCAGGATGTCCAGTTCTTCTGCTACCTAAAGTGTACGCAAACAGGTTAGATTTAATCTTTTCGTCATTCGTTATTACTTCCTGATCCCTTCTACGTTGCGCGCCTTCCTTTATCGTTTCACAATAACCTTTTCTTTTTAGGTTGTATTTTTTACCTGCACCTTTACACGGTATCATTATCGGATTAAAAGTTTTAGGTTTTCCTTTGCTGAACACGAACATATATTCAAAGCCTTGTTCATATCGGTTGTGCGTCAATGGTATAAAATTTTCTTTAACGTAAATCTGTGTATCGTGCAATCTGAAGCCACATTCCATAAAGAAAAGTGCTTGTCTGAAAGCGGTTCCTGATTCTGAACCGTTAATAGTTTGATCTGCTACAACCCAAACAACAACGCCACCAGGTTTTGTTATTCGGTACAGATTTCTTGCGATATGCTTGAACGGAAATTTAAAACCTTTGTAATCACGTAATTTATCATAAGGTGGACTTGATACCGTTAGATCGATAAAATTATCCGGTATTCTTTCACGCATAGTGATAAGTGCATTTTCCTGATATATTTTGTTTAGTTCTAACATTTAAAAATTACAATTGATTACTTTTATTCCTAATACCACATATCCTTTCTGGATTCCATATTGACCACCAGGAAGAATGTAGGTTATAAGTGCTTTGATTTTGTGTTCTGTGTTTTTCTGCAAATTCTTATTCCAACCCTGCAGCAACAATGTGTCGCCGACCGCAAAACCACGATCATCTTTTCGCACATCGAATTGTTTCGCACGGCTTCTGATATCCGGCATTAAATAGTGATCTGTTTTGAGTATGTGATGATTCGCTGACATTTTATTTTTTCAATTCTTTGTTGTAGAAATGTTTCTGGAATTCGTGATGTGATTTGTATTTCTCGACTTTGTATGCTTGTGAATCGAGAAGGTATTTTACAAAAATTGTTAGTTTGTAGCTGACCGTTTCTACCTGGTATCCTTGGTTTTTAAGATTCATCAACCATGCATTATCATTGACAGATTGATAAATTAATTCAACCAAATCGGCATAAGGCACATGATGATTGCCTGTGTGATAAATCAGTGGTCCTTCTATTTTGAAATCATTCAAAAGTTTACTCTTGAATTTATCGTCATATTTTTCAAAACAACTCTCACGAAATTTTAGAAAGTCGTATAGACTTTCCTTTTCTTTAGTTTCCTCTACTTTACTATTCTTTCCTTTACTATGTGGATTATCGTTAGCGATAACTCCTGTTCTTTGGCGTTCTCGCTTCGATAATAAGTTAGAAAAGCGTTCTTTATGACGATAACTAAATATTTTACCATTTTCGATGGTGAATAGTGAAACTACATTTGTGCAGTAATCAATGATTTCTTTTAATAAATCAGGTTCAATTTCGAAATCACCAGACAGTAATTCGATATTAAAATCATTCCAATCATATTTAAAATGTTCAGAATTTGTAAGCACCTCTAACATCATATTAAACACTGCGTAACCAGTTAATTTATACTTTCTTCTCAACGCCTTAATCTTAATATCATTACGCATGTCTGCATCGTGACTATGATATTCAGCATTATTTTTTTTAGGTCTGGCCATGTTTTTATTTATCTAGTTTCAGTTCTTTTTGATTCTTCAATTCGTTGTATAATTCAACCTGTTTTCGCATTTTGTCCTTTGCCTTGCTTACTATTTGTCCGGCAGTTGGATTATACCCATATACCTTTATCTTCTCTGAATATTTGAGATATTCCTGTACCGCTTCGACTAATATTTTAGCGCAAAATTCAGCCATCAGATCACCGGAAAGTTTTTGTATTCTACGCCATCTAATAAGTTGCCTGATGCTTTCTTTAAAAACCTGCCTGTAATAAGTGATCTGTCTATTGTTGTAATAGCATGATATTTATTATGATCTTTTCTTGACAGTATTTCAAGATTATTTAAATCGTTGTTTAATTTATTTTCATCCTTATGGTGTACTATTTCTTCTGAAGACAACCATCTGCCAATCTCTAAACTTTTTAAGTATCTATGCTCATAAGTGTATCCATTTCCAATATCTAATGGATGACCTAAGCCAACAATAATTAATTTATATCCATCTGTTGATATTTTATTATCATTAAACTTGTAGTGTTTTTCACCACGCGAATGATTTTTATGTTTACCTCTAGTGTCCGGAACTTCATGCATTTTACAGCCCAATATTAAAGCTGCCTTTTTTAGTCTGTAATAATGAGTATTGGAAACTATTTTTCCATTTTCTAAAACCCAACTTCTTTGTTTATTTTTAGACATAATCCTAAATTTTAACCTGTTACTAATTCAATTGGTTTAGTATCTACTAAAATGCAATCCGGATCATCTTCAGCATATTTAATTACGATTTTGTTGCCAGTCATAAGCATTTCATTTTTGAACGCAGCATACGCCACAGGATTTGCTAAAGAAGCGACATTTAAAACTGCATCAAGCATTGGAATAACGAAATCTGTTTTAATTGTCAGATCGCGATCAACTTTCTTGTCATTGATTGTATCGTAAATTTCTTCGCGTAATTTTTTACAGAAGTTATTTGAATGAGAAATTGTATTACCAAATGTTTGCTTCATTTGTTTTTTGAATTGATCTTCCGGAATGGTATTCAATAAATGATTCATCGTCATGGTAAGCGTTGCCAGCTTCTCGTAATAGGCGAGAAGTTCATCATCTGTTAGCTTGGTTTCTTGAATTATACTACTCATGGTTATATAACTTCTTAGTTAAACGTTAATAGTTTTCTAAATTTTTCTAATCCGTAAGCATTGTTTTTTACAAGTAGAGGAAGTAATTCTTTAGCAGTTATCGGATTGACTTCTTTGGTTTTTTCATTGCTTGTTCCTGGATTTATTATCTCAAATTCCAATCCATTTTGCTTCATAAATTCACGAACACCTAAATCACATGCACCTGTGATCATGCGATAATAATTTACTGTCAACAATGTGTCTTCTTTGATTGGGTCGTTTTTTAATTTCTCGCAAACTATTTTGAATTTGACATCTTCAATTGCAACCTTTTTGGTAGTTCCATGTGCGAAGAAGCCATCTTTTTCAGCGACAAAACAATCTGTTTTGTTTATCACTCCTTTTTGCATTGAATTAATATTATATCCACTGTATATTATTATACCTTTAGATGTTTCTCTATTTTGAATTACAAAGCAGGTTCCATCAACAGCTTTAATGTCGTATTTTTTCTTTCTTATTTTTATTGCAGTCAATGCCGCGTTGTCGCGGAAATTTCCATCACCGATAGTAGCCAGCACAGGCATGTCACCAATGGCAGTCAATGCCGCGTTGTCGCCGAAATTTCCATCACCGATAGTAGCCAGCACAGGCATGTCACCAATGGCAGTCAATGCCGCGTTGTCGCCGAAATTGTAAGAGCCGATAGTAGCCAGCACAGGCATGTCACCAATGGCAGTCAATGCCGCGTTGTAGCTGAAATTGTAAGAGCCGATAGTAGTTACATTTTTGCAACTTACGTATCTCAATTCCGGCATGTTGTTGAAACAATTATCGCCAATTTCCGTGATTTTGTGGTTGATAAATTTTCCGTCAACTAGATCGGATGAATCAACACTTATTAATTTTTTGTTTTCAATTTTCATAATATTAAAAATTTATTTTTTATAATTTACGGTACTTAGTTGCTTGCAATGAAAACCTACTAGACATTGCGCCATATTCATAAGTCACCATTTCAGCCGTATCGCTTTTAGTTTCAGTTATTTTTTTTGCTTTTGCCATTATATAATTACTGTATGTAAGGTTTAGTATTTCTGCATTCCGGATAATTTGAACAACCTAAGAATTGTTGCTGTGTCACTTTGTTGTATCGAATCACAAATTCTTCACCGCAACTACAATAGCCATATTTTGCTACACACTTAGCATTTTCAGTTCGTTCTTTCAGTGACACTAATAGGCTTTCAATTCCAATCAGTGTTAAATTATACCGAATAAAATCATTCTGCGTTTTAGCTTTAAACCTAATCTGCATTTTCAAAAATGTACCAGGTGTTGTTTCAAATTTTCCTAGCTTAATTTTCTTGTTAAAATGTATATCAACTTCTATGTTATTATTCACGAACCGCCACATCCATTCAAACGTTTCTGTGTGTTCAAATCCGTGATAATCGGTTATATGAGAAATAGCATAGAATAGTTCATCGAAAGACATTTTAAAAATTACAAAGAGTTAAAAAATACCGGCAGGACTATGTTGACTGCCTACCGGCCAATTCAAAAAAGAATAAAGAACTTTGCGTTAGTCGCCACTTTAAAATATTCTATCAATTATTGTTGCCAGATAGCCAAAGTCAACCGTAAAAGTTCGACCGGCTTCTTTTTCTTTATCAGAATGTGCTTTGAGTGCATCAATTAATTCGTTGAAGTAAGCAACATCAACACCAATTAATTGATCTTCGAGTGTAGCAATATTGGTTAAATCAAGATTGCTTGTTTGGTGCGCAATTTTTAATATTTGACCTGCATTGATAGTCCATTGGCGGTTTATAAACTTTCTGATTCTGATCAATGATGCTATCGGATATTTACTACCAATGTATTGTAACTCTTTTGATAACAAGGATTCCAAAGCATCAATATTTGTTACAAGTTTTTTTGTTTTACTTTCCCAATAATTTGTGCAATGAACGAAATCATAATTGTCATGTATTTCTTTAGCTTCACCATAGAAACGTAATACTAGTTGAATTTTATCGGATAATGTTATTGCGTTTGCACTTAGAAATAATGGTCTATATCTTGGTTTTTCATTATTATCAGCTTCTTTAAATACTGAAACTACATTGTCAATGTATTCAGTTCCAACTTCTTCAGGATGTTGTTCAAAATATTGATAGTTACTGCCTTTGTCTTCCGCCGCAATTCCTGCTGACTTTATCACAAGTTTTACGCGACCATCTTCATCTTCCAAAACACTGATTGGAACTTCGACACCAGTGTCATTATCATCTTTTTTGCGATTAGATTTGAATTTATGTACATAGTAATGTGCCACAGCCAACACCGTTTCTTTGTTTGTAAAATAGACATCAAAGTCATTTACCTTTTCTTTCAAAAACATTGATGCAATACAACCACCAGTAATAATAGAGTTTTCTTTAACCAGTTTTTGTACTTTTTCATCTTCGATAGATTTTATAAAATCTTCAAATTTTTTAGCCAGTACGGCGTTGATAGTTTTCTTTTTCATGGTATTATTTTTAAAAAGGTGTTTTACCCAGATTAATAATTTTTCCTTTAACAGCAATCGTTACAGTTTTACCGGTTGCATTTTTGATCTCATTATAGAATAAGTTTTCATCAGAATTATTATCACTTAGATGAATAACCACGATATTATTGACCTTAGTCAGATCGTATGCCTGCAGCGTGTTAATACACGTTTGCAAACTCATGTGTGACTGAATTACGCGATCTCGAACGAATCCTGTTGTTTCGGCGTTTGCTAATTTTTCATTGATAATATTCTCGCAATAATTCGCTTCTATGATGATGTTGTTCAGTCCGCCGAAATTATATTCACAGTAATAAGTATCAGTCATAAACATAGTGGTACCCATTTCTTTATGGTTTATTAAAAAACCGTATGGTTGTGCTGCATCGTGTTTTACATTAAATGGTTTTACAACGAATGGTCCGATTTCTTGCTCTACCTGTTCCGGTATTGGTTTCAGCCTACGCGATTGAAAACCTAATGCGTTTATGGTACCAGGTGATGTATAAATATTAACTCCAAATACGGACAATGGCTCTGCTGATTTCGCATGATCGCCGTGCTCGTGCGTTAGGATGCAGCCTACAATGTTTTGCAGATCGAAATTGACAGCTTCTTTTATTTTTTGAAGAATAACACCACACTCAAGAAGCAACATTTTTCCGCTGCTATCTTTTAAAAAATAACAATTACCTTTTGAGTTACTATTTATTACATGAAGTTTCATCATTAGAATCCTGGTTCTTGACTGCCTTTTTGCTGATTAAATAAATCCTGTTGTTGCTGTTGTTCTTCGCGAGCAATCTCGTCCTTTTCTTCTTGTGTCAATTCATTGGGATCTTTTTTTTCTTCAGTGGTTGCAACTATTTCAACCGAAACAGCAAACTGTTCGCTGTTTTGTTCCGATTTATTTTCATCTACCGTCTCAATAGTTTCTGCATCAGCGAAAGTCATTGGAACTTTATTAGCGTTTTCGTTGATTTCTGCTTTAACTCTTTCATCTAACAATAAACGCTCGTTTTGTTGCATTTTTTGCAAATTCTCATCAATTTTCTCTGCATCAATTGTAACACTATTCCAACCTGCGCGTTTTAGTGTTTTGTAGCACATTTCAGGTTCCCAACCTTCAACTTTAATTTTATTTCCAGTTTTTACATTTCTGTTTTTTTCTTTATCCCATTTATATTCATCCTTTTCACCACCCCAGAATTCAGCTGCGGCATAAGGTGGTTTTCTTTTCTTGATTTCTTCTAAAGAAAATGTACGCAAAACATTTCTTTCAGGATTACTATAATACATTTTATAATAAAATCCACCAATAATTTCACCTTTATCAAATGGCTCCGGTTCGAGAATATAGTTTTCTACTTTATTGTTTGCATCCTTTTTAATTACTTTGAATTTGTCATTTTTGTAAATAACTTCTACCACAATATCATCAGGTACATCCAAGCCATATTTACGCGCTTTCAATTCAATTCCGTTGTAACCAACGATGAACCCTATTCCATAGGATTTTCCGTCTGCTTCTTTAAATGGAATAAGATTGATGTGATTCGGCTGCATAGGATCCAATCCTATTAATACATAAGGGACACACTCTAATGCCAACTTGCTCATGTTTATATTCTTCCAGGAGAATTCCAAATTGTTTTTATACTTTTCTTCCTGTTGAGTTGTGTATTTGGCATTTGTTGCTAAACGTTTCTTTTCTGCATCTTTAAGTACCAAATCTAGCTTCAAAAAATAATTCTGCATTGTTCTTTGGTGAAACTTAGTTAGCTGCATATCCTTTGCTACATTCTCTTTAAATGCAGTCGTTACAGAATGTGCAAATCTTTCTGAATAACTAAGTTCTTTTTTGGCCACTTCTGTTGTGTTGTATGTTGACATGATATAAATTTTATGAATGAATAATTTTATTTTTTAAGCAGTCTTTCCAAGTATGCCTTTAATGGTTTCAATGGATAAGGTTTTGTCGTTCACCTGATTCATTATTTCAATGAATAAGTTGTGTACATCATCCAATTCTTTTGTACCAACTGTTAATTTCTCACACCACGGCGCAACTACAAGATTTATCACCTGCGCTATTGTATCTGGTATATTTGTAACCGATTCGCGATTATCCAGAAATATAGGTGCAGTGATTTGATAATGGTTGGACAAACCATTAATAATGTCGATACCTGCAAAGATTTTACCGGCAGTATTTAGATCATCGTATGGCACACCTTTGTAGGTAGTTTTACAGGTTGGTTTTTCACCGCCGTTTTGTTGCTGATCAAACATTTTGAATCTTACATACTTGAATTTTTTGTTAACAGATTCCTCAACCGCATTAATATATTCGCTATTGTATTTGTCGATTACAAATTCTTGTCTTTCCAGGTTGGACAACTCCTGTGCAGAAGACTGTTGTTTCAATTCTAATTCTGCAATTCTAAGATTGGTTCTTTCTATTACTTCCTTTAATGCCATTTGTTTCTTTAACTCATCCAGATTCAGTGTAGCTTCCTCTTTTTGTAGCTTCAAATCTTCAATGTCAACTTTTGGTGATTCATCGATCACAAATTTTTCTATCTCTTGTTTTAAATCGGAAATCTCTTTACTTTCAGCAATTGGAGTATTTTCGATTGTTTGAATTTCGATTATTAGTTTATCGATCTCAGTTTGTAAATCTGTTAACTTGTTCTGTGCTTCGGTATTCAGGTTTTTTAATTCCTGATTTTTTGCAGTTAATTCTTCAATACGTTCTTTGTTTTTTATGCCAATGTTGTTGATTTCATCGAGTTTTTTCGATTTGTTGGTGTTGAAGTTTATTGTAAGTTCCTTTTTGGAATTTGCAATTTTATCAGCATCCAGTTCGCGGTTACATGCCGGACAAGAAAAATCATTATCATTGAATAATAATTCTGATTCGTTAACATTATTCCATTCTTTGCGGATTCTGTCATTTTCCGCAACGAGTTGATTAATCGAATTGTTGTTTAATGAAATACTAGAATTGTTATTGGATATTTCATTTTGATAATTGAGTAATGAACGCTGTTTGTTTTCAAGTGAAGTTTTTAGATCACTGCTTTTATTGCGTTCTAAACTTTTTTGATCTTCTTGAAGTTTTTGCAATTTTGTTTGAAGCGCAAATTTATCTTCTTGCTGCTTTTTGATTCGTTTAAAATCATTTTCTACGGCTTTATTACGGTTTTCTATCGATTCATCAATAGATTTTAATTCTTTCTGAACTTTCTCAATTTCACTTTGCACCAGAGAGAAAACCGGTATTTCAAGCGGCAAACTTTTGGTTGCTTCATCGATACGCGCCGGTAAAGAATCAATTTCTTCTTTAATAGTTTTCTTTTGACCAGAAATTTGACTCTTATAGGATTCAATAGTTTTATTTTGATTAAATGCACCAATCAGATTGTCTATCTCTGCTTTGAATTGAATACTGTCAATTTTAGCAATTATTGAATCAACTGAAATATTGGATTCAAGTTTGTTCAGGATAATTCGTCTGTCTTCCCATTTTAACGCTTTAGAGTTAAAGAACATAGGGTTTGTAAGCAGTTTGAAATATTTTTCAGTTACAATATCGTTGATCTTTGCCTGGTATTCCGATTCTTTCATAGGCACATCATTATAGAAGTATTTGGTTTCATTACCACTAAAAACTTCTTCCAGAGTACCGCGTGGACGTGTCCATTTTTGTTTGTAGATGCGTTGTAATTTTATAACTACACCGTCCACATTCCAATATCCTAAAACATCAGTATCTATTCGATCTACACGCTTACCATCTTCAAGCGGTTGTATGTTAAAGTCTGTGCGTTCTGTGCTATCTTTACCAAACAATAACCAATATACAGCATCATAGGTTGATGTTTTACCTGATTCATTGGCGCCGTAGATGTTGTTTATTAATTGATCGAATGTAAATTCAATGCTTCTTAGTCCTTTGAAATTTTTTATGACAATTTTTTCTAATACAATTTTTTTCATAAATTTGATTTAGTTAGTGATTTAATATTTGAATTTACGGTAGGCGAACGGCTTCAACGCTGTCTATTTTGTTTAGGGGTTTAAAAATCAGCGGTAGCAGCGAGATCATTTTTACCGCTTTTAAAACTATAAAACTATGAAACCCAATTGCCTCGCGGCAATCAATAGAGTTGCTTGGATGAGTGGATTTGAACCACCGACCTTTGAATACACCTCGCCGAATTTCCAGCATCCTACTTTAGCGATTCGAACCTTTTTGCGATAACATCAACGCTCTACCACTGAGCTACAACCAATCCAAACAGTGATGAACTGTTATGCTTTGCCGTAAACCCAGTGGGATTCTACCTGGGTTGCTTTTTCTTCAGCAGCAGCAACAGTTTTTTCTTCAACAACTTCTTTTTTTTCTTCCGCCAGTTCTTCAGTTGCAGAAGCTGTTTCTTCTTCAACTTCTTCTTTCACTTCTTCTTTTTGTTCAGTGTCTTCAGAAACTTTGTTTTCTTCTTCGACAAAGAATTTTGGTGCTACAAAAGAAGCCACCATTGCGAAAAGCACAAATAATTTTTTCATACGATTTTATTGATTATAATTAATGCCTACTTTTTATTCCTGTGTTCGGCTTGTCAGGTTATTATTGATATGTTTTATTGTTTAAGAATTAATTTAAAATCTTCGATAAAATGTAATCAACAATGTTTTTAGAAGACAACACCACTAATCCAATTGCAATCACAACTACCAGTGCATTATTAATATCATTTTTGTCTATTAGCTTTTTCATTAGCTGTATTTTACGATTAGCATTACTACGGTGAAAAAAACAATGCTTATTACTGACACCATGAAGAAACCACAACCAACACCATCTTTATGAATATGATCATGCTCTGACATTTCATCATATCCTGGATCGCTGCAACATTTGTTACATTCACAATTTGGATTATTTGGTTCTTGTGCTTTCATCGGTATATTGTTTTTTCAATACTAATTTTTTAGGCGATTCAATCTCATATACTCTTTTCTTTGAGCGACTCCTAATAGTGTTCCATCTTTCCATTTTGGTTGGTGTAGCAAGAAATGTCAGCTTACAATCATCTGCAATTTTTCCGGCAGGATCTATTGAATCAATCGCCCTCATCTTTTATCACTTCTCTTTGTTGATTCGTAATATTTTCTTACAGCACTTTTCGGAACACTCAATAGCTTACCTAAATCGTTATAGTCACCAAACTTTACCTTATCAGTTATCCAACCACGCGCCGTATCTTCTTTGATTGGAAAAATTTCACACAAATCAGCCACACACAACAAATCGCTATATTTATCCCAATCAACCGACATACTCAATTTCTTTTCTTCCTCTATTGCTTTTTGTTGCCCACGATAACTAGCTTCTTCAATCTGTTTGAAAAAATCATTTGCTGTAATGCCTTGTATAATTATAGTAGCTTCCATGTGTTTGATTCATTTAAAAACAGGTGAGTGGAAGTCTTTGAGAAAATGTTGACGTAAACAACAACTTCCACTCACACCGATGATGCCGTAGAACAAAAAAACTATTGCATCAAAAAAAAGAACTATCAACGGTTCAATAAAACCGTATATTTTAAATCAATTAAATTTTACTGTTTTCAATTTTTCTGTTAATGCAGTTAATACATGAGGCATTACTGATTCTTCACCATCTGCAATTTTCTTTAGTGTTCTGTATGAACAATCAGTAATTTCAGGCAACATTCTAGCAGGATATATAGCCATAAGTTTCAACACTTTTTTTGTCAAAGAAGAACTCGGCTTTGTGCCTTTTCTTCTATCAATCTTCTGAATAACATTTTTTTTAAAAGTTGGCATAATGAAAAATTATTTGTATTTTTATTCGTTATAGTAAAACATACAACGTTGCATGTTTTAAATTGACATTACAAATGTACAAAAGTTCTATGAGCTTTTGTAATAATTCACATGAAATTTCTTAAAATTTAACAAATTAATTTTGGCAAATATAAAACAATATGATAATCAGGAGTTTAGGATTTTTATAAAATTCCTAAAATCTCAGAAAATTCTAAAAAACTTAAATAGCAGATTTGTTATTTAAGTAATTCGACAAAAATGCTATGTTTTTTGTCCGGTTTTTTGTCCGGTTTTTTGTCCAATAAAAAATGCTGCGAGAAATCGCAGCATTTTATGAATTGTTTTTAATTTTTATTAGCATCGCCTAAAAGGCAAGCCGCCGGAACTATGCGTTAACGGTTTGATGGCTACTAGATTGTTTTTGCTTTGATTTAATATTGGGTATAAGTTTAATGTATAATAAATTTGTTTGATACAATAATTACCGTAGTCCGCATCAGCAAACGCAATAACCTCGCGTTCCGGTTTAATCGTTAAAGTTTCGTAATGCGTAATTGTTGGAACAATCACCGCACTGGGCAGTTGTTTTTCGATAGTTATTTGCTGGACTTTACCAGGTGGTTGATCCTGTCCATAACTAACGCCTGTTGATGCGGTCAATAAAGATCCGACAATCAAAAGGAATGCTAATTTTTTAAACATAATACCAAAGTTAATAATTTTATCGTCTGTGAGTATAGAAATGCTATATTTAATATTTATTTGCTATTTTTTATTTTCGTTGTAACATTTAATGAAATCGACCACCGCCAAGAATGTAGCTTCAATAAGTGTATCGGCTTTGAATAATTGATGTCCATTAAGTCGCACCATTATTTTACCGTCTGGTATTTCGGTATCAAAGCTGCTACTCGGATGAACATTTAACATACCGAACGTTCTCGGAAAACAGTAATCTACCGTTTCTACACCGTCACCGATTTTTAACCTGCATATTTTCTCTACAACAGGCATAAGTGCATTCCATGATGAATCGTATTCTAAATCATCTACATCAATTGGCTTCTGATCGTCAAATAAAAACTCTGAATTTCTATTTACAAAATCAATTGTAATATCTCGCCAATTTTCACCTAAATCAAATTCGGCTATTAATATTTTGGCATTGTTAATTTCTTCCTGTGTCATAAATTCCACAAGAGATATAATGTCATAATCTTGTTTTCCATGATCGAAACCTGTGAATTGTTGTTCTGCACTAATAAGCATTATGTTTTCATCATAATCGCTAATCTCAACATTATTGAAACGTGTATCGATTCTTCTATATAGTTCATCGATTCTGTCTTTAGTTGTAGTTCCTTTGAAATTTTCGTCTGGAATTTCAATAATAAATTTTGCCATTGTGTTCTATTTTTTTTTAGAATTTTTAGTTAATACATAATCAAATAAATTATTATCAGTTACGCATTTTTTAACGATTGGAAATTCATTGTTAGACTCATCATTTATCAATTTCATTAGTTCTAATGTACTGACAATTTTAGTGCTAAACCCATCGGTAATTTTTACATGAAGTTCGCTTTCGTTTAAGACTTCACATTTTTCTACCTTACCATATTTTGTTAATAGTTCAGTCAGATTTTTGATTTTATTCTCGTTCATAACTCTGTTTTAAGTTTGTTTACAGCAGCCGAAAACCTCTAACGGCTGCTGTGCTCACAATGGGACATGAAAACCCTGCGGACTTGCAACCGCTAACCTTCCAATACTTTTATCGCTTCATTGATAGCATGAAATCTATCGTAGTTTAACGAATAGTAGATTTTTTTGCTTTCTCGCTCTGTTAACACTGCGCCAACTTCACGAAGTGATTTTAGGTGCTGGCTAGTGATACTTTGCTCAAGTTCCAGTGTTCTGTAAATTACATTTACATTCACTCGCTTTTCTTTCTCGATTAGTTTGATAATCTTTAATCGAACGTGATGAGCAACTGCTTTAAATAATTCTGCTGCAGCTTCGATTTTAGTTACGTTGATTTCTAACGAACCGGCAGGAATGATTTGACTGCCGCTTTTATTTTGTCCGTTTGTTTTTGCGCCTACTGCGCCTTTTTGTTGTGTTTTTGACATGATTTTGATTTTATAATTAATAAATTGGTTTATTTTCTAAGCGTAGATGTTATTAAACATTTTCTTCAATACCACAAATCCGGCAAACACTTTTTCCATCATTGTCTGCATCAACATAGCTATGGTTGCAAACATCTTTTGGTGTGCCGTATTCGATTACATAACGATCAACAACATCCCAATTGATGCCGATAGTAGCATCACGTTTAGCAATCATCATTTCGAGTGCTTCCTGTGCCTGTTCATCTGTCAAATCATAGTCAATTTCTTGAGCACGCTCTAGCATATCATATTTGCACCAGTGGTCAGATTCTTTTTTGTACTGCTCGAATTCCTTGCGCAATTCTGCGAGTTCTCGGCATGAGATTAATAGATACTTGTTTGCGGAAATTACTTTTTCCTTTTCTTCGCTTTGTAACGCTGCCATAAATTCAACCTTGCTTATTAGGTCTGGCTGTGAATTACTAATCGGATCTAAATTCTCAAATACTTTCTCGATTTCAGTTATAGAAAAATGTCGCTGCTTCTCGGTAGAATGGTTGTTGCTGACTGTTACTGTTTGATTGTTATTAAACTTCCCTTTATTAAAATCAATGATACCGAGTAAATAAGCATTCATTTCATCGTAACTTTTACAAGGTGTAAACGGCTTTTCAAATCCAGATTTAGTTTCTATGGCTATACAAAAAGGATTTCTTTTTTTAGTGGAGTGCTTAGTGCTTATAAAATACTTACTGTCTATTCCTGCAGTTCTTAAAGCGTTGTTTAGTGCTTCGGTCTGTTGTGGTATTGTTTGTGTGTTTTTCATGGTTGATATTTAATAGTTTTAGTTTTAAGTTTTTGATTTTATTATTCTGCCGTTTTAAAAGTGAATAATACTTTTGCTTGTTGTCCTGCTGACTGTGCTTTCGTTTTAGCCGTTTTAGTTGTACGTCTGCCTGTGTTTCGTTTCTGGTAGTCGGTTTGTTCTTTGGCTTCAAATAATACATATCCTTTGATCTCTGCTACTTTTTTATTGAATAATTCCCAAACTTTTTCATCTTTAAATTCAAAGTGCATATTTCCATTTTTATAACCTTTGTATTTGAAAAAGTGGCTTGTGTACCATTCGCCGTAAGAATTTCTATTTATACTGTGGTTTACGGTGTTTGTAATTGCTGAATAGTTTTCACCAGTAATAAAACAAAGTGCTTTTTCAAAGTCTGGAATAATTCCATCATAACTACTTGTTAAATAACTATAAGTTTCTGAAGTATAGCCGTATTGTTTTGCTTCACTAATCATATTAGGCAAAATAAATTTCTTACCTACTAAAAAATGACTGTTTGTTTTCCATCCTTTCACATTATATCTATTATCGTGGTGGCGTTCTGTCACTCTGTCGAATACTTCAATAATTGCTTTGTTCATGCGCTGCTCTTGCGTACCTATCACTATTTCAAGCATTTTATAAATATTACGCATCGTAAATGGTATGTTTGTTTGTTGCTCAACAAATTTATTTATATCTTCTCTTAGCCCTCTGGTTGTGTACTTTTCCATTTTCAAAAGATTAAAAATGTATTTCCATGCATCTTTTTGCAGTTCTTTTTTAAATTCAGTTCGTGTCTGATTTATTTCGTGTTCTGATGGCTCTTTATAGTTTTCGTTGTGATGAAATACACACGTTAAAGCGTTCATTTTTTGATCTATCATGTACTTTTCATCAAATAGTTTTACCGCTGCAACGTATCTATTCACCAGTTCTCTAACATTGTCGTGTTTTAAAATTCCATATCCTTGCGCTTCTTCCGGTTCGTCTTCTAAGAAAAAACCTTCAAATTCTGTATTATAACTTTCGCCTGGTTTTTGTATCCTTATCATTGATACGCTTACGCCTGTTTTACGTTCTGCAACCTCAAAACATTGCCCTAAGTCTGTGATGTTTCCTTTTACTGCTTCAATAATACTTTTTAGCTCTTTTCTTGTTTGCGTTCCTGCGTTGTTTATTGTTTCGCTGTTACATAGTGCTATAATTTTACAACCTTTCGGCGCAATATTGAAAGCGTGTAAAATATGTTTATCTGCGCTGCTAAATGGTGGATTCATTACGATATAGTCAATATGGCTTATCTGGTGGCTTTCCACTTCTAAAAAATCGTTTCCGATAACTTTAGATTTACTTTGTAAAATCTTTCTTAAATCTTCGTTTTTTTCGCAAGAAAGAACACTTTTAGGGTTGTGCAGGTTTAAAAAATCTATTATGTCGCCTTTGCCTGCGCTCGGCTCTAAGAATGTTTTATTTTCGATTGTTACATCTTGCAACATCATTTCTATAACATTGTCTGGAGTTGGGAAAAATTCTTGATCAAACATTTTTTTTAGTTTTTTATTTGGTAACTATATATTTATTCAACCTAATTTTCATTTTCGTCTATACTTTTTTGCGTGAAATTTTTGCAAGTGCTTTGTTAAATGAAATTCCAAAGTTGTTTTCTATGTCGGTTGCCATTTCTTTCAACACTTCAATTAATTTTTCCTGTTCATTTTCTGTCAATTTATATTGCGGAAATTTAGGACTTAATTTCAGTTTTAACGTTGAATGCTTCATGTTGGCTTTAAAAGCTAAATGTACCTTGTTTAGCTTCCAACCATCTATTATGGTCAATAGATTCTGTAATTGCGTATTGTTTTCGTTGTTCATTTTCTATCAATTTTTTATACGGAAGTTGTGCGGAAATATTTCCTAACATAAAGTTAAATCGGTCACACTCGCTTAATTTTCGAGTGTTGTATCTAAATGAAAATTCATCTAAATAAAGTTGTAAATGTTTAGCTGACATGCTGTGATATATGCCTACTACACCTCTTTTTAACAGCGACCAATAACCCTCTAAAGTGTTGGTGTGGCAATCACCAACAACATATTTTCTATCGTTGTGCTTAACAAATGAGTGTTCGTATAGCTTTTCTAAGCCACGATAGCCGTACCACTCGTCTGTGTGCAATGTTGCACCTTTTGCCACATTTTCTTTAACGAATTTGTGCAAATTAGTTTGTGATGTATTTGTGATTTTCTTAGCACGAATTTCGCCGCCACGTTCAACTAATCCTGCAACTGCTGTTTTCGTTTTTAAAGAACGTCCTTGATTTCCATCCGTTCTTTTAGATGCGTGTTTGTTCTTTTCCTCACCGCCAATAAATGTTTCATCAGCCTCAACAACACCTGTTAACTTGCCATTGTCCATGCCTAATGTGTGGCGTATTCGGTGCAATAAATACCAAGCTGTTTTTTGTGTCACACCTAAATCACGATGTAATTGTAAAGATGAAATTCCTTTTTTGTGTGATGTGATTAGGTAAATTCCTGCGAACCATTTTTGCAATGGTATTTTGCTATCTTCAAAAATAGTTCCAACACGCACGCTATATTGACGTTTACATTTATCACATTTGTAAACTTTTCCGTTGTTGTATTTGAAAATTTTGTTGTGTCCACAATCTTCATAAGGACATTCTAAATTTCCGTTCCAACGAACTAATTCTAAATAATCACGACAAACTTGCTCGTCTTTAAAATAGGCGAGCAAGTCAAGAAGTGTTTTAAATTTTTGTAAGTCCATTAATTATATTCTTCCATTCTATAATATAGTTTTTCGTAACCATAACCAGCGTTTTCGCTGATTACAAACTCACGTGCTTCATCTTCGGTATCAAAGTTCATTAAACATTCGCCGTCTTCATAAATGTCTTCTTTGTCGTAAACCGCAAAGTAAAATTTTTGTTTTTCCACTTTTTATTATTTTTAAAGTTTATAATTATTTACTAAAATATTCTTGTAATTGTGCAGGCAATCCCTCAGCATCTTTATCTACGCTTTTTAATCCTAAAACATAAGCAATATGTTTTGCAGTTATCTTCCAATCAATTTCTTTTTTATAAAACCACTCAACAACTTCGATTTCTTCATTCGTAACTGTTGCTAATGATTTCGGAATCCAAAATATTTTTTGCCAATATTCTATTTGAATTGCTTTATCAGTTTCTTTTATAAATTTTGCATTTTTTAAAGTTGCCATTTTGTGTTAATTTTGATAGTGTAAATATACAACTAAATAGTTTTAAATCCAAATAGTTTTATAATTATTTTTGCTTTTATTACAATTTCTTGATTTAAATCAAGGATTTTAGGTTAAATAGGTATATAGTTACCTAAATTATTTGCGATAGACTCAAACTGTCCTTTTGCTTGGTCAATATCTGTAACATTAATCATCAACTTATCTTTTGTGTTTTGCTTCAATTTTGAAAAGCCAACGAATGATTGCCAAATAGTCTGCAAAACAAATTTATCATTTTCTATTTGCTTCGGATTGTTAATTGTGTCAATAATCCGTCTTGACAAATCGGGAATAACAATTAAATTAATGCTCGTAGGAGCTGGCGGTAGCCAGCTTATACAAGTTTTAACTTCTTCATCTGTTAAGTTGAAAGAATTCAATTTGTTTCTAACAGCAGTTTGAAATTCTAATGAAACGATTTTATTTCCATCTTCTGCGGTTTCTAACAAGTCAAATTTGTAGCGTTCAAACACACTTTTAACATCATTTGGATTTGAACAAACTTGAATTTGGTCAATGGCTTTGCTTTGAGTTGAAGGTCGTGTTATTAAGAAAATGAAAACGATAAAGAATAATAGAAATCCTAGTAGTATATATAAAGGCTTTTTATCTTTTTTCTTTTTTTGTCTTTGTTTAGACTGCTCCATAATTTTATTTTTCGGTATTTAGGGATTGGATTTTAATGTTAAGCCATTTTTCGGAAACTTTGATTGCATCTCCATTAAGTGTATTTGCTGTTTTGACGTCAAAATTACCAAGTGAGTATGCTTGCCAGCCGCCCATGAATTCACCGACTGAACCTTTTAACGATGCAACATTAACAGGGATTACACCATTTTGATAGCCAATAATATCCTCTTCTTTTTCGATTATTTTATTGTCACAATTTATTATGTCGCTTTCTAATTTGTTAATTTTTGAAATAATTTCATTCAATTCTTTCCTTTTTTCCACAATCTTATTATTGATGTTTTCAATCATTAGTTTCACTTTTTCGCTTTCGGTTTTTAGATAAGTATGGCTTAAAACAAAATGAAGCAAGAAGCCCCAAATCACATAAACAACAAATCCAAGAACTAATACTAAATAGAAATTAATGTCAGTAAAAATCATTGAGGTTTTCCATGTTTCGTCTGTTAAGCCTGCATTGAATTCATTAGTGTGTACACCTTGGGATATTTTATAACCAATGAACGCATCTGCAATGAGTGTTATAAAAAGTAGTGACAGAATTACGCCATATTTTTTAGGTTTGTTGGCAGAGGTTAATTTTTTATTTGTTTCTAATGCATCATGAATTAAAAATCCAAGTCCCAAAAATATTACTGGAAACAATATGATTAAAGCAATTACACCGCCACCTCTATTCATAGCGTCTGCAAAAACATTTGGATTTATAAAGCCTAAACTGCCAGGTTTGATACCATAAAAAGCAGAATAGCCAGAAGAAGAATAAAATACAAAAAGGTATAAGGTTAGTAGCAAAGTAATAAATGCTCCTATTACGAAAGGTATCGTATCGCCAGTTTCTCCGTCACCATTTCTAATATCAATTTTTTCAAGTTCAAGTTCTTGAATTTCCTTCTCCTTTTCGTCTTTGTTGGATTTTGTAGAAGATAGTTCTGCATTTGCTGAATTCTTTTTTTCTTTTTCCTGTTGAACCTCTGCTTTCAGTTTTGCAATTCTGTCTTTTAAGCCTTTTTCAATAAGATTTTTAAATCTATATTCTAAAAGCTGTAATCTATCGGATTTTTTATTTAATCTTTGCATTTTATTAGATTTAGTTGTTAGACCTATTTGTTCGTCAATTCAAGGTTGCCACCTTGTTTATGTTATTTTGTTGCTTTATCTATTGCTTCTTTTATTTGTATCATTGTTGCGCTTTCTGCGTTCCAATAACCTCTCTCAGCTAAGAATTGAAGTGATTTTCTTGCTTCTTTTAATGCTTCTAATAAATCAGGTGCAGCAGCTATTAGTTTTGCATTCGCTTCGTGCTCTTCAAATGATACTCTATAAGCATCATTTAAATGCAAGCTGCATATTCTTTTACCTCTCTGCGCATCAGCCATTATGCTAAATGATTCTATTGTTTTGTGAAACACATATACCCATCCTGTTCCATCGCCTTGTGTGTGTGTTGTTTCGGTGTTTTTTACTAAATTTGTCATGATAATAGATTTAAGTAGTTAAGAGGATTTAAT
The DNA here is from genome assembly GCA_046329785.1 of Chitinophagales bacterium. Lineage (GTDB taxonomy): Bacteria > Bacteroidota > Bacteroidia > Chitinophagales > JADIYW01 > JADJSS01. The sequence goes on from JAXLTZ010000016.1 coordinate 54,398, forward strand.
TTTATTGTCGCTGGCGTGTTGTTCGAGCAATGCGCCTTTTTTATTTTATGTTGTAGCTTTTATTTCTGGAAGAAAGCCGACTTCTATACCAATTGAAATACCTTTTTCTAAGTATTTGTTTAAATCTTCGTATGATTCAATTGCGCTTTCTGTGTTATCGCCGTGTAAGGCGTAAAGCTGAAATAAACCAGAATTATAAATTTCTTTTGCTTTGTCTGTGACATCCATAAAAATAAATTTGTCACTTATCCATGTTCTGTTGCTCATTGTTGTAATTTTATTTTATGATCAATCGCTTTATGTGTATCAATTATTTGATAGTACAAATATAGATAAACTATACTAAATATACAAATGCTATTCTACTATTTAACATATCTAATCTATCTAATATTTGAAAACGCTAATAAATACTATATGTTTGGCTTATTTAGAATCTGTATAAATTACATAATTACCTAAAATTAGGTAGTATAGCAATGCTATATCTGACATAGAAAACAAATACAATTCGTATCTTTACAACATGAGCAGTAATATGTATTAATTATTAAAATGTACGACCGCCATCGTACAAGGTGTCGACCGCCATCGTACAACTTTGTATGTAAATTTTAATTTCCTCTTTGAATATAAAGAAGACTTGGAAAAAAGGAAGCAATATATTAAGGTTATCGAGCAAGGAACAGACATTGAATCGGTTCTAGTTCGTGAATACAAGCCATTTAAAAACCAGTCTAAGCGCTTCGTTAAGTTGTACGCCGAATTATTCCCGATCTTGCCTAATTTGACCGCATACGAAGCTAAAATCTTTTTCTATATTATAGCGAACCTAAAAATGAAATCGAAAACCATTGTTTTAAAACCTGGTAGTTTCAATTTTCACCGCCAAACATTCTATAAAGCTATTAACGGTTTAATTGTCTGGGATCTGATTACAAAATCACCGAATACAAACGCACTTTACATCATCAATACTGATTACTATTTCAATGGTCAAATATGATCTAATTCAATAGTCACTTTAATACACGTTATATTTATGATTGTTTAAATGATTTATGATTGTAGGTTAATCCTATGTGTGTGGGTTTTGTGCGTGGGGATGCTTGCAATTACACGCCAACAAATGTATCTTGCAGCACGCTTGCCGCTGGCGCAGTTAGCACCACGCCACATTGGTTGCATTTGCAATAGTTGTATAAACAATAGTTGTCATAACAATAGTTGCAAAATAAACTATATTAATAAAAATAAACCCCCAAAACACACCAAAAACAATAACAAGCGTTAACTAGTATTAACGCTTGTACTTTTACATCGGCATGGAATTACTTTCTTTCGGTTTTATCATACTTATATTAGTTTAAATATTACTTGTATTACTTGTTTGAATTGAATTTCCTTTTTTCTAGGGTACTCCTTGCGCCATGTTCGATTTTCCTGCGATGCGACCGGTGGGTGCTACATAACGGCACCTCGACACCGCAACCACATAAATCACACAACAAAAAGTGTTAAAAAGTAAAAATTAACGCTTGTAAGTTGTGTTTTTTCCAATAAATCACTATCTTTGTGATGATAAAAGCATCAAATATATAGCATGATGTATCAAAATGTACAGTTGTAGTAGAAGGATTTTTAGGCGAGTATTTGTGATTGATTATTGGTCTGAAATGGCAGTTTTTAGTGGTACTTTGGTAGTTTTGGGTAGTGATTTGGTAGTGATGTGAGTGGTGGTTGCGTGTGTGATAAAATCATTACTGAGGTTTGGTAATGAAATGGGTGATAAGGATTCTTTAATATTTGTAAAAAGCAGGTAAAATGGTAACGGAATTTCAATTTGTAGGGCTATCCAAAAATAAAAGATTCACACTTTATGATAACACAAAAAAGCGTGATGTGTTTTGGTCATTTTCCAATTTAGCGGATGATCGCTTTAATGCACTATGGAATTATTTTGTTGGCGGTGGCAAATGGACTGGAAACGAAAAGGCGATTATAAAGCATGATGGACTTACATCACAAGGCACACCTATAAATCCTGTAATTATTGAAGTAAAATTACCTTAATCAAATAATCAGTATGAATACAAGACAAACACTAAGTAATCTTTTATCTTTTCTCATCGATAATCGAATCGGTGGAACAACAACACTAATTGAAAAAACAGCAATAGAAAATGATTGTAAAATCATAGTTCATACCGACCATGGTAAAAAGGAATTCAAATCACCAATGGTTCGTGAAAAGTGCGTATCGTTTAGTGACTTGAAAAATCATTTGGGTAAAAAGGCAGTTCCGGTTTTAATTGACAATGCAGCATTGATTAAATTTCTGGAAATGTCAATACAGGAAATTAGTATGCACGAATGGATTCCGATAGTTAAATTTCCGAAGAATTACGATGAAGACCACGACGACAATCGTTTTCTTATCTATGATGAAACGTATGGTACACAAGCAGCGATTTATGATAGTGGTAGATTTTTTGTTCCGCTTACAACAGGAGTTAAAGAGTTTTTCCCAAAGTTCTATCGTCAATTACCTAAGGCACCGAATCAATAAACAACACCATGAGCAACTACGCACTTAACAATCAATTTATGCATGCATTCGTTCAAAGACGATATTGCACATTTTGCGGTGAGGAAATCGAACGAAAGTTTATAAATGGTAAATTTTCACATTATGATTTTAATCACAAGTGCAAATCGTTCCTTGAACGAATGAAAAGTAATTTTGATAACATACCAAAAAATAATCAGTAAAATGGAAATAGGGAAAAAATATAAATTAATAGAAGATAAAGAATATCAAGCAAAGCATTATAACGTACTTAATGGTGAAGAAGTTGTTAGTAATACTGGCGTGTTGGAAAAGTTTTATGAAAAAACAGGTATTTGTGTTTTATCTGTAAAAATAAAATATCACTATAACGATGGAATAATAAAAGACACAAACATTTATGTAAATAAAGACGACCTAACATTAATTAACTAAAAATAACTCAGCAGTATGGAAATCTTATCAGTAAATCAAAAAGGCACAGCTTCTACATTCGTCAGGAATGAAAGTGATGAAGCAATCTTCGCTCGCTATCTGGCGGAAAGCGACTTCAAGGAAGGTACAAAACGAGTATATCGTGCCGGACTACGCGGACTCTATTCCTGGATGCTCGCAAATAACTACACGCTTGAAAAAATCTCGCGTATTGAAGTGATTAGCTACAAAAATGGATTACAGGGCACAAAGCTGTCACACAAAAGCAAGACAGCATATTTTCAAGCACTATTGTGCTTTTTCAAATGGTATGGCGCCGAGTTTAATGGCGGCAAGAACATTGCTGCAGGAGTCAGCGGATTCGATAATATCGTGGATTTTCAAAAAGATGCACTCACTGATGATGAATTTAAAAAAATATTGAAGGCATCGCTGGCCAAAGACACCTTTGTGCGTTACCGGAATTTTGCGATCATCTGGATATTGGGCACAACCGGTATGCGCGGATCTCTAAGTGCGCGGAACCTGAAATGGAGCGATTTGGTTAGGCGTGAATGTATAGATGATAAAGGCAATGTGAGTCTGCGCGACTTCATTCGTTATACAAAAAAAGGCAAAGGCTTCAAGGAAGATTATGTGCCAATTAATGATAGTACGTATTTGAAACTGATGGCCTGGTATAAACAGGTTGAGCATTGGTACGGCAGGGTAGAGCAGGACTGGCCTATATTTTATTCACTACGCTTCGATCTTGCGAAAAAGCATCAGGAGCCGGCGCATCTAAGTGATAGCGGTTTTCGTGATTTGGTGCGTGGAATGATGAAAGATGCTGGCGTTTGGAGTAAAACTAAAAGCATGCACAGTATTCGCCATTATTTTGCAACCATGATACTTCGTCAGACGAATGGCGATAAGGAATTTGTGCGCGGACTACTTGGACACAGTTCGACAAAAGTCACCGATACCTATACGCGTCAGGCGGACAGGTTTTTGGCTGCAAGTAAAATTCAAGATATAAAATTTGCTGAGTGATGAAAAAAAGAAGAATCAATTGCAGTAGAAAATAATTTACATTAAACACCAACCATGAGCAACAACATCGGCAACAAACTATTCCGAATGGATATAGTGAAAAAGAGAGACAAGCGCGGAAACGTTTTGCGGCTTTGTGTCAGGCTGCGAAGCGTTGGAATTGAGCATTGGGGCAGCTTGCACAAAACCGATGTTATACGCTGGCACGGGTAATTTAGTAGGAACTTAATTTGAAACACAAATAAAAATCACACAAGCAATGGCAACAATAATTTATGAAATACCAAACTCCGTAAAGGAAATGTTCGAACAAGGCGAAAATAGTTATCGCATTATTGACTATTCAATACAGGAAATGGACAATATTCAAAGTATGCAACATTTCCTTGACTGCATAGGAGCGACAACAGATAATATCGAAACAGACGATGGGACGCAGGTAGTAATTGTTCATCCCGATTTTGACCACAAACTTGTAATTGATAGTGGTGGGTTGGGTGATTTTTATTCTCACGGTTATGACGTAACTCTCTATTCGGAGACGGTCAGTAGTGCTTGCGTATAACGAAAGTATTGTCGTTCCGGACAAACCAAGTATTACTGTTTATCGCGATAAAGATGGCGGTTTCCATTGCGATATAAATGTAAATGGCTATTTGTATGGCGCCATTCGGCATACCATAGAAGATATCGCTGAGTATTGCCAATACTCAGGTTGCCGTTCAGCTTTCAAGAGGTATAAAATTAGAGTGGAAACTAAGTATTGTTGACAAAATCAGAGATTTCGAGAATCTAAAGAACGAAGCATGGTTAAAGTTGCAAGATGAACTTGCTAAAATTGGGTAATTACTCCACGATAAACGCCAAATCTTCATCGTCAACAACAGCCACAACCTTGTCGCCAATTTTTACAGTAAGATTAGTGTGTTTATGAATAATCACGCGTTCACCAGCAAATTTTCCTTTTAAAACAGTTCCTATTCTATCAAACGCTTTAATGCCAAATAAACTGATGCCTTTGTATTTGTTGTCGTGAATTTTTTTGCCTTTCGGATCTAAAATTTTTGATTTTCTTATCTCACCAAGTATTCTTTCACGTTCATCATTGGTTTTTTTGACATTCACATCCAATTCTACAAGATTTATTCCATCAAAAACATTGAAATGCTTGAAACTATTAGGTATTGCTCGTAAATCATTGCTATCGGTGGATTCGATACCACGATAATATCCATACATACCGCCAAGTGCCATCGGAATTTCTTCAACCAAGAACATAAAGTCACAATCAAACTCAGGAAGTTCGTATCTATTGAATACAAGAAAATTCTGAACGATTGCAGTCTGCATTTGCTTATGAAACTGTATGATGTCGCCTTTTTTTAGAAGTACGCCATCAGTCAACACCTCAGCATTGACACAATCATCGAATATATGATATGGATTATCACCGGTTTGAATGATAATTTCACGGTTAAGTAGTGGTCTTGTTAGCACCCATCCGTTTACTGGTTTCGTGCTACTCATTTGACACGATGAATTTTATGTTTCCGGCAACTGTGTAAGTGATTGTTTCGGATAAAATGGTTTCTGAAATCACAGCAGATTTATAAATGAGTACATTATCACCAACCTTAATTCCAGCAGCTTTCACCTTTTCATTTTCTGCATCCAGCATAGTAATTTTTGCCAATTGCAGGCGCATAATGTTGTCGTCTAAATGAATACCACTTCCGGTTTTTTCTTGCATTTTGATGGTTTCTATCAAAACCACATCACCAAGTGCTTTTTTAATTTTTAAAGGCATAAAAAATATTTTTTCTCAAAAATAGTATATTTCTGATAGTTTTAGTATAAATTTGATGCGTAAATTAAATTGAATGTCTGAAGAAGAAGTTCAAACTAACAATAATGAAGCAGCAAATGCTAGTGCCGCTGCAACAAATGCTGATATAAAATTCAGTATTGGCGCAAGTCAGCAAGCAGCTACAAATACCAACACTGAGGTGGTAAATACTGAAACTGTAAATACAGAACAGAATAATACCAATACTCAAACGCAGACAGAAGCAACAACTGCCGCTACAACCGAAGCTACGGCAAACAATGAAGCAGCAGAAAAAGCAACAACAGAGCAAAAGAAAATTCCGATTGAGTTTAAGAAACAAGAACCATCGGAAATATTCAATACACTCAAACAGCAGTACGGTAGAGAAATTGATGAAGATTATCTGAAAAAAGATTACAAATCATTATTTACACAAGCAGAAGAAAAATTAAAACATTTTGAGTCAAAAATAGCCATTCTTGACGATGAGGTTATCAAATCCATAGTTGACTACAAAAACAAAGGCGGCGATCTTAAAGAATTCTTCTATGCACAAACAATCGATGCAGACAGCATTCCGCAAGATAAATTGATCACAGATTTCGTAAACAGACAAAATCCTGATTATGACGATTTGATCAAAGAAATGGAATTGACACAAAAGTACGGAATTGGTATTGATTTGGAAGCTGAGATCAAAGAGGCGCGTGAAAACCAAGATACTGCACAACTATATAAGTTGGCAGAAATTAAGAAAAACAGAATTGACGCAAGTAATGCGCAAAAACAATATATCAATGCACAAAAAGTTGAAATCTTAAACAGACAACCGGCGGTGCAAAACCAGGAAGAAGTTCAAAAACAATTTGAAGCCAAATTGGGTGAGTATGCAAAATATGCCGAAGAAAATTTATCTACGATAAGGGAACTTACGTTGGGTGATTTTTCACTTGGCGAACAAATAGCAGACACATCATACATTGGTTACAAAGACGAAAGTGGAATTTTATATGTACATGGAATCACAGACAGGGAACTGACAGAAGCGATCTTCATCTACAAAAACAAAGATGCCATTTTCAACAAAATCAGAGAAGACTTGAATGTTGATGCAGAAATTAAAAATGATCAGGCATTTAACAATCCGGTTCAAACGAACGTAATTCCAACAAGCAGTAGTAGCAATGGTGAAATCAAATTCCAAATTAAAGGAAAGTGATTTTAAACATTAAACAACTACAAAAATGGGAGCATCTAATTTAGTTAGCAGCCCAGTGTCAACAACACTGACAGGCAGCAACTATCCAAATAACGCAACAGTAACTGGTCAATATACAACCAGCTTTAAGCGCCGCGATCTATATTCCGTTTCACAGGAATTAGGCGCAGCAGGTCTTACATTAAGACGAAAGATCAACAAAGAAATTTGTGATAAATACGGCGACTACACCAACTCATGTTTAACCGAATTATTGGAACAAATGGGTAGAACATTGACTTCAAAATCCTTCAAAGAAGGACATTTGGAATCTGGTCGCCTTATCCGAAACGTGTTCTTAGTAGCACACGCAGCAGGTGCAACAGGCGCGGCTGTTGCTGTGACTGTTGCTGCAGCATCACATACAGGAACAAATTCACTACCAAAGGTTGGTGATATTATGCAGATAGCACCAGGCGGTGTGTTTGTGCAAGTAGTTGGTAAAGATACCGGAAGTGCAAGCATTAACCGACCAGGTGTTGATACAACAGGTGCGGTATTAGTACCAGGTGCATTAGGTGGAACATCGACAGCGCATGTATTGGTGTTAAAGCCATGGATTTCTACAACGAATATTCCGGCGATCACTTCTACTACACAATTGATCTGGCACACTACTCAGGTAGGTGAAGCATCTTGTCCGGTAGATGGAAACAAAACATCGGATGAATTGTACGAATACGGATATAGTATTGTTCGTGCTGGTTACGAAGTAACATCTGAAGCAGGAAACATAGAAGTATCATGCGAATTAGGCGGTGTTTATCCAACGGATATTTACGCAAACCGCGATGTTGCATTACAGGAATTATTGTTTGAAAAAGCAATCGAGAACCAGATTATTTTCGTTCCGAAATCAGACGATACTACTGATTATAAACAATCAAACGGTGTAATTCCGCAGATTCAAAATAACGGTGGTTATACGCACACTTATACAACTTGGGCGTTCAACGACTTCAAAGTGATCGCGAAGTATTTATATAATAACGGTGGTGTCAAAAAATACTTAGTGAAAGGCGCCTATGATTTGATTCGTCAAATTCAAAGTGACCTTGCGGCGAACAACCATCCGTTAATTCCGAAAGTACAAATCTCCATTGGCAGTGGTCAAATGGTGAAAGATGTAGCTATCAACATGGAATTTGATTGTGTGAAATTCGCAGGCGTTGAGTTCTATTTCCAAACATGGGATTGCTTCTCAGACAACGACGGTCGCGGCGCGCTGTATGGTGGTGATGCGATCTTCATGCCGCTTGACAGCACTTATGTGCAAGATTCTGTTACCAAAAAATCTGTAAACAAAGGCAAACTTGAAGTTTATTTCAGATCGGATAACAGCGCAGTTGGCGGAAAAAGAGACAAAAATAATACCTGGATGATTGACGCGTCAAAAGTAACAGGTTGTATGTACGACAGTTGGCATGGTTTAGCAGAATTGTGTGTGGAAATGATGTGTGCAAACCAATGGGTGTACGTTAAAAAAGTTTAACCAAAGATAATTATATGGCTTTCACGTATTTAACAACAGGAAAAGACAATGACATAACTAAAACTGTAGAGTTTTATGTTAACAACCCAACTATACCGGCGCAATTTAAAATTGCGTCCGGTGTATTGGAAAAAGCACCGACAAATAATATGTCTAAGAACGCGGTGGTAAATCCAACTGGCATTTCGGCAAAAACACATTTGAACATAAATGGTGACTACACGTTAACGGCACTTTACAGAGGAGAAGATTTATTTAAAGAGAAACCGAATGTATTTACCAAAGAAGGTAATTTACAGCCAAATATCGAACTGGATCCGATTATTTTCGTCAATGGATTTTTGAATATTTTCGCGCCAGCGAACGACCTTTTAGCGCTTCGCAAAATTGAATACCTATTGTATTTGGATAAATACTATCCGCAAACAAACAATGGTGTTCGATTAGTTGAGCATACTAAACCGGAAGATGCAGTGACAACAACAGGACTTGATGTATTTAAATACAAAGATTTAGTTGATAAAATCGCTACTTCTGAACTTGGTACTAAAATGTTGATTGACAAAGCAATGCTTTTCAATGAAGCTGCAACAGTGATCTATGAAACATCAGGCATCGATAAGATCAAAGAAATCTTACAACATGCGATGCTTCAAAATCTATCTGATTTTGCGAAAAAATTTGATTCCAGTGCCACACAAAAAGAATTGATTAAAAAAGCTATCGAAAAGAAAGTGTTAGACTACAACAAGAAAACAGATAGTTATCAATTTAAGGACCAGGATGGCGCGTTTATAGAAAACGAAATTATTTTCTCAATAAAAGAATCCGATACCATAGTTAGAGATTTGCTTTTTGCTGAATTTCTTGTGAAAGAAACTGAAAAATTCACAAAAATTAAATTAATCCTACAAAATGTCAAATCCAAATCTTAATGTAAGGTTTTATATTGATAAGACCATACCTGAAATAAGAGTTGTTGATTCTACAAATTATACTTCGCTCGGAATTACGCCGAGCCAAGTATATATTTCTTTAGAATTGCAGACACCAGCCGGACTATTGTATATCAATCCGACATACAATACACCAATGACTGCGCCAAACCTAACAGGTAGCACACATACATTCAGTTATGCACTGCCACTTGTTGATGGTGAATTGATAAAAGGCACTTATAGTGTCAAGGCAAAACTATTTATAAATTCATCACCAACTACTCAGGTATATGATTATGAATGGAAACAAGACATTGACTTTGGTTGCAAGAAAATATCAATCGAACATTTGATTGATTGTTTTTGCGCGAAATTTACTTCCATAGACAGAACCAGCTATGTTGGCTCTACACAAATCACATATAGTCATGTAATTAATTATCCATCAGAAACAAATACTGCGGATGTTACAACTGTTCTTTTAAGTTGGACAGATAATAAACTGGCTAACGGTACCTATGTATCAGAGGTAACTACAAAAAGAGAATGGGCGTATGGCAATAATTTCTCGGTGATCGCACAGATATCCGGAAGAAAAGACATTAAGGTGAAATGCGAAGATGCATGTGAAATAAAATGCGCATTTAATTCACTTTGGCAGCAATACAAAGACAAGTGTGGCAAAGATAATGTGAAAGCAGAAGCATTGCTGCATAAGATCAACGAAGCAACAGCACTTTTGGCACTCATCAACGCAAACAGCAAATGTGGTGAAACAGAAAAAACCGACACCTACATGACGCAGTTAAAATCACTACTTGGTGACTGCGATTGTGGATGCGATGGATGTGACGAAGATGATATTTGGGTAAGCAGTGTTTGCGGCAGCGAAGGCGGACCCGGTAATGCATTTGATTATGTATTCCAAAGCTGTAATTCTTTAATTGCTGTGACAACTGCAACAGTAGGAAGCACGAAAACAATAAATATCTGTTTAAGCGAAAACACAATCAATACGCTTATCTCGAACCAGTTCGATATTTTAATAGCACCAATTTTAGAAGCATTAGATGTTTCATGGTTTGAAGGATTGACAACTACATGCTTAACCGGATTTCCGACAGGAGGTAGCGAATCTGCTAAACGACAATTCATTCTAGATTTGTTGTGCCAGTTGAAAACCGCAGTATTTGCCGCACCGGTTGCACGACAAGATATTTCTACCACTGCATTCAACACGCCAATAAGCTATTTGGTGACAATGAATGACTTTTTCAGTTCCAATGTTACTGTTACAATTATCTCAGGTCCGGCAAATGGTACATGCATTGTCCTAGGCGATGGCAAAACTCTAAAATACACACCAAACACAGGCTTTAGTGGTGTTGATGTAGTTACATACAGAATTACAGATACCAATGGCGCAACATCTACAACAACATGGACAATCACAGTAAATCCGGCAATCTCAGTTTCATGCTCAGTGGTGGCGGCAAATTATAGTGCATCGCTTTATCCAATGGGTTCGTTCTTGCAAATTGCAATTCAAAACCTTAGTTCAATAGGCACGAATGTTTATACAGTTAAAAATTACCTTATTCAAATACGCGATGCATCTAATGCTATATTGTTTTCATATCCGGTAACAGGTTCGCTTACATCGGATCCAACTATTTTTACAACACCAGATCCGTTCGCGACAAATTGGGATAATGTCCGCATTCAGCAAACCATTACTACCAATTCATCGACAGGTGCTGCATGCGGTACAGTTGTATATGAAACGCCGACACCGTTTTCATTAACAGACATTACGCCATCTTGGTTTTATGGAACTACACCACCACCATGCTTAAACTTTTTACCAAGTGATACTGAGATTCAAAAAAAGGATAAGTTAATGAATAAGGTTTGTGAAGGTAGTACGGTAACAACTTCCAATGGCGTTGCAGGTACTGGAACAGCATTGGCTCCGGTAAAACTGGGAAGCAACTTAACTGAAAATACGGAAATTGAAGGGAATACGTTTGACTTACGATTCAATAATCGCCGACAATTATTTGGTAATTTATCTAACACTTTATATGCTGCCGCATTTGCAAATAAGGATTTCTTCACCATTGCACATCAACAGGCAACAAACAACGCAGGTTCATGCATCTATGGCAAGACCTTTGTATTAGATTTTACTGCCGGCGGCTTAAATGCCGGAGTAGGTTGTACCGGTGATAACGCGCTCTCAGTAATGAACTTTGTTGATAGTAAAACTATTTCAAATACAAATGCTGTTTCCGGAAGATACCATGCGCTTCGTTTAAACATAACAGGTAGTGCAACAATTGATGGCACAGCAGGCTATCCAACAATTTCTGCGGAAGCGGTATTTACCGACTTACCTGATAACCAAACAGGAACATTCAAAAGAGTCTATAATTTTTCATTCCGGCCAACAGAAACAAAAGTGAACTCCGCTAACTTAGAATCGCATGGCCATCTATTCCTTGATAGAATCAGAGATGGTGATGTTGGCGGCAAAATTACAGGAACTACTTACGCAATCAATCAAATTGGTGTAGATGATGTAAATAGATTCTTTGGACCGGTGCAGAACGCTGGCGGAACGCTTCAGTTTACGTCTGATGAACGAGTAAAAGAAAACATAGTTGAATTCACTGCTGGTTTAGATGAAATTGAGAAAATTGAAGTGAAGAATTTCAACTGGAATTATGGAATTGATAAAACCACCAAAACAGGTGTGATTGCTCAGCAATTAGAAACAGTTTTACCGCAGGCGGTACAACAAGCAGAATTTGATATTCCGAATGGCGAGCGTTTCGAAGATTTCAGAATGGTAGATCAGAACGTGATTTTCTACACGATGCTTAATGCAATCAAACAGCTATCTGTCAAAAATAAAAATTTGGAAGACAGGATTTTGGCACTTGAAAATAAATAAGTACAATGATTAATATTGATGCACTAAATAGAAGATTTGATTTTCTTGCCAACTTATCCCAGCAAGGATATGTTAGTCCTGAAAAAAGGGACGAACTGGCAAAGTATGCATCATACGGATTGTTTAAGCAGCGTTTAGGTTTTCCGGAACAAATGGAATTTCAAACAGCCATTCCAAAAATTTCTTACGCGCGTACTAAAAAAATTCACATTGACCTAGAACCATTTCGAAAAATAATTCCGTTACAGGTTTCGAATGATAAAATTCTGCTAACGGCACTACCGGAAGATGTATTCATCACGAATATCAGATATAAAACGATAGTGGAAGAAAAAAATTTACATCTGCAGCGAAAATTAAAGAATTGCGGATGCAAGCCAGCGACAGCCGATCAACAATATCCAAATTACATCACTTATCTAGGTGATATTGATCCGGTTCAGGAAGATAAGTGGTCCAATCGTGTAAACAGTTCGATAATAAAACAAGCTATTTACTGCACTTATCACGATAGTATTTTATTTCATTTTCCATTGGGAAATAATCCAACAGTAGAGATTCATTATCTCGCAAAACCGGTAACACCGAAATGGAACTATACAATAGTAAATGACGAACCGGTTTATGATCCATCAGGCAGTGTTGATCTTGAATGGAATGAATTATTAACCGATGAGGTAGCGGCACGCATGCTGAAAGAATATAGCAAGTACAACAGCGATCAAGGCGGCGCGCAGCATGCACAAGGAAAAATAAACAATGGTGAGTAATGGTGTAAAATATAATTTGAAGCAAATGGTTGATTTTGGCAATTATTTATTGTCAAAGAAGCGCCAGGACAACCTTATTGACAAAAAAGACAAAAATTCAGTATGGGATGCGGACCTCGCCAATTGGCATCAGAAAGCAAACATGCTGAATAAATATTTTGGTAAAAACTCGCGGTAATGAGATACAAAGAGATAGCGGAAATTGTACTAAGAAACTTAGCAGGCGGCGATATATCGCAGGATTTTCCTATTAAGTTCGAAGAAGTATATGCACGCATTTCTCAGATGCTGCCATTTCTGATTCGAAAGGATTTCTATGAAACCTACCAGATCGAAGGCGGCGAGTTAGCGCTTACCAACTACACAACATTTACTGCGAATTTGTACGAAGGCGATGCTGATAATGAAAGCTATATAGTATTACCAGGCGCGCCATTTATTATTAATGGCAGAGGCATTCCGGAATTATCTTATACCGAGGACCGCACTACACAGTTCACCTATGTAGATATTGCACAATACAAGAACTATGTAATCGCAGGTACGCTGAATGAAGTAAAAGGCATTGTGTATTTCTATGAATTTGACGATTGTTCGAAAGAACACCGATTGATACTGATCGGTGCTGAAGATTGCATGGAAAAAGTGCGTGTACGAATGATTCAACTAACAGAATTTGACGAAGACACCGTTGTGGCACCGCATTTAGTGGAGCCGCTGATACAATCGCTAAGGGTGTGGTATAATCCGCAGGAAAAAGAAATAAATGATTCGGTAAACGATGGTAAAAACAACAAAATATAATGCCTAGTACATTAAATAAAATAGCATCTGAGTACGCGATCTTAGAAAATGAAGGCGAACAAAATAAATTGCGTTACCTGCAATATGCTCGTAACGCAGTTCGTGAATTATCAATCACACTGGTCGATAATATAAAATCTGTAATGCTTGACCTGGATGACCAGAACAGCGCATTACTGCCAGATGATTATCTAAGATATTCTAAAGTTGGTATTTGCATACATGGCCACATCATAGAGTTTGACAGAGACGAAAGTCTTTGTAAATATGAGAAAGCAGATGATTTCTGCAAGCCATGCGGCACTAAGGTGACTGCAGCAGAACAGGTTGAAACTAATTGTGCTTGCGCATGCAGTGGCGAAGAATTACCATTTTTGACCAGCACCTACCTTTGGAATAATATTTATTATAATGGTCAATGGTCTGCACACTACGCGGTACCGGCGCATAAAAAAGTTGGCGTATTTAAGATAGTAAATAACAGAATATACATTGATTCATTGTGTGATAAATATTCCGGAAAAGTAGTATTGGAATACAAAAGCACCGGAGTGAACATGACCGATACAACTTATGTTCCGGATGAATTGATTCCAGCTATTACTGCATATATCAGGTATCACAATGAGTTGGATAAGAAAGGAAACATGGCATTAGCTTACAAAGAAGAATATCGCAGGCAGTTTAATATTTACAAAAACTTCAAAATAAAAGTATCACTAAAACAAATAGTGAATACACATAGACAAAAAGTATTTCAGGCGCATATACCAAGATAAGAATGTCACACCAATATCATCAAAAGATATTACCTACCAATCAAGACCTCGATACAGAGGTAAGGCACAAAAAACAAGGTGCGGTAGCATTGGCGTGGAACGGCAGATTAGGCAGTAGTGAAAATTCATCACAGCTTGCGTGGGAAAATATCCGGAGCAGTTTGAAAATACCATTTAATTTACCGGCTGGTGAAAACAAATCATTAGGATCGGTCGAAGACAAAAAAAACAAACGCCTTTACTATTTCATCTGGAATAGCAATGGTTATAATGCTATTTATGTATATCAGCCGCAGGTGCTAAATGAACCAATCAAATTATTATATGGCGATACTCCTGATAATAAAATTTTAGATTTCAATCCATATTATGAAATTAAGGGAACAAAGGTAAAGGTAGTTGATGGCAAATGGTTGTTGTGGACTGACAATTACAATGCACCGCGATACCTAAATATTGAATGGTGTTATGTTGTTAAAAAGAAATGGCGTATAGAAAAAGCCACTACCTATAAAGTGCTGATTAGCGGCGTAGAAACAACAGTAACACACACGGAACTCTCAAATTATTTCAAAGTTGATGATTGTGATTGTTTTAACGTAGAACAATTATCAAATCAGTATGAGATAAAAGAAGGTGTGGCACTCAATTTTTATCCGGCACCTCATAACGAAAGGCAAATTGACTATGTA
>JAXLTZ010000017.1:0-66670 GCA_046329785.1 Chitinophagales bacterium
AACAAACGAACTTCATTTCGCCATAAATAATCATTCTTTTCAGAATAAGATTTTCCAAATATTTTTTTGAATAATAAACTTCGTTCTAGTTGCTCTTCATTTTTAGCAGCAACAATCAGCTTGTACAACTTTTCAGTTCGTTGCTTTTTTGAAGCAGATAAATGCTTCTGGATTTCTTTTGAATAAAGCGGTTCAATTTTCTGGACTAATAAAACAATAGAATGTTGCTGCATACAAACAAAAATATAAGAAAATAAATGTTTTCTTATTCTTTGTTCTATAATTATTTTTTGCTTATATGTTCAGAAGAAAATAAAAATGCAAAAGAAAATGTATGTGCATGTAATTGGTTGGAACGATAATAAAAAGCATAGCGAAGTAAAATATTTTCCATTGCAACTCTTTTTTGTTTCTTGTTCATTGGAAAAAACTTCATGCTTAAACCTGCTTTATACGTATTGAATTTTGATAAATCGTAATCTGATGAATAAAATAATTCATCGATAGTATGTTCTTTATAAGCTTTAAAATAATCAGAAGCTGATTGATGATAAAACCTGAAAAATGAACCAATACTAAAAGATGGTTTCACTTTTATAATTCCTTCTACTTCTATTGCGTTTGCAATAATTCCGAAATTATCAGCATAAAAAGAATACTGACTTTTGAGAATAAATCGTGAACCTAAAAATGCATTTAATTTTAATGCTAACGGAAATTTAAACCGCTGTTTAGGTAAATTTTCTACACGTAATGAGTTATCATTGAAATATACTCTGTGAAACGGCGTTGCAAGCAATCCTTTCTGATAAATAAATTCAGGAAAAATACCTACTGTAATCTTCTTACTAAGCACCTGTGTAAATCCTGCTTTTATATTATAGGTATTTCTTTTCTTTACATCAAACCAGTCTTTATAACGTAATTCTGAAGGATATACCAGCTGCAATTTATCACCGGAATGCTCATTGTCGAACCTGCCCCAACGCAAATCATCAATAGAACAGGAAAATCCCAATTGATATGTTCGCATTTTTGATGGTTCTGTATAGTTGAATGATATAGATAACGGAACAGCTGCATAATCAGATTCAAAAGCCATTCCCAGGCTTCCGCTTATTTTTAAATCAGTTTTTTTTAATTGTCGCTGAAAACTTACATCGGCATGAAAGTGTTGGTCCTGATAGGATGCAGAGGAAACTCTGTAATCAATCTTATCAGTAGAAGCAGAAGTGATAATATCCAATCCCGCATTTAAAGAAAATGTATTTAGTTTTTTGAACTGATGTGAGATTGTAATATCAGTAGCATAAACAGATAATTTTTCTGTGCCGGTGCCGCCTGTTACTGCTGAGTTGTTTCCATCCTGATTATAATATGAAAAGGCAAAATCAATAGTAGTTTTAGATAATTTCTTTTTCTCAAAAGCGGTGTCTTTTATGGATTGTGCTTTTACACAATGAGAAAATGCCATTATACCAAAAACTAAATAACGCTTCTTCATATTTTACTAATTACATCCGCAACCACCGGCTTTATTATAACTGCCTGCGGGATAGGCACCTTCTCTGATGTCCTGCACTCTTTCTTCATATCTTCCTGCTACATCATTTCCCATTTGCATTTCAGGATCGTTTAAATATACCCGTTGATACGGCTTTACCGTATGACAGCCTGTTGTCAGAAAAATAATTACAGAAAAAATAACTGTCGTTTTAAGAAATTTCATTTTCAACTTCAATATTGTCAGATAAAAATACCTTATTTTCTGAATTAATAATAACTGCGTGTGTATTCGGCAGTTGATTAATAAAGTGTAGTCCTACTTCAGCACCCATTACATAAACAGCCGTTGCCAGTGCATCACACAACTCTGCACTCGAGTGCAGAACGCTCACACTTTTAATGCCTTTAATCGGTAATCCTGTTTTCGGATGAATCGTATGCGAAAAACGAATACCGTCTTTTATAAAATATTGTTCATAATCGCCCGAAGTAGCAATTGCACCCTCTCTTAAAGGAATAGAAAATAGCATCTTATTTTTATCATCAGGATGCTGAATTCCTATTTTCCAGGGGTTTCCATCTTCCTCGTTTCCAAAAACACATAAGTCACCACTTGCATTTACAGCACCACCTTTTATCAGTTGTTGCTTCCACTTTTTCTTCACACAATCTGCAGCATATCCTTTTCCTATAGCAGCAAAACTTATCCGCATTCCTTTCTTAGTAAGATAAACAGTATTCTCCGGCAATAATTTTAAATGCTCAAAACCTGTTAGTTTAAGTACATTCTGAATTTTATTTTTTTCAGGAAAAGTAAAATCACCATTTTTAAAATTGTATAATTTTTTTAACGGACTAACTGTAATATCAAACGCGCCTTGTGTGATATGAGAAATATTCTTACATCGTTTTAATAACTGATAAACTTCTTCTGTTACCTTAACCGGTTGAATGCCCGCATTAATATTTATTAAACTTGTAAAAGAGTTCTCATCAAATTCTGTTAATTCATTTTCAATTCTTTTAATTTCTTCAACAGCCTCCTTCAATAATTTCTCCGCGAGTATATGATTGTCTTCAATAACAATAATTTCAAAAGCAGAGCCCATTAGTTTTAATCTAATTTTGTGCTGCATTATTTTCGTTTAAGTAAGCAACTGCTTTTTTAATTTTTTCAATAAAAAGTGTTGTAGGTTCCTGCTGATATACAACGGGCATACTTTTCTTGCCGGGAGACAATAATAAAATTGCAGGAAAAGTTCCATTTGGATTGTATTGTTCTGCCAGTGCTTCGTTTTGTTTCTTTAATAAATCTGATTGTTTTTTCCGCTGAGGAAAATCAATGTTCAGGTATAATAAATTGCTCTGAATAAAATTCCGGAAAATGGTATCCTGTAAAATGTTTTTCTCTAATCGTATACAATTAGCGCACCAGTCAGATCCTGAAAATACCATCAAAATGCATTTGTTTTCTTTTTTTGATAATGCAAACAAACTGTCTTTATCAGTAAAGGATTGTGCAATAGAAATAGTAGAAAGAATATTTGCGAAAAGCAGAATACAGAATGCTTTTTTCATATTGATAAAATTAAATAAAAAAAATATCGTGTTGTACTAAATGTAATGTGATATTCTTTTGATTGGTTATGTGGCATCACAAACTGATTTTTCCCACTAAATTTTCCCCAAATTTCAATTTGTGCATAAGTAAGTGTTTAGAAATTAATATTGATAATCAATAGATTAAAATTTGAATCCACACTAAATGCACAAAAAAAACGCAGATATACACATTTTTAGACTTATTAACATGATAATCAACGGGAAAAAGTGGTAATAAGTGGGAATTTGTGTAACTTTTCATTTATTTTTGTCTATCAAATTTTTTACTAACCAAATGAACGCACTAACAGGTCAATATGAAGTAAAGGTAGACGGCAAAGGTCGTTTGCGCTTGCCTACTGATTTGTTGCGTCAAATTCCGGAAGAAACCAACACAAAGTATGTCATCAACAAAGGTCTGGACAATTGCTTGCGCTTATATCCAATTGTGCAATGGAATGCCATTACCGATGAAATGAACAAGAAGTTGAACTGGTTTCAATCTAAAGAGCGTGAGTTCTTGCGCTACTTCTATCAGGCGGCTACACAAGTAGATTTAGACAGCAACGATAGAGTTTTAATTCCTAAAAGATTAACGGATGCGGTTGGTATTAAAGATGAGGTTGTGATTTTGGCTTTTGGAGACGTAATAGAAATCTGGAACAGCGAAGTGTATTACAGTACAGTTGCAAAAGAACCGGAAAACTTTGCGCAGATGGCTGATGAGATTTGGTCAAAATTAAACAATAACAAATAGTTCTTTAAAACCAGCAAAAAAAGTACATGTATCATATTCCGGTAATGTTGAATGAGTGTATAGAAGGTTTGAATATAAAACCTGATGGAATATATGTAGATGTGACTTTTGGCGGAGGCGGACATTCAAAAAAAATTTTGGAACGATTAAGTGAAAAAGGAAAACTGTTTGCATTTGATGTAGATGAAGATGCAAAACAGAATGTGCCGGATGATAATCGATTCACTTTAATACAAGCAAATTACAGACACCTAAAACGATTTTTAAAATTGCACGGCATTACACGCGTACATGGCATTCTTGCAGATTTTGGTATCTCATCCCACCAGATCGATGAACCATCTCGCGGCTTCGCTACTCGTTTCGATGCACCTTTAGATATGCGCATGAACACAAAAGAAGGTATCAGCGCTAAGGAAGTAGTGAATAATTATTCTGCAGAACAGCTTCAAAATATTTTAGGATTCTACGGCGAAGTAATCAATGCAAAAACATTGGCCAATAAAATTGTAGAACAACGCGCAATTAAAGCAATAGAAACTACTAAAGAATTGGTCGATATCTGCAAAACAGTTGCCAAAGGAATTGAAGTGAAATATTTATCTCAGGTTTTTCAGGCAATAAGGATTGAAGTGAATGATGAGTTGAATGCTATCAAAGATTTTCTACAGCAAAGTGAAGAAGTATTAGAAACCGGAGGACGGTTGGTTATCATGAGCTATCATTCATTAGAAGATAGATTGACCAAAAATTTTATCAAAAATGGCGTGTTTGAAGGTGAACCGGAAAAAGATGTCTTTGGAAATTTTGAACATCATCTAAAAGTAATTACGAAAAAGCCAATAGAAGCAAGTGTTGCTGAACTAAAACAAAATCCGCGTTCACGTAGTGCAAAATTGAGAGTAGCAGAAAAAATATAACTATACACTGATGTGCGTATCGATCAATAGAAAAGATGAAAGAAGAAGAAATAAATATTGAACCAACTAAAACACAAAATAAATTCCAAAAAATGGTGGAATCAGTATTGCGTGTCTTCGGCATCGACGATTTTATTTCTTACGCACAGGTGATGCACAATTTCTTATTCGTTGTAGCAATAGTATTTATTGGTGTAATAGAAATCTTTAACACACATTTGGCGGTCCGCTTAAACAGAGGAATTAATAAAAAGCAGGAAACAATCAAAGAATTGCGCTGGGAGTATATGACGGTAAAGACAGAAATGAATCAAAAAAGTAAGCAATCAGAATTACAGAAAATACTGGAACCGACAGGACTAAAGTCGTTACAGGAACCACCTAAAAAAATTGAAGTAAAAAAAGGAACATTGAAATAAGTGAATATTAAGTCCAACATATTATTTCGCATTTACCTTATTGGTGGATTGTGCTCGGTCTTTGGTATTGCAGTGTTGGGAAAAGTATATCAGATACAAACCTATAAGAATGGTTACTGGAAATCACTCGCAGATAGTTTGACAACAGATTATTTTGATATTAAGGCAGAACGAGGAAATATCTATTCTGCAGACGATAAATTACTGGCGACCTCAGTTCCCTATTTTGAACTGCATATAGATTTTGGGTCTAAAGCAATGACCAATACTATATTTCAAAATAATGTTGACTCGTTAGCTTATTACATGTGGAAAAATTTTGGTAAAAATACAGTACAGGGCTACCGTCAACAATTAATAAAAGCGCAAAAACAAAAAAAGAGATATTATCCCTTATGTGCAAAAGCAGATTATACATTGTTGAAAGCAATTAAAGAATGGCCGCTTTTTCGTGAAGGAAAATTTAAGGGCGGATTAATAATTGAAACTCATCAGGAACGAAGAAACCCATACGGTTATCTGGCACAAAGAACGATTGGAATGGTGAGAGATTGTGCGCAGGATATAGGAATAGAAGAAGCATCAGATTCATTGTTGAGAGGCATACAGGGAAAGATTTTAAAACAAAAAATTGCCGGCGGTGAATGGATTCCATTGAAATCATCACAGCAAGTAGAACCTAAAAACGGGTATGATATAATTACAACAATAGATTTAGGACTACAGGATATTGCAGAAAATGCTTTGCATAATGCATTAATAGAATCTCAAGCAGAATTTGGTTGTGCTGTATTGATGGAAGTAAAAACAGGTGCAATTAAAGCTATTGCAAATCTAGGGAAAACCAGTGATGGTAATTATTCAGAGAATTATAATTATGCATTAGGCTTAAGTAATGAACCCGGTTCTGTATTTAAAATGGCAGGATACTTGTCATTATTTGATGATGGTTTTATTACCACTTCAGATTCTACCAACACAAATCATGCAAGCGGTGTATTTGGTGGAAGGTTACTTACAGATGATGGACACAATTCACAATTTACTTTTCTTACTCCGGGAAAAGCATTTGCCATTTCTTCAAATGTTGCCATTGCAAATTGGCTGACTAAATATTACAGCGGCAACAAATCAAAGTTTTATGAAAAATTGCAGCAGTTCGGTTTAACTACAACGACAAAAATTGATTTGAAAGGGGAGCGCGCTCCTTTTGTAAATAAACCGGAAAACTGGAGTGCTATGTCTTTGGCATGGATTGGGCATGGCTATGAAGTAAAGTTTACGCCTTTGCAATTACTTACTTTCTATAATTCAATTGCAAATAACGGGACTCGGGTAAAACCTTACTTAGTGCAGAAAGTAATTGACAATGGAAATGTAATCAGAGAATATAAACCGGAATCTTCTACAAAAAAAATCTGCAGTGAAAAGGCTGCACAAATGGCTAAAGAGATTATGCTGCGTGTTGTAGAAGACAAGAACGGAACCGGAAGAGGAATCTTTACTCCACATTACCGTATAGCAGGTAAAACAGGCACCGCAAAGATGAGTTTTGGCAGCAGTGGCTATACTGAAAAGAATTTATCATCGTTTGTTGGATTTTTTCCGGCAGATGCACCTCTGTATTCCTGCATTGTTGTAGTAGGCGGCCCTCAGGGTGCACTAACAACCGGTGGTGCCATATCAGCACCTATTTTCAGAACAATGGCAGATAAAATTATCACATCTGATATAAAATCAAATACAGCAATTAATAAAGATTCTTTACTGCAAAATAAACCAATTCCTTATATGGTTGGTACAACAGACGAAATAAGAGAATTCAACAAACGATTCAATATAAAATTTGATTTTAAAGAAGATTGGGAGTATGCTTTATTAAAAAGCGACAGCAGTAATAAAAAATTTATCGCGAAAATTTCAGCACCTGCGAACAAAGTGCCAAATGTAAGAGGAATGTTGTTAGATGATGCGATTAGTATACTTGAAAATAAAGGATTAAAGGTTGTGTTTGCAGGAAAAGGAAAAGTAGTAGCACAATCTATTTCATCCGGCAGCCAAATAATTAAAGGTAGTCTGATACAACTGACATTAAATTGATGAGGAAGTTAGAAGAAATATTAGTAAATGTAAATCCGATAAAAATTATTGGTAATACTGCTGTTGCTATTAACGGACTGAAATTAGATTCTCGTAATGTAGGAAAAGGAGATGTGTTTTTTGCAATAAAGGGTACAACAGTTGATGGCCATTCATTTATTACAAAAGTAATAGAACAGGGAGCTACTGTAATTGTATGCGAACAAATTCCCGGTGAGATAAATAGTAACGTCGTTTATATACAGGTTAATGATGCACGAAGAATTTCTGCTGTAATGGCTTGTAATTATTATGAGCATCCTTCTAAAAAATTAAAACTGGTTGGCGTAACCGGTACTAACGGGAAAACGTCTGTCGCTACATTATTGCATCAGATTTATGTTGAGAAAAACCATAAATCAGGATTGCTTTCTACCATAGTAAATAAAATAAATAATGAAGAAATTCCATCTACACATACTACACCTGATCCGATTGCTATAAATGAATTGCTTCAAAAGATGGTTGACCAAAATTGCGAATATGCATTTATGGAAGTAAGCTCGCATGCTGCAGATCAGGATAGAATATATGGATTGGACTTTACCGGAGCTATTTTTACAAATATTACGCACGATCATTTAGATTATCACAAGACATTTCAGGAATATATTTATGCAAAGAAAAAATTCTTTGATCAACTGCCAGTAAGTGCTTTCGCTCTCACGAATATTGATGATAAGCGAGGTGAAGTGATGTTGCAAAATACAGAAGCAAAAAAATATTCATATGCGGTAAAGAGTTTGGCAGATTTTCGTTTCAAGATTTTAGAAAATTCTTTTAACGGATTAATTGTACAATGCGATGATGTAGATATTCATCTGCAAATGATTGGACGCTTTAATGCTTATAATTTACTGGCGATTTATGCAACCTGTATTTTACTGGGTATGGAAAAGCAGGAAGCATTAACAGCTATTTCCACTTTAAAAGGTGCAGAAGGAAGATTTGATTGTATTACATCTTCTCAACAAAAAATAATCGGAATTATTGATTACGCACACACCCCGGATGCTTTAAAAAATGTATTGGATACAATCAATGAAATCCGTACACACAATGAACAGGTTATAACTGTTGTAGGTTGTGGTGGCAACAGAGATAAAGCCAAACGTCCGGATATGGCACATATTGCGAGCGAGTTGTCGAATAAAATTATTCTGACCTCAGATAATCCACGCAATGAAGTCCCTGAAGAAATTATTAATGATATGAAAGCAGGAGTGCCTGCACATAATTATAATAAAGTAATGTCTATAACAGACAGAAGAGAAGCTGTTCGTGTAGCCTGTAATCTGGCAAATTCAAGAGATATAATTCTTCTTGCCGGAAAAGGTCATGAAAAATATCAGGAAATAAACGGAATAAAATATCCATTTGATGATAAAGCAATATTGCAGGAAACGTTTGAAGAATTAAATAAATAATTTTTTAACTCAACAATAAATAATGCTATACTATCTGTTCAAATATCTGCAGGAAAATTTCGGACTCTCCGGCTCAGGATTGTTCCAGTATATTTCTTTCCGCGCATCTATGGCAATTATTTTGTCATTGGTAATTTCTATGTTGATAGGCAGAAGAATAATCCGGTGGCTGCGTAAAATGCAGATTGGTGAATCTGTCCGTGATTTAGGATTACAGGGACAAGTAGAAAAAAAAGGTACACCGACTATGGGAGGTGTAATTATCATTGCAGCGATTGTCATTCCTACATTATTATTTGCACGCTTAGATAATGTGTATGTCATTTTATTATTAGTATCTACTTTATGGATGGGTGCTATTGGTTTCTTAGATGATTATATCAAAGTCTTTAAAAAAGACAAAGAAGGTTTACGTGGCATGTTTAAAATCTTAGCACAAGTAGTATTAGGCTTAGTAGTAGGTTTTGTTTTATACTTTCATCATTCGGTTAAAGTACGAGATTTTAATACTGTATTTGAGTATAAGATTGAAAACGGAAAAATAGACTGGAATAACCCGAATAAAGAATATTCTACGGCGAAAGCAATGTACGAAGGAAAAGGGATTATTGTAGGAGATAAGTTTTTATCACACGAAACAAGATCATTAAAAACAAACATACCATTTCTAAAAGACAACTTAGTTGACTATGCTTTTTTCCTGAAACCATTTACCGAAAACTATCAGAAATGGGGCTGGCTTATTTTTATTCCAATTGTGATATTTATTATCACTGCCGTTTCAAATGCAGCTAACCTTACAGATGGTATTGATGGGTTGGCAGCAGGAGTATCGGTTATTGTTTTAATTACATTGGCCATTTTTGCTTATGTATCCGGTAACGTAAAAATTGCAGATTATTTAAATGTATTATATATCCCTGACTCCTCAGAGGTCGTAATTGTTTGTGCAGCATTGATTGGTGCAACTATAGGATTCTTATGGTATAATTCTTTCCCGGCTACCGTATTTATGGGCGATACCGGCAGTTTAATGCTCGGTGGTGTGATTGCAACAATATCATTAATTGTTAGAAAAGAATTATTGATTCCCATCTTATGCGGAATATTTTTCGTAGAAAATTTATCAGTGATGTTACAGGTTGGATATTTCAAATATACCAAAAGAAAATACGGACAAGGAAGACGCATATTTAAAATGTCGCCGCTGCATCATCATTATCAGAAATCCGGATACCATGAAGCAAAAATTGTATTGCGCTTCTGGATTATCAGTATACTATTAGCTGTTATAACATTTGTAACATTAAAAATCAGATAAAAAGACAGTGGCTGAAAAAATAATCATATTAGGAAGCGGCGAAAGCGGAGTAGGAGCTGCAATTCTTGCACAAAAGCAGGGCATGGAAGTATTTGTATCTGATTTTGGTAAAATAAAACAACAATATAAAGACGAGCTGATAGCATTAAATATTCCATTTGAAGAAGGACAACATACAGAAGATATTATTTTATCTGCAACAACAGTTATTAAAAGCCCCGGTATTTCAGATAAGGCAGCTATTATCAAAAAAATAAAAGAAAAAAATATTGTAATTATTTCTGAGATTGAATTTGCTTATCGCTTTTCTACTGCTAAAATCATTGCGATAACCGGTACTAATGGCAAAACAACTACTACATCTTTAACTTATCATATTCTGGAAAGAGCCGGATTAAATGTCGGTCTTGGCGGTAATATAGGAACATCATTTGCTCGTCAGGTTGCAAACGGCGACAAGGAATATTTTGTATTAGAAGTAAGCAGCTTTCAATTAGATAACTGCGTTTCATTCAAACCATTTATTTCAATTCTGTGCAACATCACTGAAGATCATCTGGACAGATACGATTATAAATTTGAGAATTATATTAATTCAAAATTCAGCATTACAAAAAATCAAACAGAGCAGGATTATTTTATCTATTGCATGGATGATGCTGTAACCATGCAATATTTTGAGAAAGCAAATTTCGCTGTTCAGAAAATCCCATTCTCTTATTATCATGAAGTAAGCAACGGTGCTTATGTCAAAAATCAGGAAATTATTCTCCAACTAAATAAAAACAACTTTACTATGCCAATCAGCGAACTCTCTATCCACGGAATTCATAATTCCTACAACTCAATGGCAGCGGCCATTTCCGCAAAATTAGTCGGTGTACGCAATGAAAAAATTCGCGAAAGCTTAGAAGACTTTCAAAGTCTGGAACATCGCCTGGAATTTGTTGCCACCATCAGAGGTGTCGATTTTATTAATGATTCAAAAGCAACAAACGTAAACTCTACATGGTATGCGCTTGAATCTATGACAAAGCCAACTGTTTTAATTGCAGGCGGTGTAGACAAAGGAAATGACTACACATTGATTAAAGATTTAGTCAATAAACGTGTAAAAGCAATTATCTGTCTTGGAAAAGATAATGAAAAACTACATGAGGCATTTGCTTCGGAAGTAGGCTACATTGTGGATACACAAAGTATGGAACAGGCTGTACAAATGGCATACAATATCACAGACAAAGGCGATGTGGTATTATTATCACCATGTTGTGCAAGCTTTGATTTATTTGAAAACTATGAAGACAGAGGCAAACAGTTCAAAAGAAATGTATTAAATCTATAATGATAAATGTTTGATGTTTAATGATAAATAATTAATCCTGTTTTCATTCAACATTCAACATTCAACATTCAACATTATGTTAGGTAGAATCATCAATAATATAAAAGGAGATAAGTACATATGGTACATTGTTGCCATATTGAGTGCTGTTTCTTTGTTATTGGTGTATAGTTCCACCCGTTCATTAGCATATAAGAATGAACATGGGAATACAGAATATTATTTGTTACGACATGGTCTTATTTTAGGTGTAGGCTTATTTATTACATATATTGTTCACAGAATTGATCACCGCTATTTCTCACGTATAGCACAAATGATGTTAATTCTTTCCGTGCCTCTTTTATTGTATACAAAATTTTTTGGTGTAAGAATAAATGATGCAAGCCGCTGGGTACGTATTCCTTTAGTTGGCCTTACATTTCAGTCTTCGGATTTTGCAAAGTTGGCACTCATTATGTATACATCACGTATGTTGTCAAAGAAACAGGGCGTAATTAAAGATATTAAAGAAGTTGTATTACATATTATGCTCCCGATTGTAATTATTTGTGGATTAATAATGCTGGATAATTTTTCATCTGCAGGAATTTTATTTGCTACCTGTATAGTCGTTTTGTTTATTGGAAGAGTAAGCACTAAATTTATTTTAACGATTGGAGCAGGTGGATTTATAATGGCAGCTTCGATTTTTGCCTTCTCCTGGTTTTTTGTTAAAGATCATGGTCGTGCGGATGTATGGATACAACGTATAGAAAACTGGCGGAATCCTGATGTAAATTCAGATGATTTTTATCAGCAGAAACAAGCATACATAGCCATTGCAAAAGGCGGATTGTTTCGCATTGCTCCCGGAAAAAGTACACAATGTAATTTCTTACCGGATGCATTTTCAGATTTTATTTATTCCACATTAATTGAAGAATATGGACTGGTTGGGGGTGCATTCGTTTTATTTCTCTATTTATTTTTTATGTGGCGCCTTATTATTCTTGTAAAAAACAGCCCGCGCGCATTTGGTGCATTAATGGCTGTCGGGCTTGGAGTAAGTATGGTATTACAAGCAATTATACATATGGGTGTGAATGTACATCTGCTGCCAAATACAGGAATCACTTTGCCATTAATTAGTTGGGGCGGCACAAGTATCTGGTTTAATGCGTTCGCACTTGGGATTATTTTGAGTGTAAGCAGACATGTGGAAGAACGGGAAAAATCAACAATAACATCACCGATAAAAGAAAAGAAGAAGGTAGTAGACGAAATTCACGGGTAAAAATGACAGACCAAACTAATCATATCAATCAAACCAATCAGCTAAATCAGCGGTCAAGATTTATTATTGCAGGTGGTGGCACCGGTGGACATATCTTTCCGGCAGTTGCAATTGCAGATGCCTTGAAACAGCACAATCCTGACTGTGAGATCTTATTTGTTGGAGCTAGTGGTAGAATGGAAATGGAGAAAGTACCGCAGGCAGGCTACAAGATTATAGGATTAGAAGTAGTTGGCTTGCAAAGAAGTTTTACCATTAAAAATTTACTGTTCCCGTTTAAGTTACTAAAGAGCTTGTTTCAGGCTTTTAGTGTGATAAAAAATTTTAAACCGGATGCCTGTATCGGTGTAGGTGGTTATGCCAGCGGTCCGGTTTTGTTTATTGCTACTTTGTTTGGAATAAAAATATTCATACAGGAACAGAATTCATATCCCGGAATTACAAACAAAATTCTCTCAAAATTTGCAAAAAAGATTTTTGTTGCATATGATAATTTGAATCTCTTTTTTAAAGAAAACAAGATGGTGCTGACTGGAAATCCTGTAAGAAAAGATATTACTTCAACACTGCCTTCCAAAGAAGAGTCATTCACTTTTTTTAATTTAAAAGAAAACAGAAAGACTATTTTAATTATTGGCGGAAGTTTAGGTGCAAGAACCATTAATGAATCTATCGAAAGAAATATTGAATTATTTTCTGAAAATGGATTTCAGTTATTATGGCAAACAGGAAAGATATATTATGAAGGCATCTTAGAAAGAACAAAAAATAAAAATCTTTCGGATATAAAAATTAATCAGTTCATCAGAGAAATGAATATGGCCTATAGTGCTGCGGATATCATTATTTCGCGGGCAGGAGCATTGTCTATTTCTGAATTGTGTATTATTGGAAAACCAACAATTTTAATTCCCTCACCAAATGTTTCTGAAGATCATCAAACCAAAAATGCAATGGCATTGGTGAATAAAAATGCAGCAGTTTTAGTTAAAGATTCGGAAGCAAAAGAGAAATTAGGCACTACTGTCTTAGAATTAACAAAAGACGAAACAAAATTGAATGAATTATCAAAAAATATCAAAACATTGGCAAAAACAAATGCAGCAAATGATATTGTAGGAGAAATAATTAAACAATTGAAATAAAGATTCTGTGATAAATTTAAATAACATACAACGTATTTACTTTCTTGGAATTGGTGGTATTGGGATGAGTGCCTTAGCACGCTATTTTAATTTGCATGGTAAAGTTGTTTCAGGTTATGATAAAACACGGACATCACTAACAGATGATTTGCAAAAGGAAGGAATAGAAATCACTTTTGAAGACCATCTTGAAACATTAGATAAAGAAGCTGAGCTAATCATTTTTACACCTGCAATACCCAAAGACCACTTACAATACAACTGGTATTTAGAGAATAATTATATACTTCTGAAACGTGCACAAATATTGGGACTTGCAGCTAATTCTATGTTCAATATTTCAATTGCAGGGTCTCACGGAAAAACTTCAACTTCATCTATTGCGGCACACATTTTACATGCTTCAGGTAAAAGTGTAGCCGCATTTTTAGGTGGAATATGTACCAATTTCAATTCTAATTTTATTGATGGCAATGAATATGCAGTTGCAGAAGCGGATGAATTCGACCGGTCATTTTTAAATCTCGAACCAAATATTGCATTAATTACCTCAGTAGATACAGATCATTTGGATATATACGGAAATCTGGAAGCAATAGAAAATTCATTTCATCAGTTTTGTAATAAAGTAAGAGAAAATGGAATCATAATCTCAAATGTATCTGTTACGGAAAAAATATTAAATAAAGATATTACAAATTATCGTTATAGTTTATCAGATAATTCAGCAGATTATTATACTAAAAATCTGCAGATAAATAATGGCGAATATACATTTGATGTTGTACATCCCAATGGCACTCTAAAAGATGTAAAATCATATTATGGAGGAAGACATAATATTGAAAATGCAATAGGTGCTATTGCTATTGCATTAAATATTGGTGTTTCTGAAGATAATATAAAGAAAGCGATTGCTTCTTTTAAAGGCGTGAAGCGCAGGTTCGAAACACATGTTCGTAATAACAAATTTGTCTATATTGATGATTATGCGCATCACCCCAGAGAATTAGATGCAACTATTTCAGCGGCTAAAGAATTATATCCGGATAAAAAACTTACTGTAGTTTTTCAGCCTCATTTATTTTCACGCACAAAAGATTTATGTGATGAATTTGCTGCTTCTTTGTCAAAAGCAGATGAGTTGTTACTGTTACATATTTATCCTGCCCGTGAAAAACCAATGGAAGGTGTCACCAGTAAAATTATTTTGGATAAGGTAACGATTGCAAATAAATTAATTGTATCAAAAGATGAGTTAGTTGAAACATTAAAGAATAAAAATGATATAGAAGTTTTACTTACTGTCGGTGCTGGTGACATCGACACCAAAGTAAACGAGATTAAAATGATTTTAAATTCTAAATTTTAGATTTTAGATTTTATATTATTACAATGAAGGATAATCTAATACAAAAAAAGAGTTTTGAGTTTTCTGTTAAAATAATAGAATTGTATAGATTGTTGCAAGATCAAAAAGAATTTGTATTGTCTAAACAATTATTGCGTTCAGGCACAAGTATTGGAGCAAATATTGAAGAAGCTATTGCAGCTCAGTCTAAGAAAGATTTTATCGCTAAATTATCTATTGCATGTAAAGAAGCAAGAGAAACAAATTATTGGATAAAATTATTAGATGCAACAAAGCTTGTAAAAAATATAGAATTTGCTGTCTATTTAGAGGAAATAAACAGTATACTAAATATCATAAAAAAATAATCAAAACCACCCAAGAAAAACATTTATAATCTATAATATAAAATTTATAATTTCTGTGAACAAAACCGTTAAAAATATAATCATTCGATTGTCCATGCTGCTTGGTGTGAGTGTATTTGTATTTCTAATGGTGATGGCAAAACTAAATCGTGATGCAACGAGAATAAAAAATATAAATGTTGAGATAGACGAACGTAATGAAATTTATTTTGTGAATAAGGAACAAGTATTAACTGTATTAAATAACAGGTTTGAGGTAAAAGATAAAATACTTTCAGGTAGAGATTTAGAACGAATTGAAAAATCACTTGCAGTTATTCCGCAGGCAAATAAGGCAAGTGCCTATACAGATGATAAAGGAAACCTAAACATAAAGATTGTACAGCGGCAACCATTATTCAGAGTATATAATATGCAAGGTCAGTCTTTTTATGTTGATGAGACTGGAATTAAATTTCTGCCTTCAGATAATTTCGCTGCAAAAGTTCCGATTGTTACCGGAAAAATTCTGGAACGATTTGATTCCATCCATCAAAAAATAAATTCCGTAGAACTCAAAAGAATCTTTAATACAATACGGAATATCAATAAAAACAACTTATGGCGGGCAATGATTGGACAGTATAATATCAACGAAAAATCACAGATAGAACTGATACCGCGTTTTGGGAATGCAGTCATTATTTTCGGAGATGATAAGAATGCAGCGCAAAAACTGAAACGTTTGGATGTATTTTATTTTGATGTACTCAAAAAAGTAGGCTGGGATTACTACAAGGTTATAAACATAATGTATAAAAATCAAGTCGTTTGTTTAAAATAAAAATATGAAATATGCAAGTTAATAATGTAATGAACTCCGATATGGAAAAAGTATTAACAAATCCGACAGAAAATATTGTATGCGCCATTGATATTGGTACATCAAAAATTGCTGCATTGGTTGGCAGAAGAAATCAATTCGGAAAAATTGAAATTCTCGGAATTGGAAATTGCCCTTCGTTTGGTGTACAACGAGGAGTAGTTATCAATATTGCCAAAACGGTAGAATCCATCAAGAAAGCAGTAATGGATGCAGAACGTCAGTCGGGAATTAAAATTCAAAAAGTGCATGTCGGTATTGCCGGACAACATATCAAAAGCTTGCAACATCGCGGTATCTTAACACGCAACAATAACGATACATGGATTAGTTATGAAGATATCAAGAAGCTGAAAAATGAAATGTATAAACTTGCATTGCCACCGGGCGACAGAATTTTACATGTATTGCCGCAAGAATATATTGTAGACAATGAACCGGGAATCTATAACGAGCCAATCGGAATGATGGGCATTCGTCTCGAAGGAAATTTCCATATCATTACCGGTGCAGAGACTGCGATTCAAAATATCGAACGTTGTATTACCATTGCCGGGTTAGAAGTAGCAAGCATCGAATTAGAACCTTTAGCCTCTGCAGATGCAGTATTAAGCAAAGAAGAATTAGAAGCCGGTGTTTGTTTAGTGGATATTGGAGGTGGTACCACTGATATTGCAATCTTTGAAAATTTTGTAATTCGTCATACAGCGGTAATTCCATTTGGAGGAAATATTATTACCGAAGATTTGCGTGACTTCAGAATTCTGCGCGATCAGGCTGAAGTCTTAAAAGTTCGTTACGGCAGTGCTATTCCTTTTGAAGAACTCAGAAATAAACATGTTTCTATGCAAGGTGAAGGAACACGTGCTATCGGAAAAAATGAAGTGAATTTACTGGCAGTATCAAAAGTAATATCAGCCCGTGTGAAAGAAATTTTAGCGCATGTTGCTTTCCAGATTAACTTATCAAAGTTTGATAAAAAATTAATTGGGGGTATTGTACTCACAGGCGGAGGTTCTCAGTTAAAACATTTGGCGCAATTAACGGAACTGGAAACAGGACAAAGTGCAAGATTAGGATTACCAAAAGAGCATCTGGCATCAACAAAAATTACAGATGTGGAAAGCCCGATTTATGCAACCGGTATTGGATTGTTGATTCGTGCATTCAAATTAAAAGATGAAGAAGCATTGTCTAATGAAGGCATCTTAGTTGCGGAAACTCCAGTGAAACAGGAAATAAAAGTAGAAGAAGAAAAATACACAACACCTGTAATTGAAGAAACGGTTGTAAATATAAGTGAGCCGGTTACGGATGAGTTGGTAATGGAAGAAGAAGTGCAGGAAAAAAAACCAACACGTAAACCTTCTTTAGTTTCTGCGTGGGGTGCTAAAATAAAAGATTTTTTAGGATCGGATATTGAAGATTTCGATACCAAATAATAACCATAAAAATATAGTCATGGAATTTGAAATGTTTACCGAAAATAGCTCTATCATCAAAGTCTTAGGCGTTGGTGGTGGTGGCTGTAATGCCGTCAACTATATGTATGAACAAGGCATTCCGGGTGTTAATTTTGGTGTTTGCAACACCGATAAACAGGATTTATTAAAAAGTCCTGTGCCTACAAAAGTACAACTTGGTACTAACTTGCTGGAAGGTTTAGGCGCAGGTGCCGATCCTGAAGAAGGAAGACGTGCAGCATTGGAATCAGAGGAAGAAATCCGCATGTATTTGTCAAACAATACCAAGATGGTATTTGTTACTGCGGGCATGGGCGGTGGTACCGGTACAGGTGGTGCACCAATCGTAGCAAAAATTGCAAAAGAACTCGGAATACTTACCGTTGGTATTGTTACCATTCCTTTTTCAAATGAAGGAAAACCAAAACGCGATAAAGCGGAGCGAGGTATTCAAAATATGAAAGAGAATGTGGATGCGTTAATAGTGGTATCCAATAATAAATTGTACGATATATTTCCGGATTTAGATATTGATGAAGCATTTTCTAAAGCCGATGATATTTTGACGACGGCTGCAAAAGGAATCACTGAGATTATTACGAAACCGGGAAAGATAAATGTTGACTTCAATGATGTTCGCAGAGTAATGTCTAATAGTGGTGTGGCTATCATAGGAATAGGAAAAGGTTCCGGAGAAAACAGAGCCAACCAGGCAATTGAAGAAGCAATGAATTCGCCTTTATTGGAAGATGCGGATATCTTTGGGGCAAAAGGTGTGGTACTATATATCACTTATGGAAATGGAATTAAGATGCGTGAACTGGATATGATTACAGATTGTATTCAGGCACAAACACAAACCGACTGTGAAATTATCTGGGGTGTTTGTAAAGATGATACATTAGGAGATGATATTGCAATTACCTTAGTTGCTACAGGTTTCCAAAGTGGCGAAAGCAGCAAAGAGCGTAAACATGTACAACGTCAGAAAGAAGAGAAAGTAGTATATACGTTACAATCCAATTCAATTCCGGAGCCGGAAAAAATTGAACTTAAAAAAGAAGAACCTAAAAATGAAACGGTAGGTGTAATTGAGAATATTTCCACAGTGAATACAGTTATTAAAGAAGATGAAATAATTGCACAGCCTGAAGCAAATGTAACGGCTGATGATGAGGATTTATTTAAACCGGTAATGCAAGAAGAAATATCTGCAGAAAATGAAGTGGAGTTTGAGATTAATTTGAAAGCCCCTGAATTTGACATACAGATAGTAGACAAACCAAGAGTTCATCTTCTGAGCGAAGAAGAAGACGAAGTAAAAACACATACAACTTCTTTGGTTGATACACAATTTACTTTGTTTGAAACCGTTAATAACAAAATTGCGGAAGAAGAAATGGATGATCAGGTATTGGAAAGGGATTTGATAAAAAAACGTATTACGCTGGATATGGAAAAACATCATATCAGTTTATATGAGTTGGAAAAAGAGCCGGCATACAAACGTTATGGCATGGAATTAGATAATAATACACCATCTGACGAATCTAACTTTTCCAATTATATGATATATAATAACTCCGAAGATCCCACAAAGATCGAGATACGCCCAAATGCGATGAAAGATATTACCTTAGATTAAACCTTGAGTTTAATTATCTGTTCCCCAGATTGGCTACACCGCAATGGTGTAGCTTTTTTTATTCCTTTTACTGTCACCATGAATTAATAATAAATAAAAACCGGAACACATGTGTTCCGGCACCCGATTTTTCTTAAAAATCTAAAAACAACTAAATATAGAAAAACCCGACCCCATTGGATTTTATTTTGTATACAAGAAAATTAAACTAAAGAAAAAACTTTTGAAGAGAAAGTCGATGAATACATTAAATGTATCGGAGTTTGTGATAATTGTTCCGGAAATAAAAAATCCGTCCCACCTCAGGTGGGACGGATTAATTCTTTTTAGATTACGTTTTTATTTTATCAATGCTAAACCTTCTTTAGCAGATTTATCATCCGGCATCACCATTAGAACTCTGTTGAATTGTTGTTTTGCCTCAGCAGGTTTTCCTAAGAAATAAGTAGTCCACGCACTCATTAATAACGTATTGTAATCCAACGGATACAATCCGATTACGATATCAAAATATTTTTTCGCTACCGTATAATCTTTGCTGTAATAAGCACTTAAGCCCAGGCGATAATTTGCAGTTGTATTCTTCGGGTCCAACGCAATAATTTTCTGATAAATGGATTGCAGTTCTGCCCATTTTTTTAATTCCGCATAAGGATATACAATTCCCCAAAGCGGTTCCGTTGCATTTGGCTTTAAGGCTATTGCTTTTGAATAATAAGCAACAGATTCATTATGCTTTTCAGCAGAATAGTATAACCAGCCTAAGCGGACGTTGGCTTCATAATTGGTAGGGGTTGCAAATGGTTTCAATACTTCTATTGCGTTGGTGTAATCCTGTTTATTTTCAAAACCAATACTCTTTTGGAAGGCCTCTTCCAGTGCTTTAAAATCCTGTGCATAAGTGCTTATCGTAGATAAAACGAGTAACACTAAAATAGTTTTCTTTAAAAATTCCATAGTAAGCTTGTTTTAATTAAATGATTATAATAATTATTTTTTTGAGTTCCGCTGTTAATACCAAGGACGGCATATTGCTCCGTTGTTCTTTCCCGTTGCTGCAACGTATAATTAATACTTAATTGCATATGCTTCTTAATGTAAAAATTAAAATCAATTCCCGTTTGCAGTTTTATGGGATCTGATGTATTATATGTCAGTAATCCATTATTCATTTGGTAATTTGATAGATTTCCATAATTAAAACGTATCTCATTCCACCACCAATTTAGTAATTTAAATCCAATTATTTGTCCGATTACATATTGATTATTGTTACCGTTTCTTAAAAATGAACCGGAAGTAGTTCCGTAAAAATTATAATTTCCAAGTGGGAAATAAGTTAGTCCTGCTTCAGTTTGTATTTGTGTTAATGCGTTCAGGTTAGATGCAGATACCTGCACGAATGGTTGTACATATTTGCATCGTTTGCTGATGGTTACTGAGCCTAAGAATGAATTTATTTTTGTGGTGTCCTGCAAAATAGGTATTCTGTTGTTTAAAATATCAGGTTCAAGCGCTGTAAATGTATTTCCCTTTGCCCGGTAATACCCAAATCCCAATGCTACTGTCCATTCTTTTTTGGTGACGTAAGATAGTCCCAGATTATATTGGAAATTCAGGTTTACAAATTCTTTTTCAGCTTTGAATACTTGCGAAGATGGCATTAAGACTTCAATCTGATACAAAGAGCTTGTGCTGAAAACAGAAAATGAGTTAATAATATGCAATCTGTTTTTTATAGTATTCTGAAAGAAGATATCTCCAAAATATAAATTTCCATTTAAATTCCGTTCGGCCTTTCCCGGATTCGTACCTTGCTTAAAAGGTTTGGCTTTATTGGAACTCACATTATTGGTAAGCATCGCACCGCCATCGATTCCGATGAAATCAAACGGATTTTTTTTGTAACCAACTTTATGCTGAAAGTCTTTTGATTGTTTAGAAGCAAAATCACGCGCTGCCTCCTTTCTGGAAGAAAATAAATAAGAGTAATACAAATACTCTTTGGATAAAGAATCTGCAGGATAAAATTCCAATGCTTTCTTAAACTGTGGAATAGCATATTCATATTTTTTCTTGTTATAAGCCAGAATTCCTGCTCTTAGTCGAAGGTAGTAGAAATCTATTCCGTTTTTTGTTGCTTCTTTTACGGTCTCTTTCAGCTCTTTGAATTGCTTGTTCTGAAACTGCTCGTAGGAGATTTTATCTATGTCTGCTTCAGACACGGTTTTTTGTGCGAACACAGAAATGTTAAACACAAAAAGTAATAGTAAGGTTAAGGTACGCATATAAATGTGTTTTTAGTATGGTTTTTGTTAATAATGAATTGCTGAATTTTATCTTGTTTAAATAAAATATCAAATTCTATTTTTTTAATTTCTGAATTGAAAACGGAAGTAGTAACACTTGATTTCATTTCTATTCTTTCCGGAGAATGAAAATCATCTGTAAAAACAAAGGTAGATTGATATTTTGCATTGGTAAACAAATAAAAGGGTGCAAATATATCCTGAATGAAGTTTATAATTTTGCTGTTGAAATGAATTAGCGGCAGCTGGTCTTCTATATGAATTTCTTCATAGTAACCCAGCAGGATTCTGTAAAATGCCAGATAAAAATAAAATAACAATGAATTTTTATCTCCTTCAAAATCATAAAAATAAATCATCGTATCGTCATTAGTAAAATAGGCATAGGATTGGGTTTGCTCACAATAAATATAAGTTCTGTTCCATGCATCCGTAAAAACTTCCCATTCCGTTGTATTTCCTGCTTCATCTTTGAATTTAATCTTTTTACCGGGAATAAAATCCAAGGCATTGGATAATAATGATGTTGTTTCTACATTACTGACAAGTGTATTCTCCGTTGGTATTTCAGAAATCTTTAATTGTTGTTTCTTGTTTTTTTGTTCGATAAAATAGGCAATTGGATAGCTAATTGTTTTTGCACCTATTTTCGGACTTTGCTGCATTTGAAAATGTATATGTGGTTCAGGTGAACGCCCAGAATTACCACAGCTTGCCAGTGCAGTCCCTTTAGAAACATAATCGCCCACTTTCACTTTAAATGAATCTTTTTTTATATGGCTGATTTGAGAGAATAATCCGTTTGAGTGATTAATTATAATAGAATTTCCCCAGTTTTTTTGTGTATTTACATCAGCAATGTCATTGTCATCTATAGTATTTACAATAGCATGTATTGTTCCATCCATCGGAGCTAATACAGGTTTGTTATAGCAATAAAAATCTTCTTTCTGAGATCCTGTATTTTTATAAGTTTTGTTTTGTTCATTCACAATCACAAAATCCAATGCATTGCTCCAGTCTTCTAGATGAGTAATACTTCCATTGTATCCCTGGCTTACTTTCCATGTGCCGAAAAACGGCAATGCAATTTTCGAAACTTGTTTATTCTCAAAACGGTTAACAGAACTGATGTGTTTATAGATTGTTTTTTCGGGAGAATAATACTGTATAGCTACCAGACGTAAATATTTTTGTAACCAGCGGTGATGTAAGAAATATAAAAACATCGTAACAAGAATGCTGAAAGAAATAGTAAAACCACTTAACTGTAACACAAATAAAACTTTTTGTATAAAAAACAAAAGCATCATCAGTATAGGAGTTAATAAAATTACTATGATATAACTATACACATTAGGAACGATATAGAAACTGCCAATAGCAATTGCCATTAAAATGAAATTAGAACCTAACAAATGATAGGTTAAAAGATTAGTATCTGCTCCCAGCAACCGGAAAGATAAGTAGGCTGCAGCAAATCCGATTATACTTAAGGAAAATGCAATACGCGAATGAATTAACAATCCTATGCTTATCAATAAACCGCCTAAAATGGTGTCCTGAAAGAAAATACCATTGAGTGTTTTAAAATATGCAGTAAAAATTGCCGGCATCGTGAAGGTATCCAGGAAATGTGTGAATTGATAATAGACGGAATGTTTTACAGGTGTAATAATATTATATCCATAAAGATGATTTACATCCGGTAAGATATATTTAAAACTTTGCGCGGAAGTCGTAGTAGTCCAGTATACCAGTAAAAATGGAAATACCAGAAATGGTATCTGTTCTTTTGCAAAAAATCCTTCCAGCCAAACAGTTGCCACTAATAGAAATAACACAGAGATAAAAAATAATATCCAGAATCCCGTATTAAACTGATACGTGAAACCTAATACAATACCCAATAATAAAGCATTAAAACCATAGATGCCTTGTTCTACACTTTGTTTATTCAATCCAGCAACAACTGCAAAGATATTTATCAGTATTACGGACAAAAAACCAACACAGCCAATTTTTATGTCAAAGAATGTAACCAGTATCAGAATAACTGCAAATAACTTGTTTAATGAAAAAAATAATTGACTGTAACTATGTAAGATAGTATTTGACCAGAATTTTATAAGGTTTGCTTTTCGCTGCATCAATATTTATTTTATGCTACACGCAACACGCCGTTTTTTAAATGTTCAGGTGTTTGTTCCATGCTGTTCATAGTTTCAGTAGTTTCTCTTTCTCTTATAATATGAACGGAGCCTTGCATATCTATTAAAACGACTCTTGGCCGCATGTGAATAAATTGCATCCATTGTGTCATGTTGTATGCTCCAACACGATGTACGACTACATGATCATTTTTATTCAGTAACGGCAGGTTGATGTTTTCGCGAATGCAATCTATATTCATACATAACGGACCATACACTACCATGTCTTCTGAATGATACGAAAATTCCTGTGCCGGTGAAATTTTATGGTTGTACCAGAATGCGGTAAATAATAAATTGACACCAAAATCCATAATCGTTGCTCTGCGGCCATCGCTTAATCTTTTCGTGGCCACAACAGAGCCTAACAGATAACCGGCATCGTCAATTAAAGCTCTTCCGGTTTCTAAAAATAAAGTAGGTAAATCCTGTTTGCTAAAACCAAAATTTAAAATAGTAGAAGTAATTGCTTCTGCATAATCATCCATTGATGGAATTACGTCGGCTCCCTGTAAATAAGATCCTTTGAGCGTGTTCGCAGAACAAAATCCACCGCCTAAATCAAGATATTGAATGGTTTTGTTCCATTTGTCTTTTATGTTTTTTGCTAAATCGCATAATTTCCATGCGGCAATCGCATAAGCATTTGCCGACAGCATATAGGTTCCAATATGACAATGCAATCCAACTAATTCCAGTTCGTCGTGCGACATGATTTTATTGATGGCGCTCCATGCTTGTCCGTTTTCATAATTAAAACCAAATCTGTCCCATATCGGATATACACCGGTATCCATATTTACACGGATGGCAACTCGTGCTTTTTTATTAATTGATTTTACCACATCTACCAGTTCATACAATTCATCTAAATGGTCAATATGAATCATTGAATTATTTTCAACCGCCGTTTTTAAATCTGACTTTGATTTTTCAGGACCATTAAAAATTATTTTTGAACCCGGTACTCCATTTTTAATAGCTTTTTCATATTCAAATATTGAGACTACTTCTGCCCATGATCCTTCCTGATGAAAAATATTACATACAGCATTCAGGTAATTTGTTTTGTAACTCCATGCAAATTGTACTTTCGGATAACGGGTTTTGAATGCTCTAAGCGTATCCTGATAGGTTTTACGTATTGTGCGTTCAGAAAGTACAAAACAAGGAGAGCCATGTTCTGCAATAATTCGCTTAACAGGAACACCATCAATCTGTGTGGTTGGAGCAAACTCGGTGCGTGTGCCGAATTTATTCATAGTTCCGGTATTTAATTTTTGAATGTATGGTCGTTCGTACGTTTGTTTTGACATTTTTTTAAATTTAGTAATTGAATAATTAAATAATGAAGCAATTATTTTTTTTATATTTTGAATTATTAAATTACTTCATAGTTTTATTTTAAATTATAATTCGCCTAACGTAGATATTTTTTCGAATTCTGACAAGTTTACAATCTGATCAAAAGAATACCTTATAAATAATTTTCCGGTTTCAAAAGTCTTAAAGGCTTCTGTTTTTTCACCCAATGCCATTTTTACCAGAGCCTCAGGATGATTTTGTCCGCAGCCAACAGATAAATAAACCCATGCAGGAAAACGCGGATTCATTTCCAGTAAATAATATTTATTGTCGTTAGTTTTAATAAATTCCAGTTCGCAACCACCACGCCATTTCGAGTTGCCAATTACACGATTCGTTATTTTAATTAATTCTTCATCATCTAAAGAAACACCTGCCCAGGCTTTGCCTTTGTCGGTGATGTACAATTTGCGCATCGGTACGGCTCCGATACATTTTCCGTTGCCATCTCCAATCGCTGTTACATTCACTTCATTGCCTGAAATAAATTCCTGTACAATAATGGGCAAGCCCCATTTTGCACTTATCTTATAAAAATAATTTACAGCTTGTTCCGGTGTTGCAGCAATTGAAGCATCATAATATTTCCCTTTAACGACTAACGGATAGGTAAACTCATCTTTTAACTGCTGAATCTCCTGAGCACTAAATATCATTTTTGCATAAGGAACTTTCACCTCGTTTTTTTCTCCGAACTCATATAGAACGGATTTATGACGAGATTCAAATTGCTCTAAGGTTGGCAAGAATGTTTCGATATTTAATTCTGTTTTGAGAATATGCTTCAGTTTGATGAAATTGTGTAACTCAGCATCAAAATTTGGAATTACGACATCAATGTTTTCAATATCATTAATGTATCTTAATCGGTCTAATAAAACAGTAGTTCCTGCAGACGGCATCGGAATCTGATACGACTTATCTACCAGATCATGCATATAAATACCCGGTTCCAAGGTTTCATACGACAAACCAATAATTCGCACATTATATTGCGTACTTTCTTTCAATGCTCTGATAACAGGAATGCCCGGCCCCGGACTATCAATATTATTTAATCCGGTCACTGCAACAGTAATATTTTTTTTACTGCTCATGGTATTGGATTAATTGATAAGTAGAAAGCATTTGTAAAAAATCCTGAACATCTTTTTCCAGTGTAGAGGATTCGACCGCATATTTTTCAGCAATGATTTTAATGATTTCTTCCGTTGATTTTTCTGCCTTTAAATGATGAATGATTTCGAGACCAATTGCATTGGAAGAAAACGAGTCGCCGGAAGATGGATTGAAAATAAACCCTGAATCACTGATGGCTATATTTTTATTGATTTGCATACTTTTTCTTTTCTGGTACTAAGGTGCAAAATAATATGGAAATAGACCAAATTTTATCGGTAAACGCATAAAATGTGTCGGAGTTTGGTCCGCAAATAGAGTCGATAAATGTTTAAATGAATGTTTTAGAGTATTTTATGCAAAACAGAATATTAATTATCTTCTTTTTTTAAGAGATTAATATCGGTAATTAAATGTTGCATATCTAAAGGTAAAGTGCCTTTATATAAGCCACGAATATGTTTATTTTTGTCAATCAGCAGTACATTTTCTGTATGTAGAAATTCCGTAGAATCTTTGTTATAACCTGCGTCTTCTTCGGCAAAAAATGCTTTTCGTGCTAATTCGTAAATAATCGCTTTATCGCCGGTTAGTAAATTCCATTTTGTATCATTGATGGAATAGATATCGGCAAACTCTTTAAGACGTGCGACGGAATCTTCCCAAGGCTTTACAGAATACGATTGAAACTGAATAAGGTCGTCAGAAGCAAATGTATCTAAAACTACCCGTAAGTTTCTGGTCATATCCGGACAAATACCACCACAGGTAGTAAATATGAAATTTACAATTGTGATTTTGCTTTCTAAATTTTTATCAGTTATCTCTATCCCATTTTGATTTATAAAGCTGAAAGCAGGAATAGTATGCAACTTCATTTCTTTGCCGGGATTCCATACAGGCTCAAAATCAGGCGTATTGTAATAAGGTAACGTTTCTTGTTTCTTATTGCATGCAATCATTAAGCCAATGATGAATATAAATACGGCTATATTTTTAGTTGAAAAGTTCATTGATTTTATTTTTTATTTTCTATTGCATTAAAACAATTCATAGTCCCTGATAATCCATATATTCTGCCATTCTTTACTACATAGTTAGCTCTTAGTTTTCCATTGTCATACCACAGACGTTGTTTCCCTTCTTCCTGCCCATCCATGTAATTATTATCTCTCATTAGTGTTCCGTTAAAACTCCATTCCTGTAGTTTACCATGAAATAAATCATTCTTATAATTTGCTTCTTGTTTTAGTTTTCCATTTTCCCACCAGGTTTTTTGTGTGCCTTCCATTTTTCCGTTTATATAATTGTGAAGATACTGATAATGGAGATTTGGATATTTTTTGAAGCAGATTCCATGTCTTTTACCGTTTATAAATCCCTCTTTCTGCAGTGTATCATTTTTAGCATTAAGTAAAAACAAATAGCCATTTGCTATTTGTTTATTGAAGTAGGTGATTCCTTGTTTTGTTAACACCTCAACACTATCCGCATTGTAGAAAGAAAACTGCATTTTATTAGCGACGGCAATTGCTTTCTCATTTTTTTTACTGATACACGCATTCAAAAAAATGAGTACAAGTACGGATAGTGTTTTGGTGAGTTGCATTTTTATATTAGTAAGTGACGGTACCTGCAGTTCCATAAAATCCGCTTCCGTTTATATACGGAGCTGCAGCTGTTGTGTGATAATGATAGATTCCGTTTGGATAATCGGCAGTAACGCCAACATGACCGTGATAAACATCTAAACTTGATGCAGAGACAGTTACTCCATTTTCCATTGGGCCATAAACTGGAAACCCGTCCAGTAAAAACCCTACTAATGCATCTTTGCCCTTGTTTGTGGTAATGTAAGTAGGTTCAATATGATAATGATATTGACCTTGTTGTTGCGGGTGCCCGGCATACTGATCAAAAGAAATAATTTCTGATGTTAATGGAGAGCCACCGGCTGCATATTGATTGAAAAGAGGAATACCGTTTACTGCGATACCCATTGGTCCCATTGGTGTTGAACTATGTGTAGTTGCCTGTACCGGGTTCAATGGAATTCTGAAAGTCAGACTTTGTTCTGCAATTCTGTTTGGATTGATAGAGAATGTACCTGTACCATTATAAGCTTCGTACTTTGTTGCAGCCCAGGCAGTGCCCTGATAATAGGGTGATTTATGATCAGGCAACCCATTGGATTTTATAACCAGATAACTTCCATCAATATACATATCTGTTGCACCATATATCTTTTGATACACTGCCGGGATAGTAGAAGTTCCTGTTCCCGTTGTGTCGGTACCTGTTCCTCCTCCGGGAGTTATAGGTGTTGTGGGAATACAACTTGCAAAGATAAAGCAACTTGCAACCGATACGATTAAAACTAGTTTGAGCGTCTTCATAAAATTAAATTTTAGCGTGAAAAATTTTATGATTCAAACTTAACCCAAACAATTATTATTTACTGATTTTATAGATGAATGGCAGGAATGTATCGGAGTTTGATAGATAAACGGCTGTTTTGCCGCATTAACTCAATAAATATCTTTCCCATAAGCCTTAAAAAAATCGGCTTCGTATTTATTGCTGATAGGAATTTCAGCAAGTGGTAATTGTATATTTTTACCACGAACACTTTCAATTTTATTTAAGGCAACGATATAGGAGCGGTGCACGCGAATAAAATTTGATGATGGCAATTTATCTTCAATTGCTTTTAAGGTACTTAACGTCATTACGGGTTTTTTGCCTGAGAGATGGATACGCAAATAATCGTCGATACTTTCTATGTATAATATATCATTGCAGTCAATTTTTATTAAGCTGTAATCGGCACGTACAAA
The DNA here is from genome assembly GCA_046329785.1 of Chitinophagales bacterium. Taxonomy (GTDB): domain Bacteria; phylum Bacteroidota; class Bacteroidia; order Chitinophagales; family JADIYW01; genus JADJSS01. Next base: position 29,390 of record JAXLTZ010000017.1, read on the forward strand.
AATATAATTGGTTTCGTTTGTCTCTTTAGCAGTATAATCATAAAATTCTTTTGCTCTATTTACTGCTTTGCGAAAACGTTCCAGTTCGTAAGGCTTCAGGAGATAATCTACAGCATTCAGATTAAATCCTTCTACGGCATATTCGCTGTATGCTGTGGTGAAAATAACCATTGTCTTATCTTCCAGATTTTTATAAAAATCAATGCCTGAAATATCCGGCATTTGAATATCCAGAAATAATAAATCAATAGGATTTGATTGCATATATTTTAATGCTTCTGATGTTTTGGTGAATGTTTTTTGAAGCTGTATAAATTCAACTTCTTCGCAATAGGTGCTGATTAATTCTAAGGCCAATGGCTCGTCGTCAATCGCAATACATTGTATCATGATAATAGAACATTTAAATGAACAGAATAATTTTCATTTGTATCCTTGATTTGTAAAGTATGTTTGTCGGCATATAAAAGCATCAATCTCTTTTTTGTGTTGTCCATGCCAATGCCTGACTTCTCTTCGTCTCTGAGTATAGTATTGTATTTTTTATTTTCTACCAGTAAATCCAGATTAGCATTTTTTATGATGATATGAATTTTTATTGTACAATTATCTTCCGTGCTGATGCCATGCTTAAAAGCATTTTCAATAAAAGGAATTAGAATTAATGGCGCAATTTTATAATTCTTTTGCTCAGCATCAATCAGAAAGTCTACCTGTATAGCGCCGGATAAACGCATTTTTTGTAAATCTATATAATCTGTTATGTATTTTAATTCTTTCTCTACATCAACATAATTGAATCGTGCTTCATTAATGACATAGCGCATTATAGAGGACAAGCGCATGATTGCAGGTGCTGTGTTTTCCGATTTTTTGACGGCTAAAGTATAGATACCATTCAGCGTATTAAATAAAAAATGTGGATTAATCTGTGCTTTCAAAAATGAAAGTTCCGCTTTATATTTTTCTTCTTCGGCTGTTTGCCATTTATCGTACACTCTGATTCCGACAGACAATAAGAATACCAGAATAAACTTTAACAATAAACTGCCTAATAAAATAAAGCGGTCACTCAGTAATTCAATTCGTGATTCTTTTTGTAATGGTTTTGGCGGTGCGAGCGGATTTTCAGAAAATTCAGGAATTCCTTTTACATTCGTAGGAATATTAGTGTTGGATTTATCTCTTTCCATTAGTAAAACAGCAAAAACAGAAACACCAATAGAAAGCATAATTAAAAAAATAAATGTTGCCAGCTTCTTTTTAAAATAGAATTTTGGTATAAAAATATAGTGATTCAGATAAAAGAAAACGATAGCAATGAGGTTTATTAGTAATTGGTCAAGAATAAAAGGGTACGATTCTTTGTTGTAAAGGATTGATCTTGGATTAGGCAATAAAGCAATCTGGAATCCTATAAATGTAGACCATCCCAGTAAATGGAATAGAAAATAAGGACGTTTGTCTCTCGAGGCAGCATTCAATGGCATAGCCTAAATTTAGGATATATATTCTGAATCTGCTATAATACAAATAAAAAAGGGTTCACCTGAATGGTGAACCCAAGATTTTACTAACCAAATAAAATCCTATAAAATCATTAACCTAATTACTTAGATGCTTTTTTCTTTGCAACGGTTGCTTTCTTAGCCGGCGCTTTTTTTGCAGCTGCCTTTTTAGCCGGGGCCTTTTTAGTTGCTGTTGATGCTTTTTTAGCCGGTGCTGCTTTTTTAGGTGCAGTAGCAGTTTTTACTTGTTTTGCAGCCTTGGTAGCAGTTGCTTTTACATTCTTACTAACTTTCTGAACTTCGTTTTCTATTTTCTTTTCTGCTTTTTTTAAGTTGGATTCAAATTTAACAGATGCTTTTTTAACATCTTTTTCTACGTTATGAGTGAATTTTTCTGCTTTTTTAGAAAATTCTGTAGCTGCTTTCTTTGCTTTTTTCTCTCCCTGATTCACTTGCTCATTCACATATTGAAATACTTTCTCAATTCTTACTTTAGCTTCGTCTACCAGATTTTCTGCTTCAGCTAATACGTTTGCACGAACTTTATCTACATCTACTATCTGATTGATTCTACCTTTTATTTTTTCACCGTACTCTTGTAAGTTTTCTTTTTGACCATCTACCTGTACTTTCACATCTGCAGAAAGATTTTGAATATTACTTCTTACTTCTTCTACTTTGTCATTAAAGTCTTTTAATAAAGCGTCGAATGCTTGTTGAAATTTTTTAGTTGAATCCATTTTAGTTGTTTTTTGATACTGCAAAATTATATACAACTCATTAATCGAGCGTTACAGTCATATTAAGTATAGTTGAATTATAAGCAGTTGATTTTAAATTAGTTCATGTTTATTGCTAATTTCAGGTTAAGAAAAATTGATGTTAGTCAATTATCAGATAGCGTTTTGTGTATTTTATAACAATAATCAGGACACTAAAACACGGTAGTTTTCATTATTTAACCTATCTTTGCCAAAATTTTTTTATGTTATTAGTAAATAAAGATATGGTGGTAAGTGTCCACTACGAATTAAAAGTAGAAAACAATGGCGAATTAGTGACTGCCGATAAATCCAATCCGGAACAACCTTTGGTATATATACAAGGCGCAGGTATGTTACTGGCTGATTTTGAAACAAACTTAGCCGGTAAAACAGTAGGTGATACCGTAAGTTTTGTAGTGTCGGCTGAAAATGGTTATGGCGTGCGTAATGAACAGGATATCGTAAGTGTCCCAGCTGATAGTTTTAAAGACAAGGACGGAAACATGGATACCAATATGATAAGAGTTGGTAATGTTTTACCGATGATGGATGATCAGGGGCATCAGTTTCAGGGAATTGTAGTTGAAGTAACACCGGATGCTGTTATTATGGACTTCAACCATCCAATGGCGGGTAAAGAACTGAACTTTACCGTTACGGTTGCAGATGTGCGTGCTGCTACTGCTGAAGAATTAGCACACGGCCACGTTCACGGACCAGGCGGTCATCATCATTAATTGTTATTTCGAGCGTAGCGAGAATCTTGTTTGAATATAATATAAGACCTGATTGTTTTTATAAACTTTCAGGTCTTTTTTGTTTATCTATTTATTATCTTGTATTGATAATATAAGCTATGAATTGCCCAAATTGCAATGCATTTATTGCCCGAGAAGATATTTACATGCAAAGCGATATTGCAAAATGTCAGGCTTGTAATTATGTTTTTAAAGTATCCCAGGCTGTTTCAACACAAAAGAAATTTAATCCTGATTTACCACCGGAAGGTGCATGGTATTACAATGATTTTGAAAAGACAATTGTTGGGGCAACCACACGAACTAAAGGAGCAGCTTTTTTAATCCCATTTATGATGCTATGGTCAGGATTTTCTTTAGGAGGAATTTACGGTACTCAGTTTTTCACTGGTCAGTTTAATCTGTTGCTTAGCATCTTTGGAATTCCTTTTGTTATAGCCACTATTGTTTTTAGTGCTGTTATAATCATGTTAATGGCAGGGAAAATAGTTATAACATTCAACAATGCATCCGGAAAAATATTTACAGGGATAGGCAAAATAGGATTTACACAATCTTTCCGTTGGGAAGATGTTAATACAGTGGAAGAAAGTATCTCTTCTTTTAAAAACTCATCCTCCGGTAATGCTTATATGATTACCTTAACCGGTAAGAACAGGCTTTCTTTTGGCAGAGGTTTGAGTGATGAAAGACGGTATTATATAATCAGTGTGTTGCAAAATTATCTTAAAAACAAAAGATAGAATTGAATAATACATCTTGCAAAATTATTTTGAATATGATTATAAATAGACTAAATTTAATTTAAACCTGATGTTATGAAGAATATTATCTGTATAATTATTTTTACATGTTTTCTTTCATGTCAATATAAAACCCAAACACCGGCTACAGAAATAAATACTGAAGTACAAACAGGAAATATTAAGCTCATTCCAATTGAAACACCCATCGGAAAATTTAAAGTCTGGACAAAACGTGTTGGAAATAATCCAACAATAAAAGTATTGCTGCTGCATGGCGGTCCGGCATGTACACATGAATATTTTGAATGTTTTGAAAATTTCTTTCCACAGGAGAATATTGAATTTTATTATTATGATCAATTAGGTGCTTATTATTCTGATCAGCCAACAGATACTTCGCTTTGGCATTTAGACAGATTTGTAGAAGAAGTAGAGCAAGTGCGTAAAGCATTAAATCTGGATAAAAATAATTTTTATTTATTAGGTCATTCCTGGGGCGGTATTCTGGCAATGCAATATGCATTAAAATACCAGCAAAACTTAAAAGGCCTGATTATTTCCGATATGATGGCGAGCGCGCCGAAATACGGAAAATATGCTGAAGATGTTTTGTCGAAACAAATGGACGCAAAGATATTAGATACCATTCGTACAATAGAAACAAACAAGGATTTCAGTAATCCAACCTATATGCGTTTACTGACACCTAATTTTTATGAAAAACATATTTGCCGTTTTCCGGCTGATGAATGGCCGGACCCGGTGAAGCGCACATTCAAACATTTAAACAATATTATTTACACGCAAATGCAGGGACCAAGTGAGTTTGGTATTGCAGGGAATTTAGCCAACTGGGATGTGAGCGATTTATTAAAAAATATTACTACACCAACATTAGCTATTGGTGCAAAATATGATTCTATGGATCCTGAATTTATGAAATGGATGGCTTCACAATTTCCCAACGGAAGTTATTTATACTGTGCCAATGGCAGTCACATGTGCATGTACGACGACCAGCAAACGTATTTCAATGGATTAATTAAGTTTATTAAAGCAATAGATAAAGGGGATAAGAAAGTTGTATTGTAATTTACTTCAATGCTTCCAGCATCGCTTTTGCTTTCAGTAAACATTCTTCGTATTCTTTTTCTGCATCGCAATCTATCGTAATCGCGCTTCCAGCTTGTATGGAAACATACTTATTAGCTGAATTGTATAAGATACTTCGTATTACTACATTAAAATCAAAATTTCCTTTTGGAGTTATGTAACCAACTGCACCGGAAAATAAGCCGCGCTTGGTTGCTTCATATTTTTCTATTAATTGCATAGCGGCAATTTTTGGTGCGCCGGTCATTGAGCCCATTGGGAAAACAGCTTTTATAATTTCGGAGAATGTAAGATTATTTTCTATGCTACATGTAATGGTAGATATCATTTGATGTACTTGTTCAAACGTGTAGATGCCGAATAATTCTTCTACATCAACAGAATTTTTAATGGCAATTCTTGAGAAATCATTTCTCACTAAGTCAACAATCATTACATTTTCACTGCGTTCTTTCTCGTCAAAGAACAATTGCTGTCTGATGTGATTATCTTCTTTTTCACTTTTAATTCTTTTTCGTGTTCCTTTTATCGGCTGAGAAATCAATCTGTTATTTTGTCGTTTTAGAAAACGTTCAGGTGAAGCACATAATAAGTAATTATCTTCATTTTTAAAGAAAGAGGTAAATGGTGCTTTTGATATTTCATTTAATTTCTGAAATACATGAACCGTATTTATTATAGTATTTTCTGCAAAAAATTCCTGACAAAAATTCATCTCATAAATATCACCGAGTTGTATGTGATGCTTTATTTTATTAATAGTTTCGATGTAATCTTTCTTTGAGATACGATGTTGAATTTCAGATTTCAGATTTAAGATTTCAGATTTTTTTGTTTGATCGTTAACCAGAAATTTGAATTTATCTAATGTATTTTTACTTTCATTCTCATTTTCACCAACAATACCAATTTCCACTTTATGATTTTCTATCTTCACTAAATATTTAGGAACAAAAAAATGCAATAACGGATTCTCAATATTATCTATTTTATTTGATTGCAGATTTGATTCTATTTCATTTTTCAAATCATAATTCAAAAACCCAAAAAGCCAGTCATTATATTGATGCTGAAATGCTTCAAATTTTTCCAAACAATCTTCATTCACAGAGATAGTATCAATAGCATCGATAGCAAACAAAGAACCAAAAGTAGAATAAGGATAATTCGGATAATTGTTAGAATCTAAATAACAGAAATGTTTTACCTGATTAGAAATCTCTAACAACTGAAGTTTAAATTGTTCAATGTCTGCTACAGGAAATGAATAGAATATTCTCATTGATTCTTGCTTTTTTATGTAGCAATCGTAACAGAATAAAAGGAGTTAGGATAATAATTTTCCTTCTGTCAAATCTATTAATTGTTCCCTGCCGGGACCGTTGGAAACCATCGCAACTTTTGTGTTCAGGTATTTTTCCAGGTAGTCAACGTATCCTTTCAGTTCAGGAGAAATAGGTCCTGTTGGCGGGATATTTCCCCAACTTTTAAAATATACAGTAGTTGGTGTAATTTTTTTATTTACCATATCGTATGGCAGATCTTTGGTTTCTTTGTTATCGTATTTGTAGTGTGTACAAACACCAAATTCATCAAAAGAATTTAAGATGTCGGCTTTTGTTATAATTAATTTTGTAACACCATTAATTAAACAGGTATAATTTAATGCAGGTAAGTCTATCCATCCGCACCGGCGAGGTCTTCCGGTAGTAGCTCCAAATTCAGCACCTTCTTTTCGCAATTTTTCACCTACCTCATCTTCTAATTCTGAAGGAAAAGGCCCGCCACCAACACGTGTACAATATGCCTTTGTAATACCAATCACTTCACCGATATGTTGTGGTGCAATGCCTAAGCCGGTACAAACTGCAGCAGAAATGGTATTGGAAGAAGTAACAAAAGGATAAGTGCCGAAATCAATGTCCAACATAGAACCTTGCGCACCTTCCGCTAAAACTTTTTTACCTGATTTTAATGCTTCATTCATAAAATAAACCGATTCTTCCTGTTTCAGTTCTTTTAGCTTTTCAATTGCTTCAAACCAAGTATTTTCTGCATCTTCTAATTCGAAATCAAAATTATAGCTTTGTAATAACTGCAAATGTTTTGCCTTCAGCAGTTCGTATTTAACTATAAAATCATCTTCTAAAATATCACCAATGCGCAAACCGTTTCTTCCGGTTTTATCCATGTATGTTGGCCCTATTCCTTTTAAGGTAGAACCTATCTTAGAAGAACCTTTTGATGATTCTGAAGCGGCATCTAAAATTTTATGTGTTGGTAAGATAAGATTAGCGCGTTTAGAAATTACCAGTCTTTCTTTTACAGGTATAGCTTGTTTTTCTAAATTTTCTATTTCTTTTAATAAGGTTACAGGGTCAATAACAACGCCATTTCCGATGAAATTTATCTTGCCTTCGCGGAAAATACCAGAAGGTATTGTATGCAACACGTGTTTCACACCATCAATATAAAGTGTATGACCGGCATTTGGTCCGCCCTGGAAACGTGCAATGATATCATATTTGTCAGCCAAATAATCAACAATTTTTCCTTTGCCTTCGTCGCCCCATTGTAAGCCTAAAATTACATCAACTTGCATAAATATGTTGTTAGTTATAAGTGGTAAGTAATAAGTATAAATTTAAAGTGGAAAATTGATAAAATTAATTAGCAAAACCAATTAATGTAGATAAAATTTAGGTTAGTGTTGGTTTAATGTTCCCCGTTAAATATTTAATTGTAGAATTTATGCCCAATGTTAAAAAATAATAAAATACTACTAAAAGTCTATCAACTATATAGATTAATAAAAATATTTATTAAATTTGTTTCGACAAACGAATTAATAATTGACGAAACGAACGATTACTATGCATGTAAAACTATTCCCACAAATTGTGTTTCGATGTTGTAAAAGATTTTTATAGAAGTATTGAAAACACTTTTTTAATTAATCTTTTAAAAATTACATCATGAAAAATATTGAACTCAAAAAATTTAATTTAGGTTATTCATTAACACAAGAACAAATTGATTATTATAATACTAATGGATTTATACATTTTGAAAATTTTTTGCCCGAACATGAAATAGACACTATTATTGCATCTTCTGAGAAATTACAAGAAGACTGGATAAAATACAATGTAAAACAAGTTAACGGAATACCAATAAAATATGGAAAAGATGAACATGGAAATAAAATTGTGCAACGTTTTGCTTTTGCAAATAAATACAGCAACGAGATACAATCATTTATTCAACATCCACAATTAAACGCATTAAAAGTATTGATGCCTGATGGTGCACGCATCGGTGAAAATGAAAAAGACGGAGCGGTACTAAATCATTATGTAAATGTGCCTGATAGTAATTATAAACAACTTGGCTGGCATACAGATAGTGCGCGTGATATTTTTTATGGAAAGAAAATAGAACAGTTTATAAATATTGGTTTGTACTTAGACGATTCATCAGAAGTGAATGGTGGATTGCGTGTATTACCGGGCACACACAAACAAGGAATTTTTAGTACGTTATTTAGAAAAGCTTATTTTTTAAATAATCAGGACGATAAATACGAAGTATTAATACGTGCAAAAAAAGGTGACTTAGTAATACATGACGGCAGAATGTGGCATCGTGTTGCACCTTCTCCATATTTTGGTGAAAAAAGCAGGCGTCGTGTAATTTATGTCCCGCTGATTTCAGGTGCATATCAACCAAAGCACAACGATAGCAAGACACCGTTTTATCATAGATTTCAAAAATTGGCTGGTTGATACAAACGATTCAAATGTAGATTTTTGAAAAATAATTATAAGGAAAGTATAAAAAGAAAAATTGGCGGTTTTCGCATTTCATAGCTTTTCAGATCCGGTGCAGAGATCGCCAAACTCTGCACCTTTTATTTTTTGATAAATAAACGGAAATGAAAACAATTACAATTATTGGTGGAGGTGCTTCCGGTGCATTAATATTGATTAATATATTAAAGTATTTCCCTGATGCACCTGTTGCTATAAAATGGATAGAAAAATCCGGCGAGTTTGGTACCGGTACTGCTTATTCTACCGATAAGGATTATCATCTGTTGAATGTGCCTGCAAATGTGATGGGTCTGTTTCATGATTATGCCAATGATTTCTTTGAATGGTTATTAAAAAAAGGATATACTTATAATGAGCATGATTATGTACCTAGAAAAATTTACGGTGATTATATTAAAGAATATCTTTTTACTTATTTAAAGAAGAATCATGCTGCACAATTAGAATTAATGCAAGCTGAAGTTATTGATATAAAAACAGAAAGCAAACATTATGTCGTATCGTTACAGAACAATAAAAAAATAAGAACAGATAGTGTAATTCTCGCTACAGGAAACTTTTTACCAGCAAGCCCGGCTTTAAGAAATACGGATTATTTAGAAAACCCGAATTACTTCAGAAATCCATGGTCGAATGATTTGAATCAAACATTTAAAAGAACCGACGATATTTTAATTATCGGAACAGGTTTAACGATGGTAGATAAAATACTCGATTTATATCATCAAATTCATAAAGGGAAAATTTATGCTATTTCCAGGAATGGTTATTTGCCTTTTACACATTATCCATGTAGTCGTCATCAAAAATACCCTGATTATACTGAAGAATTATTGAACGCGACAAATACAAATGAATTGTATTCAATTATAAGATATCATATTGATAAAGGCATAAAATCCGGTATAGACTGGCGTGTAGTGGTAGACACCATTCGCCCTGCATTACCTGTTATCTGGGATAGTTTGTCGTTGAAAGAAAAGAAAACATTTTTTCGCCGTGTTGGTTCTTTATGGACCGTTGTTCGTCATCGTATTCCTGTAATTTGTGCTGATATTATTCATCTTTTGAGAGATAAGAAGCAGTTAAATATTATAGCAGGACGAATACAAAGAATTAGAGAAAATGACAGAGGGTTTGTCGTTTCTTATTTAGATAAAAAAGAAAATGAACAAAAGGAAATTCAGATACAAAAAATAATTAATTGCAGCGGTCCGCAACTGAATCCTTTGTTTACAGATTCTACATTATTTAAAAATTTATTGAATAATGGACTGATTTCTGCAGATGAATTAGGATTAGGATTGAATGCAACTCCTGATGGGAAATTGTTAGATAAAAATAATAATGTGATTCCTGAGTTTTACACTATTGGCAATGGCTTGAAAGGCATTTTATTTGAATCGACTGCAATTCCTGAAATACGAGTACAAGCTTATAATTTGGCAAAGAATTTATTGATGGCAGATGTTGCAACAATCTAAAAATATCGCATTAGCAATTTCTTCTACTATATCCATCTTACTATTGATGATTTATCTGATATTGTATAAATGTAATTTGGACAGGAAGAAGAAAAAAGATTTTCGAAGTAACCTTATAAAATAAGCCTGAATAAAATATTTAGGCTTATTTTATAAGATTTTTTGATTAATGTAACGATTTATAAATGGTATAGGAACTCGTTACAATAATTAAAATTCCAACTAAACGCATAATTGTTTTTGGTGTCATAAATCTTAAGATATATGCACCAATCGGCGCAGCAACTACGCCTCCGATTATTAAAGCTAATACTGGTTTCCATGCGTCAATTCCAAGAAAGAAAATAAATACTCCGGTGCTGAAAAAAGTAACGAAAAATTCTGCCGTATTTACTGTTCCAATTACTTCTTTAGGAGAGTTTCCTTTATCAATTAAATTGGAAGTAACAATCGGCCCCCAGCCTCCGCCGCCAATCGCATCAAAGAATGCTCCGGTGAAACCTAATACAGGTGCAAATTTCCAGTTGCTTTTGTTGCTTTTGATGGCTCTGAAACTTTTTATCAAAATATAAATACCTAATAACAGTAAATAGCCCGCAATGTATGGTTTAACTACTTTTCCGTCTAATATTTTAGAAATTAAGAACGCACCAATAACCGCTCCGATAACTCCGGTGAACACCAAACGAAAAAATAACCGTTTATCAATATTGCGCATAAATATATGAGACAAACCTGAAACACCGGTAGTGAATACTTCAGCAGTATGTACACTTGCAGAAGCAATTGCGGGTGGAACACCAATGCCCAATAACATGGTGGAGCAACTTACACCATAAGCCATACCAAGAGCTCCGTCTATAATTTGTGCCAGAAATCCGGCTCCGACAAACAGTATAAATTCTTTATCGATACTAAAAGAATAAAGCGGGTTTGGTTGCAATGTAAATATTTTCCATAACAGAAATCCTAACAAACTTGCTTTTAGTGTAATCATTACACCTGCTACATATTTCAGACTAATTTTTTCCATCGTTTATATTTTTTTGAACATCTGTTTTTTCTTTTTTCTTTAACACTATATTATGAACGATTCCAACCCGGAGAATATTTCTGTTAAAATACTTATCGCCGGAAGTGCGTTGCTGGAACCAGTTGATATAACCAACTTCAAGCGCTATTGCTTTTATTGGTGCATATTGCAGGGAAACAGTAATTCTGTTCTGGTCAAACAGATTGTATTTTATTTTATTTCCAAAATTCAACATCATTTCATCTGTAATTCTTAGTTTCAAAGTGTGTTTTTCTTCTTTGGGCTTATTTAATAAAATATCTAAACCTAACTGATAACGAAAACGCATGCTTCCAAAACTGAATCCTTTCGACAACTCTTTTCCATTTGTATTATGAAAGAAACGGCTTTCCAGACGATAACGATGAGAAACAGTAACGCGTTTAAATGGTTGTTTGTTGTTGAATTCAATATATGGTCTCACTTCAGGTGTTTCTAAATCATATTCTACGGTAGGGTCGGTATTTGACAGAAAAAAACAAAAACCGACACCAAAATCAAAATTATGTTTGATCGCTGTTTTAAAAGTAGATCTCATCAAAAACTGACTTTGTTTGAATGGTGCTATAAAATGCCGTTCTTGTATATCTGTCTGAACAGAAAACCGCTCATTGATTTTTAAATTTTGCACATAAGTATACCAAATCAAACTTTGGTTTGTAATCGTCTTTTGCCCAAAACCATATTCAATCATACAAAGTATGACAGTAAAAAATACATACTTTTTCATTTCTATCTATTAAAACTATATACTCTATAATATTTATAGTCTAACAAAAATAGAAATAAGATATTTATTTTCAAAGAACTAAGTAAAATGTGTCTTTGTCAGACCAATATTTATCAATTAATTCAGGATTTGGTAATGGACTTTACCTGAATTTCACATCTTACATCTCAACTTTTAGAAAATAACCATGGCAAACTGAACGTATTGCCATGGCTTCTTCAACAAATGTATGGTCGAAAAATGATTTTCTGTTAATTAATCTTAGTTATACGGTTTATATTCAACAATTAAAAATTATACCTTACCGTTGCACCAAAAGTTCTTTGGTCGCCAAGTACACCTGCGTAATTTCCGGGATTACCTGCACCCGGTAGTAACTGTTCAAAATAATTTTTATTGGTTAAGTTTCTGCTCCATACAAAAATCGAAAATCCTTCTACTGCTCTGTAACCAATTCTGGCATTCAATAAATAATAACCATCTACATTCAGATATTTTGAAGGCGAGGGGCTGGAGGAGAATTTTGAACGGTAAAAATTATCTATACCTATAAATACTTCACCTTTCTGATTAAATAATTTTACAGGGTAAGCAGCATCAACTCCGAATGTTGCAGTATATTTTGAGATACCCGGCAATGCTCCACCGGAAATATCTTTGAATGCAGGTGTTGAACCGGTTTCTTCCAAAGGCAACGGTGCATTTTTAAATGATAAATATTTGCCGTCTATAAATGTAAAGCCACCGTTTAATGTTATAAATCGTTTAAAGCGATAGCTTAATTCTAATTCTACTCCAATTAACCTGATTTTATCTGCGTTTGCAAGGTAGCCTCTGTTTAAAGTTAAATCAGGTGTTTGAACCAGTGTTTGGTAATTTTTAATTTGTGTAAAGAAAGTTGTTACGTTCAATGTCGAATTTTTAATAGGTTCTGTTTTTAATCCAAATTCGAAGTGGTGTGTAAGTTCCGGTTTCACTTTTGCTAAATCAACCAAAACTCCTGTACTATCTGTAGGAAGGCCACCTAAGTTAAGTCCAATAGGTTTAAATGCATTTGCATAAGTAGTGTAGATTCTTACTTGTTTGTGTGGCGAATAGGATAATGTCAATTGACCAGATGCATTAAAATTACCGGCATCCGCTTTAAATTCCTGATTAGTATAAACCGAATTTTTTAATTTTATCAAAGCTGCATTTGTAGTTTCAAGACCACCATAAACTTCTCTTCTGAAATCCACAGATTTCTTGTCATAGTTCAATCTTATTCCGGGTAATATTCTGAATCCTTTTACAACTTCCCAATCTATCTGAGCAAATAAAGCACCACTAAAATTATCAAATGATGGATAAGATTTAATGCCATATCCTTCTAACAAACCAGGTGTTTTCCATAGTGCACTTGTAGATGATTGAACAAATCTCCAGGTATCTTTCCCGGCTTCTTCCTGATGGAATCCGTCAGCACGTAATTTCTGACCAAATAAGAAGGCACCAAATACACCGCTTAATTTCTTATTAAAAGTTGCGGCATATCTGAATTCCTGTGACCATTGTCTATGTTTGGATGGTGCCTGTGAAATTGCTAAAGCCTGCAATCCCGTAAAATCTCTGTCATTGGAAGGCATCCATTTCCAAAATCTGAGAGCAGTAGTAGATGTTAATGTTCCCTTACCAATTTTGTAATCAATATTTACAGAAACACCTCCCATATTTTGTCCTGATTTCCATGGTGTATCATGATCTATTATTCTGTCAAATGGATTTTCTGAAGGCAATGTATAATTTAAACTTGCAATGATGCTATCAAATTGTCTGTATCCGGCTCTTTTAGTCTGTACTACACCGGCATTTACCTGAGCATAACCGTCAGGTCTTTGAGAAGTGAAGTCGCCGGCAACCAAAATTTCTAATTTTTCAATTGGTTTGTATAACAATTGTAATCTCGCACTTAAATTACTTAATGTGTTGACGTCATTGTCTGTATTTATATTTTTTATCAATCCATTTCTGTGAGTTCCTGAAAAGGATATACGTGCTGCCAGTTTATCCTTAACTAATGGACCTGAGATGGAAGCTTTTCCCTGCACATATTGATAATTACCATAGCTTAATTCTAAATTTCCTTGTCTGATAAAAGTTGGTTTTCTGGTCGTGATATTGAATGCACCTGCTGTGGTATTTTTTCCAAACAATGTGCCTTGCGGTCCTCTCAAAACTTCGATTTGCTGTATGTCTACGAAATCCAAGGTAGTAGCTGCAGGTCTTGCATAATATACACCATCTACGTAAAAACCAACTCCAGGATCCAAGCCGTCATTCGTAAGCCCAAATGTAGTACCTAATCCTCTGATATTTAATGATGTATTTCTTGGATTGGAAGAGTACAATTGTACGGAAGGTATTAATTCTTTCACTCTGTTTACATTAAATGAACCACTATTTTCTACCTGAGTGGCACCAATAACAGTAATGGGAATAGGTATATCTTGTGCTTCTTCATTTCTTCTGCGAGAGGTTACAATAATTTCATCGAGATTTCCATTTCCTTCAATTATACCAATGCGTAATTCTTTATCCCAATCCTTTATTTCCAATTCTTTATCTTCAAATCCTAAATAAGTAATGATGAGAATTTTATTGGAAATAGTGTCATCTACAGAAATTTCAAAATAACCTTTTTCATCCGTAGTAGCTCCCAGTGTTGTTCCTTTAAGCACCACATTTGCCCCCTGTAAGAGCTCATTGTTGGCTACATTTAAGATGGTCCCTTTTATTAAATGTCTGGTAACAATTTCATTTTTGTCAGTTACCTGATTTGATAGTAAAGTATCCTGCGCAGATGAACTTATTACGATTGTTGTTAGCAGAATAATGCTGATTGCTTGTAAGATTGTTTTTTTCATATTTATTATTTTGAGAAGTACATTCGCAAATCTATAAAATCTATCAAATATATAGAGTATATGGATTTATTAAATTAACGTTATGCTTTAAATCAGATGAATGATTGTATATTTAATAAAAAATATGCTTATGAATTACTGGATCTGGTTTGCAATAATCTTTAATGTTTTGACAAATATTGGGTTTAAATATGCTTCTTTAGTAGAAGGAAATCCGACAAAAAAATGGTTGATATTTTCCGGAGGTTTGGTATTCGGATTATTAAATTCAATTTGTTTTACAGAAGCATTAAAGACAATACCATTAAATACAGCAAGTGCTGTCTTTTTTTCCTTAACAATAGTTGGATTGTTTCTGGTTTCTTATGTGGTTTTTAATGAAGATATGAACTGGCTGCGCGTAGTCGGAACTTTTGTTATTACCGCAGGAGTAATAATGATTAATGCTTAAAAGAATTTATTTTATTATTTAGTCTTGATACGCACAAGATCAATTTTTGGTTGTTCCTTTTCTTTAAAGAAATAATTTTTCTGCTTCTTTAAACGTTTCTCAAAATCACTAAATTTTTTATTTTCTTTTTTAGTCCACATACATTCTGCTAATGCAACTAAACGCGGGAAAACAAGATATTCCAGTTCTTCTGTATTTTTTATATATACAGTTGGGGTACAAGCCTGTGCACCTAAAATATGAGACAGAATTTTATCATCTTTTATTTTAGAAACAGGATTAAAGCTATATGCTTTATCCAATGGCAAGAAACTCATATAAAATGCTTTCTTTTCATCATCCCAATCCTGATAAAAATCTAAAGAACATAAATTTCGCGGCGACATAATTACGTCGTTTCCAAGTCCTGCAGCTTTGGTCCCGTTGCTTGTGTTTTTGTAACTTTGAACTACAGATTTATCAAAAAAACTATTATCGGTTTCAATAATCTTTTTTGATTTAGAAGTAAGATATTGTTGTGTCTCTTCTATAAAATCAATTTGTTTTCCAACGTGTATATAAGCTCCGGGAAAAAGAGAAATCACTTCATCCAATATATTCTTTCTGATTTGGAAAGTGGTGTCTTCGCCAAAAGACACGGATGATAAATTAATTTCCGGAATTACATTGATAAAACGATCTCTGGCATACTTTACAATATCTTTTACCTGCTCCTGAGTATAAAAATCGACTTTCGATGTAAGTGAATCATTACTTTTTAATTGAATATGCCATGCTTGTTCATCTGCTATCTGCCAGTGAAACTGATTGAGTTTCAATTTTGCCATCGCATCAAGATACTGTTTTATAACTTCCGTACTTAAAAAAAGATGTGCTACATCTAAATAAAAACCCCTGTAAGAAAAAGCGGGAACATCTTTTATTTCCATGCAGGGAATTATCTTGAATGAATCTGCTTTTATTAGTTGTTCTAAAGTTTGCACACCATAAAATAATCCTGCATTTCCTGTCGAAGAAATGGCAACGGAATTAGGTGTTACTGATAAAGTATAACTCTCCGGGGATATTGCAGGACTGCTTGTTTGTAATAGATTTAAAGTTACTGTAAAAGGTGAGAAAGGGATAACAGGAATATTCTTTTCTTTTACAAAATCGATAAACTGTTTTTGAATTAATTTAGTTGGATCATCACCGCGTATGATTTTTACGTCAAAACCTTTTGCATAACTAAACTTTCCATCATTAAGTTTAAGTTCATTTGGTTTGGGGGTAATTGCAATCTGTGCTTGAAGTTTAACACAAAAAACAGATAAAAGAAGCAGGGTTGTTAACAGATGTTTCATAAAGACAATTTATGGTTTTTTATTCGGACAATTTGTTTTCTGGCAATTGCCATATAACGTCAAAGAGTGTGTTTTTATTGTTTGATGAAATAATTCACCGGCGCTGGTTTTTACCTGTTGCAAACGCGGGTCACAAAATTCAAAGACATATCCGCAGTCTACGCAAATTAAATGATCATGATTTCTGTTCCCGTATGATTTTTCATACATCGCATGATTTTGACCAAATTGATGTTTAGTCACTAGTTCACACTGTACCAGTACATCTAAAGTGTTATACACGGTAGCACGACTCACATTAAAATCATTATTCTTCATTTGAAGATATAATTCTTCAGCATCAAAGTGATCTTCCCGATTATAAATTTCTTCTAAAATAGAAAAACGCTCAGGTGTTTTACGTTGCTTATTATTTTCTAAATAGGTAGAAAAAATATGTTTTACTTCTGTAAATAGTTTGGAATCGATTGCCATTAATGCAAATTTACAATTTCTGTATCAAAAATCGGAATACAAATTAAGTTGATTTATTAAAGGAAGAAAAGTAATTCTTTATATCTAAACGCGGATGTAATTATTAATTGACTTAATTAATACCATAAATTCTTATATTTAACTTGAATTCAGGTACAAAATTAACCTTTAAAACTTGCCGGAAGAATATAAAACAAATACAAAATTACCCGAAATTGATGCTTTAAGGGGTATTGCTATTATAATGGTGGTATGTCAGCATACTAAAAGCTATTGGTGGCTTAGAGATCATCCGGTTCTGTTTAATAATTGCTGGCAGGCAGTCAATCTTTTTTTTCTGCTTTCAGGATTTTCTCTCGCATTGCCTTACCTTAACAGGAAGCGGAATTTAAATAATCAAACAGAAATATGGAATTTCTATAAAAAAAGATTTCAAAGGTTAATTCCATTAATGTTAATTAGTACAACCATTGGTGTCTATTTCTGTTCGCATTTCGAAAACGATGCATTTTGGGATTATTTTTATACGGTTACGACTTTAAATACATTTACAGAAAAATATTTCTTTCCAAAGGTAAATGACGTATTATGGTCATTAAGCATAGAAGTTTGGTTTAGTATCTGTTTTGTATTTATAATTTACTGCTTCAGAAAGAAACCATATTTTACCGCCGGAGTAATTTTTTTAATTGCTTTAGGTGTTAGGATTTACAGTATTAATGCGTGTGTTGATTATAAAATTCTGAATTACATTAAAGACAGTCTTTTTGCACGTCTTGATGATTTTCTGTTAGGAATGATAGTATGTTACTGGATAATAAATACATCTGTCTTGCAAAAAATAAAACCGAATATTTTTATTTCACTGTTATTACTGGTGCTGATTTATTTATTGTCAAAAAATAATTTTGAAATATGGTATTATAACAGAGTACTTGCAAAAAATCAGGGTTATTATCTTGCGTTCATGAATAATTATACTCATGTTGTTCTCTTATTGCTGCTTCTGTTTTATTTCACGATGAATAAATGGCTGAGTTTTATTTTTAAGAACTACGTTCTGAGAATGCTTGGCAGAATGTCATTTTCCATTTATATATGGCACTCGTTTTTAGTAGAATTATTTGACCAAAAGATAGGTAATACCGAAAGTAGTGATTCAATATTACTGGCAAAATTCTGGATTTTAACGTTAATTATATCGATACTCACTTATCGATATATAGAATTCGGACACGTAAATAGCTGGAAAAAGATATTTGAAGACTAAAACTATATTTCTTCTCTGATAACAGAATTAATACCTGATATTGATTTTAATTTAGAAATCAGTTTGTTTACCTGATCATTATCTTTTACAAATACTTTTATAATACCTTCAAAAATCCCTTCATTCGTTTCAATAGAAATTGATTGCATATTCAGTTTCATTTCACCTGAAATAATGGTAGTGAGTTTATTGATAACGCCAATATCATCTAATCCGATAAGTTTTACTGTTGTTAAAAATGCGGGAGTGGTTTTTGCAGTCCAGCGGGTTTTGATAATCCTGTAACCATATTTAGATGCTAGATTGATAACATTCGGACAGCCGGTTCTATGAATTTTTATTACTCCGTTTATAGAAATAAATCCAATTACATCATCACCCGGAATTGCATTACAGCACTTTGCAAATTCATACGGGAATTTAGATGATTCATCAAAAATGACCAGTTCGGCGTTCTTTGGAATATCACCATCACTTTCTTCGTTGTTGTAATAAATTTCTTCATCTTTTGATTTGGCAATCTTTTCAGGTTTTACAATTTCTAAATTGCCGCCCACATTTTTTCATTGTTTTAAATCGGATAAATTAACTGTCCCTTTTGCAATGCCATATAATAAATCCATTGGACTTGGCATTTTAAAAAATGAAGTAAGCAATGTAATATTTTCATTACTGTAATTTGCTTTCAGCTGACTGAGTTTTCTTTCTAAAATCTCTTTTCCGTCATCCGCAATTTTTCTTTTCTCTTCACGCAAAGAGTTTTTTATTTTTGATTTCGCGCGTGACGTAGTGACAATGTTTAACCAATCTTCACTTGGTTTTTGTTTTCGTGATGTAATAATTTCTACCTGATCACCATTTTTTAATTCGTGACTGATTGGCACCAGTTTATTATTCACTTTTGCACCAATACAATTATCTCCAACATTAGTATGTACCGTGTATGCAAAATCCAGGGCAGTTGCTGCCGCAGGCAAAATCTTTAATTCACCTTTAGGTGTAAAAATGTAAATCTCTTTTTGATATAACTGTAGTTTAAAATCATTGATAAACTCAATCGGATTTACATCAGGATTTTTAAGAAAATCACGCACCTGCATCAGCCAGCTTTCGATTGCCTCTTCAGCAGAATTAGCTGCTTTGAATTTATTTTCTTTGTACTTATAATGTGCGGCCAGACCTTTCTCCGCTACTTCGTCCATACGTTGAGAACGAATCTGTACTTCCACCCATTGCCCGCCCGGGCCCATCACGGTAGTATGTAACGATTCATAACCATTTCCTTTCGGATGTGAAATCCAGTCGCGCATTCGGTTTGGTTGCGGCGAATATTTATCAGTAACTATAGAATATGCACGCCAGCAATCTGCTTTTTCATTTTCGGGAGCCGAGTCTAAAATTACACGAATGGCAAATTTATCATATACATCATCAAACTCCACTTCTTTTTTACGCATCTTATTCCAGATAGAAGAGATGGATTTTGGTCTGCCAAAAACATTTGCTTTTAAACCCGATTTATCCATTTCTTCCTGAAGTGGTTTCACAAAATCATTGATAAATTTTGTCCTATCTTTTTTGGTAGATTCTAAAGCTTTGGCAATTTCTTTATACTTTTCTGTATCTGTATATTTCATTGCCAGATCTTCCAGTTCGCCTTTAATAGAATACAAACCCAGACGATGTGCTAACGGTGCATATAAATAGATTGTTTCTGATGCAATTTTTAACTGATTTTTTCTGCTTTGCCCATCCAGTGTCCGCATATTGTGCAACCGGTCGGCAATTTTTATCAGAATCACACGTATATCATCACTTAAAGTCAGTAAAATTTTACGATAATTTTCCGCTTGTATTGATTCCGTTTGATGTGATATCTTACTGATTTTGGTAAGACCATCAATAATTTTTGCAGCAGTATTTCCGAATTCCTTTTTAACATCTTCTAATGTCAAATCGGTATCTTCCACGGTATCATGCAACAGTGCACAAATAACAGAGGTAGTGCCCAGGCCCATGTCACCGGCAACAATTTTTGCAACAGCGAGCGGATGATGAATATATGGTTCACCACTTTTGCGGCGCATATTTTTGTGAGCATCTACTGCTAATTCAAATGCATGACGAATCCGTTTGTCATCACCTTTCTTCATGCGTGGCTGTGCCAGTCGCAGCAATTGGCGATAATCTTTAAGAATAGCGAGCTTTTCGGCTTCTACATTTACTTCCATTGTTGTACAATATACAATCTACCAGCTAAAAATAAAAAAGTTCAGGCAGATTACCTGAACATTTATGAATTGAAAATGGTTTTATTTAACTATTTTTTTGTAGTGGCATATTCTTCATTCATGCCCTTTAATACTTCTTCTGTAATGTTGTAAGCATCATTTACATATAACAGATTAATAGTTTCTCTGGAGTATGGGAGGATATAAGTATAAGCACCGTTTGCATTGTATTTTTTCAGGAAGGCGATAATTCGTTCCTGTAATTCAATATTGAAATCCTGCGTTTCTTTCATAAACTGCATTTCCATGGATTGTTTGCGTTCCTCAATTTTTTGTTGTTTTTCTGCTAATTTTTGCTGAGCTGCCATTCCTTCTTCTTCCGTCATGGTCTGTGCTTTTTGAACCAATGCAGCATATTCTGCCTGAAAAGAACTCATACTTCTTTCAAGTTCGGATTCCATCGCTTTCTGACGTGCCTCGAGAGTGGCTTTCCCAGATTTAAAATAGGCATAATGCGTTTGAAAGGAGTCAATATCAATGTAGGCAATCTGAGGTACAGTTACTGTTTTTCCGTTTGTTTGAATTACTTGCGGAGTAGCTCCTGATTTACTTTTGGAACTGAAATGCAGGTAAAATAATACACCCACTAATACAAACAGAACGACGTTTAAAGCTAAAGATAAATTTTTCATCTATGTAAATTCATTTTTTAATATTGTGCAATAGAATGCCCGTTTCGGCACAATTATTAAGTTTCACAATTCTCAATGGCATTTCATGGCGCAAAGATAGCAATATTTTATAATTGCTTAATTTTCAAATTGTCTAATTCTCAAATTATTCTTATCTTTGCACTCCTTCCGAAGAATCGGAATTGCGGGTGTGGCGAAATTGGTAGACGCACTAGACTTAGGATCTAGCGGGCAACCATGGGGGTTCGAGTCCCTCCACCCGCACAAAATAAATGTTGAATGCTGAATGTTGAATGTTAAATCTACTTTGATATTCCGTTCTTTATTCAACATTTATCATTTAACATTAAACATTATTAAAAGTGAACATTTCTCAAAACAACATCGACGATTTGAATGCTGTTATCAGCATAGAACTTAAAAAAGAAGACTATCTACCTAATGTAGAAAAAGCATTAAATACAGCTAAGAAAAATGCAGTTATAAAAGGTTTTCGTAAAGGTTTTGTCCCAATTGGGGTAATAAAAAAAATGTATGGTAATTCTGTTTTACTGGATGAATTAAATAAATCTGTTTCAGAAGCTCTGAATAAACATATTGAAGAGAGTAAATTGAGTATGTTAGGTCGTCCATTGCCGAAACCTTCATCATCCCTTGAATTTGACATTAATAATCCTTCGGATTTTACTTTTGAATATGAAATAGGTTTGGCACCTGATGTAAAAGTTACGGTTTTAAATAAGAAAACAAAAGTTGAGAAAAATGTAATTACGATAGACGATAAAACACTGGACGATGAATTAGAAAAATTGCGTGAGCGTTATGGCAAAATCTTAAATCCTGACAGGGCGGAAGGTGAAAAGCCGGAATATGAGAAAGCAGAATTGAATCAGGAATTATTTGATAAAGTATATGGCCCCGGTGTTGTAAATTCTTTAGAAGAATTTAAAGAAAAACTACGAAAGGAATTACAGGACTTTGCCGATAAATCAGCAGAGAATAAATTTAAAGACAGCATATATCTGGCGATAATGGAAAAAACGGATGTCAAATTTCCGGATGCATTTTTGAAGAAATTTATCAAAGCAAGTAATGAAAAACCAATTGATGACGAACAAATTGAAAACGAATATCCTCAATTTGAGAAAGGTCTGAAATGGAATTTAATAACTAACGCAATTGCTAAGGATAATGAAATAAAGGTAGAGTTTGAAGATGTTAAGAATTTCTCTAAAGAACAATTGCGCGCTCAGTTTATGATGTATGGAGGTGGCATCACAGATGAGATGATAGAATCGTTCAACGATAATATGATGGCTAAAGAAGACCATGTCAAAAAGTCATACGATGGTGCTTTGGAACAAAAATTGTTTACCTTTATCGAAAGTCAAATATCAGCAGATGAAAAAGCTGTTACATTTGACGAGTTTTTTAACAAGAAAGAAGAAACCAAATAGTTTGCAGTAAAAAGTATGCAGTATGCAGTCTGCCTACTGCATACTCATTACTAAATACTAAAACAACTAAAATGGACTACGGTAAAGAATTCAAAAAGTATGCGACCAAGCATCACGGTTTATCCAGTATATATCTGGAAAATTATTTAGATTCCAATATTACAAATCTTACACCCAACATCATTGAAGAACGTCCAATGAATGTTGCAGCAATTGACGTATTTTCCCGTTTAATGATGGACAGAATCATCTTTATGGGCACCGGTATTGACGATTATGTTGCCAATGTGATAATGGCACAATTATTATTTTTGGATTCTGCTGACAGAACACGTGATATACAGATTTATGTAAACTCACCCGGCGGCAGCGTATATGCAGGATTGGGTATTTATGATACGATGCAATATGTAGAACCCAATGTAGCAACTTGTTGCGTAGGTATTGCAGCTTCCATGGCAGCCGTATTATTATGTGCTGGTGAAAAAGGTAAACGCAGTGCCTTAAAACACAGCCGTGTGATGATTCACCAACCTATGGGTGGTGCACAGGGACAGGTTTCTGAAATCGAAATTACCTACAAGGAAATTACAAAACTGAAGAAAGAATTGTACGATATCATCGCTAATCATAGCGGACAAACATATGAGAAAGTGGAGAAAGACAGTGACCGTGATTATTGGATGACAGGTGAAGAAGCGAAAGCATACGGCATGATTGACGAGGTTTTAATCAGAAAGTAATTCAACTTTTTAAAGTTTTAGAAAAGTTAATAATTAACTTTGGTGCGTAGAAATACGCACCATTTTTGTGTAATTTTGTGAATATTAAGTAAATTAAATGTCAAAGAAAAACCCAAATAAATGTAGTTTTTGCGGAAAGGCAAAAGAAGAAGTGCAGATACTGATTGCAGGTTTGGATGGTTATATATGTGAAAACTGTATTACACAGGCAAAACAAATAGTTGATACGGAAATCTTTCATTTGCCCAACAAAGCAACACAACCACAGGTTGCTTTGGCAAAGCATCTCAAACCCAAAGCAATAAAAGAACATTTGGATGAATATGTGATTGGACAAGATGAAGCCAAAAAAGTAATATCAGTTGCCGTCTATAATCATTACAAAAGATTAAATCAGACAATACAGGATGATGAAGTAGAGATTGAGAAATCAAATATTTTATTAGTCGGCAGAACCGGTACCGGTAAAACATTAATAGCTAAATCTATCGCTAAATTACTAAATGTCCCATTTGCCATAGTGGATGCAACTGTTTTTACAGAAGCAGGTTATGTAGGAGAGGATGTGGAAAGTATTCTGTCGCGACTGTTGCAGGTTTGCAATTATGATACGGCATTGGCAGAAAAAGGAATTGTATATATTGATGAAGTAGATAAAATTGCCCGCAAATCAGATAATCCTTCTATTACACGCGATGTAAGCGGGGAAGGTGTTCAGCAGGCAATGTTGAAACTGCTGGAAGGTTCGGAAGTACTGGTGCCGCCGCATGGTGGAAGAAAACATCCCGAACAAAAATTACTGAAAGTGGATACTAAAAATATCCTGTTTATTTGCGGAGGCTCTTTTGACGGCATAGATAAAGTTATTTCCCGCAGGTTGAATACTTCTGTTGTTGGTTTTAAGAAAGGCAAAGATGGCGAAGAAATTGATAAAGATAATTTACTTCAATATATTACTCATCAGGATGTTAAAGCATTTGGTTTAATTCCTGAATTGATTGGTCGTTTACCGGTACTGGCACATCTGGAAGAATTAGACAAGGAAGCGCTGATTAACATTTTAACAAAACCTAAAAACGCTTTGCTGAAACAATACAAGAAATTATTTGCTTTGGAAGGCATTAATTTTGATTTTGATAAAGCAGCTATAGATTTTATTGTTGAAAAGGCATTGGAATATAAACTCGGCGCCCGTGGTTTGCGTTCTATCTGCGAAGCTATTATCACGGATGCTATGTATGAACTGCCTTCAAAAGCAGACGTGAAAGAATACATTATTACGGCAGCTTATGCTAAGCAGAAACTGAGTAAATCGAAATTGTCTAAGTTGAAAGTAGCTTAATTAACTTTTCTTATTTACTTATCAGATTTTCCAATCAACCAAAATCGTTGCGATTTGTTATATTTGTATTCAATTAGTTCAGATTTTTAAACTAATCAATTCAATAACTCAAAAATTAATAAAAATGGCTTTCGAATTACCTAATTTACCTTATGCTCACGATGCATTAGAACCACATTTTGATACATTAACCATGCAAATTCATCATGGAAAACATCACAATGCATATGTTACCAATTTAAACGCTGCATTGGCAGGTACACCTAATGAAGGAAAGAGCTTGCTGGAATTGTTGTCTACAATTTCGACTTTACCTGTAGCTGTACGAAATAATGGAGGCGGACATTTCAATCACTCTTTATTTTGGCAGATATTATCACCAAATGGAGGTGGTGAACCTACCGGTGCAATTGGTGAAGCAATTGTAAACACTTTCGGTTCTTACGAGAAATTCAAGGAAGAATTTACCAAAGCAGCGACTACACGTTTTGGCTCAGGCTGGGCCTGGTTATGTGTAAAAGCAGACAAAACATTGTGTATTTGTTCTTCGCCTAATCAGGATAATCCCTTAATGGATATTTCTGAATGCCCGGGCACTCCTGTTTTAGGATTGGATGTTTGGGAACATGCTTATTATTTACATTATCAAAATCGCCGCCCTGATTATATAGCGGCATTTTATAATCTGATAAACTGGGAAGAAGTAAACAGAATGTATACAGAGGCAGTTAAATAATTTACTGCTATAATAAAAAACGCCTGACAAAGTCAGGCGTTTTTTTTATATATTGTCACAATGTTTCGTTGTGGCATTATCTCGATTTCTCAAACGCCTGCATAGCATCCACTAGCACCTGTACACTCTCTATCGGTAATGCATTATAACAAGATGCACGGAAACCACCTACAGTTCTGTATCCTTTAATACCATCAATACCGTAAGGTTTTACAAAGTCTAAAAAGTCTTTTGTTATTTGTTCGTCTTTTGCAGTAAAAACAATATTCATTCTGCTTCTGTCTTCTTTTACAGCATGGCCTGTAAACAAAGAGTTTCTGTCAATTTCAGTGTATAATAAATCCGCTTTTGCTTTATTGCGTTTTTCCATTTCAGCAAGACCACCTAATTTTTTTAACCAGCGTAATGTAAGTAAACAGGTATAAATCGTAAAAACCGGAGGCGTATTGTATAGTGAATTATTTTTTGCATATACACTATAGTCCCACATTTTTGATTTTGGTCTTTTACTTCTGCCAAGCCATTCATCTTTTATTATAACCAATGTAACACCTGAACAACCCAGATTCTTTTGTGCCCCTGCGTATATCAGATGATATTTTGAAATATCCACCGGCCGGGAAAAAATATCTGAACTCATATCACATGCTACAGGTATAGGGTATGATTTGTCTTCTAAGAATTCAGTACCATAAATTGTATTATTTGATGTAAGATGTAAATAGGTAGCATTGGTATCTACAGTATAATCTTTCGGTATAAAATTAAAGTTTGCTTCCTTTGAAGATGCAATAATTTTAGTCTTTCCATACAAACGCGCTTCTTCTTCTGCACGTGTAGACCAGATATCTGTTTCTACAAAATTTGCCGTTTCATTTTCATTTAAGATATTATAAGGAATCATTGCAAATTGCATATTGGCACCACCTTGCAGCAATAAGATTTTATAATCATCTGGAATTTGTAATAATTCTTTGATTAAAGAAAGTGTCTCTTCCAGTATAGCATCAAATGTTGGACTTCTGTGTGAGATTTCTAAAATTGATAAGCCGCTATCATTAATATTTAAACAAGCCTGAGCACTCTGTTCAAAAACCTCTTGTGGTAAAATCGATGGCCCCGCACCAAAATTGTGTTTTTTCATTTTTCTTCTAGTTGAATCCAAATTTACTAATTAAAACTATCAGGCAAATATTAAAGAATAATTATTTGTAATGCTTATATTTTCTTAAATTAGTTGAACAAACCATAAGAAATGTCGAATCCAAACAGCAGTCAACGAAAATTCCTGACGGCAATTGCAAAGAAAGTAAAAGAAGATCAATCTTTAACGCCGGCAGAAGTCAATGCACTCTTATCTTTCTCAGTAGAAGAGACTAAACATTCATTCTTTAAAATTTTGTCGACCATCGCTTTGCCACTCGCATTGTTATTAGGTTATTCAATGGCAGCGTTTCCAGGTTTCTTTGAAAATTTAGTTTCACATTTTCCATTCTGGACAAATCTTTCTGACACACAACTATTAGGTGTAGATTATTTATGGAATATTTTGGCATACAAAGTCAATAAGAACAATTTTATTTATCACATTCCTAATATTGTATTGCATTCCTTTGGAATCTTAGGTGTAAAGAAACTAACAGACTATATCAGAAGCAAAACATGGCTGGACAAAGTATTGGATGCTAAGAAATCAATTGAAGATTCAATAAAATCAGGTACACAATCTTTTGCCTTAAAAAATGGGCATAGTATTTTGTTTACAGGCAATGGTGATTTTGTTGCACATCATTATGATTCCACAACTGACGATAATGAAACATTGACTATCTCTTCTTCCAAGCCATATTATACAAACATCTGGAATAAGTATGAAATAGGTTCACCATTTGCTTCTTTTAAAGAAACACTTGAACTGGCACATGCCGAAAACTGTGGGGAGATTGTTTTTTTTCCGGTAACAGATCAGCATTTATTTTTACCTGGCGAAAATGATTATGATATCTCAGCTGACAGACTGGAAGTAATTATTACAGCCATCAGGGATATTGAACGTATCAACAACTGGAAAGAATCAAAAGTAATTATAGTAGGAGACAGATATCAGCAGAATGCATTACGAACGGAAACAAAATCAGCAATTCTGGAAGATACACTGGAAATAGTTTCTTTAGCATCCATACAGAAAAAATTCAGCAATGTAATTATTATTGACCCGACTGATATTACATGCGAAGCTTTAATCCAAAAATTTCCAAATCATAAATTGCTGTTCCGTTCTTCTGTTGCAGGAAGTCAGGTATATAAAGACAGATTTTATAAAAGATTGGAAGAGCTTGGATACAATGATGAGATGAATACAGACGCTTCCATTACAATTGGCTATGATTTATTGGAGGAGCAGATACAAAGAGAAACTTACCATACCGCATTGCAGAACTATTTTCCGGTGGTATTAAGTAAAGGAGTTTTAGATGCTATCAAACGGCAGAAATTACCGGAATCCAATTTTGTTTATGTGCCGGATTTAGTGATTCATAAATTAAAAGAGTTGACAAAAGACGTACTGTAGAAGAGTGAACAGGTAATTAGATTGATTTAATTATCTTTCTTAGCTTTCGGCTTATCTTTATCATCGGGTCCCTTTTCTTCAATCACAAAACTTGTAGGAAAATAAGGTTTTATTTGTTGCATGAATTTAAATGCTTCTTGTTTGCTTTCAAATTCACCCGCACGTAATTTAAAATTAGGAGATACGTAGGTCACAAATGTTTGAATGCCCGGATAACGTGCAGAAAACTGTGATTTTGCTTCAAAAATTTTATCACGCGATTCTGCCTGAAAAACCTGTACGCGGATAATCATCTTTTTAGGACCGGCAGGTTTGCGTGAATATATTTTTTGCAAAATATCTACACGGGCATCTTTAAAAAATAAAATATTATTTCTGATTTCTTCTGTTGAATCATTGTCATTCGCTTTTATAGCGTGATGGAAGAAAAATAAGAATGAAAATGCAAAAAAATATTTCATTAAATAATATTTGTCATTCAAAATTAAACATTAATCATTACAAGTTTTATGCCATTTCTTTTCCATGGCAATGTTTATATTTTTTTCCACTTCCGCAAGGGCAGGCATCGTTTCTGCCTACTTTAACTTCTGCACGAACCGGCTGTTGTTTTTCTCTTGTATCCTGCGCCTCAGCACCTTTGTACTCGTCTTCCATGGTACCATCGCCACGTGATTCTTTTGTCTTTTCTACAACACGTCTGGGTTGTCTGTGCTGTTGAATCTGATTTGCATCCTGAACAGGTAAACTTCCTTTCATTAAGAAAGTCGTTACATCTTTATTAATAGCAGAAAGCATTTGTTTGAATAGTTCAAACGCTTCAAATTTAAAAATTAACAACGGATCTTTCTGCTCGTGTACAGCCATTTGCACGGAGTGTTTTAATTCATCCATCTGGCGTAAGTGATCTTTCCAGTGATGGTCGATAAAAGACAGGATGATATTTTGTTCAAATACTTTTACCAGTTCTCTTCCTTTACTGCTATACGCTTTTTCCAGATTTGTAACAATCTGAATGCTTCTGTTGCCATCTGTAAACGGAATAACCATGTTTTGAAATTGGTTGCCACGCTGCTCATACACATCTTTCACAATAGGAAATGCTTCTTTTACAATTGCATCAGACTTGCGCTGATATTTTTCGTAAACTTCGTGATATAAATGGCTTGCTAAATCATCCACTTTTTTATTTTTCAAATCTTCTTCAGTAATGGAGGTGTCTACAGATAAGAAACGAATAGCATCTAACTTGAATGCTTCAATATCCTGCGATATTTTTCCATCATTACAGATTTCATAACTCAAATCATAAAACATATTTATGAGGTCAAAAGAGATACGTTCACCAATTAGAGCATGTTGTCTGCGTTTGTAGATAACTTCACGTTGAGCATTCATTACATCATCATATTCCAATAAGCGTTTACGGGTACCGAAGTGATTTTCTTCTACTTTCTTTTGAGCACGTTCTATCGATTTGGTTACCATGGAATGCTGAATAACTTCGCCTTCCTTGTATCCCATTTTATCCATCAAACCGGCGATTCTGTCTGAGCCGAACAGGCGCATTAAATCATCTTCCAGCGAGGAATAAAATTGTGTGGAACCTGTATCTCCCTGACGACCAGCACGACCACGCAACTGTCTGTCCACACGGCGGGAATCATGTCGTTCAGAACCGATAATAGCCAAACCACCTATATCTTTTATGCCTTGTCCAAGTTTAATATCCGTACCACGACCTGCCATGTTAGTCGCAATTGTAACTTGTCCGTTTAATCCTGCCTGAGCTACAATTTCAGCTTCTCGTTGGTGCTGTTTTGCGTTCAACACATTATGCGGAATCTTACGCATACTCAACATCTTACTTATCAATTCAGATACTTCCACATTTGTTGTACCTACCAATACCGGCCGTCCTTCTTCTTTTAACTTTATAATTTCTTCAATGATAGCGGTATATTTTTCACGTTTCGTTTTGAAAATCAAATCTTCTCTGTCTTCGCGTTTGGTTGGTTTATTCGTCGGAACTACAACAGTATCTAATTTGTAAATTTCCCAAAATTCCGCTGCCTCAGTTTCCGCAGTACCGGTCATACCACATAATTTGTGATACATACGGAAGAAGTTCTGTAAAGTAACCGTTGCAAATGTTTGTGTAGCTGCTTCAATAGTTACATTTTCTTTCGCTTCTATTGCCTGATGCAACCCATCACTGTAACGTCGGCCTTCCATTATACGGCCGGTCTGCTCATCTACAATTTTTATTTTGCCATCCATGATGACATATTCAACATCCTTGTCGAAAAGGCAGTACGCTTTTAATAGCTGATTTACAGTGTGTAATCGTTCAGATTTTACATTAAAATCCTGTAATACTTCATCTTTCTTTTTTAATTTCTCTTCGTGTGATAAAGGCATGTTTTCTACCTCAGCAATCAATGCACCAACATCAGGCATTACAAAAAAGTCTTTTTCTTCTCCTGCAGTTGTAATGAGTTCAATGCCTTTATCCGTTAAATCAATCTGATTGTTTTTCTCATCAATTACAAAATATAGTTCTGCATCGCAAACGGGCATTTCCTTTTGTTGATCCTGCAAATAGTAATTTTCCGTTTTCATCAGAATCTGACGATTACCCGGCTCACTTAAAAATTTAATTAATGCAGTATTTTTTGGTAAACCACGATGAGCCCGTAATAATGCAAGTCCGCCTTCGCCTTCTTTACTTCCTGTTTTTCCTTCTGCAATTAATCTTTTAGCATCCAGCAAAAATTGCTGAGTTGCTCTTTTTTGTACTGCCACCAATCGTTCTATCCTTGGCTTGAGTTCATGAAACATTTGTTCTTCGCCTTTTGGCACCGGCCCAGAAATAATCAATGGTGTTCTAGCATCATCAATTAAAACGGAATCCACTTCATCCACCATTGCGAAATGTAATTTGCGCTGTACTTGTTCTTCCGGCGTGCGTACCATATTGTCACGCAAATAGTCAAAACCGAATTCATTATTAGTACCGTAGGTGATATCCGCTAAGTATGCATTTTTTCTGCCATCAGTATGCGGTTCATGTTTATCAATACAATCAACGGTTAATCCTAGGAAATTAAATAGCATACCATTCCACTCAGAGTCACGGCGTGCGAGGTAATCATTTACGGTAACGATATGTACACCACAACCTGCAAGGGCATTTAAATATGCAGGCAATGTAGAAACTAAGGTTTTACCTTCTCCTGTTGCCATCTCAGAGATTTTTCCGCGATGCAAAACAATTCCGCCGATTAACTGAACGTCATAATGAACCATGTTCCAGATAATTTCACCACCTGCAGCTGTCCATTTATTCGGATAAACAGCTTCATCACCTTCAATCTTTATGTGTGGATTTTTTACGGCCAAATCTCTGTCTAATTGTGTGGCTTTTACCCGAATTAAATCATTAGTGGAAAAACGGCGTGCCGCTTCTTTTACCACAGCGAATGCTTCCGGTAAAATTTCATTCAGGACTTCTTCAATGGCTTCGTCTCTTTCTTTTTTTAATTTATCAACCTGAGTAAAAATGGATTCTTTTTCGTCAATATCTAAGTCTTCAGTTTCTGCTTTTTCAGATAAATCACTTATTTGCTGGTCTATTTCAGATAAATATTGTTGAATTCTGTATTTGAAATCCTGTGTTTTCTGACGTAATTCGTCGTGAGAATAATTTTGATAAGACAAAAAATGCTCATTAATTTCAGCAATTATCGGCTCAACTGACTTTACGTCACGATTTGATTTACTGCCGAAAATTTTGGATAAT
The DNA here is from genome assembly GCA_046329785.1 of Chitinophagales bacterium. GTDB lineage: Bacteria > Bacteroidota > Bacteroidia > Chitinophagales > JADIYW01 > JADJSS01. Next base: position 61,414 of record JAXLTZ010000017.1, read on the forward strand.
CCTTTCTGTAAGAAGTTTAACATGATAATGTATTAAAAATAGGTTGCAAAGTTAACACTTTACGCTCATTTTGAATGATAATAAACGTGAAATGGCAAATATTGTGCAAAAAAATATTTAAGGACAAAATGGCATTAAAATAAAAGGAATTATCTTGCGCAAAAATCGTTAATGAATATTCTTTTACTCGGTTCAGGTGGCAGAGAACATGCTTTTGCTTACAAAATTGCACAAAGTAAAAAATGTACTCAATTATTTATTGCTCCCGGAAACCCGGGGACAGCAGCATTTGGAATAAATATTACTATTTCAGCAACAGATTTTCAGGCAATTAAAAAGTTTGTTCAGGAAAATAATATAAAAATGGTCGTTGTTGGTCCTGAAGCTCCTTTGGTAGAAGGAATTTTTGATTTTTTCTTACAAGATGATGCATTGAAAAATATTCCTGTAATCGGACCGTCAAAAGTTGGTGCACAATTAGAAGGCAGCAAGGCATTTTCCAAAGCATTTATGATGCGCCATCAAATTCAACGGTGGCGTATGCAGAGTTTACAAAAAAGATACTATTGAAAATGGCTTATTGTTTATAGAGCAGCAGCAACCACCAATTGTATTAAAGGCAGATGGACTGGCAGCCGGGAAGGGTGTACTCGGATTTGTATGTCAAAAAAAGAAGCAAAACTGAATTTACAGAGATGCTTGGCGGTAAATTTGGGGATGCAAGTGCTAAGGTGGTTATTGAAGAATTTATGGATGGTATTGAGTTTTCAGTTTTTGTTTTGACGGACGGAAAAAACTATAAAATCCTGCCAACTGCCAAAGATTATAAAACGAATTGGAGAGGGAGATACTGGTCTGAATACCGGTGGTATGAGCTGTTTCACCGCCACCTTGTAACAGAAGAAATGATGCAGATAGTGGAAGAAACTATCATTAAGCCAACTATTGAAGGGTTTCAGAAAGATGGCATTGTATACATTGGTTTCGTGTACGTTGGTTTGATGTATTTAAAAACGGGAGAATTGAAAGTGGTGGAGTATAATTGCAGAATGGGTGATCCGGAGACGGAAGCAGTTTTTCCAAGATGGAAGAATGATATAATAGATGTATTTGAAAAAACGGTGAACGGTCAGTTGTCAACCGTTAACATAGAAATTGATGAACGCGCTGCAACTACTATCATTCTTGCAAGTGGAGGCTATCCTGAAAATTTTGAAAAAGATAAAGTGATAACGCGAATTGATGAAGTACAAGATTCAATAGTTTTTCATTGTGGAACTAAAATTGATTCAAATAGAAATCTGGTAACAAACGGTGGCCGTGTATTGGCAGTTACTTCATTACATGCAGATTGGAAAGAAGCTATTAAGTTATCTAATAAAAATGCAGATAAGATTTCTTTTGCAGGAAAATATTACAGAAAAGATATTGGTTTTGACTTGTAAACTTTTTGATAAAAATAAAAAAATTAGAACCAACCCTTTACCAATCTATTTTCCGTGCCGCAACTTATACAATTAATTGGTTTTGCAGGATTCTCCGGAACATTATTTTCAGTACCACAGGAAATGCAATGAAATACAGTTTGCACATTATTTACTTTTAAGCAATGTTCACACATCACTTTATAAGAACCCTCCGGAACAAATACATCTTTTTGGCAAAACTGACATGGTTGTTGTTTGCCATTTACCACCAATGCATCTGTATATTCACTGGTGAAATGTGTTTGTTGCAATAATCTTTCTGCATCTTTTATTCGTAAATAGGGAATCCACGCCTGCACATACATCGACATTTTCATTTTAAAATGTACATCCGGTGGTAATAATTCCAGCATGATTTTGTAATCAGGATTTGCATAAAAATCTTTGTTAGCCTCTTTAACGTAATTAATAAAAAAATCAGTGAGTTTGAAAAAAGGTTCTGTATCTGCGTATGTTTTTCCGTCTTCTACATTATAGGTAACACCTTGTTGCAGCAAAGCCTGTTCGCCCGATTTTTTCGCCCAATTTTCATCAAATGCATATACGGTAGATACATCAGCACAGATAGTTAAATACATTTTATACTTTTCATCTGTATTAATTGTTGGAGGCAGATACTCCGGATAAATCTTATAATATAAATCCCAGTATTCATGTTGTACTTTTTGGTAGCCTTCTTTATTTCCTTTGCCAAGTAATTCTGCTAGTTTGGATTCAAACTTTACCTTTTCGGTGGTATATCTTTCTGTGCGTTTAGGGTCTTTATTCCATGCACCTAAACCTTGTTCAAAATCAATATCAGTAAATGCGCCACAGAAATCACAAACAATATATGGCGATGAATAAGGATTTATTTTGGGTGCACCACACTGAATGCATTTGAATTTTTTAATTTTCACATTATGGAATTTGTATAAAAATAATTGATTTGATCCAATAAAAAAACCTCAGTACAAATACTGAGGCTTATATTGTTTTAATAATCTTTTGAAGATGTTGATTATTAATCAATAATCAACATCGCATCACCATAAGAGAAGAAGTTATATTTCTTATTCATCGCTACCTGATATGCTTCCATTGTTAAATCAAATCCTGCAAATGCAGAAACCATAATGATTAAACTTGATTTTGGCACATGAAAATTAGTAATCATACTGTTGGCAATACTAAAATCGTATGGTGGATGAATGAATAAATTAGTCCAGCCTTCCATTGGTTTTAGTAAACGTTCAGCAGAAACAGCAGTTTCGATTGAACGCATGGAAGTAGTACCGACTGCACAGATATTTTTACCTCTTTGTATTGCTCTGTTTACGATTTTGGCACACTTCTCATCTACCTTAAAGTATTCAGCATCCATTTTGTGTTTAGATAAGTCTTCCACATCAATAGAACGGAAAGTACCTAAACCGATATGTAAAGTCAATTCTGCAAAATCAACACCTTTGATTTCTAAGCGCTTCATTAATTCTTTACTGAAGTGCATGCCGGCAGTAGGGGCAGCAACTGCACCTTCCTGACTTGCAAAAACAGTTTGGTAGTTTTCTTTATCAAATTCTTCAGGTTCTCTTTTGATGTATTTTGGAAGCGGCGTATTGCCTAATTTATCTAAAACAGCTCTGAATTCTGCATCTGTACCGTCGAATAAAAATCGGATAGTTCTGCCCCGGGAAGTAGTATTATCTACCACTTCTGCTACTAAATCATCATCTCCGAAATAGAGCTTATTTCCCACGCGGATTTTACGGGCAGGATCCACTAAAACATCCCATAAGCGTAAATCGTGGTTAAGTTCTCTTAATAAAAACACCTCTATCTTAGCACCTGTTTTTTCTTTGGTACCATACATACGTGCCGGAAATACTTTGGTGTTGTTTATCACCATTACATCACCATCATCAAAATAATCCAGTACATTCTTGAACAGTTTATGTTCAATTTTTCCGGTTTTCCGGTGAACCACCATTAATTTACACTCATCGCGTTGCTTTGATGGGTATAAAGCAATCTTTTCTTTGGGTAATTCGAAGTCAAATTGTGAAAGTTTCATTATTGTTGTTTATTATTTTACGGAATAATAGTTTAGGCTAAATGCGCTGCAAAGATACTTGTAAGAATATCAAATTACAAACGACAGATATTTTTATTTGATTAAATTTTAGTAGGTTTGTTGTATGCGGCAACTATTCAGAGTGTTAGGTGAAACCTTGAAATTAACTCTCCAGCAATTATGGTTAAATAAGTTGCGTACATTCCTGTCTTTATTTGGCATTACAGTCGGCATATTCAGTATTATTGCTATTCTGACATCAGTAGATGCGTTAAAAAATAACATTAATCAATCTATAAATAGCTTAGGGGATAATATTTTGTTTGTAAACAAATGGGCATGGACGTTTGATGGTCCGACAGATTATCCCTGGTGGAAGTATTTTCAGCGACCAAATGTAAAATACGAAAACTATAAGTATGTACAGGCAAAATCAAAACTCGCAGAATATGTGTCCTTTGAATTAAACCCGAGACAAGCCCCGGAAGTCTCTTATAAAGATAAAAAGACACATAAAGCTCAAATTTCTGCAGTAACAGATAATTACGGGAAAGTATTTCAACTGGATATTAAACAAGGCAGATATTTGTCATCCATGGAAATTGGAAATGGGTTGAATGTATGCGTAATAGGAGGTGACATAGCAGATAAACTTTATAAAAATATACCGAATCCGGAGGGAATGGAATTGCGCATGGACGGAAAACCATTAACTATTATTGGTGTGATTACAAAAAAAGGGGAAGATTTGTTGGGTTTTAATTACGATAAAGCTGTTATAGTTCCATTGGATTATTATGAACGTAATTTTTCTATTGATGATAATCAAATAGATAAAACATTAGAAATTCGAACTAAACCGGGCGTAAGTTTAGAAGAATTAAAACAGGAACTGGTGGGCATTATGCGTGCTGCGAGAAAGTTACGCCCGGGTCAGGAAGATAATTTTTCTGTAAATCAGTTAAGTGTAATTGCAAAAGGATTTGACAGTGTTTTTGATTCCCTGGGAATGGTAAAATGGGTGATTGGTGCTTTTTCACTAATTGTAGGCGGTTTTGGTATTGCTAATATTATGTTTGTAAGTGTTACAGAAAGAAAAGCAATTATAGGAATAAAAAAAGCATTGGGAGCAAGACGTTCTGATATTCTGCTGGAATTTTTATTAGAAGCGATTTTTTTATGCATGATGGGTGCTATCGTTGGTTTGGTGTTGGTTTATATTATGTGTCATTTTGCGACAGAAGCATCCGGCATGGATTTTAAACTTAGTTCACTGAACATTGCCATAGCATTTGGTATCTCTTTTGTTTTAGGGATATTATCCGGTATTATTCCCGCCTATCTCGCGGCAACCATGGATCCGGTGGAGGCAATAAGGAGTAAGTAAGGTTAATTAATCAATTAGCTAATTCGCTAATTTCAACAGGCTGCACATTCTCTTTCTGACAAACAATAAAACCTGCTTTATTAGAAAGTTCAGCAATTTGATGCAATGAGAAACCAGAGACTAAACCAAGAGAAGCAACTGCAATTACAGCATCTCCTGCACCGCATACATCCGGGTTATTTAATGTTGAATGATTAGTACTGAATGCTGAATGATTATCATTAAAAATAAAATTACCATCCGCACCAAGTGTGACTAATAAATTTTTAAAATGAATTTTTTGCTGTAATTTTTTTGCAATTATATCCAATTCCTTTCTTTCCACTTTTA
>JAXLTZ010000018.1:0-61795 GCA_046329785.1 Chitinophagales bacterium
TCAACCTCAATATTTCAGAAGAACCTTTACTGCCTTCCACTTTATACGTATTCAAATTATTTAAGTCTGCGTCGATATTTATTTTATCATTTTTCTCAATGTATAAGAAAATGGAATTATTCTGATTCTCACCAAACCGTAAACGATAAATTCCATCTGACGAATAATTTTTTATTTCAAATTTTGAATTTTGTACTGTTATAGTGTCAATAACTAAAGGTGAATCTTCCGCCATATCTTCTAAATATACTTTTACTCCATCAGCATTTTTTACAGTTGCCGTTATTTTATAACTATTGAACTGTTTGCAGGAAACAAGTATGAATATGGAAATAAGAAAGGGAAATAATTTGCAATAAGATTGTTTCATCTGTTTATTTTAAATGTTTTTAATGGAGCAGATGGAATTCACAAATAATCATTTAATGTTTAGTGTGCGAACACTCATGCTCATTTCATAACTGTTTTATACTAAGATGTCTTCTAATAATTTGGTTGTTTTTTTCGGGTCTGCCGAGCCACGTGATAACTTCATCACTTCACCCATAAATAAATTAAGATTTCCTTTTTTACCATTCTTATATTCTTTTACTTTATCAGGATACTTTGCCAGTACTTGTTGTATCCAATTGCTGAGTTCATCCGTATCAGAAGATTGAATCAGATTTAATGCTTCAGCAATCGCAATAGCAGAGTCGCTGTTGCCATCCGTCATCGATTTAAAAATAGTCTTTGCACCTGATGAACTAATGATATTGTCATCCATTAATTTAATAATTTCAGCTATCTGGGATGGTTTAATAGTAAACTCACTAAACGGTATATTGTTTTCGTTTAAAAATGATTTTATCTCATTATTTACCCAATTAGCAGCTGATTTATAATTAGACGTATACTTTATCAGTTCCAGGAAATATAATGCTGTTTCTTTTTCATCAGTTAAAACCTGTGCATCATAAGCAGATAATTTATATTCCGTTGTAAACTTATGTTGCAGTTCTTTTGGCAACTGAGGCATTGCAGCTTTAATTTTATCAATCGTTTGCTGTGTAATCACCACAGGAGGCAAATCAGGTTCCGGAAAATAACGATAATCATGCGCGTTTTCTTTACTACGCAACGGGAAACTAGTTCCATCTGCCTGGTTAAAACTGCGTGTTTCCTGATCTATTGTTCCCCCGCTTTCATAAATATCAATTTGGCGTTTCACTTCAATATCAATAGCGCGTTTTACATTGCGAATTGAATTCATGTTCTTTACTTCAACACGATTTCTATAGGCCGTTTCACCTTTTATACGCACAGAAACATTGGCATCGCAACGCATAGAGCCCTCTTCCATATTTCCATCACAAATATCCAGATACCGGACTAATTTTCTTAGCTCACTAACGTATGCATAGGCTTCATCGCTGCTGCGAATATCAGGTTCAGAAACTATCTCCAGCAAGGGAACTCCTGCCCTGTTCAAATCTATTAACGAAAATTCAGGATCCAGCTCATGGTTGTTTTTGCCTGCATCTTCTTCCATATGAATACGAGTCAATGCAATATTCTTTTGTTCGCCATTAACGTTTATTTCAACAAAACCGCCTGTACATATTGGCTTTTTATCCTGTGAAATCTGATATCCCTTCGGCAAATCTGCATAAAAATAGTTCTTACGTGCAAAATGATTCTCTTCGGTAATATTACAGTATAAAGCTATCCCTAATTTAATGGCTTTGCCAAGTACTTCCTTATTTAGTTTAGGCAAAACACCGGGCAAACCCAAAGTAATTGGGCTAATATGAGTATTGGGTGCTGCTCCGAAATCAGCCTCATCGCTTGCAAAAATCTTGGTCTTTGTATTGAGTTGTGTGTGTACTTCTAAACCAATTACTATTTCATATTTATCTGATGCCGGCATGTGTATAATTGGCTGTAAAGATACATTTTTGGCTTTTAAACTTATAAACTAAATGTTAAGATGTGTTATTGTTAAAAATGTAACTATTTGAAAATCAATTAATAAATTATATAATTTGATTTTTATCAACATAATAAATAAAAACACAGCACTTATCCACATTTTTTATTATATTTGACGTGGGGATTTTTATTTTTTATATTTTATAGTGGGTTTTTATGTTAAAAAGTAAACTTTTATTACTAACTGTAATAGCTTCTATTACGTTTGTAAGTTGCAAAAAAGAGAGTCTTGTTACTAATTTAGTATTGCCATCGCCTTATGATGCACGCATTAAGACTAAAACAGAAGTAAATAATGTAGAAACGTATTATTATGATAGCCAAAACAGGTTGTCAAAAATAGTATTTTCAACAAATGCCGGCACTTACTATTATGAGTACACATATACTAATGGTTCTGTTTCTGAGTACAGAAGCAATGAACCTAAATATGAGCAAGAGCAAAAATTATCAAATGGCGGCATAAAATTAAATTGCACCTCTAATCCAAGTGCACTGAAATTAGATGCAAATGGATTTTACAAGGGTGCATCTTCTTATTGTGAGTCTACAGCTTTCCGGTATGACACTAATGGTTTTATTACAGAACAAGAATATTCTACGACGGATTACAACCGTATAGATAAAATTATAAATGACAGTAAAAATGTTACCCAAATCATCAGCAAAGGTTATTCTTACAACGGTGGTGATTTTACTTATACTTCTACCATTCAATATCATACAGACAAACCGAACACTATCGGCAATATCAACTTTGGTAAAATATTTTTGGGTAACAGCTCTGAAAATTTAGTCAAATCTATTTCTGAAAACGGAAATACAATAAATTATTTTTACGAGTTTGATGCTCTCCAACGTGTAATCAAGAAAACATCTAAAAGCAATACGGAAGAAATCGTAACAGCTTACACTTATTATTAATTTTTTTAGGTTTTTTATTTATTTGGTTTACATAACATTCAGAAGGGGCTGCCGCGAGGCAGCTTTTTTATTTTATAAACTTTAGCTGCCTGTATTCAAACCAGGCTAATCCAACTACAAAAATGCTTTCACCCAATAAATAAATACCAAAAACGTTTATAGTTTTAAACTGCAAAAGAATAAAAATCAGACATAGCAATAACCAAATTATGTTACCGGTAATTAAAATTTTTATTCGGTAAACAGGCTTTTGTTCTGAGAGTGCCAATGAAATGGAGTAAGCTGCATATAAAAAACTGATAATGCTCATCAACATTAAAAGATTTAGTGGTAAGTTCAGGAATCCAGACAGGAAGGATTTAAAGACAAGTACAAATAATGCTGATAACAAAGCTGCAGTTCCATCCAACCAAATAAGTTTATTTAATGAAATCCGCATCATATTTTTGTTTAGCTTGTCTGCACCAGAAACAGCTCTTCTGCTTGTCGTAAAACAGTATCAATTCCATTGGTATCTGTTCCTCCGGCAGTAGCATAAAAAGGCTGACCACCGCCGCCGCCTTTAATCGTTTTGGATAATTCTTTTACTAAATTTCCTGCATGTAAATTTTTAGCTTTCACTAAATCTTCTGAAATAATGATGGATAGTAACGGTTTGTCATTTACAACAGTAGTCGCTACAAAGAAGAAATTGTCAAATTCATTTTTTAAGTCAAATTGAATTTTTTTCAAACCATCTGCATTTACACCATCTACTTTTTCAAACAATACATTGGCATCGTTTCTGTTGGTAACCTTTGTGCGCAACTGTTGCTTTACAATTTCAACCTTTTCATGTTGATATTTCTCTACTTCTTTTTTCAAAGTAGCATTTTCATCTTGCAATTGTTCAATAGCTTTTGAAATATCTTTTGGATTTTTCAACGATTCTTTTACATTATTTAATTGCTTTATTATTTCATTAGTATATTGTAAAGCCAACTCACCGCAAACAGCTTCTACACGGCGAACACCGGCAGCGACAGCACTTTCAGATGTTATTTTAAACAAGCCTAATTCACCTGTAGCACCAACATGCGTACCACCGCACAACTCAATGGAATATTTTTCATCCATAATCACCACGCGTACTACATCACCATATTTCTCACCGAACAATGCCATTGCACCGAGTTTCATAGCATCGTCTTTTGACATTTCTTTGATAACCACCGGTATATTCTGTCGGATTTTTTCATTTACCAGATTCTCTACCTGCTCAATTTCCACATTTGTCATTTTTGCAAAATGTGAAAAGTCGAAACGTAAGTATTCAGCATTATTTAAGGATCCTTTTTGTGCTATATGCTTTCCTAAAACCTGTTGTAATGCAGCTTGTAGTAAATGGGTAGCTGAATGATGAATAGTTGTTTTACGGCGCGTTTCCGCATTTACACTAGCTATCACTTCACCGGTTAAATCTGCAGGAATCTCATCGACAAAATGAACGATGAGGTCATTTTCTTTTTTAGTATCGGTAATCGTTAATTGTGCATTGTTAATCGTTAATTGTCCAACATCACCAACTTGTCCGCCGCTTTCTGCATAGAACGGTGTTTTATCCAACACGATTTGATATTGCTCTTTTCCTTTAGATTTTATTTTTCTGTATTTTAAAACTTTTGCTTTTTCTTCTAAAGTATCGTAACCGACAAAAACAGATTTACCATCATTCAGATTAATCCAGTCATCTACATCTTGTTCAGATGCAGCACGGCTACGCTCCTTTTGTTTTTGTAATTCTTCTTCAAAACCTTTTTCATCCACAGACAACCCTTTTTCTGATGCAATTAAATTAGTTAAGTCTATTGGAAACCCAAATGTATCTAATAACTCAAAAGCAGATTTCCCATCAACAATTTTATTAGAATCTTTAATAATAACATCTAAACGTTTCAAACCATTGTCTAATGTTTTAAGGAAAGAATTTTCTTCTTCTAAAATTACTTTGCTTACAAAATCAACCTGACTTTGCAATTCAGGAAACACATGTTCAAATTGTTTTGCCAAAACCTGCACCAACAAATGCAGCAATGGTTCTTTTCTGTCTAAATATGAAAAATAATAACGCACCGCTCTGCGTAAAATTCTGCGAATCACATAACCTGCACCTGTATTGCTTGGCAATTGTCCATCAGCAATTGTGAAAGACACAGCACGAATGTGGTCGGCAAGTACACGAAAGGCAATTGCTTCTTTGCTGTCACTTCTATCGTATTTTTTACCTACTATTTTTTCTGTTGCTTCAATAGTTCCTGAAAAAACATCGGTATCATAATTGGATGATTTTCCCTGTATCACACGCACCAAACGCTCGAAACCCATTCCGGTATCTACATGTTTGGCAGGCAACAATTCTAAACTATTGTCTTTTTTTCTGTTATACTGAATAAATACATTATTCCAGATTTCAATCACCTGAGGATGATCTGCATTCACTAATGTAGCACCATCAACTGCTTTTCGTTCTTCATCAGGTCGGCAGTCTACATGAATTTCGGTACAAGGCCCGCAAGGACCGGTGTCGCCCATTTCCCAGAAATTATCTTTTTTATTACCTAATAAAATGCGGTCTTCCGCAATCACTTTTTTCCATTCATCATAGGCTTCTGTGTCTTTCGGAATATTTTCTGATTCGTTGCCTTCAAAAATGGTCACATATAACCTGTCTTTGTCTAGTTTCAACACTTCAGTGAGCAATTCCCAACTCCATGCAATCGCTTCAGTTTTAAAGTAATCTCCAAAACTCCAGTTTCCAAGCATTTCAAACATGGTATGATGATAGGTATCTACACCAACTTCTTCCAAATCGTTGTGCTTGCCGGACACGCGCAGGCATTTTTGAGTATCGGCAATACGAGGAGAACTTGGTTTTCCAATTCCTAAAAAGAAATCCTTGAATGGCGCCATCCCAGAATTAATAAACAATAAAGTCGGATCGTTTTTGACTACTAAAGGAGCAGATGGCACTATTTGATGCCTTTTGCTTTTGAAAAAATCTAAAAACGCCTGGCGAATTTCTTTTGCACTTTTATAACTCATTGATTTAAAGTAAGTTTTTTGTATTCAAAAAAAGTATAACTTTGTGTCAGGTACGTTTATCATCCTGAACATATTTCAGGATAGCAAATGGTTACTGAAACAAGTTCAGCATGACAGATGCACGAACACACAAAAATAAAAATTTAGCTTGTAACTAAATGCAAAAGGAAAAATATTATTACAATCCTAACACATTAAAATACGAGAAATACAAAATCAGTATTGGTCAACGTATTTTACGTATTGCAGGTTTTTTCACTTCCGCATTCTTTTTTGGATTTTTAGCTATGGTTTTAGGCTACAGCGCATTTGATAATCCAGAAGAGCAAAATAAAAAGAATGAGCTGAAGCAGATGCAGGAAAAATATGAGATTTTAGATAAACGTATTGGCGCCTTGTCGAAAGTCTTAGAAGATATGGGTGACCGCGATGACAATATATACCGTGTTATTTTTGAGTCGGAGCCATTGCCGGATAATTTACGGAAAGGTGGAATCAATAAATCTAAAATTTACGCAGAACTGAAAAATTTATCAGAATCAAATATTATTACCAATACGCTGGCAAAACTGGAAAGCTTAGAAAAACGTACCTACGTTCAATCTAAATCATACGATGAGCTGGCTAAAATGATAAAAAATAAAGAAGCGATGCTAGCAAGTATACCGGCGATACAACCTGTTTCCAATAAAGATTTAAAACGCATTGCTTCCGGTTTCGGTTACCGTATTGACCCGGTTTATAAAACACCAAGAATGCATACCGGTCTTGATTTTACCGCAGAAACAGGAACACCTGTATATTCTACCGGTGATGGAGTGGTGGAAATAGCCGGCTCTCAAGGTGATGGTTATGGCAATAAGGTGGTGATAAAACATGGTTATGGATATGAAACTTTATACGGACACAACAGCAAAGTACTGGTGCGTGCCGGAGAGAAAGTGAAACGCGGACAAACCATTGCGCTGGTAGGCAGTACGGGAAAAAGCACGGGGCCACACTGTCATTATGAAGTCTGGAAAAACGGAACTAAAATTGATCCCGTGAATTATTTCTTTAATGATTTAACACCGGAACAATATGATCAGATGCTGAAGATTGCTGAGCAAAGTAATCAGGCGTTTGATTAAAATAATGATGAATGTTTAATGGTGAATGATGAATTAGCATTGACACATAACATTCTTTAGAGATAACATTATAAAACATTAATCATTAAACATTCAACATTTGTATATGCCTTATAAAGAAAAAGAAATAGAGAAAATGTATTTCACAATTAGTGAAGTGGCAAAGCAGTTTAATGTAGCTGCATCGTTGATTCGGTTCTGGGAAACAGAATTTGAAATTCTGAAACCAAGAAAAACACAAAAAGGTAATCGTTTGTATTCTAAGAAAGACATTGAGAATTTCAGATTGATATATCACCTTGTAAAAGAAAAAGGTTATACCTTAGATGGCGCAAAGAAGAAACTGAAAGAAGGCGGAGAAGATAAAACGGATAATAACGCAGAAATTGTGTCCCGATTAAAAAATATTCGTAAATTTTTAGAAACAATGTATAACGAACTCTAAAATGCAACAAGGAAAAATGAAAAATGAACATAGACGCACAAACAATATTATCCTAACTCATCGCCGTATATTTTTCTTTACTCTTTGCTTTATGCTCTTTATTCTAAACTCTTGTCATTTTGACAACGGTAAAGTATCCTTAAAAGACCCTTCTCCATTTTTTACCGATTTATTTACCGGAAATGAAGATGCTGTTCTTCGTGGAATTAATTTTAACGAAACTAGTGATGCTGTCAAAAAGATAGAAAAAGCTAAACTATATGAATCTACCTCCGATCATTTGTTTTATGAATTTACCTATCCAAAAGATTCAACTCCTTTTTCAGAATATGCTAACCTGCAATATTTCTTCAATGAAGAGAACCAGTTAGATATTATTACTGCTGATATTTACCTTTCAGATTCTATTCAGGAAATAAAATTAAAAAACACTTTAACGGAATATTATAATAAGCGTTTTGAAACAGTAGAAGAAAATGAATCTGAATATCCTGTTTGGAAAGCTGTTTTTGAAGATGTAAAGGCAGACAAAAAGTATAACTATACTATTTCACTAAAAGAAGTGAGCGACGATTTTGGTGTGAGTTTAGAATATATGCGTGAATAATTTAAGCAATATGTTGATTGTTAACTTCTCTCCTTTTCCGGTTTTATACACCACCAGATTAGTACTGAAAGCTCTCTCGAAGAATGATGCTTTGTCTTTAGCTGAAATGCGCAGCAATTCCCGCGTAAATGAATTCCTGGACAGAGCAGATACTATGAGCCTTAAAGACGCAGGCATTTTTATTGAAAACCGTATTAAGGATGCTGAAGAAAATGAAAGTATTATGTGGGCCATCCATTTTAAAGAACAATCAAAAATGCTCGGAAGTATTTGCTACTGGAATATTGTTGCCGAAAAAGATAAAGCAGAAATCGGATATGAGATGCATCCGGATTATTACGGAAAAGGCATTATGCATGAAGCCATGCAAGCTGTAATTGAATATGGATTTTCAATGATGAAATTAAAAGTGATAGAAGCCTTTCCGGTTAAAGACAATATCAAATCAATAAAATTACTGGAAAGGAATCATTTTGTAAGAGATTACGATATAGATAATTATTCTCTTTCTGAAACAGAACGCTTGAAAACAGCTGTTTTTATTTTGAAGAACGATACTACTCGCCTCCTTTGAAGTATTCTTCATTCACACCATTTCTTGTAATATATATGTATACCGTTTCCAATCGCTGCCTTGCCCATGGAGTTTTGCGTAAAAAGGTTAAACTTGATTTAATTGACGGGTTATTTTTAAAACAATTTGCCGGAACCTGATTGTACAATCCCTCCCAGCCATAATGCATGTATAAATATTTTACCATCATTTCTAAGGTAATACCATGCAGTGGGTTATTTGCTTGCATTTCAGAATAATTTTCTTGTTAAACTAATATATAAAAAATTATTAAAAATATATCTGACAAGGAATGATTTTATAACTTTCTGCGTTTATAGTATATTGTGTTACAGAATCAATGAAACTCATAAAATTATTCTTCATTAAACATCAGAGCAAGTTTTTTGGCCTGTTTGTATTTGTCTTGCTGTTTAATATAGTAGACATTATTTTCCCTGTTCATTGCACCAGAGATTATTCAACCATTTTAGAAGCAGAAGATGGAACGGTCTTATATTCTTTCTTAACAAATGATGATAAATGGCGCATGTACACCAAACTGGAAGAAATAACACCAACAGTACAGAAAGCCTTTATAAATAAGGAAGACCGTTGGTTTTACTGGCATTTGGGAATCAACCCTGTTTCAGTTGCCAGAGCATTTTTTAATAATACCATTAAACACAGAAGAACATCCGGTGCTTCCACTATTACCATGCAGGTGGCACGTATGCTGGAGCCAAAAGAGCGTACTGTTTTTTCAAAATTAATAGAAATGTTTCGTGCGTTGCAATTGGAATGGAATTTCAGTAAAAACGAGATCCTGCAGTTGTATTTAAATTTAGTGCCTTACGGTGGAAATATTGAAGGTGTAAAATCAGCGTCCTTTATTTATTTTGGAAAATCACCGGCTCAACTGAGTATTGCAGAAGTAACCACCCTGACTATTATTCCAAACCGACCAACAACATTAACATTAGGAAAGAAAAATGCCTATATACAAGAAGAACGAAACCGGTGGCTGAAGAAATTCAAACAACATCACGTCTTCAGCGATGAAGCTATAAATGATGCTTTAGAAGAACCTTTAACAGCCTATCGCCGTTCTCCTCCAAAATATGCTCCGCATTTTTGCTGGCGTATGAAAAAGTTATATCCTTCTAAACCAATCATAGCAACGCATTTAAATTATAATATGCAGCTTGATGTGGAAGAAATTGTACAGAATTATTCTAAAGTACTGCAATTTAAAGAAATACAGAATGCTGCGGTTTATATTATCGACAATCAAAAACACACTATTGTTACATACGTTGGTTCACCTGATTTTTATAGTGTTGCCACACAAGGACAAGTAGATGGAGTAAAAGCAGTCCGTTCTCCGGGCAGCACGTTAAAGCCAATGATTTATGGAATCGCCTTTGATAAAGGAATTTATACGCCACGTTCCGTAATTTCAGACGTACCTGTAGATTTTGACGGCTACACACCTGAAAATTATGACGAACATTTTCACGGTCAGGTTGCTGTTGCAGATGCACTGGCGCAATCCTTAAATATTCCGGCGGTAAAAACGCTGAATGATATTGAAGTAAAATCATTAACCAATATTTTAGACAAACTCAACTTTAAGCAAATACAAAAAGATAAAGATAAATTAGGTTTATCCACAGCACTCGGTGGCTGTGGCGTTTCTCTCGAAGAATTAACAGGCATGTATTCCGTTTTTGCAAATAAGGGTGAATATTTCGTTCCTACCTACTCTAAAGATAAAATTACAAAGCGTGGAACCGAAATTTTATCACAGCAGGCAAATTATATGGTGGCGCAGATTTTAACAACATTGCGCAGAAGTGATTTGCCAAACAGAGCAGAGAGTGTGATAAATATGCCTAAAATTGCCTGGAAGACAGGTACTTCTTATGGTCGACGTGATGCATGGAGTATCGGTTTCAACAGTAATTATACGGTGGGAGTTTGGTGCGGCAACTTTGACGGAAAAGGTGTTCCGGAATTGAATGGAGCAGATATCGCAACACCTTTGTTATTACAAATCTTCAACACAATTAATAAAAATACTGACAAAGATTGGTTTAAACGACCCAAAGATTTACAGTTCAGATATGTGTGTGCACAAACAGGTGATGTTCCCAATGAGTTTTGTACCAGTAAAATTATGGCATATTACATTCCGGGAAAAAGTTCAAACAAGAAATGTGCACATATGAAGAAAGTCTGGGTAAGTGCGGACAGTAGTATGACCTATTGCTCGGCCTGTTTGCCAAGTGATAATTACTTAGAAAAACTATATCCCAACTATACGCCTGAATTATTAAATTATTTTGAGATGAATAATTTGCCTTATATTAAAATTCCGGTACATAATCCTTCTTGTAAAAAAGTATATGAAAATAATAATCCTAAAATTACTAAGCCTGTAAACGGACTCACCTACTATATCAGCAAGAAAGATAAGCAGGAAATGATGTTGGCAGCACAGGCTGCAAATGATGTGCAAAGCATTTCGTGGTATGTAAATAATCAGTTTATCAAGACAGTTAATAAAAACGAACCGGTATTTATAAAGCCTACTGTAGGAAAGCTAAAAATTTCTTGTACGGATGATAAAGGCAGGAATACAAACACTTGGGTAGTGGTAAAAGAGATGTAAACTTTTATTGATTTTTATCAACATTTATTTTGTTATTTAAATATGAATTTGTAAATTCATCTTTAGATAACTTATATGAAGTATTACATTATATTTTTATTCGTACTTCTGCATACAAAAACCATATATTCTCAATCTTTTAATCCGGCACCACAAACATGGATGATTGATGCGGAGACTGCTGTATGTGAGAATTCCACAAACGAATGTTTATTAATAAAACAATCAGGTAAAAAAGAATTCGAAATTTTCAATGAACCAATTGAAGGTTTCAATTATGAAAAAGGAAACATTTATACAATAGTTGTTAAGCAGGAAATAAAAAAACCACCCATTGCTATTGGTGAATCTATCCTAAAATATGTATTGGTTAAAGTTATTTCTAAAAAACCAAAAAGCAACCCTGTTAGTTTAAATAACAATCCGGTATCCGGTAGTACACAAAAAGTATTTGAAGTTAATTTTGAAACTGTACCCTGTGAAACAGACAATTCAAAGACTTGTTTATTAGTCAAGGAAAAAGGAAAAAAGGAATTTGAGATTTTAAATGCAACGATTTATGGCTTTGACTATCAACCCGGTTACATTTATACGATTGCTGTAAAAGAAACTTCAAACGGCAATTATTATTTAGTAAATGAAATTAGTAAGAAAACTGTAAAAAATACAACCGAAGCTACTGTTTCTGTAGAGAGCACAGATGAAGGTACTGTAAAAAAAACAAAAATAATTCCAAAATCATTTATTCAAACCTCTTCTTCTTTAGACGGAAGATGGTATTTGCGAAAATTAAAGGAATCTGAGGGTAATAACCTTTTTACAGATGATAATGTAATGTGGATTGAGATAAGCACATTTAACGACCGCTTAGAAGGTTTTGGAGCATGTAATAAATTTGCTGCTGTAGTAAAATCAGATTTAAATACTACATTTTCAGTTACTAAAATAACTTCAGGTTATACGCAATGTAACAATAAGAAACTTGAAAATTTATTTTATGAATTGTTGGAACAGACAAACCGATTTGATTTAAAAAATGGAAATCTTGTTTTGTCTGATCAGTGGAAATTTTTAATTGCTTTCACATCTGATCCTAATAATAAAGAAGACATTAATACAACATATTCACCTCCCCAAAGTCTTACTCAGAATGAACCTAAAACGTATGCACCAAAATCAACAATAGAAACATCCGGTTCTTATGCTGAAAATAAGCCTAGTATAAGTGAGAATGAGGCTGAAATTCAAAGACAAATTGAAGCAGTTGAATTACAAAAGAAACAACAGGCAGAAGCTGAAGCAGCTAAAAAGGCAGAGGAAGAAAGAATTGCTGAACAAAAAAGAATGGAAGAAGAAAGAAGAAATAAGGAGGAAGAAGAAAAATTAGCGGAACAGGAAAGAATAAAAAAAGAGGAAGAAAAAGCGGCGGCAAAAAAAGCTAAACTGGAAGAATTAGCCAAACTACAGGCAGAATTAGATGCTTTGGAGAATGGAGAAGAGAAGAAGACAACAACTAATCAACAAACTATTACAAATAATATATCAGACAATAAAACTAACAATGAATCTTATAGCAGTAATACGGAAAATAAAATAAATAAAGACAAAAATGCTAATTCATCAACAGGAAATCAAAGCAAAACATCAAAGGAAGATGAGAGTATTCCACCAAAAAGCAGTGAATCAGCAATTCTAAAGGATATATCTGATAATTCAGTTAATAATAATCTTGCTGATATGTCGGGGAATACAGAAAATACTGAAAATGCAAACGAATTGAAATACAGAAGAAGCTCTTTATATACATTAATAATCAATGATCCTTCAAGAGAATATGCTGAAACTATTAAATCTTCTTTTATAAATTCTCCTTTCCCTGATAAATTTAATAATCACAACCTCGATATAAGAGAAATCAATGGTTATGCAAATTCAAAAGACCAGAAATCAGTTATAGATAATTTTTTAAATACAAATGATATTGCAAGAAATTTAGTTGCAAAATGGTTTAACAGAAGCGAAAATGGCACATTTAATATGGATCTGGTAGCAGAACGAGGCCAGTATAATGCAACAGAAATGGATGTAAATAATGCTAAAAATACCGTCAGAGGATTGTCATTATTATCAGATGCAGGAGAAGAACTGATAAAAAATACATTTGTAGTTGTTACAGATTTTAAATATACAAACAAGGAAGATGTAGCAGAAAAAACAAAAAAAGCAGTTAATATTTCAGCAGCATTTTTAAGGTTTATTCCCGGTGCTTCTACCGGAGTTTCTATTGCACAAACTGCCACAAATGCTACACTGACGGTTGCAGGCAAAGGGTATTTTGTAAAAGCAACATCTTATCTCTATCGATTACATTGGGATGAAGCCGTCGCAAATAAATTTTATAACGATTATTGGATAGACGAGAACTCCTTCGATATGGATAAAAAAAATGCCTTTGATAATTCGTCTATTTTTACTTTGGATTACATAGGTTCGGAAGTTGCCAAAGAGCAAACACAATCCTCTGTTTTTACCAGCAAAACAGAAGAGCAACTAATTGAAAGAGCTACGGTAAAATCGGTTGATCAGGTTATTGCAAGGCTGCAAAGAAATCACGATGAATTCAAGACTAAAACTCCGCTCTACAGTATTGAGCCGATTGGAGCTAAAATTGGATTAAAAGAAGGATTAGAAGGTGGTGATAAATACGAAGTATTAGAACAAACCATCGACAAAAATGGGAAGACATATTACAAAAGAGTGTCTGTAATTAATGTTGACAAAAAAAATATTTGGGATAACAGATATATGGCAAGTGAAGAAAATAGTGATGGTGTCGTAAGATTAACAACGTTCACAGGAAAAAGTAAAGGATTATATATTGGAATGTTAATAAGGCAAATAAAATGATAAAAAACACACAAATAATTTATTGTTGTGAAGAAAAAAAAATTATATTTAAGTATAATTAAATCAAATAAAAAAAACATTAAAAAATCAAATAAAACGTAAGATTATGAATATAAAAATTAAACTAATCGTATTACTGTTCCTCATGGTTGAGTTTTCTGCCTATTCACAACCTGTACAAAGAAAAAAAGCAGAAACCGCTACTATTGAATGGAGATATGAACTAGAATGTGTAGGCATTGGTGTACAAAGCAGCTATTTAGTTAAGGTTTGGTCTTATTCCAAAAATGCAAAAGTTGCTGTTGAGCAAGCTAAAAAGAATGCTGTCCATGGAATTGTATTCAAAGGATTTGCCGGTAGTGGGCAAAAATGTCCGTCACAAAAAGCTTTAGCACCTCAGGTCGGTGTTGAAGAGCAACAAAAAGAATATTTCTCAAAATTTTTTAAGGATGGTGGCGATTATATGAAATATGTATCCGTCTCCGGAGATGCTGTTCCCGATGTAGTAAAAGTAGGTAAAGAATATAAAATAGGAATAGTAGTATCTGTTTTGAAAGATCCGTTAAGAAAAGATTTAGAAGCTGCAGGTGTAATAAAAGGGTTATCCTCCGGATTCTAATTTCTTGAATACTCAAAATTCAAAGTTAGTTTACCTAATATATCAGTAAAACAAAATTTATCAATATTAAACTATAAAATATGCAAAAACTAATAAAAAAAGTTGCTTTATCTGTTTTTTTTATTTTCCAATTTACATTCGCTTTTACACAAGCTAAAAAACCAACCATTATGGTAGTTCCAAGTGATAACTGGTGCGTTAAGAATGGGTTTGTAACAAAATTTGATGAAATGGGTATCACTAAAACAGTTCCTGATTATGAAGCAGCCCTTCAAAACAGTAGTGATTTACTGCTCGTTATGAGTAAGCTTAACGAATTAATGAAAGACAGAGGCTTTCCTTTAATAAACCTGGAAACCTCTCTTAAGTCCATGAAGGGAGAAATGGCAGAAGATGCTTTGGTTACTTCAAAAAGTGGTAGTGGTATTTCAGAAACCCCATATGATAAGGTAAGAAAAACAGCAAAAGCAGACATTATCATGCAAATAACTTGGAGTATTAATCAATTAGGGCCTAAACGCTCCATTACTTTTAATCTTCAGGGATTAGATGCATATAGCAACAAACAAGTAGCAGGTGCTTCCGGTACAGGTCAACAATCATTTAGCACAGAATTACCGGTTTTACTTGAAGAAGCTGTTTTAACACATTTAGACAACTTTAATAGTCAACTTCAAGAACATTTTAGTGATTTATTTGAAAATGGCAGAGAGGTTACCATTCGAATTAAGAAATTTGATAGCTGGAGTAATGATTTAGAATCAGAATACAATGGAGAAGAATTATCGTCAATTATTGAAGACTGGATGGCAAAGAATACGGTAAAAGGAAGATTTAGCACCTCTGATGCAACTGAAAACATGATGTTATTCGAGCAAGTTAGAATTCCATTATACGACACAAACGGTAAAGCCATAGATGCGAGAGATTTTTGTAAAGGGTTACAGAAATTTCTTAAAAATCCGCCTTATTCAATTGAAAATAAACTTATGACGAAAGGATTAGGTGCAGCTACGATTGTATTAGGAAGTAAATAAATAAATAAAAGTAAAAATACTTGTATGAAAAAGATAATAGTAATAATATTCGCAACATTTAATATTTTTTCTGTTGCAGTGGTAAATGCTCAGACAGGCAACACTAAAATACTGGAAGATGAAAACAGAGTAGTTCTTAACACCTATGTGTCAGACGATGATAACGTAGTTCCGAATTATGCTCAATCTTATTTAAAAGATAAATTAAATATGATTGCAACCGGAAATGGTATGGGACTTGCAGGGTATGATAAGAATGGCAGGTTTTTTCTGACAGCAAAACCTGTTTTTGTCAATAAAGAGTTAGTTGCCTCAACTCCTGCCATGTATGCTATGAATATAGATGTTGTGTTTTACATCGTTGATGCTTTTAATAAAACAATTTTTGAAACCGTTACTATAAAAGTGAGAGGTGCAGGAAATACTGAAAATAAAGCATTTATTCAGGCTATCAATGGTATAAAAATAACACAACCTGATTTAAAGCAATTTTTAGAAAAAGGAAAACAAAAAATAATTGATGTTTACGCAACAAATTGTGATATTACATTGCAGGAAGTACAATCATTAGCGAATAAAAATCAATATGGAGAAGCATATTACCTTTTGAGTGGAATTCCTTCAGTGGCCAGAGATTGTTATGGAAAAGCTTTAGCACTTGGCGAAAAAATATTTCCTCAGTATATTGAATTTGATTGTAAATCAAAAGTACAAGAGGCCAGACAAATTTGGAATGCAAATCAGAATCGCGATGGTGCAGATAAAGCAGCAGCAATACTTTCCCAGATTAACCCAAATTCAAAATGCTTTTCTGAAGCGAAACAACTCGGAGATGATATCAAAGTTCGCATCAAAGAAGTAAATGGTATTGAATGGGATCTTCAATTTAAAAAAGAGTATGATTTACCAAAAGCAACTATTCAGGCAATCAGAGATATTGGTGTTGCCTGGGGAAATGGTCAGCCAAAAACAATAACCACTACAAATGTTTTTAGAGGCTGGATATTTTAATCAGAGTTACTCTTTTTGATACTTATTTATTCTTACAAACAATTTAGTTGTTTGTAAAGAACTAAACGCTATTGAGGTATGTATGGCAAAACTATTGTTTGAAATATTACTTTTAATACCTAATTTTATTCATCACTTTTTCAATTAATGAATAAACTTAATTTACTATGAAAGGAAAATATATTGTTATAGTTTTCTGTTTTTTTGCTTTAAACGTATTTTCACAAGATGATGCTTCAATGCTGGGAAAAAATCAAACCTGGCAAATAGACAAAGAAACTACTCCCTGTAATACAAGAGATGACGGCGAATGTTTTCTGGTAAAGAAATCAACCGGCAAAGATTTTGAAATTTTTAATGAAAAAATAGAAGGTTTCAATTTTGAGCAAGGAAATTTATACACTATTATTGTTCGTCAGGAATTTAAACAACCACCAATAGCTGTCGGTGAATCTGTATTTAAATATGTATTGGTAAAAATTGTTTCTAAGAAGCCTGTAATTAATAAGCCTGCTCCTCTTCCGGTAAATATAGCTACAAATAGTCAACAAAAAATATTTGAAGTCAATTTTGAAGGAGTACCATGTGAAATTGATAATTCTCAAAATTGTCTGTTGGTAAAGGAAAAAGGTAAAAAAGAATATGAAATATTAAATGCAACCATTGAAGGATTTAATTTTCAACCCGGATATGCTTATGTAATAACCGTTAAACCAACAACTGACGGAAATTTTACCCTGATAAATGAAATAAGTAAAAAATTAGTAAAAAACATCAGTAACACCTCTAAACCATCAGAGAGCATTCCCGAAAAGCCTGCTAATAAACCTACGACAGGAAAGGTAATTGCACAAACTTCTATTCAAACATCTTCTTCATTAGATGGGAAATGGTATCTGAGAAAAATTAATAAATTAGAAGGTGTCAATTTCATTGTGAATGATAATACAATTTGGCTACAAATAAACACGTTTAATGATCGTATAGAAGGAACCAATGCTTGCAACAAATTCTCTGCCGTTGTCAAATCCGACTTAAATTCCAGTTTCACCGTAACAAAAATATCATCAGGGTTTACAAATTGCGCCAATAAGAAGGTAGAAGACATGATATATAAATTACTCGAAGATATTGACCGTTTTGAGGTAAAAAATGGTAATTTACTACTTTTCATACAATCAAATTTTATGCTCGGGTTTACTAAAAATCCTGAGAGTAAAGAAGATATCTCTGCAACCAGTACAACTACAGAAGTCAAAAAGCCAAGTACAACCAATACCGGAAGTCAGACTATTTCCGCAAATGATAATGATAAATATAAGCCACCTGTTTACTCTTCTAGTTCTACATCAACTACTACCAGTTCTGTTACAAATACAACGAGTAAATCTTCGGATGCTAATATTCAACAGCCTGCTATAGCCGAACCTTTAAGTACTGAAGTTAAAGTTGAACCTCAGCCAACAACTACAAAGATAAATGTTGCCGATATCATACCGGTTAAGAAGTCTGCATCTTCCGACCCTTGTGAACCGGACATTAGTGATATTGATCCCGTGATAAAAAGATGGGATATCGTTATTTTAGGAACAGATGCTAACAGTGCTGCTAAAAACGCTCATAATGTTACTGTTACCGGTCAGATTGGCAAATCATCAAGCGGCTATTTCTTTAACCTTGTTATTACCAGAACTGAAGCAGCTTCGGCAATGTCAACGTTAACTAAATATACTGCAATCCAGGGAAATAAATTTTATTTCTTAGCCAACCATGAACGAAGTATAGAATTTACAGCAACTGATGTACTTAATGATACAGTAAAAGATGATGTGAATAATAAGATAACCGTTACTGCTAAATTATTATGTCCCATTAAAGAATCTGATATAAAATCCTTGAAAGGTTTACTTTCTAAAATTCCGATAGATGTAATTAATATTCAAATGGGAAGTAATATAGAAATTGATGAACTAGTCAGTGGAAAAGATGCAAAAATTATACAGGACAAATTGAACTGCTTTTTTAATTCAATCCTATAAATAAAAAAACTTCACATTTCTGTGAAGTTTTTTTTATTGTAATGAAATTTATTTTGAACCTAACCGAGTAGAGAAATCGCTGATAATATTCTGATATTTTCTCAGAATTCTATCCCATTCACGGAACTGTTCGTCTGCTTTTACACTGGTTCCGGAAGCACCGGAATATTCACTCACCAACTTAATCTTAAATGTAAGCGGGTTAGAATTTCCTAATTTAATAATCAATCTTGTACGTATTGTATTTTGCTGGAATGATTGCACACTCCATGCAGTTCTTAAATAGGAAGTTTCCTTATCTGCTACTTCTACTGCATCAAAATAATCGGTTACAATCTGTGATGTTAATTTCCAGATTTCAGTTAAATCATATTTTTTGTTTACTTCCACAGAGAAGTCTACGTTTGCCTGGTCAGTTTTGATAGACGCCTCAACAGCATCATCTTTTTTCATATCAAAATATTGTTTCTTAGGAGGAGCTGTTTGTCCTTTTTTATAACAATATTCCTGTTCATACTTTAAAAATCCAACTTTCTGAATCTTTACGTTAACACAGGCTCCGGGCGGAACTTTTACTTCAAGATTTCCTGTTCCCAGGTTTTGTCCGTCCACAATAATTTTTGCATCCGGTTCTGATGCACTTACGACAACTTTTGCACTACCACCTGCAATAATCATTTGTGCAGAAAATAACAAAATGAGAATTGATACTAAATGTTTCATGGTGTAAAATTAAAATTTAAATTATCCTACTCTGTTGGCTTTTCGGATACGCCTGTTTTTTAGAGAGGTTCACAACTTTCCTCTATGTCTATACAAGTATACTATTTTTTTTTAATAAGTTTTAATATTTTATGTTTTTTCAACAGAGAACGATTCGTAAAATTCATGTTTAAGTCCATAATTCAAAAATCTGCTGCTTATCAACACATCTGTATAAAATATGGATATTTTGAGGAATCTAAAGCTGTTTTAAAGCGTATTTTTATAACACAGATTCCATTGCTCAATGAAAATCTGGCTTTAAAATGGGGAATTTTATATACAAGTGCGTGTCATTAGCGCTAGAATCGCATAATGAAGATAGTTTTCTTGCCAATACAGTAAGTTCCTATGAAAAAATTTTAAATGAAACCGCAAAAGATGGCTGGGAATTTGTAAAAGCAGATACCATACAGCCGCTATCACAGGAAGATAATTTACACCCAAAGTCAGTTGCCTTTACAAAGTCCGGTATCACTAAAATTCTTATTTTTAAAAAATACGCAAGTGATGTTAACGATAATCAACAAGAGTTGAATTTCGTTTTTAATGAACCTTTGTTAACTTGTCCCTCATGCCGAAACGAGATTAGTGCAGACGATATCTATTGCCAAAATTGTGCGCATAAATTAAAATAAATGTATTGTAGCCATTGTAATACACCTTTTGAAATACTTCCGCTCGCTGACGGGAAAAGCAGGTATTGCAAAAACTGCGGCAGATTGATATACAAAAAAGAAAATAATGTTATTGTCATCTATCACCCTAATGAAATTCCTGAAAAGCAAGATGAGGAAGCGGAATTGCGTGAACGTATAAACAAAGAAAAAGAAATGCGTTTCCGTGAACAACTGGAGCGAAAGCAAAAAGAGCAGGAGTTTAGGGAACGGCTGGAGCAGGAACGCTTGCTTAAAGAGAAAGAAGAACAAGCACGTAAATTAAAAGAAAAAGAAGAACAGGACAGATTATTCCAGCAACAACTCGAAGAAGAAAAAAGGCTGAAAGAAAGATTGTTACAAGTTCAATTAGAAAAAGAAAAACTGGAACTCGACCGTTACGAAAAACAATTGGCGGAACGTGAACAACAAATAAGAGAGCAAGCAGAACGCGAAAAACAGGAAAAAATACAAATTGCTCTCGAAGAAAAAGAAAAATTAGAGAAAGAGAAAGCATTTTTATTGCAACAGGAAGCGGAAAGAGAAGAAGTGGCAAGACAATTACAGGAAAAACTGGAAAAGGAAAAAGTAGAGCGCTTGCAATTAGAAAAAGAATTAAAACAACGTGAGGAAAAAATTGAGTTGGAAAAAGAACGTCTCGCATTAGAAGAAAAGAAGAGACTGGAAAAAGAGCAAGAGCAATTATTAAAACTGGAAAAGGAACGGCAGGCAAAAGAACAACTCTTGCAGGAGCAATTGGAAAAAGAAAGAATTGAACGGGAACGACTGGAAAATGAATTAGCAATAATAGAAAAACAAAGACTGGAACAAATTAATAAAGAACTGCTTGAAAAAGAACAATATGCTATAGCAGAACAAGAAAGAATACGACAGGAAAAAGAAAAATTGCTGGAACTTGAAAGGGAACGTAAATTAAAAGAAAAATTATTTCAGGAGCAATTAGAAAAAGAGAAACAGGAAAGAGAACGATTGCAGGCTACATTCGAACAAAAGGAGAAGCAAAGAATTGAACAACTGGAAAAAGAAAAACAGGTAAAAGAACAACTACTATTAGCTGAAAAGCAACGGGAAGAAAATGAAAAAGAGAAGTTAGCCATATTAGAACTGGAAAGAAAAAAGAAAGAAGAACTACTCTTATCTCAGCTGGAACAGGAAAAAAATGAGCGTGAACGGCTTCTGAAAGAGTTATCCAATAAATTAGAACAGCAAAAAGAGAAGGAAGAAAAAGATAAACAAAAAGAAAAAGAAAAAATTGCTGAACTGGAAGAAGACAGTAAGTTAAAGGAACGATTTTTGCAAACTCAATTAAAAAATGAAAAGCTAGAACGCGAACGACTTCAAAAGGAATTGAATGCAACTATACAAAAGAAAGAAGAAGTAAAAGAAACTGCACAAATAAATCTGCCTGAATCTAATGCATCTACTAAAACAATATTAGTTAAGAACACCTATTCTAAAACCAGATTACTTAAATACGTATTGCCGGTATTAACATTGATTCTACTTACGTTTGGTTTATTGCGCTATAAAGATCAGTTTTCCATTTTATCAAAAAGCAAAATTACAGGCACAGCTTTAGCTTCTGCAGACTCCGCTCCTGTTATTCTTTCAGCGAGTGAATTAAATACTGATTCTGTTCTTATTTTAAAGATAAAAAATGATTTAACGAATAAAGTTCTTTTATCCTGGAATGAAATAAAACCAAATGAAATAAAAAGCATATCATTTCTTTCCGGCACTGAAACAGGAAGTAATAAAAATTATATCGTATCTGTAAACCTTGATGATAATGCCGGTACTAAAGCAAATGTTGAGGCTGTCGTTGATTATATGAATGAAACACTAACAAACGTAACACCTGAAAAAATTACTTACACCAATATTGCACCTGTAAATGCATGGTTTAACTTCACTCCTGTTCCAAATTGTACTATTGAAGTTAATACCAACAATAATCCGATTCAGATAAAAACCTGCGAAACATGTGCTATTACGAAGATGGTTTCAGTTAAAGAATCACCAACGAAAATTGAAAATGCCGGTAATATTTCCATAAAATCAGATAACAAATACGAGGCAGTTGTTGAGTTTATTTATACTCCATCAAAAAATAATTAACAGATGAAAAATTCCGCATTTATTTTAGTAGTGTTTTATTCCGCGGTTGTATTTGCACAGAAAGGAACTATCATACCCGATATTAAGCAGCAAACCAATATTCAAAGCACATCCGATGCAGATGGAGTGAAAACATGGATTATGGAAGATTATCTGCTGAATTGTCTTGACAGTATTAGCAAATGTTATCTCATTAAAGAAAATGGCATCAATAAAACTGTGCCACAGGGAGATGTTTATGATTTTGTTTTTGAACCCGGTTTTAAGTATACCTTGTTAGTGAAAGAAGAATTAAAAGCGCCGCCGGTTAACGCATTTACAGGTATCTATAACTATACTGTATTAAAAATTATTTCAAGAAGACAAACATCTGCAGATAATTCTACTGAACCAATCACAAAAAATCAAAATAGTAGTGGAAACGCTTCAAATATTCCTGTTACAGAAAATCCAAAAGTTTATGTTGGAGCAACTGAAAATAGACCTGATTTATTTGATGAAGTACAATCATTAAAAAAGCAAGTAAAAGATTTAAAGCAGCAACTGGAAATTGTTAAAATGCAATTAGATCTTCAATTCCAGCTATTTCAAAAGAAACCTTAGCATTTACATAAAAATTAACGAGCCGTTCCTTTCAGAACGGCTCGTCACAAATAAATCACATGAACAACGGCTATCTCTATTTATGTGATTACAAGTTTGATGCCAGAATATACCGTCATTGCGAGTGTAGTGAAACAAAGCGTGGCAATCTGTTGAATATTAAGAGATTGCTTTCCCGAAATAATCGGGACAAGCTGTGCCTCGCAATGACGTTAATTGTTCTCTTTCACTTGTTTATCTTTCGGATATTTAATGGTATATACCAGTTTAATTTTTCTTGATTCGTTAGGTTGCAACTTAAACTTCCATATTAATTTACCATACTCCTCAGTTACTACTGCTCCGTTTGAATCTTCCAGTGTCACCTCTATTTGTGAATTTTTTGAAATCGGATATTGATCTAAAACTTCAATTTCAATGGGTGTATTTTTATTATTTTTAATAGTTGTCTCAAATGCTTTCGTTTCTCTGATATTTCCTCCTAGCAATTTCTTAGCAGTATAATCATTCAGTTTTACACGTTTTACATTAATTTTTTCATCTCTGCCTAAAGAAATCAGTAAGGTATCAGCACTAACATTCGGATTCAGGTATGATTTTCCAACATAATTATCATCAAAGAAAATATTAGCCTCACCTGCCAACAAATTGTATTTTGCCCAGTCTGTAACACGTGCCAGCAAATATGCAGTCATATCTAATTTAGGAACTGTATGATACGAATAAATTGCCGGCAATTCAATTTCCTGAATACCTACAATATGCTCCTTGTTATCACTTTCCACATCCTGTAACGTTTCAATATTATATTCTACAGCCATTTCGCCTTCCAGAATAGTCACATTATTATCTTCTGATTTTAATCCTTCTTCAAACACATCTTTATCATCATAAGCACGCGCTATATCAATTTTAGCAGGTGCTGCTGCCATATTCATCATCTGGGTTTCAGCATAACCAGCACTCTTTTTCATTTTATACTGATAGTAATCCGGTTGAAAAAAATCAACATATATTGGATATAAAACCGGTCTGTCATGATTGGCAGAAGGATTAGCTGTTGACAAAGTCAATTTCACATCTTTCCAGTCATAACCTGTATTCTGCACTACTTTGGCTCTGCAATCCAATTGTAGAGGTGAATTTATATTTTTTGCTCTGATATCATAAATAGGTATCCAGTACGCGTTTGTAATGATATACGAACACTTAAATGAAACTGTGCCTGCAGCTTTTGCATTTACTTTCAGAACAATTTCTTTAATGGTAGTGCTTTGGTTACCGTTTAACTCCGCTACCTGGCTTTGCATTTTGGAAATTTTATCCTTAGCTGCTTTTTGCTTTTTTACTAAATCAAAAATGTATTTTCTTAGTTCGATAGAACGGACACGATACAAATCTGCCAGTTCTTTTACCTGCGCTGAAGTAAATGTAGTTTTATCATTTGACAGTTTTCTGTTTTCATCCAAGAGTTTTAATTCATCCTGATAGGATACAATTTGTTGGTTGCACCAGCTTACATCATCGTTCAGCAATTCGATTGAATCATTTAGTTTTATTACTTGTAATGATTTAGTTTTATCTGTCAAATAATTCAGTTTAGAAGATACTGACAAGATTTTTATATTTCCTTTTGTTGCTACCTGCAACGTATTTTCATCCATAAAAGTTGAAATTGCGGAAATAGTAATCTCGCTGTTGCCTTCCGGAACGGATACATTTGCTAAACGTGTTTCTTTAGCATAATTTCTAAATACAGTAACTTCTGTAATTTTAGAATCGGTTACGTTAATAGCATTTACCGTGAATACCATTAACAACATTTGAATTAAAAATAAGTGTTTCATATTATTTATTTTTTGTTGAATCAAATTTGAAACAAATAAATTTTCGTACAATAAGGATGAGAATTATTATGATACTTCTAAAAGATAAAATATATTGTAAATAATTGATTTTATTTGATTTATGAAATATTTTATGACAGTAGAAACGAATGTTTAAAATATAGTTAAAAAGTGTTATGTATAAATTTTTATCTTAGCAAAGAGATGCAAAACAAAAAGACCTTAGTGATAATCGGCGGTGGAGCAGCCGGATTTTTTGCAGCAATTACTGCTGCAAAAAAAAATCCGGACTTAACTATCATTATTCTCGAACAAGGTCTGGAAGTTTTAGGAAAAGTAAAAATTTCCGGTGGTGGCAGATGCAATGTCACACATGCTTGTTATGATGTAAAAGAATTAATTAAGTTTTATCCTCGCGGCAGTAAAGAATTACTGAGTGCGTTTTACAGATTTAATTGTGAACATACTATTCAATGGTTTGAAAACAGAAATGTAAAATTAAAAACTGAAGATGATGGGAGGATTTTTCCTGTTACGAATAATTCACAAACTATTATAAACTGTTTGCTTGAGCAAACTAAGTTGTTAAATATTCAGATTATCAGGCAGGCAAAGGTAATGCACATTGAAACAGGTCAATCATTTAGTATTTACTATAACGACAAGAAAATAATGTCAGATTTTTTATTAATTGCATCCGGCAGTAATAACACCATCTGGCAACTATTAAAAAACTCGGGTCATGAGATTATTGCACCTGTGCCTTCTTTATTTACATTCAATATAAAAAATGAACTGATAAGAGGACTGGAAGGAATATCAATAAATGATGTTCAAGTTATACTTAATGAAGGTAAAATAAATTCAAATGGAGCTGTACTAATCACACATACAGGTTTAAGCGGACCGGCCATTTTAAAATTATCCGCTTTTGCTGCACGTATCTTATTTGATAAAAAATATCAGTTTGAAGTAGAAATAAATTGGATTCATCAAACCATGGATAATGCAATTCAGCGAATAAAGAATGAAAAGGAAGCACAATATAAAAAGCAACTCAACAACTTCTCTCCTTTTGATATACCTAATCGATTCTGGTTAAAAGTATTGGATGTAAATGGTATTTCTCATAATAAATTGGTGGCAGATTTATCTAAAATGGATATTCAGCATATTGCACAGACTTTAACTAAATCTGTAATAAAAGTACATTCCAAGAATACGAATAAGGAAGAATTTGTGACCGCTGGTGGTGTATCTTTAAAAAAAGTTGATTTCAAGACAATGGAAAGCAAACTCATTTCAAACTTATATTTTGCAGGCGAAGTGTTGGATATTGATGCAGTAACAGGTGGTTTTAATTTTCAGGCTGCCTGGACAACAGGGTTCATTGCAGGGAACAGTATTGGAGAGAAATAAGTGAAGATTAAAATTATTTCTTAAATTTGAAAAACATCCAAATTATGAGTAATGATACTTTAAATCAACCATTGCCACAAGGTGGAGCACCCAATTTAAATCCAATTGCGGTTAGATTTGGATTTATTGCAGGTTTCATAGGTGTCTTAACTTCATTGGTTTTATACTTTACCAATCAGGAGTATAATACTTTATTATCACTTTTACCAATTCTTTTTGTATTTATTATTATCATAATTGCTCAACAACAAGTTGTTAAAGCAAATAATAATTATAAATTCCAATTTGGAATATTATTTAATATTGGAATGAAGATTGCAATTATAGCAGCTTTATTTACATTATTTTACTACATATTATATTGCAATTCACTTGAGCCGAATTTTATCGACAAGATGTCAGAAATGACAAGAGAAAAATTAAGTAAAAAAAATATGAGCGAAGAACAAATTGAGGCCACACTTATAATTAGCAACAAATTTACAACATCAATTACTGTTCCTGTTTTTAAGTTTTTATTTACATTAATTATTGGCTTATTAGGTTCATTAATTGGTGCAGCTATCTTTAAAAATGAAAAATAAAAACTCATAAAACAAAAATGATTGCAACTATATTCCACGCCAACTTCGCTGCCTATCAACTAATTGATTCAGGTAATTTTGAAAAACTGGAAAGGTTTGGAGACTATATAACCATTCGTCCAGAACCACAGGCGATTTGGAGCAAAAATTTGTCAGATGATGATTGGAAAAAACAAGCACATGTAAAGTTTGTATCTCTGTCATCTTCCAGTGGTAAGTGGGAATTCTTTAAGAAAATGCCCGAGAACTGGGAAATCTCCTATAATCATGAGCAATTAAATCTAACATTCAATTTAGCACTAACAAAATTTAAGCATGTCGGAATCTTTCCGGAGCAAAGTGTGAACTGGGATTATATTTTTGAGAAATTACTCAAAATAAAACAGTATGTTCAACAACCAAAAGTATTGAATTTATTTGCGTATACAGGCGGTTCAAGTTTAGCGGCATGTGCAGGCGGTGCAGAAACCTATCATGTGGATTCTATAAAACAAGTGGTAAGCTGGGCAAACCGAAACATGGAATCTTCCCATTTAAAAGACATACGATGGGTGGTGGAAGATGCCGTGAAATTTGTAAAACGGGAAGTAAAGCGCGGAAAAATATATCAGGGAATTATTTTAGATCCACCGGCATACGGGCATGGTACAGATGGTGAAAAATGGAAACTGGAAGATCATATAAATGAGATGATTTATGATGTTCTGACATTATTAGACAAAGAAAATCATTTCTTTATTTTGAATACTTATTCGTTAGGTTTTTCTTCTCTGATAATAGAAAATCTGATGATGGATAATTTAAAGAGGCATGGTATGATTAATATACAACCTGAATTTGGTGAACTCTATATTCCATCTTCCACCAATCAGAAATTACCGCTGGGAGTATACTGCAGGTTTTAAAAAAAGAGGCTGCCGAGCGGCAGCCTCCTTAGAAACATAAAAAACCCACGTTGAGATATAAAGTATAACGTATACAACAAGCTGAAATTGCATGGCATTTTCTTAAATAATGTTATAAGGATATGGAATTACCTTCGTTACTCAGGAGTGATAGGTGATTTTTTCAAAGAATTCTTTTTTCTTTCTTCTGGATATTTCTACTCTGGAATTATCTGACATTTTTGCAAAATAATTATTGGCATCATTTTCAATATTCTTAATCTTTGTAAGATTAATAACAAAAGAACGATGCACCCTTAAAAAGTTTAGTGGTTCTAGCATATCTTCGAAAACAGAAAGTGTTTTAGAAGCAATTATTTTCTTATTATTTTCCAGATATAAAACGGTGTAGTTACTTTCAGACTCCAGTTTTATAATATCTTTTACCTTTATAAAAATGGCGCCGTCGTTCGTATTTATCATTATTTTATTTTCCTGCAGATTTTGCTGATTTAGTTTATCTACATAACTAGTTAACTCTTCTACTTTCAGCAATTTCTCATAAACTTCCAATCGTTTTTTTACTTTTTGCAGCGCTTCATTCAGGTCTTCTAATTTTGCAGGTTTTACAATGTAATCAGCAGCATTCTTTTTTATAGCATCTATTGCATACTTATCATAAGAGGTAATAAAAATAGTTTCAAATGTGCCGAATTCATCGTCATGTTCCAGTAAATCCATTCCTTTACCATCCGGCAACTCTACATCCAACAACAATAACTGCGGATTGTGTTGCTTAATTGCTTCTTTAGCCTGACGTATAGTGGCACATGTAGCTAATAAATTAGTCTTGATTATTGCCTTTGGCAACAAATCCAGAAGCATGTCCCTGAAAATCGGATCATCTTCTACTATTACTGTTGAAATCATAACCCTGTAAGCGTGATTTATAAAAATAATGATTAATTTTCTATTCACAAAACTAATATGAATACAATTAATAATATAGAAGATGCCCAAAACTTTATTTACAACTATAATTTGTATAAAAGCAAAGCTGAAAATCAAACTGAATTATACGAGACTTTAAAAAAATGTGAGCACTTTGCTATTGAATGCGCTGATAATATACTATTAGCAAAAACAAGAATCTACTTAACAAACCATTATATACTTATTAACGATTTAGAAAATGCACTACATCTGGGGTTGGAAAATAAAGAATTTACTGAACATGAGGGACTGGAAGAAGAAAATCTACAAAGTTACTCAGGCTTGATTAATGTTTACACTTCATTGGGTGATTATGCAAATGTTGGAGAATTAATCTATAAGTATAAAGAAAAACTATTAAATTATAATGATTATAATAGATTATGTAGTTTATATATTATTGAAGCTATTCAATATCATAATCTGAAAGACTACAGTAATTGTTTACTTTCCAATAATAAAGCAGTCGAATATGCAATATTGTCAAAAAATCCTAATTTAATAATTTATGCGTACAGCAATTTAGGATATCAGTTTATAAATCAAGATGAACTAGTTTCAAAAAATGCATTAGAAAATGCATTAAATATCATAAAGCATAATAGAAAAAAAATTCCAATATATTCAATTGCAATTGTTGAAGTAAACTCTGCAAGGTTATATCTAAAAGTTAAAGATTATAAATTAGCAAATAAACTGATAAGATCTGCTATAAAAAAATTACAATATTTAAATAATGTAAATGAACTTCATCATGCAAAAATGGTATTGTGTGAATTATTAATTGAACAAAATAAATTTAAACAAGCTGTTAAAATATTATATGAAACAGAATCAAACAGTTTAAAACACAATAATAAGATTACATTACTGGCATGCTATAAAAACTACATACATTTATTTGAGAAAAAAAATAAATATAAATTCGCCCTCGAATATTATAAAAAAATTCAGTTACTAAATGAAGAATTATACAACGAAGAATCTAACAAAAAGATACAAAACTTACAAATACTCAACGAAGTAAACACAATAAAGAGACAAAGAGATCATGCGGAAGCGATTGCTAATATAAAACATGATTTCCTGGCAAATATGAGCCATGAAATAAGAACACCGATTAACAGTATTCTTGGTATCTGTTACTTAATGCAACAAAATAGTTTAAATGAAAAGCAAAGTAATTATGTTAACAGATTAAAGCTTTCCGGTGAAAACCTGTTAAATCTTATAAATGACATTCTGGATATATCAAAGATTGAAGCGGGAAAAATGGAACTTGTACCCGTAAGGTTTAATATTAAGACCTTAGTAGAAAATATTTATCAGCAATTTATAGATAAAGCTGATGAAAAAAAGTTACAACTTATTTTAAAAACAGACAATAAATTAAATGTAACTATTGAAGGTGATGCGACTCGATTGACACAAATTATTTTAAATCTTGTTTCAAATGCATTAAAATTCACAAAAGAAGGAACGGTAACATTAGATTTTAGTATTTTAAAACTGTCGAAAGACAAATGCAACTTGCATTTTGTAATAACAGATACCGGAATTGGAATCTCTAAAGATAAAGTTGAAAATATATTTCAACCTTATGAACAGGCATCAGCAGATATTAAAACACAATTTGGCGGGACTGGTCTTGGTTTATCCATAACAAGAAAGATAATTGAATTAATGGAGGGAACTATTGAAGTAAATAGTGTAATAAATCAAGGTACATCATTTATCGTCAATATACCATTTTACAATACCGACAAACAACCTATTGAAAAAGTATCTAAAATATCAAACACTGATTTTTTGAATAATAAGTTCATTTTAATTGCAGATGATAATATTGAAAACAGATTAGTAATGAAAGAAATATTACTGACTTTTAATCATACAGTTGAAATAGATGAAGCTGAAAACGGAGAAGATGCTATTAAAAAGGCTATTAACAAAAACTATGATGTTATACTTATGGATTTAGATATGCCTATTAAAAATGGAATAGACGCAACCATTGAAATATTAAAAATCAACCAATCTATTAACCTAAAAATTATTGCACACACTGCAAGTTTACTTACCATGAGTAAAAATGAACTGCTTGCAATCGGTTTTGCTGATCTATTACAGAAACCATTTAAACCCAATGTACTACATGGCATATTACAGAATATATTACATAAAAAAGCCTAGTAATAAATTACTAGGCTAAAAATTTTATACCTGTAAAGTTAATAATTATTTAGTCGGCGGGAACATATTTATCGTTGGTGCTTGAAGCAAATTATTATTAATTTTTATCCAGCAGAACTTATGTGCTCTAACTTTTACGCCAAGATCAATAATTTCAACATTGTCATCAATACTATCTGTTATTGGTGGGTGTATAGCAACATTATTAGAATCTAAAAATCTAAATTCAAAATTTGCACCATCATTTGTTACACCAGTAGTAAGTATTATTGAAGGATTTTCTGGTGTCAGTGTTATTGATGGATTTATTTTTGTACCATTTCTATAAATTTCAATTTTTAATGAATTATTTAATAAATTATGTACAGAAAAATAAAAATGAATCTTTTCTATTCTTCCTCTATCTAAATTTACTACCTCAATATTTTCAGTAT
This sequence comes from Chitinophagales bacterium, assembly GCA_046329785.1. GTDB lineage: Bacteria > Bacteroidota > Bacteroidia > Chitinophagales > JADIYW01 > JADJSS01. Next base: position 31,513 of record JAXLTZ010000018.1, read on the forward strand.
CTAAATTTGAAGTATCCTCTTCAGACATATTCAATTTTAAATTTTTAGTGAGGATTTGCTTAAACAGCTCAATCGGTAAATTAAAATAATTCTTTTTCATAATTTTAAATTTTAATGGTTATTAAATTATTGGTTTAAATAAATATAAAAAAAAATTCAATAAATAAAATATTGTATATACAATTATTGAAGTTGTTTCAAAAAACAGCAGGCAACAAAAGTTGCCTGCCTTGAACTAAATCACGCTTTCATTCAACACATTTATACGTTTATCTTGAGAATCGCTGCGTATCAGGGCATTTGTAGATGCTAGTACTGAATTTAGCACTCTTGAATTGTTTACTGTACTTAGAACTGTTTTTACAAGCCCAGGTTCCGTTTCCGCAGCCGTATGTATTGCGGGCACAGGAACTGAACATAACTGTTACCAGTGCGAAAAATAATAAGAACAGTGTTTTTGATGTTTTAAAAGCATTTGCTTTTGTAGTGCATGCATCTATAGCCTGGATAGGTGCGTTTGCGTTGTTGGTTATTTTTTTCATGTTGTTTGTTTTTGTTGATGTAAACTTAGATACAACAAACAACAGACAACTCAATCAGTGAGTAAACGGCAGGAATAGTTCGTGAAAGGAGAAAAGAGCTAAAAATTAAGAGTTATAAGTTATGAGTTATGGACTCTAAGTACTAAGTACTAAGAACTAACTACAATTTACCCTCTAAACTCCTTCACTACCTCAATAAAGTATTTGGCTTTTTCAAAATCTACATCCGGGTAAACACCGTGTCCGAGATTACAGATATAATTTTGTTTACCAAAGGCACATAACATTTTTTCTGTTTCGTTTTTAATTGTTGCTTTATCAGCATATAAAACACAAGGGTCCAGATTTCCCTGCAAGGTTTTACCAGGTGCTTCTCTCCTCGCCTTCTCAGCATCAATAGTCCAATCCAAACCAATTACAGAACAATCCGTCAGAGCAAATTCCTGTAAAATATAGTGCGCGTCTTTTGCAAATAAAATAACCGGAACTTCTGTTATGGAGCTTGCAATCTTTTGCATATAGGGCAATGCGAATTCAATATATTGTGACTTACTTAGTACACCGGCCCAACTGTCAAAAACCTGCACGATATCAGCACCGCTTTTTATCTGTTCTTTTAAATATGCAATCGTTGATTGCGTAATTTTCTCTAATAGCAGATGAGATAAAACAGGGTTTGTGTACAACATCTTTTTTGCCTGTGAAAATGTTTTACTTCCTTTTCCTTCTATCATGTAAGAAAAAATAGTCCATGGTGCACCCGCAAAGCCAATCAGTGGAACTCTATTGTTCAGCTCATTTTTTGTTAACCGGATTGAGTTAAAAACATATTGCAAATTGGGAACAACATCTGTAGTAAGGTTCTTTACATCATTTTCATTCTCTATCGTTTTTGGAAAGAAAGGTCCTTTGCTTTCTATCATCTCATAATTCAGGCCCATTGCTTCGGGAATCACTAAGATATCTGAAAAAATAATGGCTGCATCTACGCCAAGAATGTCAATCGGCTGTATTGTAACTTCACAAATCAGTTCGGGATTTTTTACGAGTTCTTTAAAACCGTTTACACTACTGCGAACAGCACGGTATTCAGGCAAAATCCTGCCGGCCTGACGCATCAGCCAAACAGGAATCCTGTCGGTTGTTTCGCCTTTAGCAGCTCTTAAAAGTAAATCATTTGTTAACATATTGGGCAAAAATACGGAATTATTCGATTTTATTTTTGTTGTAGATTTGTTTTTGATTGAGAACGAATTGAAATATTATAACTGCAAAAAATGAGCGAAGCCGTAGAAATAAATAATCCGACCGTATCTGTTGTTATGCCGCGAGTGGTAAGCATTAAAGATGCTAAAATTATGCATCACAATCATTTAGTTTTAGATAATGTAAATTTTGAAGTGAGAAAAGGTGATTTCGTTTATTTAATCGGCAGAACGGGCAGCGGAAAAAGTAGTTTATTAAAAACGTTATATGGTGACCTTGAGTTTAATATCGGTGACGCAGATGTCTGCGGATATAATTTAAAGACTCTAAAACGTTCGGATGTTCCAAATCTTCGTCGTCGGTTAGGGATTGTTTTTCAGGATTTTCAGTTATTGAGTGATCGCACGATTTTTGATAACCTGAGTTTTGTACTCCACGCCATTGGCTGGGAAGACAAGAACAAGATAAAAGCAACCATTGAAGAATCGCTGGAAATGGTAAAATTATCTGATAAAATTTCCAAGTTCCCTAACCAGCTTTCCGGTGGTGAACAGCAACGTGTTTCTATTGCACGCGCATTGCTGAATCATCCGGAATTAATTCTTGCGGATGAGCCTACAGGAAATTTAGATCCTGAAACAACTGATGAAATTATGAGTTTGTTTTATTCTATTTTTAAAGCTACACAAACTCCTATGGTATTTGCTACACACAATTATCAGTTGATAGAAAATTACCCCGGAATTATATACATGTGTGCCTATAATAGCATCAGCAGAGATGATTCACATTTTAAGCAGGCAGTAAATTTATAGTGGAAGAATTGAATTAACCGTTTCCTAAAGCTTTTGCCAAATCATTTAACTGGCTTCTCCAAAGTTCTTTGGAACTTTCTACGTCTTCTTTATAAGCGTAATCCGTAACGGTTAGTATAGTTTCTTTCGTGATGTCTGTTACACGTATTCTGTATTCAAAAAAGGCTTTATCATCTTCTTCATCTTCCCAACGCAGTTTTATAAATTCATCTTCTTCATATGCGAGTACCTCTGCTATCTGTTCTTCACCATTCCACTCAAAAGTAAAAACCTCCCCATTTGGATCTAAATCCACATAATCAGCAAACCATTGTACAAGTCCTGATGGCGTTGTTAAAAAATTATATAAAATCGTCGGTGATGACTTAAACGTTCTTTCAACTGAAAATGGAATTTTTTTCGCCATAGTTTAAACTAATATTGGCACAAATTAAACAAAAAAATGAATTAAGCAACTTTTGTGTGATTTTTTTTTAACTCCTTGATTACAAAACCTCGCCAACTACAAAAAAACTGCCTGTTACTAAAATCAAATCATTATCGGCTGCTTTTGATTTTGCCACACCAAGTGCATCTTTGGGATGATGATAAATAGTACCGTTTAATTGATGTGTTTTAGCTTTTTCAAAAAGTATTTCTACTTCTAATTTGCGTTGTATTTGCGGTTCCGTAAAATAATAGACTGCATCTTTAGGCAACATGCTCAGAATTTTATCAATGTCTTTATCTTTTACTGCTCCGTATACAATATGTAATTGATTATATCTTTCAAATTTCAATTGCTCCTTAATTTTATGAATACCATCTTCGTTATGACCAACATCTGCAACTACTTTCGGGTTTGTTTCCAATGTTTGCCATCTTCCCTGTAATTGCGTATTCTTTTTTACATTTGAAAACCCAAGCTGAACAGCCTTCTCATTTATTTTAGGAAATTGTTTTTCAATAACAGACAAAGAAGTCAATACTGTTTTTATATTTTCAGTTTGATAAGTAGAATTCAAATCGCAACATATATTGTGATGTTTATCGTTGACTATTGAATCAACAATTAAAAAATTAGGTGTATTTACCACTTTTACATCTCTTACCACTTCTTCTGCATAATAAATCTCTGCTTTTTCAGCACTTGCTTTTTGACTGAAAACACTGTCTGTTTCATCGCTCTTTCTCCCAATAATTACAGGTATTGATTGTTTAATTATACCGGCTTTTTCTGCTGCAATTTCAGCCAATGAGTTTCCTAATAAGTTTTGATGATCGTAACTGATATTTGTAATAACAGACAGTACAGGTGTAATGATGTTTGTGGAATCTAATCTACCTCCAAGACCTGTTTCGATAATTGCAATATCTACTTTCTTTTTTGCAAAATAATCGAATGCCATGGCTACGGTTATTTCAAAAAAAGATGGTTGGATTCTTTCAATTTCAGGTTTTATTTTTTCTGTGAATTTTATAACGAATTTTTCTTTGCAGGGCTTTCCGTTTATTTTGATTCGTTCACGAAAATCTTTTAAATGTGGAGAAGTATATAAACCCGTTTTATAACCTGCTTGCTGCAACACAGAAGCCAAAATATGTGCAACAGAACCTTTACCATTTGTACCTGCAATATGTATCGCTTTAAATTTTGTCTGAGGATTTTGCAGAAATTCACATAGGGCAATCGTATTCGTTAAGTCTTTTTTGATAGCTGCTTCACCTATACGCGAAAACATGGGCAGCTTGTTGTAGAGATAGTCGAGAGTCTCTTCGTAATTCATTGCACGAAGTTATTAAAAATTAAAGCTATTTCTTTACTGCTCTGAAGCTATGAAAAAATAATTGTCTCCAGCTTGGATGATGGTGTATAGTTACATTTCCGAAACCATTTTCATCTAATAATGATTTTATCTGAGCAGGATTTAAAAAACCGGAGACACTTTTTATTAAATAGGTGTAAATATTGGCTGACCCGGAAACTATTGTACAAAAAGGAACAATAAAGCCATAACCTAGTATTTTCCATAGTGGTTTTACGTACCAGGCATCTTTTAATGAATAATCATGAATTACAAGTTGTCCGTTTGGTTTTAAGATTCGATACAAATCCCGGATTAATTTTTCATAGTTCGGCATATTTCGCAAGCCGTATGCCATAAATATTGCATCAACAGAATTTTCTTCAAAATTTAAGTGCATGGCATCCTGTAATGAAAGTTGAATTTTGCCATCCATTATTTCTTTAGAAAATTTTTCCTTCGCAATCGCCAGCATTCCTTCTGAATTATCTACACAAATAACTTTTCCGGTTGTTATTTTATCTAAAAATGATAAGGTTGATTTTCCGGTTCCGCAACATAAATCAATTACAAGCTCATCTCCTTTTAGCTGTAACAGTTTGCCACTTCTGTTCAGGTCTTCCTGATAACCTTGACTCATGGATGTTGCGAAATCGTACCTGTCTGCTACCTTGTTAAATTCTTTGGGAACTTTTTGCTTATCTTCAATAAGAATCTGAGATGATGAACTTTGCATATCAACCAAACCCTAAAAATTGAAATTTGTTTAATAAATCACTTACTGTACGCTAAATTTAAAGGTAATAGTACCGAATTGCTCTTCATCAGCACCTAAGTCTGCACTGAATTTTGATTTTAATGCACTCTGCTCCGCAAGATTTATTAAATATTGGTCAGTGGTATTGCTACCTTTTTGCTGATATTTTGCATACACAACATTTCCGTTTTTATCTACTTTAATACCAACCACTACTTTACCGGTTTTTTGTGTATTATCAAATACCAATGGCTTTTGTCTCCAGGTTCTTCCTTTCAAATCATAACTCATGCCATCACCGCTTCCCGGACCACTGCCATTCGGGCCTGTGCCAGTTCCATTAGGGTCTCCGCCAGGTGTTCCCCATTGCGCTCCCTGGTTTCCGCCGGGTTTAGTATTACCTTGACCATTGCCGGGGCCATTTCCATTTGAATTTCCCGTTCCTGTTCCGGTTCCATTCTTTCCTTTTGTAAAAACACCGGCCATTTGTGCTTTAATTTTAGCCTCTTCGGCAGCACGCGCCTGACGTTCCTGTTCCGCTTTTTTTACTGCTTCTGCTATACGTTGCTGCTCTAACAATGCTTTTTGCTGACGAATTTTTTCTTCTTTTTCCATTTTAGCGATAGCTACCGCATTTGGATCTTCTGCACTGACTGTATTATTTTGTGGTGTCTTTACGGGAGATGATACAGCTTTAACAGGTGTTGGAGTTGGCGGTGTAGGCTCAGGAACAGAAGTTGCCTGTGCAGGTGAAGAATTCTGCCCGCCAGCTTCCAATAAATTATCATCACCTAAACCATCCTGATTATCTCCAAAGTCTATCATAACTCCGGAAATAGCGTCTTCTACAATCGGATGACTTAATGTAATAAAAAATAATGTTATTAATAAAGCAGCCATGGTAACAGCCGTAATAATAAACGACTGCTGGTTTGACCTGTTTTGTTGTAATTGTATTGCCTGTGACATTTTTTAAGTATTTAGCACTTAGTATTTAGATTTTAAAATTAGTTTGAATCACCTTTTAAACAAATGTCTAAATACTAACTACTGTTATTAAATCAAAATATGTACCAACCAAAGTAGTTAACTTCATTTTAACTATTTTATTTTATAAGTAGAAATGAATGATTGTTAAAAGAAGTTAGCAACCAATACTTTATCTATTTTTTCAATTAGCTCATGTGGAGTTAAGGCTTCTTTTTCCAAAATAAATCTGGTAATAAGATTATTGGGTACTTCTTCTATATGATTAAAAACTACTTCTACATTTTCAGGAGGATTTTTCCAGATTTCATCACCGGATTTTTCTTCTTTTCCTATAAATGTTCCTAAAACTGACTGGGGAAAGTACTTTTTGTTTAAGATTTTACGGCTATCTGCCAATACAAATACAGGTACTTTATACGTTTTAGCTGCTGCCGCAATCAAATGTGCACCGGAATTCGTAATAAATGTTTCATGCATGATAATATCACAGCCAAACAAGATAATATCGATTTCGGGCAAGAATTTCCCAACACCTGCATCATCAATTACTTTTACTTCGATTCCTTTTGCGGCGACGGATGTTGCTTGTTCTTTTCCGAATTTATCTTGCAAAGATACAACCTGTATAACATTGATTTTCTTTTGATTAACATTCAATAAATCAATTAAAGATTGAATATTTATATCATTGCCGTATAACAAAACAGTTTTGTTTTCAAAGTCAAAACTCTGATTGGCAATTTCTGCAGTCTTTCTATCAACATTTTTCCAACGCTCATGAAATACTTCCAGTAGTTCTTTGATAACGATAGGTTGATTTTCAGGGTCAATCTTTAATAAAAAATGGTTGATATAATGATTGATAGAAGTAATATTCGGTTTTTCTGTAATTACTGTTCTCAAACCGGTCAGCATATCACGTACTGAATTCGAAATTTTATTATCTGAAATCAGAGAAATGAGGTTGTTCACCGTTTTGGTAGCATTCTGCAAGGCTTTTGCACTTTCCACAATTGGATTTTCCGTTATTTTTTTGAAGATACTCACTTTCTTAATTAAAGGATTATTGAATTTCGGAGTTGGTGAATATAGAAAAAATTGTTAATCGTACATTGTTAATTGTCAATCGGTTTCCACTTTATATTACAGCCCATACTTGGAAACTGATTTTCATTCACAGGTTTTCCTGCTAAAATATTATCCAAAGCCGCTCTGATATCCTTACCGTCAGAAATACTGTCATTCTTTGGTCGTGAATCATCTAATTGTCCGCGATATACACACAACAAATTCTTATCAAAAATACTAAAATCCGGGGTACAGGCAGCATGGTAAGCCTTTGCTACTTCCTGTGTTTCATCATACAAATATGGAAATGGATAATTTTCTTCTTTTGCTGTTTCTTTCATCAAATCCGGTGCATCCTGCGGATAATTTATAATATCATTAGAACTTATGGCGATAAAAGAAATTCCTTTTGACATATAATCGTTTGCTAAACTTACCAATTGCTTGTTCACATGTTTAACATAAGGACAATGGTTACAAATAAACATTACTACAGTTGCTTTCTCTCCTTTTAAATCATTTAATGAAAGCTCTTTGCTTGAAACAGTATCAAACAAATTAAAATCAGGAGCTTTATAGCCAAGTGGTATTCGTATTGTTTCTGTTGCAGCCATGGTTTATAGTACTTAGTCGTTAGTATTGAGTAATTAGATAAAAATGATACTGCAAATTACTAATTTATTTTCGTTTATAGATTTTTGCGAAGATATCATACTTTGGACGTAGGGTAACTAAAGGTTCTAATTCCGGAATAAAATTTCTATCCACTTCAATTCTGAATTTCTGCAAAATCATTGCAAGGCAAACCTGCATTTCCTGTATGGCAAAATTATTTCCAATGCATAATCTGGGGCCACCACCAAACGGAAAATACGAATATTTATGCTTGTCTTTCAGATTTTCAAAAGCAAATCTTTCAGGAATGAACTCATATGGATTTTCCCATACTCTTGCATCGTGATGTACCACGTAAATAGGCATAATTACATTGGTATCAGGTGGAATCTCACATCCATTTATTACATCCTTATCTATGGTTTTTCTACCCATTATCCAGGCTGGTGGAAAACAACGCATCGATTCATCTATTACTTGTTTCAGGTAGTGTAAACTTCGAATACTTTGAGGAGTGGGTATCTCACCTTTTAATTCGGTATCGATTTCATCCATTAATATCTTCAGCTTATCCTGATTTTGTGTCAACAGATAAAAAGTCCAACCCAATGCAATTTGTGTGGTTTCATGCCCGGCTACAAAAATGGTAAGAATTTCATCGCGCAACTGTCTGTTACTCATTGTCTCACCCGTTTCTTCATCACGTGCTTCCATCAACATGGATAATAAATCTTCATGTTGTACATTTCCTTTCCTCCGGTTTTCAATAACTGAGAAAAAAACATCATCCATTGCTTTTAATACTTGTTTCTCTTTTACTCTGTTTGGAGTTGGCACCCACTCCGGCAATTGAAAAGGATTGTCTACACGTTTGGTGATATGTTCATTTCCTTCCGAAACTAATTTATAAATACGGTTAGTTGTATTGTCTACTTCATTATAAAAAAGTGTAGAATTTACGATGTCTAAAGTAAGTTTATACAACTCCTTTGATAAATCAACCAATTCATTCGTATCACTAAGTTTTTCCAGACTTTGAATACATTTGTTGGTTTGTTCCACCATATTCTGAAACATCAAGGCTAATTTTTCTTTATGAAATGCAGGTTGTGCCAGCCTTCGCTGACGTTTCCAGAATTCACCTTCACTCGTTAGCAAGCCGTTTCCTAAAAACAATTTGATAGAATCATAAGCAAAACTTTTGGTGTAATTCTTATTATTATCTACTAACACATATTTAATCCATTCCGGATCGGTAAGCACTACTACCTTGCGTGTTGGTACTTTTATCCGGTACATATCTCCCATTACTTTCTGTTGATTTACAAAGAAACGGATGCGTTCGTTTCTCAGCTGCAACATATTTCCCAATAAAAAATTGAGTGTATTGGGATGTGGGAGCTGTTCAAATGTTTTTGTGGTTAACATATCGTGGATATTTGTATTTTTGAAATGAGCGAAACAAATTCGTATTTTGCAACGAAGTAATTATGCGAATTACATCTGCATTTATAAATCAATAAATATAATCAGTTGAATTTACACATAGTTTAGAACTTTGAGTTTAACAAAAGATGAAAAATATCTGGTCAAAAATATGGAAATGGACAAAGCGTTTAGTAGCAGCGTTTTTTATACTAAGTATTTTGTCAACCATATTATTTAGATTTATTCCTGTTCCCGTTACTCCATTAATGATTATTCGTTGCACGGAACAAGTGTTTAGTGGCGAAGCACCAAAACTTAAAAAAGACTGGGTGCCACTTAAAGACATGTCATCTAATTTGGTATTAGCTGTAATTTCATCAGAAGATCAGAAATTTGCCGAACATTTTGGTTTCGATTTTGAAGCGATAGAAAAAGTTGCCAAACAAAATATAAAACTACAGAAACGAGGAAAACCAATTAAAGGCGGCAGTACTATCAGTCAGCAGTGTGCGAAAAATGTATATTTATTTCCACAAAGAAGTTATGTACGCAAAGCTTTAGAAGTCTATTTTACCTTTTTAATTGAGATTTTCTGGAGTAAAAAGCGCATCATGGAGGTTTATATGAATGTAATAGAAATGGGTGATGGAATTTATGGTGCGCAAGCAGCCTCAAAAACTTTTTTTAAGAAAGATGCTAAAAACTTAACCGCTGCTGAGGCAGCCACTATTGCAGCCGTATTACCCAATCCAAGAAAATGGAATGCTGCAAAACCAACAGGTTTCATAAACAAACGAAAAAACTGGATTCTACGGCAAATGGGACATCTCAGAGGTTCTGTGCAATTATAATATTTGCAGTTAACTTTTTTATTGTAAATTACTTCCTCAAAAAAAATATTATGAATAAAGAATATGCTATCGTAACAGGTGCCAGTAGTGGAATTGGATTGGATTTTTCAAAAATACTCGCAAAAAAAGGATATAACTTAGTATTAGTAGCACGCAGAACAGACAGGCTGGAAAGTTTGAAACAGGAAATCTTGCAATCAACTCCAATAGATATTCATGTAGTTTCTTTAGATTTAACTGATACAGATGCGCCCAATAAATTATTACAATACACACAACAAAATAATCTTACAATCTCTATCTTAATAAATAATGCCGGTTTTGGTACCTCAGGAGATTTTTTAACTACACCAATTGAAAAAACACTCGAAATGTTGCAACTGAATATGGTGACACTAACAACACTCACCCATTTATTCGGAAATGAAATGAAGAAAAACAAAAACGGATATATATTACAGGTGTCTTCTGTTGGTGCATTCCAGCCTTCTCCTTATTTTTCTGCATATTCCGCCACTAAAGCATATGTAATGTTGTTCAGTGAAGCATTGGATTATGAATTGAGAAACAGCGGAGTTTCTGTCACTACTTTATATCCCGGAGCTACCAAAACAGAATTCTTTGATGTGGCAGAAGTTAAAGTCAATTCATTTGTTTCCCGAACTTTAAAGACATCGGCAGAAGTAGCAGAAATTGGATTGAATGCCATGTTTAAAAGACAACGTTCTGTTGTACCCGGAATAATCAATAAGTTATCTTCATTCTTTGCACAAATATCTCCAAGAAGAATGACGACGTGGAGCGCGGCAAATATTATGAAGTAACATTTTTTCTTTAAAACACATAGGCATATAGCTTTTTTGTAAGCCAATATATAGTAAGAAAGATTTATATAGAAGCTACGCTTTTCACATAATTACTATGTTAGAATTTTAATTCCTATACAAATCTTTTTTTACACAATTTAGTCTATGTGTCTATGTGTTTAAGTAATTTTTTACTAAAAATCTATTTTAAATTTATTTTCTAACTGATAAGTGAGATTAGTAACTGCTCCTACAGGTGGACGACTGTCGTAATTTAGACGATAATTTAAACTGAATGTCAACAGTCTGTGAAACTTAAAATTCAGTGAATTATCAGTAGCTATTCTATAATCTTTAATATCTTCAAATTTCGGCTGATAATAAGTAGTACTGACTATTTCGACTGTCTTAATCGGACGAAAACTAAAACTCAGATAACCGCTGAACCTTCCTTGCACCAATTTCTGTGTTTTATCATTGTTTACTTCATATTCCAGCATGTATAAAGTACCGATATATGTTTTAAATTTTTCTATTTGCACCACTTTAAATCTTGGTCCTGTTCCAAGTAAATAACGCAAACGAATACCATTTAATTTGTTGTATTGAATTTGAGTAAAAGCTTCCCAACGTAACCAATTTCTTATTTTATAGTTATACCTGAAGTGGAAAAATCCGGAATTTATAAATTCATCATTCTGCGACCTGATTAAATCCACACTGCCAAGAATTAAATACAAACTCTTTTTTGACTTATATTGCACATGCGCCGTATTACTGAAAGCAAAATATTTTATAGCCTGCTTGCCAAATGTAAAACCCAAGTTATAATTCCCTTTCCAGCCGGTAGTATCTGTTGTATAACGCTCCCCTTCAATATTTACAATCTGTGCATAAGACTGGTAAAAAATAAGTAGAAAGATTAAAGTAAGCAGGTTCTTCATAGTATTCAAAAATAGAAATTTCAACCTTAACATAAAAAAAACGTCATTATTTAGAACTAATCTAAACTATGATTGTTTTTATCCTTAATGAGTACTAAATTTGTACTAAATTTTAGGTAGTTATAGTATAAAACGAATATGACAGAGCAAGATATCATACTGGAAGAGCTTACATCATCTGAATATAAATATGGATTTGTTACTGATATAGAGACAGACAATGCACCAATTGGTCTTACTGAGGACACGATTCGTTTCATTTCAGCTAAGAAAGAAGAACCCGAATGGATGTTGGAATGGCGATTAAAAGCCTTCCGTGAATGGCAAAAAATGGATGAACCACATTGGGCGAATGTCCACTTTCCTAAAGTAGATTTTCAAAATATTATTTACTACTCTGCCCCAAAGCCAAAGAAAGAATTGTCTTCGTTAGACGAAGTAGATCCTGAACTTTTAAAGACTTTTGAGAAATTGGGTATTTCCTTAGATGAGCAGAAACGATTATCAGGCGTTGCCGTTGATGTGGTCTTTGATTCTGTTTCGGTGAAAACGACTTTTCAGGAAACGCTAAAGGAAAAAGGAATTATTTTCTGCTCGATGAGTGAAGCCATTCGCGATCACGGTGATTTAGTAAAGCAATATATCGGTTCTGTCGTTCCGCAAAAAGATAATTTTTATGCCGCATTAAACAGTGCTGTTTTCAGCGATGGCTCTTTCTGTTATATTCCAAAAGGTGTCCGTTGTCCGATGGAGTTAAGTACTTATTTCCGTATTAACGCTGCCGGTTCAGGACAATTTGAAAGAACACTTTTAATTGCTGATGAAGGTGCTTATGTATCTTATTTGGAAGGTTGTACCGCACCACAACGGGATGAAAACCAATTACATGCAGCAGTTGTTGAATTAATTGCTTTAGATAATGCAGAAATCAAATATTCAACAGTACAAAACTGGTATCCTGGTGATAAAGAAGGCAAAGGTGGTATATATAATTTTGTAACGAAACGTGGTATTTGCAAAGGCAATAACTCAAAAATTTCATGGACGCAGGTAGAAACCGGTTCTGCCATCACCTGGAAATATCCAAGCTGTATTCTGGCCGGCGATAATTCTATCGGTGAGTTTTATTCTGTTGCAGTAACTAACAATTACCAACAGGCGGATACCGGTACCAAAATGATTCACATTGGTAAAAACACCAAGAGTCGTATTGTATCAAAAGGTATTTCTGCAGGAAAATCGCAGAACTCCTATCGTGGTTTGGTGAAAGTGCACCGGAAAGCTGAAAATGCACGTAATTTCTCGCAATGCGATTCGCTGCTGATGGGCAATCAATGCGGTGCGCATACTTTTCCTTATATAGAAGTGAGCAATAATTCTTCTAAAGTAGAACACGAAGCAACGACTTCAAAAATCGGTGAAGATATGTTGTTCTACTTTCAGCAACGAGGTATCGATGAAGAAACGGCTGTAGCCATGATTGTAAACGGATTCGTGAAAGAAGTCATGGACCATTTACCCATGGAATTTGCTGTAGAAGCCAGAAAACTATTGGAAATAAGTTTGGAAGGAAGTGTTGGATAGTGAATTTGAAAAATTGAAAATGAGATAATTTGGAAAATATTGGATTACTGATTTCTTACATCATTTTATTCTTGTTAATTATTTCATCTTTAATACTCTTATATGCAGTTTATAAATTATTTAAATGGGTTAGAAAAAATAAGAAGAATCAAATAAATCATAACAATCACAGTTCAGACAAAATAAAATAAAAAACTTTGCTCATTTTGCTTCTTAGCGTTTTTGCGTGAAAAAATAAAAAATAAACAATGTTACAAATAAACAACTTACACGTATCCATAGACAATAGAGAAATTCTGAAAGGATTGTCTTTGCAGGTAAATCCAGGCGAAGTACACGCCATCATGGGACCCAACGGCACCGGAAAATCAACTTTAGGCAATGTGCTTGCTGGTAAAGAAGGTTACGATATTTCAGCAGGTGAAGTCATTTTTGAAGGAGAAAATATCTTAGAACTGGAAGCACATGAACGCGCACAAAAAGGTTTGTTTCTGGCGTTTCAATATCCGGTAGAAATTCCCGGCGTGAGTAATGCCAACTTTTTGAAAGCAGCAGTGAATGAACAACGAAAAACAAAAGGTGAAGAACCAATGCCGCCCAATGAATTCTTAAAACTAATGCGCGAGAAAATGGAACTGGTAGAAATGAAAAAAGATTTTATTTCCCGTTCTGTAAATCAGGGTTTTTCCGGCGGTGAAAAGAAAAGAAACGAAATTTTCCAAATGGCCATGTTGAATCCAAAGTTAGCCATCTTGGATGAAACCGATTCTGGTTTGGATATTGACGCTTTACGTATTGTTGCAAACGGTGTCAACAAGCTACGCAGTAAAGACAATGCATTCATCGTTATCACACATTACCAGCGTTTATTAGATTATATCGTCCCTGATTTTGTGCATGTGATGTACGATGGAAAAATCGTTAAAACAGGTGATAAAAACTTAGCCTTGGAACTGGAAGAAAAAGGTTATGTAGAATTTGAAAATGCAGCAGTATAATAATGCAACGATGATTGAAGAACTGAAAAATATTAAACTCACAGATAAAAATCAACAGCAATCGCTGCAAAATGCTATTGAAGTCGGTATTCCTTCCATGAAAAATGAAGAATGGAAATACACTTATTACAATAAGATTTTACAACAAGGTTTTCATGTTGACACAGCAAATAATATTGACATTGATGTTAATGATATTACTGCATTCATAGATGCAAATTCCGTTTCACCGGATAAATTGGTTTTCGTGAATGGATTTTTCCACAACGAATTATCTACTTTAAAGAATCATCCGAAAATAAACTTCTGGAATGCTAACAATAGTACATCCAGCGACAGCAAAGATTTTTTGTTAGAATTAAATAATGCGTTAAGTACAGATGGTATCTTTCTGGAAATTGGCAACAATGTAGTAACAGATAGTTTAATTGAAATCTTTTACATCAACAGTAATTCTGCACAAATCACCAATTTAAGGAATCAAATTAAAATTGGTAAAAATTCTCAGGTAAAATTTGCTGAGTATTTCTTTAACTACGATGAAAAATCAGCTTACAATAATATTGTTACCAATATGGAAGTAGCGGATGATGCCAATGTAGAATGGTATAAAATACAGGATGGTGGCAATACATTCAACATAACAGATAATATGTATGTAAAGCAAGCAGCTAAATCTATTTGTAATGTTACCACACTATCCTTTACAGGAAATATCACTCGAAACTCATTAACATTTGATGTCAATGGCGAACGCTCTGAATCACACATGAATGGTTTGTCTTTATTGTTGAATGACGAACATACTGATAACAGAACCTTAGTGAATCATAATGTAGCAAATTGCGAAAGTTATGAATTGTATAAAAATATTTTAGGCGGAAAATCCACAGGTGTTTTTAATGGTAAAATTATTGTTGCACAGGAAGCACAAAAGACAAATGCATTTCAAAGCAACCGGACAATTTTATTAAGCAATGATGCCAATATTTATACAAAACCGCAATTGGAAATTTTCGCAGATGATGTAAAATGTTCACACGGTGCCACTACTTCACAAATTGAAGACAGCGAATTATTTTACTTACAGACACGTGGTATTGGCAAAGAAACTGCACGTGGTTTATTAGTATTTGCTTTTGGAGAAGAAGTGATTGAAAAAATAAAGCACGAAGGATTAAAAAATAAATTAGAAAAGCGAGCAGCTGAATTATTGAAGATAGAATTGTAATGTTAGACATACAAAAAATACGAGCCGACTTCCCTATCCTGCACGAAAAAATTCGTGGTAAGCAACTCGTGTATTTGGACAATGGTGCTTCTACACAAAAACCGCAAGTGGTTATTGATGCAGAAAGCTATTACTACGAACATCAGTATGCTAACATACATCGTGGTGTACATTATTTGTCGCAAATTGGCACTGATTTATACGAAAGCGTTCGTAAACAAATTCAGTTGTTTATTAATGCGAAACACGAACACGAAATCATTTACACAAAAGGAACGACGAATGCTATTAATTTAGTCGCTTACACCTTTGGCAGAAAATTCATTCATGAAGGCGATGAAATTGTGATTACCGAAATGGAGCATCATTCAAACATTGTACCCTGGCAGATTTTGTGTGAAGAGAAGAAATGTATTTTAAAAGTGATTCCACTGCAGGAAGATGGCTCCATTCGTTTAGAAGATGCGGAACAACTTATTACACCAAAAACTAAATTATTTTCTTTTGTGTATGTGTCTAATGCTTTAGGAACGATTAATCCTGTGAAAGAACTGATTGCTATCGCACATAAAAACGGAGCTAAAGTTTTAATTGATGGTGCACAGGCTATTCAGCATTTCACTATTGATGTACAAAAATTAGATTGCGACTTTTTTGTTTTTTCCGGTCATAAAATCTATGGACCAACAGGCACCGGAATTTTATACGGTAAAGAAGAAATTCTAAATGAAATGCCTCCGTATGAAGGCGGTGGCGACATGATAAAATCAGTTTCATTTAAAGGAACCGTTTTCAATGATTTACCGTTCAAGTTTGAAGCAGGAACGCCAAATATTGCAGGTTGCATAGCACTCGGAACAGCCATAAAATATGTACAGGATTTAGGTATCGATAATATCAAAGCATACGAAACAGATTTATTGAATTACGCTACTGAAAAGTTATCGCATATTGAAGGTTTGAAAATTTACGGTACGACAAAACATAAATCATCGGTGGTTTCATTTTTGCTGGAAGGCATTCATCCGTATGATGTAGGTGTGATTTTAGATAATCAGGGAATTGCCATACGTACCGGTCATCATTGTGCACAACCCGTGATGGATTGTTATCATATTCCCGGAACATGCAGGGCATCCTTTGCTTTTTACAATACAAAAGAAGAAGTGGATATATTGGCAGATGCTATTTTAAAAGCTAAAAAAATGCTGAGTTAATGAGTCAATCCATTAATGACATACAAAACGACATCATCGAAGATTTTTCCATGTACGAAGACTGGAACGATAAATATGAATATTTAATTGAATTTGGAAAATCTCTGGCGCCACTCGATGAACAATATAAAACAGAAGAAAACAGAATACATGGTTGTCAGAGCAGAGTCTGGTTACATGCAGAAATGAATGATGACAAATTGATATTTTATGCAGACAGCGATGCGATTATCACTAAAGGTATTGTTGGTTTACTGGTAAAAGTATTAAGCAATCATACAGCAAAAGAGATAGCAGAAAGCGATTTATATTTTATTGAAAAAATCGGATTAAAAGAACATTTGTCGCCTACCCGCGCCAATGGTTTATTATCCATGGTAAAAAAAATGAAGACATACGGCATTGCCTTTCAAGCACATTAAAAAAATGGAAACAGCAACACAAAAAACATTTATGGAAATCAAGGACGAAGCGATTGCGCAGATTCAAACAATTTACGATCCGGAAATTCCGGTGAATATCTATGAGTTGGGATTGATTTATGAAGTGAATGTCGATATTGACAATAATGTGCATGTCTTAATGACGCTAACCGCACCAAACTGTCCGGCAGCCGAAAGTTTACCGGCTGAGGTTGAACAAAAAATCAGTGCCATAGAAGGTGTAAAAAGCTGTAGAGTTGAAATCACTTTTGAACCGGCATGGGACCAGGAAATGATGAGCGAAGCTGCAAAACTGGAACTTGGATTTTTGTAAAAAAGTTGGCAATTGACAAATCGTCAGTTAGCAAAACATAGTATAAAATTTGATGGAAGAATGACATGAAGAAAGCAATTAAATATTCTTTGATAATTTTTGCAGCGATGTTGAGCATTTCTTTTAATGCTTGCAATAAAGTTGAAGATATTTCTTCAGGTATTACTCAGTTGCCTTTTGATTTTACTTACTATGGGGTAATTCCTGTGGGTAGCAGCATTAAAGAGATTAGAGATACAATAGGTATTAATTACAGGCATTTTTATTTTAATAGAGACGGCAAGTTAAATAAAATAACCTATCAATTTAAAGGCAGTTTGATTGTTGCACCTCCTCCCGCATTCAGAGACACTACAATAACATTGGATATCATAACATATAATAGCAATAACCAATTAGTTAGTATTGGAAACACGAGCAGGAATGATGTGTATTCTTTTGAATACATTAAAAATGAGCTATCAAAAGTCACAGATAATTCTGCTCAGTTACTTGATAATTCAACAACGGACTTTCTTGAAAATACATTTATTTCTGATAACTCCGGAAGATTTATTTCATCCGTTTACCAGCTTGCGGGAAATTGCCCTATAAATAAAACATATCATTATACCCAAAATAAATTAGACAGTATATCTGCAACAAATTCACCTTCCTGTCCATTAATAAGTACTAGTTCTCTTCATTTTTTTTATACGAATGATTTAATAACAGGAATTAAAGTATTGACGAATCTTGCTCATTTTGATCCGGATGTAGCATTGATTTACTCAAATGACAAATTAATTGAAATCAAACAACCGAATGCACTGGCACAAGGAGTACCACATACGGTATTAACTTATTACTAAATAAATCTAAACAACTTATAAATCAAATATCATGTATCCAGAACACATTACCAAACCATGCGAAGAACAATTGACTCAAGCAGGTTTTACGGCATTAAAAACATCTGAAGCAGTAACAGAAGTATTATCACAACAAGAAGGCACCACCTTATTAGTTATAAATTCAGTTTGTGGTTGTGCTGCTGCAAATGCAAGACCGGCAGCTTTAGCTTCTATTCAACACGCAAAACATCCTAAAAATTTAGTGACTGTATTTGCTGGTGTTGACAGCGACGCTGTAGCAAAAGCAAGAGAATTTACCTTTCCTTTTCCACCAAGCTCACCAAGCATTGGTTTATTCAAAGATGGAAAATTAGTACACTTTATTGAGCGCCACATGATTGAAGGTCGTCCTGCAAAGATGATTGCCGATAACCTTGTCGCTGCTTACGAAGAGTTTTGCTAACATAGTACTTAGTAATTAGTATTGAGATAATACATTATTTAAATCGGCTAATTGGCCGATTTTTCTTTTCTATGTACTAACTACTAAGTACTAATTACTAACTTTGTCGCATGAAAAGAGACCTACGCATCGTATTTATGGGAACGCCTGATTTTGCAGTGCCGTCTTTGGATATTTTAGTTCAATGTAATTATGAGGTTGTTGCTGTGATTACTGCTCCTGACAAACCTGCTGGTAGAGGTCAGCAATTACATCAGTCGGCAGTAAAAAAATATGCAGTGGAGAAGAACTTGAAAGTCCTTCAGCCTGAGAAATTAAAAAATACTGAATTTATTGCTGAGTTAAAATCTCTGGAAGCGAATTTATTTATTGTGGTTGCTTTTCGAATGTTGCCTGAAATTATCTGGCAAATGCCTGAATATGGTACTTTTAATCTTCATGCTTCTCTCCTGCCTCAATACCGTGGAGCTGCACCTATCAACTGGGCAGTGATTAACGGAGAAAAAGAAACCGGTGTTACTACGTTTTTTCTGAAACACGAAATCGATACCGGTAACATTATCTTACAGGAAAAAATAAAGATTGAAGAAGATGATAATGCAGGAAGTGTACATGATAAATTGATGAATATTGGTGCTCAATTGCTTTTAAAAACTGTACAAGCAATCGAAAAAAACACAATTGAAGAGAAAACACAAGAACAAGTAATTCAACATTCGTTAAAACATGCTCCAAAAATTTTTAAAGAAACGTGTTTAATTGATTGGAATAAATCAGCTGTAGAAATTCATAATCTTATTCGCGGCTTATCACCATATCCAACAGCATTTACACATTTAGACGGAAAAGTACTGAAGATATTTAAAACACAAATAGACAATAAAAGTATTGAACAGATTTCTCACTATGTTCGAAATGACGTTGAAATAATAACAGACAACAAATCATTTCTTTCTATAAAATGTGCAGATACATACTTAGATATACTGGAATTACAATTAGAAGGAAAAAAACGAATGAGAATCGATGAATTCTTACGAGGATATAAATTTAATTAACAACTGTCTACAACCAAATCCTCATAATTATCTATTGTTTATTAACTTATCACTTATTGTTGTCTAATTTCGACTAAAACAAATAGTCCTATGGCTACATTAACTGCAACTAAACCGGAAGCTAAAATCCGAAAAGTAAATTTCAAATTTGAAAAACCTTTTCCGAAACATTGGTACAATGACAATCCTATTGCTACACATTTTATGAATGCACAACATTTGGCATTCCCTGATGGTGAAAAATTTTTTATACGTAGTGTAAAAGCTTTTGCTGATGTGTATAAAAATGATCCTGAATTAAAAAAACGGGTAGATAATTTTATTGGCCAGGAAGGCACACATTATGCAGAACATCAGAAATTCTGGGATATTATGGAATCACAGGATCTACAACCCATGAAGTTTGTAGATGTATTTCGTAAAACTGCTTGGAACGGTTTGGAAACATGGGCGCGTAAAACTTTTACCAAAAATCAATTAGGTAATAAAGTCGCATTGAGTGTTACAGTTGCTTTAGAACATTTTACAGCCATGCTGGCAGAAAGCGGTATCGTAAATAAAGATATTACAGAAAAGATGCCGGATGAGATGAAAGATTTATTTATGTGGCATGCTGCAGAAGAAATTGAACATAAGGCAATTCCTTTTGATGTATTAAAAAAAGTAGACGACAGTTACGCACTCCGTGTTGGTGGTATGGCAATAGCTACTTGGGGTTTATGGTTTTACCTGGCGTTAGGTACAATTATGTTGACTGCCCAAGACAAAGATGTAAAAGCAAAAGATATACCGAAAGATTTGATTACATTTTTGACCAGATTCAGACAAAGTTTTGGCGGTACACTTGCTTCACAATATTTTCAATATTTCAGAAGAGATTTCCACCCT
Source organism: Chitinophagales bacterium (assembly GCA_046329785.1). Taxonomy (GTDB): domain Bacteria; phylum Bacteroidota; class Bacteroidia; order Chitinophagales; family JADIYW01; genus JADJSS01. The sequence goes on from JAXLTZ010000018.1 coordinate 52,347, forward strand.
GACCAAATAGATAATTATCATCTTGCAGAGGAACTATTGAAAGGGAAAAACTATGCGTGAAAAAGTTGTAAGTAAAATTTAAAATCTAAATTATAATTATGTCAGCATCAACAACTGTAAAGAAAAAAGAATCAAATACTGCAAAAGCGTATGATCCTACAGAAATAAAAGTACGTCGTGTAAACTTTCAATTTAGTAAAGAGAATCCAAGATTTTACTACAAGAACAATCCATTCAGCACACATTTTATAAATGTATTGCATATTGTTTTTCCTACAGGTGAACGTTTTTTTGTTAATTCTGTCTTGAAACATCAAAAGGAAATTACAGATGATAAACTAAAAAAACAAGTCCGTAATTTTTGCGGACAAGAAGGCATACATAGTAGCATGCACGAACGCTTTTGGAATATTTTAAATGACAATGGTTATATTATAAAAGGGTTTGAAGAGCACATTGATAAAGTATTACATAAAATTGTAGCTAAAATTGAAGTAGAAGGAACTCGTATCAATAATATTGATTTAGTGGCAACTGCCTGCTTAGAACATTTTACCGCACTATTCGGACATGCTTTATTTGCACATGTGGAAACAAATCCGGAAGCAGTGCCTGAAGATATGGCTGAATTATTTTTGTGGCATGCTGCAGAGGAAATTGAGCACAAAAATGTTGCTTATGATGTGTATCAGAAAGTAGATAAACACGAACATCAAAAACGCATAGTGATGATGCCGATTGTGACAGCATTGTTATATTTTTATTTAAGCATTGGTACTATTATGTTGATGTACCAGGACAGAAAATACATACAACTAACAAAATTACCTAAACACTTTTATGATTTTGCTACCGGCTTATTTTCCGATTTGCACAGCGATTTAGTGAAAGAATATTTCAGCTTTTTTAAGAAAGATTTTCATCCGAGCGACTTAAATGATTATCATTATGCAGAAGAATTCTTCAAGGATAAAGCATATGCTTAAATTAGTGCTTCATTAACTTTATAGTATACAATAAAGCAAATAAAGAAAGCGTAAATAAATAGAAACTCCGGGTTAGTGCAACCAGAGTTTATCTGTTAATATATTTTTACCTTCACTATTGTTTATACGAATCAGGTAAACACCATCTGCAAGTTTATCGTTTATCTTAATAAATGAAAGTGCTGAACCTTTTTCAAGTTTTATTTTTTCCTGCGATAATCTCTTTCCGATTATATCAAATAATTCAAATTGATAATAATCTGTATTTATTACTGTTGATTTAATTACTATTCCTTGTTCTTCTGAAAAATATACCGAGAATTCATTTTGTTTTCCATCACAATCTAATTCAACAGTAGAAGAATATTTAAATGAATTATTTAAATCAACTAATCTTAAACGATAATACGCTTGCCCTGATAAAACTGATAAGTCTGTAAAACTATAATTACGATAAGTATTTGAGTTTCCGGCTGCAGCCACAGTTCCAATTACTTCATAATTGTTGCCGGTTGAAGAGCGTTCAATAATAAACTCTTTAGTATTTAATTCACTCGCTGTTGCCCAGGAAAGAAGCCCATTACCATCTTCACATGTAACAGTAAATTGTGTCAGTTCTACTGGCAGTGGATTCGGATCACCGCCACCAAAACCGAAATTAGAAAAGCCACTTAAATCACTTCTGGCTACTGTTGGCATTGAAATAGTACCAGATGGAGCTATTTGAGTTCCTGGTGCCGTCCATGGTCCGGAACCCACTCGTTTTAACAAGGAAAGTTGACATAGTTCTGTGATGGTAACTAAATCCTGACCGGTAAGTTCTAATCTGTATGTTCCATTAACACCAATCGTATTTGCCTGTGGTGTAGCAACCCAAAAACCCTGATCAGAGGTTGTTGTAACATCAAATGTCATCCCAGCCGGACAAGTACCAACTGTTGGTGGTGTTACAATTCCGGTTATAGGTAATCCGGAAAAATACATTTTTTGATTCAAAAAGAAAACATCCAGGTAACCACCTGTAGTTGGAGCATTGTTATACTCCAATTTATAATATCTATTCTTTAGATTTCCGGAAACCTCTTGTGCTAACGGATATAAAGAAGAAGCATCGCCACTATTAGTACCATTAAACCATCTACGCATTTTCCCAACCACATAACCTGAGGTACCTCTTGTGTAATTCAGCGTTCCTAAAGAAGCTGTTCCTGTACCAACGCCTACAAAATTATTTCCTGTATAGATATTGCCTTTAGTCATGTTTAATGCTGTAGTAGCAGAAACCGAATTAGTCAATGTTACTTTTTCTGAACTATTGACTTTATTTATCGTCAAACTATTAACAGTTGTAGGTAAGCCACTTCCGGAGTTCTGATTATTAGTACCTAAATAAACATAATTTGCTCCGGTACTAAAACTCCTTATCCCACCCAAATTATCAACATTCCCGGCATCAACCCCAGCTGATGTTATACCATTTATACTGCTAATGCCAATAGTACAACCACTGTTTAACACAAAATTTCCACCTTCCAAATCAAGTAAAAATGTTGGAGTTGTCCCTACAATAAAATTGACAGTAGCTCCATTTGAAACGACAAAATCCTCATCTACTGCCATATCATTCAAATTCATTACCGTTCCGGCACCACTTACCTCAAAGTTATAGCGCACCCAAATAAAGTCAGTTGCACCGGAAGTAATCGAGGTATAAATTTCACCTTCATCTAAAGTTGTAAATACTTTGCCAGGACTTGTTTTTTGAGCTAAAAGCATTAAGTTATCAATTCTTAAGTGTGCAGCTGATGAACTAGATAAAGAATAGTAGGTATATATACGAATGTACAATGTTGATTGGTTGTCACAAGCACTCGGTAAATTAACATATGCCTTACCCCAAGAACCATATGACCATGGTAAATTATTAGAAGAACCTGGTGTTCCTTTGGAAGCGACAAAAGTCCAGGAACTTCCATTCAAACTATATGATATACCATAATAAGGTGCATCTATATTATTCGGCATCTCATCAAATGTTAACATCAATCCTGAAAATCCTGATGTACTAGTTGAAAACTGAACATATTTTGTAGCGCTTGCTTTAGGATCTGTAGATGAACTGGTTGCTCCTTCGTACATAGCGAATGCCTTACCATCCGCCAGACCTACCAAACCACCGCCTGTGCTATATTGTGAAAAACCTGCACCATTTGCACTTGTTCCGGTTGACCCTGTAGTAGTTAAAGATGTACTTCCTGAATTAATTTGTTGTTCTACCTGATTCTCATAAGTTGTTCGTGTAGTATTGTTTTCAAAATCATAGAAACAAATCGGTATACCTTTTACAGGAGATTTATCCAATGTTGTAAATGTAGGTAGTGCCTGCCAGGAACTAACATCTCCGCTACCACAATTGCTTCTAACCCAAACATAATAAGTTGTTGTAGAAGCCAGGCCTGTTAAAATATGTGACAAGGTAGTAACACCTGAAACATTTGGTGTAGTTCCAGTAGTAGGCGCAGTAGAAGAAGTGCTATAATAGATTTCATAACTAGCAGGTGTTGTACCACCAGAAGGCGCATCCCAGCTAATTGTTGCAATTGAAGTTCCGATAGTATTAGCTGTTATATTTACAGGAGCTTTACACGTTACTACTTTAACTCTGAAATTATCAAAGCTTAAATAATAAGGGACACTACTATTCAAAACTCTTACTAAGAAATAATAAGTACCATTAGAAGAGGGTGTATATGAAAATGATTTATTTGCAAAAGTTAGCGAAGTAGTTGTAACATCTGAAACAAAGGCACCTAAGTTTGTAGCACCTGTTCCACTCTGACTCGTATTTACCAATACATCTCCTATCCAGCCTGAGTATGCATCTCCTGCCCAATCAAAACTAAATTCGTATTCAGTACCACTTGTAAGAGTAAAACCTGGAGTCATTAAATATTTAGTCGCACTACTGGAACTCCAATATAGTGAAACATAATTCGGAGAACTTGGTGGTGTTGTATATCCATTTCCGGTGGAAGTTGCCCAAGGTTGTGAACCAGCAGAAAAGGTTGCCGTCCAGCAAGCAGGAAATATACCTGTACCAATGGAGCCCATTGCATCAAAGTTTTCTGTCCATGGTAAAGAAGAAATAGCAAGGCATGTTGTCGTAAACAACGCATTTGTTGATACTGCATTTCCTGAACAAGTAGCATTTGATGCAAATACCTGCACATCATAGGTTGTACTTGCTGACAACCCTCCTAATGCATACGGTGAAGTTGTCGAAGTGCTCGCTGTTGTCCAACCCGAACCGCTGCCATTTATTCGGTATTGTACCGTATATGTCGTTGCTACTGCTCCACCTGACGGTGCTGTCCATGTTATTGTAGCTCCACCGGATGTAATAGTTCCTCCGGTTACTGCTAATGCCGTTGGTGCAGCCGGACAAGTATTGGTATTCTCACTTAGTGGTGAAGTAGTTAAATATTTAGGCCCTCCCGAACAAGATGTATTATTATAAGAGAAAATATAAAAATAGTAATTGGTATTTGCTGTTAAACTTGTTGCAGAAAATGTCACAGGACCCGTTCCACTTGTGGCAACTGCAGTATACGAAATACCACCAATTGTATAAGCTGTTCCAGCAGTGTAGGATGTACCATCCACAGGTGTAGGAGCAGTAGAACTTGTGCTTCTAAAAACAAGATATCCACTCGGTGGTGATGGTGATACCGGTGTAAAAGAGCCATTTATTGACGTAGATGTCTCACCCGATAACACTAAAGTATTAGGTTGAACACTTGGGGTAGCACAAGGATTTGGTGATAACTCCAATCTAAAATCATCAAAACCAATATACCAAGGTGTAGCATTCGCATTAACTCTAATACCAAAATAGTAAGTGCCTGTTGATGATGGGACAAAAGTTCTGGTTACTTGAGCATAAGTGGTAGATGATGTTGTTCCCGATGCTATAAATGACCCACCTAACTGTGTTGCTCCTGTTGAGATTTGTGATGTATTTTGGAAAACATCTCCTGTCCACCCGGTATAACCATCACCAACAAACCAAAAAGAAAAATCATAAGATGTACCAGACGTTAAACTGAAACCAGGCGTCCACATATATTCATTTGTTGCGGTATATGCATCATAAATATAATATGTACCGCTTCTGGGGTCATTATAGGTGTTGCTACTTGTTATTCCTGAAGTCCAGTCTCCATTCTCTTCTTTCCAGCAAAGTGGATAATTAGATGTACCTGAACTTGTTAAACTTTCAAAACCATCTGTCCATGGCAGAGTAGAAATTGGAGCACAAAGTGTCGTAAACAATGCATTTGTTGATACTGCGCTTCCTGAACACGTAGCATTCGATGCAAATACCTGCACATCATATGTAGTACTGGATGATAAACCACCTAAAGCATAAGGTGAGGTAGCTGTAGTAGTCGCTGTTGTCCATCCTGAACCGCTACCATTTATTCGGTACTGTACAGTGTATGTCATTGTTACTGCTCCTCCGGCAGGTGGTGTCCAAGTTATGGTCGCTCCTCCCGATGTAATAGTTCCTCCGGTTACAGCCAAAGCTGTTGGTGCAACAGGACAAGTATTAGTATTACCACTTAGTGGTGAAGTAGTTAAATATTTGGGTCCTCCTGTACAAGATGTGTTGTTGTAAGAGAAAATATAAAAATAGTAATTGGTATTTGCTGTTAAACTTGTAGCAGAAAAAGTTACAGGTCCTGTTCCACTTGTAGCAACTGCTGTATAAGAAATACCACCGATTGTATATGCTGTACCGGCAGTATAGGATGTACCATCCACAGGTGTAGGTGCAGTAGAACTTGTGCTTCTAAAAACAAGATATCCGCTAGGAGGTGACGGCGATACTGCAGTGAATGATCCATTTATTGATGTGCTTGTTTGTCCTGAAAAAGATAAACTCGTTGGCTGTGCAGACGGTGTTGCACAAGGAGGAGGAGATAACTCCAATCTGAAATCATCAAAACTTAAATACCATGGATTTCCAGTAGCTTCATTGACTTTGACAGCAAAATAATAAGTACCGGAGCTAGGTGGCGTAAATGAACGTAAAGCTTGAGTATAAGTTGTAGTGGTTGTAGTACTAGTTGTAACAAATGATGCTCCTAATTGAGTAGCTCCAGATGAACTTGCAGACGTATTGTAATATATATCGCCAGCCCAGTCTGCGTAACCATCTCCAGCCCAGTAAAAAGAAAAATCATAACTTGTTCCGCCTGTTAATGAAAATCCAGGTGTCCACATATACTCATTAGTTGCAGACCATGACTCTCTTAAAAATTGAGAACCACTTCTTGCATTTGCATCATTAGTTGAATTTGAATTATTTGTTGTTACCCAATCGCCATTTTCTTCATACCAGCAGCTTGGATATGCAGGTATTGTTACAGCATCAAAATTTTCTGTCCATGGCAAAGACGATATGGCAGCACAAACTGTGGTAAAATTCCAGGTTGTTGTATTACTGATACCGGCATAAGAATTTCCTGCCATATCAGTTATCGCTGTATTAGAAATCTGAACATAATAGTCAGATACACTTCCAAAAGTACCGGAAGGGTCTATAGTTACTGTATTACCGAAAATAGTTATTCGTGAATCATTATAAGGAATAGACTCGAAAACAGTTCCACCAGAATTGTAAATAACAATGGTACCACTACTTCCTGATTTCACATTTTCAGAGAAAGTAAGAATCAGGTTTTGATTTACTGTAACAGATGTAGAACCATCTGTAGGATTATAAGTACTTACAGTTGGCGCAACACCATCAATAACAATTGCTTTTTGTCCTGCGATTGAAGTTCCGCTGCCTGTAGCTGGTAAGGTTAGTGTTGCTGCACCACCACCACCGGCATTGATAGTACCTCCATTCAATGTTAATGCAGTTGTTGACTGATAATCTAAATCAGCACTAATATCACCTGCCTGAACGGTGTAAGTAAAAGATAATACCGTTGTTCCAGAACCGGATAAATATGTCGCCTGACGGTCTGTCGCTCCTGTCTCTAATAAGATTTGTGGGCTACCTGTTACAGTTACAGCAGCAGAAAAAGTTACTGTTACTGTAATTACATCCCCAATATTATAAGTTCCATCCCCCGTAGAAGAACTGACATTAGTTACCGTCGGTCCAACAGTTGAAAAATCCCAGGTGGTTGTATTACTTATACCTGCATATGCATTACCAGCATTATCTGTAATAGCAGTGTTTGAAATCTGAACATAATAAGCCGATCCGGTAACAAATGTACCTGAAGGGTCAATGGTTGCAGTATTTGTTGAAAATGTTATACGTGAATCGTTATAAGGTATCGTTTCAAAAACAGTTCCGCCTGAATTGTAAATAACAATATTTCCTGCAGTTCCAACTTTAACATTCTCGCTAAATGTAAGAATGAGATTCTGATTGACATTAACGCCGGTTGCACCATCTAGAGGGCTATATGTACTAACAGTTGGTGCAACGCCATCTATAACAATCGCTTTTTGCCCTGCAATGGAGCTTGTTCCACCCACAGTAGGTAAGGTTAATAATGCAGCAGCACCACCAGAAGTAGCAATAATTGTACCTCCATTTAAACCTAATGCTGATGTTGACAGATAATCCAAATCAGTACTCACATCACCAGCCTGTACAGTATAGGTAAAAGATAATGTTGTTGTTCCTGAACCCGAAGAGTAAGTAGCATATTGGTCTGTAGTACCTGTTTCTAATTGAATCCGGGGTGTACCAGTTACTGTTACAGCAGCTGAAAAAGTCACTGTTATTGTAATTACATCACCTGCCTTATAAGTTCCATCTACTGTGGAAGAACTTACATTCGTAACAGTTGGACCACAACCGGAAACAGTTACAGAACCTGACACCGCACTGATTGATTTACAGGAAGCAGCTGCCTGCGCTGTGATAACATCACCTGTTGATAATGTTAATCCTGTTTTTGTCCAAGCACCAGAAGCAACAGTGGTTGTTCCTTGTGATACTCCTCCTTTAAATACAGTAATTGTAGTACCATCTGCTTCTGTACTTGTACCACTAACGGAAGTTGCTCCGTTACAAATTGGTGATGTTACTGCGGGAGTCGCAGATTGAATAATAGTATAAGAAATATAAACCAAGCCTTGTGCCCCTGTACCACCAACATACTGTGTAGATGATTTTACGAATGCTCCGCCGCCGCCACCGCCTGGGAAAAATCCATTACCACCTACATTACTAGTTGTTGTCGGTCCATTTCCACCAGCTGCGCCACCGGTTGGTGCAGTTCCACCTGATGATGTAGAAGCATTATTACCTGAGCTTCCCGTACCAGCACTACTTCCTCCTCCACCTCCGTATGTTGAAGTAGAACTACCATTTGCTCCTGATCCGCCAGCATATTTTGTCGTACCGATTGAGGATGCACTTGATCCCGTAGCTCCAATTCCATAAAAATTCCCAGTAGTTAAATAATAATCTAATGATGCTGCACCTGCACCACCTTGTGCATATATTGTTCCGGTAGTACTAAACCATGAAGGATTTCCACTTACAATAGTTCCATTAGTAGTACTAGTTGTTCCTGGAGCAGCAGCACCAACTGTTACTGTATAACTTGTCCCGGGAGAAACTGACACACTACCTCTTACATAAGCACCTCCTGCTCCACCGCCACCCATAGTCCAATATGAGCTACTGTAGCTTCTACAACTGGCACCAGCTCCTCCTCCGCCCCAACATTCTACAGTTGCTGTACAAACACCTGATGGTGCTGTCCATGAAGATGTACTAACATATGCATATGCATTCACAACACTTACTTGGTCAATACCAATATCTGTTGTACCATAATCCGAAGTCGCAGTAAATTTGATTTTTACTGTGCTCGATGCAGATGTTCCCAGATATACAGATATTGGTGTCCATGTTGAATAAGTTGTAAAAGTACCTAAACTGCTTCCATAAGTTGTACCATCTGTTGAGAGATAAACATCAACTTTATCTGATCCGCCAGTATTGATCATCCAAAATATTAATGACTTAGGTTGATTCGCATATGATGAGAAGTCTAGATTTGGAGTAATTAAATCTCCTGTCGTTCCATTAGCTGCATCATATGTGTGAAAACGTGCTGATTGTGTTGTATTATTTGCACCAGTTGGTGTATAAGAACCAGATGTACTGGTCCAACCAGTTGTATAAGAGTTTAATTGCCATCTGTTATTACCTGTTCCAACACTTGACCATGCAGGTGAAAGTCCTGCGGCAGTATTCCAAGAAGCTGCATCAAAATTTTGAGAGAAAATTGTGGTAGCTTGACCTTGAGTATTTTTAATATAGAATGTAAAAAAGAAAAAAAATACAAACAACTTAATAAATATGCTATGCATTAAATCTTTCCTGCTCGAAATTGCAAAGCGATTAATCGTTCCTCTCAT
>JAXLTZ010000019.1:0-57611 GCA_046329785.1 Chitinophagales bacterium
TCGTGGTTGTGAATGTAATTCATCAAATCACGATATAGGATAGTTTTGCCGTGCCGATAATATCCAATTGAATCGTATAACTCTCCTACTGTTTTATGCGTAAGCATCGCCTTTAAATAATCAATTAGTTGTGCCGGATATTTGGTGTACACAAAAAACGAAGCTCGTGTGAAACTGAAAATAATACTGATATCTGCCGGAATATAAATTACGGAATCAACAAAGATGCCATTTTCTTCATTCAACAAAGGAATTACAATCGGCATCGACCAGTTTTTGTAATAAATTCTTCCAACCACAAAAGCACCCCGGTTTCTATAAAAAACGGGTTTTAAAATTTCAATTCTATCTAAAAACAAGTTGGATTTCTGGTGAATAATGGTAGGTGCCATTTCGTCAAAGATGCGCTGTGCATCACGGTCTATATCTTCAAACGGCACCGTAAACTTAAAATACTGTAAGATTTGTTTGATAGCCACTTTCGAAAAATGAGTACATTCGATAACATCAAAAATTTCCTTATCATATTTCGGCATCGGCTTATAATCCGTATAATCAAAAAACTCATAATCTGAATTAAAACTTTTGTCAACAAATACTTTTCTGGTAATGGAATTGTAAAATGTTTCTGAGTTTAAGCGATGCGGTTTGTCTTTTGTAATAGCATGAAAATCTTTTTTTATTGCCTTCCAATAGTTAATGTTGTATAAATTATCACCCAATAATTCTTCTGTTCTGGTATATACTTCTTTTACGGACTTACCGTACAATCTGTATCTTTCCTGCTGGCGCACAAACAAATCTTTGTACATCCGTTTTTCAAAATATTCTTTTGCGCAGAGTGTAATATCATTAAAAGCAGTTAATAAAATATCGTATTTATCTGCAATATTGGCCGCTACGGTATGAACTGTCTCCTGATTTATCATTTATTGTAGTATTTTTAAGCAGCTTAAAAATAAGCATATTCACAAATATAAATTAAAAAATAACAACAGATGAATTTAGAGGATATTCGGTGTTATTGTTTGAAGAAGAAAGGAGTTACGGAGGATTTTCCATTTGATGAGGAAACACTGGTGTTTAAAGTGATGGGCAAGATGTTTCTGCTTACTAATATAAATGATGTTGAAATTTCTGTGAACCTGAAATGCGACCCGGAACTGGCTGTTGAATTACGGGAAAAATACGAAAGTGTACAGCCCGGTTATCACATGAATAAAAAAATGTGGAATACGGTAACCTATTGTAATGAATTCTCTAAAAAAGAGTTTTACAGTATGATAGACCATTCTTACGATGAAGTAGTGAAAGGGTTAACAAAAAAAATGCAGTTAGAATTAGCAGCATTATAAATGAAGAAGATAAAATACATACTATTTTCTTGCTGTATCTTCCTGCAGCTGATATCTGCTGCAAGCGAAATAAAAATTACTGACAATTTTTCATCTGTTGATTTATATAACGCACTTCAGAACGATGAAAATATTTCGGACAAAAATGTTTCTTTATCATTAGAATTAAATAATGTAACTACTTCCAAGCAAGAGTTATATCTGAGTATTATAAATCCAACTATAGATAAAATTATCATTCTAGACGACAGTACAACTGTCGTTTTAGGAGACCTTACCCCTTTTCATAAAAGAAAATTCAAACATTACAATCATATATATCCAATCGTACTAGCAGCAAATCAACATAAAAGGATACAAATAACTGTCCAAAAACAATGGCAGGCAATTAATTTCAGGATAAATCTTGCTTCACAAAATACATTTATCAAAACCACCAATCATGATAATTTTTTCATGGGTATTTTCTTTGGTATTTTCTTTATGTATTTTCTATTATTGATCTGTTTTTATATTTTCAGCAAAAGTCCCTTTTTTACCATTTATCTTTTGATTAATTTATTTATGCTGCTCCTGATATTCCAGTACAGCGGCACAGGCTTTCAATACATTTGGTTTTACTCAACCGGCGTTCAAAACTATGTTACAATGATTGCTGTCCTGGGTTATCTAATTACACATATTTCGTTTGTACGCGCATTCTTTGCACTTCAGTTTAAGAACAATTTATCCGGAATGGCGCTACGTTTTATGATGTATATATTTATCGTGTTTAGTATTTTATTTTTGTTTCAGTTATTTAACCGTTCATTTGGTTACGGGCATACTTATTTGTTCTATATATTATTTAATGCGCTCTTTTTATTATATGGCTTGATGGTGATGGCGCTGTGTATGTATAGCTATAAAGTATCCAGACAAAGGGAAGTCATCTGGGTTTTTATAGGCATGATATTTCACTTACTAAACTGGATGTTATTTATAAATAATGAATTCGGGATTTTAAAACCACTCAACTTCTTAGATAATTTGAAATTATTTACAAGTAATATTTTTGTTCCGCAACTAAATTACTTTATTACAATGCTTGAAATATTTGTAATAACCATTTTTATCTCCATAAGTTATCATAAATTAATCAGGCAGAATAATATTTCTACGCAACGTCTGGATTTTTTACAAAAAAGAAATATCAATACGTTTGTAGTTGGACAAGAAGCAGAACGCGAAAAGATATCAAAAGAAATTGAATCGTCTATTTCCAATGACATCAAACAATTAAAAGAGAAATTACTGACTTTTCATCCCCGGCAAGATGAAAAGAAAATTATACCGACCGTTTTAAATGAAATTGATAAAACATTAGAGGATATAAGAAATATTACGAACAATTATGTTGCACCTGATATGCAACAGATGTCATTAATTTCCATTATAACAACGGCAACCGATAAACTCTACAGTGAACTTCATGTGCAATATGATTTTACTAAAATTAATGAGCAGCTATCTCTGAATGCCGTAACCAATATCAATTTATACCGCATTCTTCAGGAAATTTCCAACAATATTATAAAACATGCTGAGGCGAGACAAGTAACTATAACAGCAGTAAAAGATAGTAAATCGCTTCAAATAAAAATCACTGATGATGGCATCGGATTTGGCGAATCAATTACAAATAGTAAAGGAATCGGCCTGATGAATATTGAATCAAGGATGAACAGTCTGAACGGGCACTTTTATTTACTATCCAATGAAAGAAGTGGTTCTGTAATGCATTTGATTTTTTCACTAAATGATGTAATATGAAAAAAGTTTATTACATATTATTTTTAGTGCTGACAGTATCAGTAATCAGTTGCAAGAAAAAAGAGAAAGAAGTTTTTATTATCAATAAATCTATGCGATGTAAACCGGCAGCTAAATACCTGATAAGAACAGATGATGAGCGCACAGACACACTTACTTACTCATTGGCACTAAAAAATATAGAAACCTCCGCTCAGGAAATATTTATTGAGATTCCGATTCAACAAATTGAAAAAATAAAAATACAGCAAATTGAAGGAAATCAAATTCTAAAAAATTACACTTTTGATTCCAAGAAATTAAGCCAGCGTATCTATTACGACCGAAACATTCTTTTCCCGTTTTCCGTTAATAAAAATTCAGCAAACCACATTTTATTCCGGTTCCACAAAGAAGACATTCATAATTATTTTAAACCCGAAATGTTAATCTGGAAAAAAGACGCAAAAATAACCAGAACCCAGGCACTCGAGCTAACCCGAGGTGTGTTTTACGGCATTCTTATACTCTATACTTTTATATGTTTCCTCATTACCTATTTGCTGAATGTTCGAAATTATTATTACTACCTGCTTTATCTTATTGCCGGTATTGTGTATTTATTTGTAAAAAATAATTTAGGATATGAATTACTCTGGCCTGACTATCCTGCTGTTGATTTATTTCTTAAGAAGATAATGTTATCTATTTACCTAATCACCTCTATCCTATTTTTAAGAGGTTTTATAAAAAGCAGAATAAACCTTCCGACGTTGCAAAATATACTGCGTTACTTCATTTTGTTCGGTATTGTATTGATTTTTGTTTCTTTACTTGTAGGATTACTGAGTGCTCCTGCACAAAAAACGTTTATTGTTATACAGAATATTTTTGCCATTGTGTGTCTGAGCACCGTTATTATAACATTTATCTTTGTCTATTTTAATATCAATGAACGCTCGTTGGTGTTATTTACTTTATTGTATTTTATTTCATTCTCTTTCTTTCTATTTTATCCTCAGCCTGAATTCGGAAGTGATATTTTTGGGGTTTACATCGGACAGATTTATATGTACAGCAATGCATTCATTATTGCCACTATTATATGCATCTCTACTGTATATCGCGTATTACAAATAATAAAAGAAAATGAAAAGCTAAAAAAAGAGATGAGTATTATCAATTCTTACAACAATTTCTCTTTAATACAGGGTCAGCAAAATGAACGCACACGTGTTGGCAGGGAACTTCACGACGGCATTGGTATTATGATGTCTGCGATAAAAATGAAAATGTCCTCCTTAAAAGTTACAGACAAAAAAGACGAAGCTAATTTAAAAAATCTTACAAGAGATATAGATACTATCTGTACGAATATTCGTACGTTCTCGCACACACTGCTACCGCCTACATTAAAGAAATTCGGCGTACAAATTGCTGTAAAAGATATGCTAGAACTCTTCAGGCAGCAGCAAAATATTGACTTAAACTACAATTTTAATATACCGGAAAACTTATCATTTGTATCACAGCAACTGATTTATGATTTACTTAAATATTTTGTCGATTATTTTTCAGAAACAAAACCAACACAAGTAAGTATCAGTGTCTATGTTATTCCCTCTATAAATGAAACTCAAATAAGAATACAACATACAAATATCGGTACTGATTTAAATAATGAACATATAAAATCGGTAATTGCAGTTATTGACTTACTGAACGGTAAGTTTCAGAATAATATGATAAACGCACGGAACTACAGAATACATATGGAGTTTCCGATTATTATGGACTAGAGAATTAGAAATCGTACCTTCTGTAAGGTATACTCCAACGCAAACTTAAATTAAGGAAATGAGTTTGCATATTTCGTGCCATATCATCACTTTTCTTTTTACGATAAACGTAAGTAAGATCCACAAAAACATTATGCCATGGTTCGTATGTTGCAACAAAATCGACATAAAAAGTTCTTGCTCTTACACCTTGTCCTGTAGTATTCCCAAACTCACGTTCAAATGTACCATACACTTTTAACGGGTTACCTCCCCAGTTTGTGCTGTCATTATCTTCGCCCTTGTTATCATATATAAAGCGGGAAGAAAAATATAGATTTTGTTTTGGCTGATATTTCACCTGAAATATAATTTCTTTGAAATTTGCGCCAAGCGGATGCGCTAGTGGCTGGTTATAGTGTGTCCACGATGTAATGGTATCATAGTGGGAATACGTATATGGTCGTGCAATATTAGCTTCAAATTGTAAATCTAAATGATCTACACCAAAAGCATCGATATACTTAATACCCAATTGAGCGGCAAATTTATTTCCCCACCATTTTCTCGGATGAAACAAACTGTAAATTTTGCTTTTACCCGGAGTGCTGAATTCCTTTTTAAAATTAAATTCATCTAACAAAAACTGACTGTAGATTTGTACATGTTTCGGAATATTTACTTTAAAATCAAACCCGATAAACGCATTATCTGGAGAACCTAGTGCTTGTTCGATGGAACGATAGAAAATAATAGGATTTAAGTATTGTAGTTCAAATGTATTTTCTCTTCTAAACATAACACTTTCAAATACACCGATATTTACGTTTTTTGTAACGTTAATACTCAAATGATGCATCGCCATGTATTTTTTAGTAAGCAAACGGTCGCCACCGCGAGGATAATATTTAGTTAGCTCTGCAAAAATATTCTGATAATTAAATTTCCAAACATTGGTATTCAGTTTCAGAAATAAATAATTAGCACCAAAATCAGATAAGAACATAGAACGAATACCATCGCCAATAAAATTATTATCATATCCGAATTGCATATGAAAATGTTTGGTCGGAGTAATCGTAACATATCCTTTTGCAAGGAAATAATCATAACCACCACGTTTATATTCTTTCCAGTAACCTGCACCAGGCGGTGTTTGTGATTGACGAATATAATTCTGTACATAATTTGGAAAATTTCCCTGTTCTGATAAAAACAACGCGTAAAAACCAAACACATCATCTACCTGACCTCGGATTTCAAATCCTTTTGATGTTAGATACCTGAATTTATCTTTTTTAGTGGCTTCATCTGTCAATGAGCCTCCCAAACGAATCTGTATTGCCGGATCAACAGAGAAAGCAAAGTGTGGTACTTTGGCACTAATCAAATGTGCGGGATGTTTATATAGAAACTTCAACTTTGGATTATCCGTCAGTTCTATATGGTCATCATCAAATTCAAAATTATCCTTATAGATATAATTAATGTTCTCTTTATCCATTTTGGACAAATCATCCAAATCCATATCACTTAATGTATCAATACTATTGATATAATCCACTGCCATTTTTCGGTCGTAAGGCCTGTTAGAAGTATGGAATCCCTTTACCAACCCTGTTTTTATTTCCAAACGCTGCAGATATGAATTAGTCTCCGAGCCAATAGGTATATAAGTACCTTGCGCAGATAATAAAAATGGAATAAGTAATAAAGTGAAGGCAATAAGTTGTTTTCTCATTTCAGGAGGCATTACAGACGGTAAATATAAGGAAATGGCATTAAAATCAAACATTTTTACCAAACATCCTCTTGATAACTTTCGACATGAACTCCGAAGTGGTTTTGTATATTTGATATTACATCACAAAAAACAAGTATATGTCAGAAGATAAAAAAATTTCCGTAAGTTATCAAATCGCCATTATTGGTGTTTTGTTTTTTATATTCGGGTTTATAACATGGGCGAATGGTACACTTATTCCTTATTTGAAAATTGCATGTGAACTAACCAGTACACAATCATATTATGTGGCTACTGCCTTTTTTGCTGCATATTTTATTATGGCAATTCCATCTTCCATGATTCTCAAAAAAACGGGATTCAAGAATGGCATGTCATTGGGATTATTTATTATGGCTATTGGCGCAATAATTTTTATTCCGGCAGCACAAACACGAACTTATAATTTATTTTTACTTGGATTATTTATTATTGGTACAGGTTTGGCATTATTGCAAACCGCTGCAAATCCATTTGTCACTGTATTAGGACCTATTGAAAGTGCCGCACAGCGTATTTCTATTATGGGAATTTGCAATAAAATTGCAGGCATTTGTGCTATATATGTTTTAGGTTCTATTGCTTTAAAAAATGCAGATGAGATAAAAGCAAAGTTACTCACTTTAAATCCGGCTGACAAAGCTCTTGAATTAGACAATCTTGCCGCACGTGTAATACAACCTTATACTTTTCTAGCAATTGCTCTTGTTATATTAGCTATAGCTATTTTCTTTGTGAAGATGCCTGAAATAAAAGAAGAAGAAAATATCAATAAGAATGAATTTAGTAAACTAAATCCGACATTATTATTAATGTATATTTTATTGCTTGATGGTATATTTTACTTCTTCTTTAGAGCAGCACGAAATGCTCCAATAAACGACTTATCTATTCTATTAATATTTGTACCTATACAATTAATTATATTTTATTTGATTTTAAATAAAGGTAAAACAATAGATGTAAAAACAAATGTATTTGATTTTCCACATTTACTTTTAGGTGTATTTGCAATATTTTTTTATGTTGGTGTTGAAGTAATTAATTATGATACTTTTGCTGGATTTGGTGAGCACTTAGGATACAAATTAGATTTGCCAGACTTGAAAATTTTTATTTTTAATACTCAATACTATATTCCATTTCCAAATCCACATGCAGCCAAAAATTTTGCAACATTTGTAGGATACTCATTGCTTATTGGATACATATTTAATATTGTAGCGATACCAAAATATATTTCACAGCAAAAAGCCATGTTTTGGTTAACCATTTTAAGTATGTTATTAGTTATATTGTCTGTATTTACAACAGGTAAAACTGCTGTCGCTTGTTTTATGCTGTTGGGATTTTCTAATGCTGTTATGTGGCCTGCAATCTGGCCTTTAGCAATTGATGGTTTAGGAAAATTTACCAAAACAGGTTCTGCCTTATTGATTATGGGAATTGTAGGTGGTGCTATCTTACCACCATTATATGGAAAAATTTCAGAAATTATAAATGATAAACAACTAGCATATTTAATGATGATTCCTGCATATCTGTACATCTTGTATTATGCCGTTGCCGGACATAAAGTTGGAAGAGTAAAAGCATAGCGATGAAATATTTAATCAAAAATGGCAAAATAATCAACGAAGGAAAAATTGTTGCGCTGGATATATTAATAGAAGATAATTTAATCACTAAAATTGATAAAGATATTTCTGATACTGCTGCAACTGTAATTGATGCTGCGGGGAAATATGTTATTCCTGGCATCATTGATGATCAGGTGCATTTTCGTGAGCCCGGTTTAACTCATAAAGCCAGTATTTATAGTGAGAGTAAAGCAGCAGTTGCCGGTGGCGTTACTTCATTTATGGAACAGCCCAATACTAATCCCGCTGCTTTAACACAGGAATTATTAGAACAAAAGTATCAAATTGCGGCGCAAACATCTTTAGCGAATTATACTTTCTTCATGGGTACCTCCAATGATAATTATGATGAGGTGATGCGTACAGATTTTAGCAAAGTGGGCGCATTGAAAATTTTTATGGGTTCATCTACCGGAAATATGCTCGTAGATGATGAGCATGTTTTGTCCAAAATTTTTGCCAATTTAAATGGAATTATTGTTACGCATTGTGAAGACGAACACACCATCAAAACCAATACAGAAAAATACAAAGCACTATTCGGTGAGAATATTCCAATGAATTACCATCCCGTAATTCGCGATGATGAGGCTTGTTATATATCTTCAGCATTAGCGGTTGATTTAGCAAAGAAACACAATTCCCGTTTACATGTTTTTCACATTTCTACTGAAAAAGAACTTTCCTTATTTACCAATCAGATTCCTTTAAAAGAAAAACGCATAACCGCTGAGGTTTGTGTACATCATTTATATTTTGACGAAAGAGACTATGCCTCGCTTGGCAGTAAAATTAAATGCAATCCTGCAATTAAATATAAAAGTGACAAAGAAGCTTTACTGGCTGCTTTATTGGATGACAGATTAGACGTAGTAGCAACTGACCATGCACCACATACAATTGAAGAAAAAAACAATCCTTATCTAAAAGCGCCATCCGGATTGCCTTTGGTACAGCATAGTTTAAACATAATGCTGATGTTTTATCAGCAAGGTAAAATCTCTTTAGAAAAAATTATAGAAAAAATGTGTCACGCTCCTGCGGATTGTTTTCGCATTGAAAGACGAGGTTATTTAAAAGAAGGCTTTTTTGCTGATGTAGCCATCGTAGATATAAATGAAACCTGGCAAGTTTCTAAAGAAAATATTTTATACAAATGCAACTGGAGTCCATTGGAGGAACATATCTTTCAGGGAAAAGTAAAACAAACTTTTGTGAACGGACATTTAGTTTATGACAATGGAATATTTAATGAAAATAAAAAAGGTGAACGTTTACTATTCAACCCTAATCTCTAATTTATTGACTTAAATTTCAGAATAAAAAAAGAACGGTACTCAGCCGTTCTCCGTTAAATTAATAACTAACCAGTCTTTACAAAATAAGTTGTTTCTCAACAGCAGTACAAAATTTTATGGTTTTTGTACTGTGAATCTAGCTCTTTAGCAGAAACACAAATTATATACTTATTAAGCGGTACAGATTACTTAGTATTCGGTAAAAAGCACAAATGTATTGTGTATATGTTTACTACTTTTTTTCACAATATTTTGAAATGAATGATTTATTATTCATATTTATAATCAAAATCACCCATAAACCAAAGCATATGAAAACACGTATTAATTTATTTATCCTCACTCTTTTATTTCCGGTTTATTTATTTGCTGCTGAAAACAATCTTTTTAAAGGAAAGGTAAATGATGCAAATGGTCAACCTGTAATTGGTGCTTCTGTGCAACTCAAAGGGACAAGCCTTGGTGCAACAACAGATTTAGAAGGTTTATTCTCTTTTGCAACAGAACAAACATCCGGAACACTGATTATAAGTTATGTCGGCTTCAATACATTGGAAAAAGAGGCTACGACAAATGAGAATATTGATATTATTCTCATTGAAACTCCGGTTAATCTGAATGATGTAGTGGTAGTAGGTACGCGTAGCTTAAAAAGAACTGCAATAGAAACAGCTGTTCCGATAGATATCATACAAGTTAAGCAAATGACTAAACTTATGGGCCAGACAGATGTAAATCAATTACTGCAATATGTTGCTCCTTCTTTTAATTCAAATAAACAATCGGGCGCTGATGGTGCTGATCATATTGACCCTGCAACCTTAAGAGGGTTAGGGCCTGACCAAACTCTTGTTTTAATAAACGGAAAGAGATTACATCAAACTTCATTGATTAATCTTTACGGAACCAGAGGCAGAGGAAATACAGGAACGGATTTAAATACTATTCCTGCATCTGCCATTGAAAGAATTGAAGTACTGAGAGACGGTGCTTCTGCACAATATGGTTCAGACGCCATTGCCGGAGTAATGAATATTGTATTAAAATCAAACCCAAATGAGTTTACGGGCGGCATAACTGTAGGTGCCAATGTTACCGGTTATGGACCAACCAATAAAATAAACGGTATTAAAGTATTGCCACGATTAAATGACGGTATTACGACTAATATCAATATTAATTATGGATGGAAACCTTGCAAAAACAGTTTTGTAAACTTCACAATCGATGTGCTCTCAAAAAAGAAAACATTCAGACCAAATAACACTGATCTGTTTCCGGATGATTACAGAAAAAAATTTGGTGAGGCTTCCAACTATGGCCCGAGTATTTATTTAAATTCAAGCTTTGGTATTACCGATAAGTGGAGTATTTATTCTTTTGGAGGATTCAACTTCAGAAATACGGATGCATTTGCTTATACCAGAGATGCGGAAAGCTCCCGAAATGTAACCTCCATTTACCCTGACGGATTTGATCCGCATATTCAGTCTAAAATTTACGATGGAAATTATTCTTTAGGTGCTAAAGGAAAAATTAAAACATGGGAATTGGATTTATCCAATACATTTGGCATTAACAGAATGCACTACTTCGGTGATGGTACTTTAAATGCTTCTTTAGAAGATGCCTCTCCTACTAGTTTTGATGACGGCGGATTTCAGTTTATTCAAAATACTGTAAACTTGGGGGTAACTAAAAATTTTGAAAAGGTTTTAAAAGGATTGAACTTTGCAGCCGGCACAGAATATCGATTAGAAAATTATCAGATATTTGCAGGTGAAGAAGCAAGCTGGAAAACATACGGTCCTATTGAATTCAGCAGAGACTCTCTGTTTGATGACCAGGGGGATTTCACAGGTTTTGATATTACCTATCGCCCGGGTGGTTCACAAGGATTTCCGGGCTTCAGACCCACTGATGAAGTTAATGAGAACAGGCATACTGTTGGTTTATATACTGACGTAGAATTAGATGTTACTAAATCTTTCCTTATCGCCGGAGCAATCAGATATGAATACTATAATGATTTTGGGCACACTGTAAATTTCAAGTTTGCAACTCGTTATAAATTCGGAGATAAATTCACCTTACGTGGTTCTGTAAGTTCAGGTTTCAGAGCTCCATCATTAGCACAAATTTATTTCCAGTCTACTTTTACTGATGTTGTAGCAGGAACAATCATTGATAAAGTAATTGCAAACAATAAAAGTGATATTGTAAAAGCATTAGGCATTCCATCTTTAAAACAGGAAAAATCATTGAACGGAAGTTTTGGTTTTACTGCAAGACCTGTAGATGGTTTAAGTATTACAGCGGATGGTTATTATGTTGGAATTAAAGACAGAATTGTATTAACCGGCGCATTTTCTGCTGATGATCCTGATATAGGTCCTGCTTTAAGTGCTTTAAATGTAGGAGCAGCACAGTTTTTCACCAATGCATTAGATACGAAAACATTTGGTGTAGATTTAGTAATTGCATATAATCATGCGTGGAAAAAACACAGTTTAAATATTACGTTTGCCGGAAATTATAACAAGATGTTATTAGGCAAAATTAAAACAAGTGATTTATTAGCAGGTAAAGAGGATACTTATTTTGGTATTCGTGATAAAGGATTCTTATTAGCTTCAGCACCACGTTCTAAATTCAATTTAGCATTGGAGTACAAGGTGGGTAATTTCAGCATACAACCACGCATTAACTTCTTCGACAAAGTGGAACTAATAAACTACAGAGCATATGGTGATGGTGATATTGCAGATGCAGCATTAGCTGCCGGTGATATGGCTGCCTATAATGCTGCCATTACAGATGTGTACAAACCAAGAGTAACATTAGATTTGTCTATGGCGTATGATGTTTGTAAAAATGTTTCTTTAGTCTTTGGCAGTAATAATCTCTTAGATGCCTATCCTACAGCACATGATATGGGATGGAGTGAAAGTGGTGGCATGTGGGATGCAGCACAAATGGGCTTTGGAGGTATGTTCTTGTATGGAAAGGTGTTGTTTAATTTTAAAGACAATAAATAGTCAAAAAACTTTTATTAATTACATTAAATACGCTTTAGGATAATATTCTAAAGCGTATTTATTTCTATTTTTGATACATGAATACAGATTTTAAAAAAGGATTTCATTCCATTTGCGTAAAAGATCCGGTAATAGATGGACTTTCCGCACACATACCACCTATTTATGCTACATCTACTTTCACCTATAGTGATTTAGATGCAGCTTTTGATTTTTTTAAAAGTGGCGGTAAAAACAAGGATGTTTATACTTACTCCCGTTTAGGAAATCCGACAGTAGGTTTTGTTGCAGATAAAATCGCAATGCTTGAATCCTACGGATTCAAGAGTGACAGTGAGAATGAGAGCGATATAAAAGGCATGCTATTCGCTTCAGGTATGGCTGCTATTGCAGCATCAATTATTGCAAATGTAAAAACGGGTGATAAAGTTATTACTCAAGGGAATTTATACGGTACAACAAACGAGTTACTGATTTCAATCTTAAAAGATTTTGGCATAGAAACGATTTATGCAGACTTAAAAGATTTAAATTTTGTTGAAGATGCAATTATCAATGATGAGAAAATAAAGTTACTATACATCGAAACACCCGCAAATCCTACACTTGCTTGTTATGATTTGGATGGATTAGCTGCTATTGCACAAAATCAAGGCATTAAAACTGTTGTTGATAATACATTTGCAACACCTTATATACAACAACCATTAAAATTCGGAATTGATTTTGTCGTACATTCTTCTACAAAATTTTTGAATGGTCATGGTACCGGAACTTCAGGTGTTTTAGTTGGAAAAATGGATGAAGAAACATATAAGAAAATATATGGTATCCAAAAAATGTTAGGTGGAATTTGTTCTCCGTTTGAAGCATTCTTATTAAATAATGGTGTAAAAACATTACCCTTGCGTATGGAACAACACCAGAAAAATGCTAAAGCTTTAGCAGAATTTCTATCAAGGCATCCAAAAGTTTCAAAAGTAAATTATTTAGGCTTGGAGAGCCATGAAGACCACATATTGGCTAAAGACCAGATGAGCGGTTTTAGCGGAATGCTGAGTTTTGAATTAAAAGATGGATTGAATGCGGGTATGAATTTTATGCGTGCGATTAAATTCTGTACACTGACTGCTTCCTTAGGAACTGCTGATACTTTGGTGACGCACTCTGCTTCTACCAGTCATGTAAATGTACCGAAAGAACAACGTTTGCAACATGGTATTACAGACGGATTGATTCGTTGTTCTGTAGGCCTGGAAAACATAGAAGATATTATTGCAGATTTTGAGCAGGCACTCAAATAAAAAATCATGTCATCTTTCTAAGCATAAGATTCTTGTAATGAATAGTAACTTAACGACATATTACAACAACAGAGCTAAAGAATACGAAAAGGTATATCATAATCCTGATGAACAAGATGATTTAAAAACAGCTGCTGACTATTTTCAACATATTTTTTTAGACAAAACAGTACTGGAAATAGCCTGCGGCACCGGATACTGGACAGAACAAATTGCAAAAACTGCAACCTCAGTTTTTGCAACTGACATTAATAAAAGTGTTGTAGATATTGCAATAAAAATGCGAAGCAAAAAAAGTATAAAGTTTAGTGTTATAGATATGTACCATCTGAATACCGATAAAAAATATCAGGGTTTATTTGGCGGCTTTATTTGGAGCCATATATTATTACAAGATATTGACAGATTTCTAAATACATTAAAATATTTTATTACGAATAATGGAACATTCGTCTTTATAGATAGTAATCCGGTTGATGGAACTATACATGATAAAGACGGAATTACAAAGATTGATGAACATGGTAATACTTATCAAACAAGAAGACTTGAAGACGGCACATCACACTTGGTTCTAAAAAACTTTCCAACAAAAGAATTTCTGTTAGAAAAGCTTTCGCTTATAGCTACTGATATAAATTACATTCAGCTAAAATATTATTGGATAGTAAGTTGTTCCTTAAAGGCTTAAAGAGATAAAATTTACAGCAACGATGCTTTCACATTTCCTGCATCATCAAAATCATTCAACCGTACAGACACTATTTGATTTACATTATCAGGATTGTATGGCAATGTCACTTTAATATAATTATCAGTGAAGCCATTCATATAATCTCCGTTTCGTTCCTGCTCTAATAATGCAATCGATGTTTGTCCCAAAAATTGCTGATAAAAGAATCTTTTTTTCTTTTCACTGAGTGTACGCAACATTGCATTTCGTTCATTACGAATACTCATGGGCACTACATCTTCAATTTCTATCGCTTTAGTGTTTTGCCTTTCTGAATATGTAAAGACATGCAGGTAAGAAATATCCAGCGTATTGACAAAATTATATGTATCTAAAAAATCATCGTCTGTTTCTGAAGGGAATCCGACAATCACATCCACACCAATACAGGCATGAGGCATTTCATGTTTTATCTTTTCAACGCGACTTTTATACAATTCACTTTTGTATCTGCGTTGCATCAACTTCAGCATCTTATCACTACCACTTTGTAACGGAATATGAAAATGAGGCATGAAACGTTTACTGCGTGCTACAAATTCTATAATTTCATCCGTCAGTAAATTCGGTTCTATAGAAGAAATACGAAAACGTTCAATACCTTCTACATCATCTAATAATTTTACTATATCAAAAAAATTATAATTTCCCTCAATACCTTTTCCGTAATCACCTGTATTCACTCCGGTTAATACAATTTCTTTTACACCTTTTGCTGCCAGCTCTTTTGCATTTTTTACAATATTTTCCGGTGTATCGCTTCTGCTTTTTCCTCTCGCTAACGGAATGGTACAAAATGAACATTTATAATCGCAGCCATCTTGTATTTTTAAGAAAGAACGGGTTCTGTCACCAACAGAATAGGCATCTACAAAAAAGTTAGCATTTGATATTTCAGAAGCCAATACTTGACCGCATGGATTTTTAGTTAAATCTGTAATAATTTCCGGTAATTTGAATTTCTCTGAAGCACCCAAAACCAAATCGACACCTTTGATGGATGCAATTTCTTTAGGTTTTAACTGCGCATAACAACCCACCACTACCACATAGGCATCCGGGTTTTGTTTCATCGCTTTTCGCACTATATTCCGGCACTTGGTATCTGCCTGTTCAGTAACAGAGCAAGTATTTATAACATATATATCAGAAGGTTCATCAAAATCAACAGTAGAGAAACCACGCTCCTGCATTTGACGGGCAATTGCCGAAGTTTCTGAGAAATTGAGTTTACAACCTAACGTGTGAAATGCTATTTTTTTATCGATTACCACGGTGCAAAAATACGGATTCTATCAGAATAAAGACATTTTTAACCACATAGGCACATAGATTTATTATTAAATCAAAACAGTCATTGCTATTCAATATGGAAGATAAGAAAATCATAGAGAGAAGCTTTGCTTCTTCCTATAGTTTCCTGTAAAACCTTATTTCTGGCAATTAAGCTATGTGTCTATGTTTTTTAATTTTCATGTTAATACACATTTGGTGGATTAATTAATTGTGATACAATCAAATAGCAAACTATTTTTAAGGTAACTATGATAAAAATAGGTATCATCGGAATAGGAAGATTAGGTTCACAGCATTTGGAAAAGCTGATGGAATCTGACTATTTTAAGGTAGCAGGTTGTTTTGACGCCGATGCAGCCAAACTACAACGCATTCAGGAAGATTATTCAGTAAACTGTTTTTCAGATGTAGATGAACTCATCAGCAAATGCGATGCCGTTGATATTATGACTCCTGCCAGTTCTCATTTTTACTATGCTGAGAAAGCCATCAGACATGGTAAACATGTATTTATTGACAAACCTATCTCCAATAACTTTGAGGAAGCAAAAAAACTGGTAGAACTGGTGAGAGAAGCAGGCATTAAGTTTCAGGTGGGCCATATTGAACGTTTTAATCCGGCCTTTTTAGCTTTAAGGGACTTAGAGTTAAATCCTATGTTTATAGAAGCTCACCGTTTATCACATTTTGATGCCAAACGAACAAGCGATTCAGTAGTCTTGGATGTAATGATACATGATATAGATATAGTTTTATCAGTAGTGAAAGCCAATATAAAAAGTATAAATGCCAGTGGTGTTTCTGTTTTATCTGATCAGATAGATATTGCCAATGCACGGATTGAATTTGACAATGGTTGTGTGGCAAACCTTACAGCAAGCAGGACATCTGTACAAAAAATGCGTAAGATGCTTTTCTTTCAGAAAGACAATCACATTACCCTGGATTTCCTGCACAGAGAAACTGAAGTGCTTAAATTATCGGAAACAGCCAAACACAACTCTATTCCCATGCGATTGCAGGATAACACGAGATACCTTAATTCCGAAACCCTGGTACCCGAAGAGTATGATGCTCTGAAAGAAGAGTTAAATAGCTTTGCAGAAAGTTTAATCTTTAATACCGAACCAAGAGTAACGGCATTAGATGGGTTAAAAAGTCTGGAAGTGGCAATGGAAATCTTGCAAAAAATAAACAAGATGAATGCACATATTATTGAACCGGTTAATCATAAAATAGATGAGATGGCATACTAATTAATGTACTGCAACAGTCTCAACAGTCTCTATTCCTTCCAGACGCATTTCTATATGTTTTTTATGAGCCTTTCCTTTAAACTCCGAAATAATTTCGAGTACATCATAATCTACAAAATTACAATCGCTACCATTAATGCTAAGAATTGCATATTCAGGAATTTTGTCTAATGCATCTCTTAGTTTTACTTTATTCAAAAACGTTACATTTGAATTTAATTTGATAGTATAATGCTCTAAGTAGTGCTCCATTTTTTTTGTGATCTCAAAGTCTTCCTGCAAATTATTCTGAATAATATAATACATGGAAACCAGCAATCCAATGGCAACGCCTATTAATAAATCCGTTAATAAAATAACCACTATCGTTACAATAAACGGCAGGAATTGTTTCCATCCCAAATTATACATGCTCTTTATTAATTTCGGTCGTGTTAAATTAAATCCTGTTACTAGTAAAATAGCAGCTAAACTTGCATAAGGGATTAGATTAATGATGAAAGGAATCGTAAGCACTGCTAAGAGCAAAAATAAACCATGTGTAAATGCTGCCAGCTTTGTTTTAGCCCCCGCATCAATATTTGCAGAACCTCTGACAATTACCGATGTTATTGGAATACCACCTAATAAACCGCAGCACATATTTCCTATTCCCTGCGCAATTAATTCCCTGTTTACTGGTGTAATCCTGTTTTGATTATCCAGCTTATCAATAGCTTCCACAGATAATAATGTTTCGAGGCTCGCCAGCATGGCAATTTCGAAAGAGATTAGCAATATATCAGGATGGTAGAATGCAGCATTAAAATCAGGAAATTGAATAGAAGAAAACAAAGAAGAAGGAATAGTCACTAATTGATTTTTATCTAACGTATATGCCGGGATAAATTTTTTAAACAAAAAATTGAGAAGAACACCCATAATAACTACTAACAGTGAAACAGGAATCATTCCTAGTCTTCTTTTAATTTTTGATTGTTGGGCAACAATTAAAAAAATTATAGAAAGAAATGAAATAATCATTACACCAACTGTTATATGCGATTTAAATTCAGTAATATTTCCTAAAAAATGCTTAGCGGATAGTAATGAAATAAATCCGCTGGTCCAAAAATCAGGTTTGTCATAACCGAGAATCAACGGTATTTGTTTAGAAATTAATATAATACCTATAGCAGCCAGCATTCCTTTAATTACAGAAGATGGGAAGTAATTGGAGATGGTTCCTAATTTAAAAACTCCTAAGAGTACCTGAATGATTCCTGCAAAAACAACAGCTACTAAAAATGTACGGTAATCACCTAAAGAAACTATAGAGGCAGCAACTACAGTAGATAAACCGGCGGCAGGGCCCGAAACACCTAAATTAGAACCACTGATAAATGAGACTACGACTCCACCTATAACCCCTGATAAAATACCAGCATACAAAGGTGCACCTGATGCTAATGCAATTCCCAAACACAAAGGAAGTGCAACTAAAAATACTGTAAGCCCTGCCGGTAAATCATGCTTAAACCAAACAAGCCTGTAATACTTAATTTTTCTTTTATTAAAAGACGGTGTTATCACTACATGTAAATTTATAAAAACAGAAACAATAAACTATTGGCGGATATTCACCCAAGTGCATAAACAAAAAAAGTCCCGAATAATTCGGGACTTTAGAAATTTATGTAACCTGACTTTCTTAAAATTCTTTAGCGCCAGTTACTTCGCTATGATGTTCTTTCCACAATTTGTTTTGGTCAAATGTAATCGAAGCATAGAATGTTCTGCCAATAAACGGACCACCTACGTTTGTTCTGTATAATGGACCTGCAATATTTGTAGCACCTACTTTAAAAGTCGTATATGCTTTTTCAACAAAGTAGCTAAGATTAGCATCTAACATACCGCGTGCTTTCACAGTACCATCTGCAAAATCGGAACTCCATGCTATTGAAGATTGCCATCTGTAATCAACACCAAATCCTAAACCTTTCCAAACTTTATCGCCAGCAATACCCACATACATCTGATGTTTAGAAGCATTAAATCCTAAATCGTTAACTGTTCCAATTTCAGGTTGGCCACCTTTTACTTTAAAGTCCATGTAGTTATAGCTTGCACGAACTAAGATGTTTTTAGGCAATACATATCCGATACCAATACCAGCACCATAAGAATATGTTTTTCCCGGAATATTTACGTATGGTCTCCATGTAGTTGCAGACTGAGACTGACCTGCCAATACCTGTGCAAAACCAGGAAGCAATACCCCCTTATGTCTTGTACTGTCTTTACTAACTACGGTGATTTGTGTAATAAAATCTTTATAAATATTGAAATATCCGTTTACATCAATAATCAGTTTTTTGAACATAACTGATTTGTATCCTAATTCTACCACCTGCAATTGTTCAGGCTTAATATAGTCAAAATTAGCATCTTTTAATAAAGTAATATCAGGAGCACCGGCCAAGAAAGATGCAATAAACGCATCATAAGACGTCTTGGTGATAGCACCGCCGTTGTAGATTCCGTAACGTTCTGCATTTTCTTTAGTACCTCCTAATAAAATATTTGTTGTCGAGAAATAAATGTACTGTGCCTGTGAATCCGGATTTCTGAAACCTGTCTGATAAGAAGCACGAATATTATGGTTTCTATCTTTACCCAGCGTAACAACCAATGCCGCACGTGGAGAAACGATTAATTTAAAATTCTGGTTTTTATCTATACGAACAGAAGCCTGAATTTTAAACATATCTTTGTAGAACTTACGTTGTAATTGCACAAAAGCACCATACTCCTGAATTTTAATTCTTTTGTAAGTACCAGTTCCATCCGGATCTTCATTAAATACAGTTCCCTGAGTAGATAAACTATACATTCTGTGGTTACCACCAATTTGAATATCCAATGCTTTTTTAGTCCAACGTGATAAATCTATCATTGCTTCCGTATGGAATAAGCGGGAATTGTCGATAAATCCTGCACCACCTCTCTGGAATAAGCCTGTACGAACACCTTCAATAATTGCTTGTTGTTGTGCAGATGATAATGAAGTCCATGGTCTGTCAGCAATCGCTCTTGCAGAATCGTGTGCAACGGATGTTAATGCTGCGGCATTTGCCAACACACTGGCAGCTGAAGTTGTTAAAGCCTGCTGAATCAGCGGACCAGTATAGGCTGCTAAATAAGTCGGAACCCAACCCCCAATTGTATTTCCATTTGCATCTTTAATTTGGCTTTGTATTGCTGCTTCATTGGAGTAAGCACCTAAAGCTGTCATATTATAAGAATCTCCGTCTTTAGTTTGAGACATATAAGAACGGATAAAAAAGTCTTTACCTTTAATTTCAGCCTTGTGAAATTGCTGTATAAAATTTCTCAATGCATATCGCTCACTTCCCTGATAAACACTGTTACCGTATCCAACTCTGTAGTTGTATGAAAACTCATATGATTTATCTTTAAACGGACGGAAGTACACGCCAAAGTCTCCTTTAATAGATTGTGCTTTGTGATTATCCAGTAACTGGTCTTCCGTTATACCTGTTCTTCTTAAATCTAAAGAAAGTAATGAACTGATAGAGTCCACTTTTGATTGAACACCTTTATATTGCGGAGATTGTGGATTATTGGCAAGTGCATTAGCAGTTGCCGTTGCTGCAGCATTTGCCTGTGCAGGCGTTGCACCACCCTGAATTTGTGCTGCATAAACCTGAGCATATACTGCCTTAAAAGTTGCTCCTTTAACTAAAGAGCCTCTTACAGCCGGGTATGGAATAGCTATCTGTGTTTCATCACCATAAGTATTTAATCCGTCGAAGTTTGGATTGCCTACATTATCACCTGTACCTAAGTTTCTGTCTGTTGTATAATCATTTGCATACCAGTCAGTACCTTGAAAAATACTGAAGTTCGCTTTTAATGCTAAGTAATCCTGACCTGTTTTTTTGCATTTGAAAGCATGTGCAACTCTCAATGCTGCCGTACCCATTGGTTTAACACCGTATCCGTTATTAGCCTGTGCAAAGCCACCTTTCACCTGAAAACTCACACCAGGTTGTTCAAATGGATTTTTTGAATTCATTAATAAAATACCATTGAAGGCATTTGGACCATATAATGCTGAAGCAGCACCAGGCACTAATTCCACATTATTAATATCTAATTCACCAATACCTACAACGTTACCCGTTGGAAAGTTTAATAATGGCGCTGCGTTGTCCATACCATCCATTAACTGAACAAAACGTGTATTGGAGATACCACCGAAACCACGAGTGTTTACTGCGGTAAAGGTCATTGAACCATTAATGGTTTGTACCCCTTTTAATTTTGCTAAATCATCGTAGTAGTCTGAAGAAGATGCTGTCTTAATTGCTTTCTGGTCCATCTTTTCAATAGTTACCGGAGATTCCAGAATTTTTTCTTCAACACGTGATGCAGCAACTACCACATCATTCAGTAAGCTGGTCTCTTCAGAAAGTGTAACACTAATATCGTCTTTGTTTCCATCAACCTGTATTTCAGAAGTTGCCATACCAACCATAGTAACAACAAGCGTAAATGGAGTTGACTGATTGGTAGTTAAATCAAATTTTCCGTCGATATCTGTTACTGTACCTTCGGTTGTTCCTTTTACAGTAATGTTGGCACCAATAACAGGTTCTTTTCCATCTGTTACTGTACCTTTAACAGTGGTTTGTGCATTCAGCGAAAAGCTGCATAAGCACAACACTAAAAGCATACTAATTTTGTTTACGTACTTCATACTCATATAATTTTGTTGACAAAGTAAACAAATTAACTTAACATTAAGTAACATTTTTTTTAACATTTGTTTATTAATGTAAATATCATGATTTATGGTGATAGCGCTTTAACAAACAGCAAATAAAAATAACTGATATCAATTAGTTATTTGCCATTTAAAAACGAGAATCCATATTCAAACGAACTAACTGACAAACACGAAAATGATAATCGTAGTATGTTGTAGCTATTGTAGACTAAAGATAGCTTTGTATACTAACATTAGCAATGACAACTAAGCGTAAAATACTAATAAAGTTCGGTGAAAAAGTTCGTGAAATCAGAAAAGAAAAAGGTTTTTCTCAAGAGCAACTTTCTTTTAAAGCTGACTTGCACAGAACATATATTGGTATGATAGAAAGAGCTGAAAAAAATATTACTCTTGTCAACATTGAAAAAATTGCTAATGCATTAGAAATAAGTGTTAACGATTTAATGAATTTCAAAAATGGGAAGTGATGCAAACAGACTTCGTAAGAAGTGGCAAGATTATAGTGGAAAGCAAGCTGGAATGGCAGAGAAGAGTTTTTTTGAAACTTTTCAAATTCTATTCGAGGACACCGAATATTCAATACGAGCAAAACCTAATGAGTTTAACAAAATCTATGTTGACGTTGGTTTAACTGTGCAAGAAGAACAGGAAATATATATGCCAGCAAATCCTGTGACAAAACATGGTGTTTCACCTGATTACGCTATTGATAATACTGAGACAAATAAAACCATATATGTTGAAGTAAAACGACAAGACGGTTGGGTAGAAGGGAAAGAACGTTCTGCTGGACGGGGTAATGCTCATGAAAGGTCAAATAAATTTTTTACTCCGGGTTTACAAAAAATACTTCGACAAAAAGGCAACTTAGGTGATGATGTTCTTCCTTTTTGGACAGTTTTTCAAGGAGACATTACACGAGACCCTTGTCGTGTCAGAGAAATTAAATTGTGGTATGACGACCAACATGCACATTATTTTTTGTGGAGAGACGCAACAAACCCAACTCCACTAATTGAGCATTTTATTCAATACATCAAACCACTTTTAGGTTAATCTATTTTTTATCAACGAATTCTTCTCGGACATCAAGACCCCATACATCCCAACCATTGGGCTTATGCCTTGCAAACAATTCAATTCTTTTTTGTGTAGGAAACATTAGTTCAATAGCCTTTAAAACCTCAATAGGTTTTTCACTATGTTCACCTCTTGGGGCACGAATAAGTTGTTTAATATTTCTTGCACCTCTAGGTGTAGGTATTTTGCCTCTTTTAAACACGAGACACATTTCACAATATGACAAAGTATATTGCCCTGGATTATGAACCATTTTATCCCAAACAAAAGCAACTGTTCTGAATTCAAACCCCCAAGCTTTTCCTAACTCTATTCCTTGTTCCATATGCGGACTTGTGACCCACATAAACAAAAGACAATCATCTTTTGCAATCTCCTTTATTGGAATTTTCTTTAAATCTTTTGTCTTGACTGTAGGGTATTTAAAGTTTGCTGAACTAATAAAAATATTATTCTCCCAATTTTGATTGACATCCTTTTTACCACTTTTATCGAACTGCATTTTACCGCCATAATCCCATGGTGGGTCAGCATAAATTATATCATATTGTTCTTCTGGTAAATCAGGATAAAGACTTGGCAAATCATTTCTGACGGTTCGCCTTTTTTGTTCTGCATCATAAATTCTATATCCTGAAACAGCTTTTTCATGTTCCTTTTTATCCGTTGTTGTACCAAATAAATCAGTTAATTCCATTTTCTTTGACGCTATTTATAGTATGCAAATTTATAAGTTAATTTTGAACTACGCAAACAAAAAATTGAGAAAAAAACGACATATTACAGCGGTTTGGCAAAAGTGGCGATTCAGTGCATCGTTAGTCAATTTTTCGTATAATTGAAGTGCTATTCTTCTAATAAAATTGTGGTTAAAACGCCACTTTCGACAAGCCACTAACCGATATAAAACAATGAATGGATAGGTGAATAAAGACCTTCTTAATTTTCAGTTTCTTTGTTTTTATCCTTCATTCTTTGTAATAATCCTTTCTTTGATTCTGAGTCATCAGGCTCAGACGTTGTTGAGTTTTCTTTCTTATTTTTGGTTGAACTCACAGGAGTATTCATCACTTCTTTTAATTTTCCATCTACATATGTTTCAGTCTTGTATATTACACCATTCTCAAGATAATATGTCCAGATACCATCCCTGATATTGCATAAATTTCTGCCTTTAATATTTCCCCAGCTGCCACTTGTATTGGCTTTAAACTGTCCTTCTACTTTTTTTATTTTTTCAGGATAATATTCTGTATAGCTTCCGCACAAACAATCCTCATATTGAAAAGCATTGTATTTTAACTGATTCTTATCATCGTATGTATATAACATACAGGGAGTACAGGCACCTGAAGCATTCCAGAATTTTTTATACTCAAAAAACTTTTGCTTCGTTACTTCTTTGCCATTACACATATAGGCTGTCCCGAAAGGCGTTGGACGTTCTTCCAAAAAAACATCATATGTGCGTAATGTGTCCAGCTTTCCTTTAACCGCAAGAGTTGTAGCATTTTGTATAAAATAAAATGTATCTGCTTCTTTTGAACGGGATACTTTTATTTCGTAAGGATCTACAATATCAATTTCGTCTTGTGAAAAAGTACTGAACGAAACAAAAACCAAGTATAATAAAACGAGTAAAGAAAGATTTTTCATGAATTAAAAATAGATAGTATTTTTTGCTGAATACAAATGATTATTCAACAGATGTGCACAAGACCACCGACTAAAATCAGGAGAACCATTTCTTCTTTTAACTAAAGGAAATCCATATAGTTAAATTTATTTCCAAGGATTTTTTGTTCATCGGTATTAAGCCACCTTCTTAATAAGGTCGAGTATATATTTTTGAAATCAACAGAAAATTTCAAATCACCTTCGTCTAAATCACTAAGATTAGGTACATTATTGTAAATTCCATTTTTCTTCAGATTATTTCCAATTAAAAAAACCTGATTAGCTGTTCCATGATCTGTTCCATTGCTTGCATTTTCTTCCACACGTCTTCCAAATTCAGAAAATGTCATCAGCAAAACATCATCAGCTCGACCATTCATTTTTAAATCATTGATAAAAATTTCTACGGTTTCTGATAATTGCTTTAGTAAATCTCCTTGCCTCTTCTGCTGATTAAAATGCGTATCAAAACTTCCTAAAGAAATATAATATACTTTGGTACTGACGCCGGAAGCAATTAATTCGGAAATTGATTTCATGCTTTTTCCAAACTGGTGATTGGGATAGGTTGAACCTGACTGGAAAATTTTAGATGTCTTATAAATATATTCCGCTGATGAAACAGTTTCGGCAAGTGTTTTATACAGATACTCAGCATTATCATGTTGATGGTCGCCAACAACATGCTGCTTCGACAATTGATTTATAAACGGGTCTATTGTTGTTCCATATAAACGTTTTGCATCTTTTAAAGCAAGTCCTTTTACATTATTTCCTTTTAATGCCAGACTAAGTGTATCATCAATTTCCAGTACTTGTACAGGTTTATCGCAGCTGCCGCATTGTTCATCCAGATATCTGCCCAGCCAGCCGCTTGTTTTGTATTCATTACTGCTGCTCGCAGTATGCCAAATATCCATGGAACGAAAATGAGAACGGTCCGGTTCCGGATAACCAACATTATTTATCAAACATAACTTTCCATTATCAAATAAATTTTTGAAACCTTTCATGTTTGGATTCAAACCAAGTTGTGTATCTAATTTCAATACCTCATTTTTCTGAATAGCGATATTTGGCCGCGCATTGTAATATAAATCGTTTTCATAGGGTACTACGGTATTCAATCCATCATTACCTCCGGTGAGTTGAATAACAACTAAAATTTTATCAGAATTTATTTCCGCATTCTTTTGATGTGCCTTTAGAAATTTGGGCAGCAACATAGCTGCTGTTGCCAGTCCGGATGTTTGTATAAATTTTCTTCTGTTGACGTGCATAATCATATTTTTAACACAATTGATATTCCGGCAATGATAAAACGTGTATCATGGCACTTTTTATTTCATTTTGTCTGGTCGATGTATCCGTATTTGTTTCTACACTCTTTAATCCAACGACATCTGATTTCTTAGATAATACTATTGTTGATATTTCTTTAATTACATCATCAGTATTTAAAAAGTACTTTGTTATAGAAGACCAGTCTGATGTTGCCATTAATTTCTTAGAGGCTATTTTTTTTACAAACTCATCCGCCATTTTTAGGTGTTGCGCCTGCATTTTAGATTCAGGTGTCTCTTCTTTTGGTTCTATATCTAAATCTTTGTCATAATATACTATTTGCGGCAAGCGCATTCTGAACAATAATGAAGAGCTGTCAATCCAGCTTCTGCCACCAGGCCATCCCGCTACATTTGGCGGATTCAGCAATATTTGTCCAAGTGTTCGTTGAATAAAAATAATGCTTTGTGCATTTTCAAAATCTGTTGGAATTAGCCGAAACATACCGGCTATTAATTCAAGCGGAGATTTAATTCTTACACCAATATTTTTTTCATCATAAAACCAGTCAGAAGAAAAGATGGTTTTCATCAACTTCTTTATATCGTAATTTGACTGATAAAACTGATTCGCTAATTGTTGTATAATAGTTTCATCACTAATATCATTAACAAAGAAATGAAAGATTTTCTTAGTGATAAAATAGGCGCATTCTTTTTTCTCTGAGATAATTTGTAAAATATCTTCTCCTGAGAAATTACCTGTCTTTCCCAGAAAATGTTTGACTCCAAAATCATGTTGCTGCGCTTTGAATTTGAATTCTCCTGCTTTATCAAAACCATATCCTGTGAATGCACGTGCTGCTTCTTTTACATCATCTTCTGTATAGTTTCCTCTGCCAAGCGTAAAGAGTTCCATTACTTCACGTGCAAAATTTTCATTCGGATGATCTTTTTTGTTTTGCTGATTATTTAAAAACTGTAACATCGCGGGAGTTTTAGAAACTTCTTTTAGCAAGACGGAAAAATTCCCGAGCGCATTTTTTCTGATAATATCTAAATATTGCTGGTCGAAGTAGGGATTTGCAGAGCGACACGCAAAATGACCATGCCAGAACAGTGCCATTTTTTCGTGCAATTGTGCTTCACTGTTTATCATTTCATTTAGCCACAAATTATTTAATTCAAATACATTTGATTTCATAAGCTGCTTTAAATCTTTGACATCTTCTTTCGTCATGGATTTCATCTTTTCTTTAGCAGCTTCCACTTCTGATAAAGTAACAGAAGTTAACTTCTTGTATTGTTTCGTTTGAAATATTGTATCAATAGATTTCTTAATATCATTTTCATACTGCCATTGATTTATGGTCATTCCAAAACCGGCACGGGCGTGCAAATGCTTTATTTTATCTTTTTCAGAAATCATAATATTGATTAGACTGATAAGAAAACAAATAGTTTAACGGAATAAAAAAACCGTATCGGTAAAACGATACGGTTTAAAAATTATTATGAGAATTTATTACATACCATCAAAAATAAAATCAGGCTCATCGTCGTTGTTGAATTTCTCTGATTTCCCATTTTGTTTTATTCTTGCAATATGTTGCTTCTTGTATTCCTGCCATTTTATTCTTTGTTCAGCAGTAAGTATACTCTCTGTATCAGATTTTCTCTTTTTTGCAAGTTCTTTTTCCTGAGCTTTATATAACAAATCATTCGCCGCTGTCGTATCAGTCCTCATTTGTAATCTTATTGCTTTCTTCTGATCAAAAAATGAGAGATTAATTTCTAATATTTTCTGATATTGATCAGTAGTCAGAGCCGCTACGCGCTGCAATGTATCTGTTGCATTCTGTGCGCGTTTTTCAGAAGTGAATTTTTGCAGTTTAACAGGTTTCATTCCTGCATTGGAATTATTCTGTGCTGTCACCGTTGACAATACGTATATCATGAAGACAAAAAAAAGAAAGATAAATTTATTCATATTTTTTTATTTACATTTTTAGACGAAAAAACTGTGCCAAAGTTTAATTAACAACCTTTAAGGTATGTTAAAATCAGTACTGGAGTGTAGAAAGCAATACTAGAGTACAAGCCTCAAGCGGCTGAATATTATTATCGAATGCGAGCTGCTCCAATTCCGGATTTTCAGTACCAGGATTAAAGATAATACGTTTTGGTTTTAAATTTAAAATATATTGGTAATATTGTTTTTGGCGGTTTGGATTAAGGTATAAAGATATTGTATTAATATCTTCATAATGTTTCCATTCAGTCTGAATTGGTATATTTTCAATGAATGCATTTTCAAATCCTAACGCAATGGTTTCATGATTATTTTTTTGAAGCATACGAACGGCACGATTGCTGTATCTGTCTTGTTTTGCACTGGCTCCTATAACTACTGTTTTCTTATTCATATGTGTATAACATCCTGGAATTTTATTTAGTTCAACAGACTAATGATTAATATTCATTTAAATCTAATTTTTCTATAAGTTTCAAAACAGAATTGTTTGCAGCAATCATTTCTTTTAATCTGTCTTTAGATGTTTTATAGTTCTTTTGCTGACTTGTATCTCTTTTCAAAATAAAAGCCGGTACAACAGTATTCGAGGTGGTTCTCTTACGAAAGTATGCTGTAATATCCATCTTATGCAACTGAAGCATCTCTAATGAAATATTGTTGGATGCAGTAAATGTGATTTTGTCTTCCACTAAATCTGGAACCTGCTCCTGTGCCGCGCTTAAAAAAGCATTTTGCAATTTATCCTTATTTTCCGCTAAAAATTCCTGCCATAATGAAATCACATTTTCTGCAGATAATTCTATCTTATTTTCATCTTTTACAGTAACTACTTCCTGATGAATGTCTTTATACAAAGAACCAATAGCAGATGATTTTGGCAATTCGCGTTTTGGCTTTGTTGTAGTTATGAATGCTGAGTTATGAATACTGAGTGACGAGTTTTCTGATTCATTTTCTTCAACAAGAATATCTTGCCTTATTTTATCTTCATTTTCTTGTGCAGAAATATTAGTGTTTATTGATTCACTTACATGTGAGTCAGTTTCACTTGTTTCTACGGTTGAAAAATATAAACTTTCTTCCAAAAGCTGAACACCTTCAGTTATCTGTTCTTTCTTATTTTTATAAAACTGAAGAAGAGACTTTAGTTTTTTTTTTCACCTAAAATCACCGATAATGTATTTTCTATTTGTGTGTTGAGGAAGCACACTTTCAGCAACGCCAGTTCCACATGGAGTCGTTTATTTTTAGCAGTTTTATATTCTATGTCGCATTGATTAATAACGTTCAATGCATTCAGCAGGAACGTTTCATTCACCAGATTTGCCTGTTTGAAGTATTTATCTTTTATATCATCTGCCGCTTCTAATAGCAGGACTATTTTTTCGTCTTTGCTTATCAATAAATTTCTGAAATGTTCCGCCATTCCCAACAAGAACATTTCTCCGTCAAATCCATTATTTATAATTTCGTTGAAAGCATTCAATACTGACGACGAATCTTCCAGCATAAAATACTCAGTGATTTTAAAATAATAATCGTGGTCGAGAATGTTTAAATTGGTGATTACGTCCTGATAACTTACATTCTTTCCTGCATAACTAACAATCTTATCAAACAAAGAAAGTGCATCACGCAAACCTCCATCAGCTTTTTGTGCAATGACATGCAGTGCCGAAGATTCTGCTGTAATACCTTCACTCTCACAAATCTTTTGCAGTTGTTTTACAATATCTTTGTCTGAAATTCTTTTGAAATCAAAAATCTGACAACGCGATAAAATAGTCGGAATGATTTTATGTTTTTCTGTTGTTGCTAAAATGAAAATTGCATAACTTGGCGGTTCTTCCAGCGTTTTCAGAAACGCATTAAATGCACCCGAAGACAACATATGAACCTCATCGATAATATACACTTTATATTTTCCGCTTTGTGGAGCAAAACGAACCTGATCTACAAGTGTTCTTATATCATCAACACTATTATTGGATGCAGCATCCAGTTCAAAAATATTAAATGAGGCATTTTGTGAAAATGACACGCATGAATTACATTCATTACACGGTTCAAAATCTGCTCCCGGATTTTCACAATTAATGGCTTTCGCCAAAATACGCGCACAAGTAGTTTTACCAACACCACGCGGCCCACAAAATAAAAACGATTGTGCTAATTTTCCTGAAGACAAGGCTTTTTTCAGGGTTTCAGAAACCTGCTCCTGTCCTACCACATCCAAAAATTTGGATGGACGATACTTACGGGCTGAAACGATGAAATTTTCCATTGGTTTGTAAAAATACAAAAAAGCACCAAGGTTTTAAAAACCCTGATGCTTTAAGTTTTGAACAAAAAATATTTTGTTATTAGAAAGTATATTTTCCGGCTTCCAGCACTTTTGCCGCAATTCGTCTGCGGGCATCTTTTGTGTTAAAGGTTTCGTATTTCGTGTAACGTTTCAAGCCCATCATCATAATACGCAATTCATCTCCTTCCGCAAAAGATTGTAAAGCATGTTTACCTTGTAAATTAAGTCTTTCCATTGCATCTGAAATAAATACTTTTGTCATATCAATTTGAGTGGCACAAGCTTCTTCACCTCTTGTCGCAATTAATTTCTGAGTACGCAAAACGGCTGATTCCATGGAATATACTTCTGCCAGCATATCTGCTACATTCATTAAAATTTCCTGTTCGTGTTTTAGCTTTGTCATCAGCTTTTGTACTGCGGCACCGGCTGTCATTAAAATTGCTTTTTTAGCATTTTTAATTGTTTTTGCTTCTGCCGCTAAAGGTGTACTGTCATCATCGGCGCCAAAATCAGGAACACTCATCAGTTCTTTTTGTACAGCCATTGCAGGTGTCATCATATCTATTTTACCGCCCATAGCACGTTTAAGCAACATATCTACTGAAAGTAATCGGTTGATTTCGTTGGTGCCTTCAAAAATACGATTGATACGTGCATCTCTGTAGGCTCCTGCTGCTCCTAACTCCTCAGAGTAACCCATTCCACCATGAATCTGCACATTCTCGTCCACACAATAATCGAGTACTTCTGATCCAATGAATTTTAACAATGAACACTCAATAGCATATTCTTCTGCTGCTAACATAATTGCTTCCTGATATTGTTTCCCTTGTGCTATCAATTCTTTTTCTTTATTATCTATGGCATCCGATGCACGATAGCAAGCACTTTGCAATGCGTAAATACGGGTTGCCATTTCAGCAATCTTGTATTGAATAGCACCAAATGACGCGATAGGTGTTTTGAATTGCTGACGTTCAACCGCATATTTAGCAGATTGCTCTAATGCCAGTTTAGAGCCGCCTAAAACGCCGGCAGCTAATTTATAACGCCCAACATTTAAAATATTAAAGGCGATTAAATGTCCTTTTCCTATTTCGCCTAACAGATTCTCTTTTGGTACTTTTACATTTTCTAAAAATACCTGCCGAGTTGAAGAACCTTTAATTCCCATTTTTTTCTCTTCAGCTCCCAACGTTAAGCCATCCATTCCTTTTTCAAGAATTAAGCAGGAAAACTTATCTCCGTCGATTTGACAAAAAACGATAAATACATCTGCGAAACCGGAATTGGTAATCCACATTTTCTGTCCGTTAACCACATAGTGTGTGCCTTCCGGATTCAGGATGGCTGTTGTTTTCGCCCCCAATGCATCAGAACCTGAACTTGGTTCTGTGAGGCAATAACAAGCTTTTAATTCACCGCTAGCCAATTTTGGCAAGTAGTGTGCTTTTTGCTGGTCATTTCCAAAATATACAATTGGCAATGTGCCGATACCAATATGTGCACCTAAAGAAAGTGAGAAAGAACGTGATTTTGCAAGATATTCTATCAGTAATGAATTCGTGTTAAAGTCTTTGCCCATTCCACCGTATTCTTCCGGTATAGCCAGTCCGAGCAAACCTAATTCACCTGCTTTCAGTAATAATGATTCTGTTAAGCCAGGCTCCTGATGTTCGATTCTTTCATAGATTGGAGTAATTTCCGTGTCTACAAAAGAAACGACTGTATCAACAATCATTTGTTGTTCTTCATTTAAATCTTCAGGTGTGAAAGTGTCATTAAAATTAGATTCTTTCACTAAAAACTCACCGCCTTTCAGCAGGTTTTTTACTTCGGTTAGTGTTTCGCTCATTTGTATAAATTTTGAGTTATTAAATGGTTGAATTGTATAATTTAATTAGCATATTAAAATTACAATGCATGCATTGAAATAACAAACGTTTGGTCAAAAAGTTGGTTAAGTATTTGTTATCAATTTAAAAGGCTGAAAACGATTCTTAATATTATTATTTTAACGTATTTTTGCAGTAGAAAACTAGTATAAATTGTGTTAAACTACTCTTATGGCATCTTATAAGCGTATTCCTCTTAAGCCCTTTCCAAACGGATGGTATGTTGTTGCTCATTCTGAGGAAGTAAAAAACAGTGCAATTATAACCAAACGATTTGCCGGAAAAGATATTTTAATATTCAGAACGGAAAGTGGCAAACTCGCCATTACAGAGCCTTATTGTCCTCATATGGGTGGACATCTTGGTTTTGGAGGTAAGATAGAGGGAGAAAGTATCAAATGCCCTTTCCATCATTTTTGCTTTGATACAAAAGGTGACTGCACTGCTACAGGTTATGGAACAAAACCATCTTCCAAATTAAAATTACCAACTTACCATGCAGATGAAAAGAATGATTTGATTTTAATCTGGTTTGATGAAAAAAACAGTGAGCCTACCTGGTTTGTGCCACAGGAAGACTGGAGTGAATGGACTGAAGTTAGATTTGCAGAATATGATTTTAACTCTCATCCTCAGGAAACAACGGAAAATAGTGTAGATGTTGGACATTTTGCCATTGTGCATGGTTATACGGGTGTGGAGACATTACATGAGATGGAAGCACACGACCATTATTTATATGCAAAATACGCCATGAACCGTGTTGCTGATTTTGTTGGCAAAAAAAGAATTATACGAACTGAATTTAATGTACATGCACATGGATTAGGTTATTCATTTGTAAATACTGAAATTGAAGATTTAGGAATGCAGACACGTCATTATGTGCTGCCAACGCCTACAGACAAAGGCAAATTAAAACTTCGTATTGGTGTTAGTATAAAAAAAATGAAAAAGTTTAATAAGATTACACCCTTATTAAATTTGATTCCAAATAAATTAGCACATAAATTACTTTTGGATGGTGCTTATAAAGGTTATTGTCATGATGTGAGTATGGATTTTAAAATCTGGGAAAATAAAATTTATATAGACCCGCCTATTTTGGCAAAAGGTGATGGCCCGGTGGCGCAATACAGAATGTGGGCACAGCAATTCTATTATGATGATTCGCTACAGCCGAATTATGTTCCTCAGGAAATAGTGTAGAAATATTGTTACGATTTTTTTACGAACTTCGTTAATATAACAATAGTTTGGTCGTTGATTTTACCTTCTATCTGTTCTGTATTGTCGTGTACTAATTTAATGCGTTTTACAACAGTACCTTTTGCAGCTGAGAAACTGGTTCCTTTTACATTTAATGCCTGAGTTAAAACAACAGTATCTCCGCTTTCTAATATGTTACCATAAGCATCTTTATGGACATCAGCTTTTTCAAAAGCACTATTTGCCCACTGAGTAATTTTATCATCAATATCTACTGTACTTATTAAGTCGGAAGCCCAGTTTTCATCTTTACATTGTGTTATAATCCTATAACTTAAAGCCTGTACGCTTGCAACCGGGTTCCATATGCTTCCTTCCAAAAACTGCCAATAATTGCCAAAAGTTTCAGACTGAATATGTTGCAGGCAAGTATCACATATTGCCACTTGATTCTCAATATTACTGTCATCTTTAGGACTAACAGTATGGGCATGTGTGGCTTCATTCGTGCTACATAATTCACAAATATTCTCGCAGCGATTTTTCAATTGTTCAGGTAGGCTCATATTTAGTCTTGTTGTTTGTTGACCAGTAAGTACATTACCGCC
This sequence comes from Chitinophagales bacterium, assembly GCA_046329785.1. GTDB lineage: Bacteria > Bacteroidota > Bacteroidia > Chitinophagales > JADIYW01 > JADJSS01. The sequence goes on from JAXLTZ010000019.1 coordinate 34,166, forward strand.
ATTCTTACTGCTACTCCATTTTCAACCTGGTCTAAGATAATGGAATGTTCGCTGTCAGCGACATCAGAGGTGATTTCCACACCGCGGTTAATTGGTCCCGGGTGCATAATAACTATCTCTTTTTTTAGTTTTTCAAGACGTTGTTTATTTACTCCGAAGTACAATGCGTATTCGCGTAATGAAGGAAAATATTTTGTATTCTGTCGCTCTAACTGAATGCGCAATACATTTGCTACATCACACCATTGCAGGGTTTCATCGATATTATGCGAAATATGTACACCAAGTTTTTCTATATGCTTTGGAATTAAAGTGGATGGCCCGCATAAAGTTACATCAGCACCTAATTTTTTTAAACAAAAAATATTAGACAATGCGACACGTGAGTGCATGATATCACCAATAATGGCAATCTTCTTCCCTTTCAATTCACCAATTTTTTCCTGCATGGAATAGGCATCCAGTAAAGCTTGAGTCGGATGTTCATGTGTACCATCACCGGCATTTACAATATGTGCATCTATTCTTTCCGATAAATAATGCGCCGCACCGGGACTGGCATGCCGCATCACTATCATATCTACTTTCATAGATAAAATATTGTTTACGGTATCCAGCAATGTCTCTCCTTTTTTTACAGAAGAAGAGGAAGATGAAAAGTTAATAATATCAGCTGACAATCGTTTTTGTGCAAGTTCAAATGAGATACGGGTACGGGTAGAATTTTCAAAAAACAAATTTGCAATAGTAATATCTCTGAGTGTTGGAACTTTCTTTATCGGACGATTGATAATATCTTTAAACTGTGTGGCTGTTTGTAAAATCAACTGAATGTCATCCACAGTTAAATGCTCAATTCCAATAACGTGTTTTGAACTTAGTTGACTCATAATTTCCTACAGTTTATTTATTTTCTTTCACAAAGACTACTTCATTTTGTTCTGTCTCGTCAGACGCCCAATGCACTTCTACATCTACTTTTTCTATAGTATCTACCACATCTCCCACAAAATCAGGTTGAATCGGTAATTCACGATTAAAACGTCTGTCAATTAACACTAACAATTCTATTTTCAATGGTCTTCCAAAAGAAAGCAATGCGTCCATTGCAGCACGAATAGTTCTGCCGGTGTACAATACATCATCAATCAGCAATACATTTTTTTCTTCTATGTGAAAATCAATTTCCGTGACTTTTGCATTCAGAGATTTTCCTCTGCGAAAATCATCACGATGAAATGTAGTATCAATCTTTCCGAATGGAATATCGTTGCCGGTTAATTCGAGTATTTTTTGATGAACCTTTTCTGCCAACAAAACTCCTCTTGGCTGGACGCCAATAATAACTGTGTTTTGAAAATTAATGGATTCGATAACTTCTCTGCTCAACCGCTCTATTGTCAGTTGGATTTGATTGCCGTTTAATAGTACAGTATCCGACATTGTGTCAAATTTACAAAAAAAAACTGAAAGGATTATTTTTATTACATTTGATTAATTAAAAATATTGATTATGACGGCTATAAGTATTGTTTTTGCCATTGTTGCAGCATTATTTCATGTACTTTTCTTTTTGATGGAAAGTGTTTTCTGGATGAATCCGAAAGTACATAAGAGTTTTGGTATAAAAACAGTGGAAGAAGCAAGTCAATTTAAATTATCCTTTTTTAATCAGGGGTTTTATAACTTATTTTTAGCTATTGGCGTTTTTACAGGTATTTACTTTTTGCAGGGTGAATATGCTGTCGCCGGAAAAATACTTATTTTATTTTGCTGCGCGAGCATGCTTGGTGCAGCAATTGTATTGCTGGTTTCAAAACCAAAAATGTTAAGAGGTGTGTTTATTCAAGGCTTGGCTCCATTCATAGCAATTTTAAGTTCATGTATTTAAAAAAAATAATTTGATTGAATAAAAATGCGACGGACTTTATCTGCTTCCTTTTGACAGAATGCAAACTGTACAACTTATCAATATTTAAAAAAATGATTAATAAATACATCGAGTAACACCCAAGCATTGCATCAGCCATCTTGCTTTCCGGTTATTGAAAAACATATATTCAACTGATTATTTATACGCAGGTTTGGGTGAAACCATTTCTTCTAAATAACAACAGCATTTTATTACTTAAGTACAGTTACTGAGCCCTTCTTAAATAAATCAGTGCCATTGTGGCAGGTAAAATTAATAATATAAACATATGAGTCTGATTGTACTGATGTCCCTTTAAATGTGCCATCCCAGCAATTCAATTCATTTGTTGTATTAAATACTGTCTCTCCCCACCTATTAAATATTGTCATCCTGAAATTAGTCAGCTTGGGTGGAGAAATGATTCCAAAACAATCATTGACACCATCATTATTCGGAGAAAAAGCAGATGGAATATAAATAAGTTCATTGCTGCAATCATCCACCATTTTTATCAATATACTATCTGAATTACTGCAATTATGGTTGTCTCTCACCAACACTGTAAATAATGTTGATGCTTTAATTTGAGCTGTAGGATTTTTGATAGTATCAACATTTACTGCACTCACAGGTGACCAATTATAGGATAATACAGGAGACGAAATTGATACATTTAGTTGTACCTGTTGATCAAATTTCGCCAATATAATATCTGAAATTGCGTTTATTACCGGTAATGGATGAACTGTCAATGCTAAAGTTACAGTACTGTCACATCCATCAGCTGATTGTGTAATTACGCTAAAATTTCCATTGGTTGAAAATGATTGATTACCAATTGACACATTTTCACCCTGACATATTTCACGACTGATGTTTGTTATTTTATTTGGAATAATAATAACCGTTGAAGTATCAGAACCTGTACATCCATTTGTAGTTCCTGTGACTGTGTATGTTGTTGTGGTCGTTAGAGTCGGTGTAGTTGGATTGGAGATGGCAGCTAAACCACCTGTCCATGTATAACTTGTTGCTCCGGTTGCAGTTAGTTGTGTTGAATTTCCTTGGCAAATCGTTGGTGAATTTACTGATACAATTAAACCAGGACCTACTGTTACCGTGGCTACTGCTGTTCCTGTACATCCACTTGTAGTGCCTGTTACAGTATATGTCGTAGTAGTCGTTAAGGGTAATGTGGTTGGATTGGAAATAGCTGCCAAGCCACCTGTCCATGTATAATTTGTCGCTCCGCTCGCTAACAATTGAACTGTCTGACCTGAACAAATAGTTGGTGAGTTTACTGATATTGCTAAACTAGAACTTACTGTTACCGTTGATACAGCTGTGTCTGTACATCCACTTGTAGTGCCTATGACGGTATATGTCGTAGTAGTTGTTAAGGGTAATGTGGTCGGATTGGAGATAGCCGCCAAACCACCTGTCCATGTATAGCTTGTCGCTCCGCTCGCAATTAAACTCGCTTTTTCATTATAACAGATAAACGGATTGTTCACTGTTACTGATGGTTTGGGTTTTACTGTTACCGTTGATACAGCTGTGTCGGTACATCCACTTGTAGTGCCTATGACAGTATATGTCGTAGTAGTTGTTAAGGGTAATGTGGTCGGATTGGAAATAGCTGCCAAACCACCTGTCCATGTATAATTTGTCGCTCCGCTCGCCAACAATTGAACTGTCTGACCTGAACAAATAGTTGGTGAGTTTACTGATATTGTTAAACTAGAACTTACATTTACCGTTGATACTGCTGTGTCGGTACATCCACTTGTAGTGCCTATGACGGTATATGTCGTAGTAGTTGTTAAGGGTAATGTGGTCGGATTCGAAATAGCTGCCAAACCACCTGTCCATGTATAACTTGTCGCGCCGCTCGCAATTAAACTCGCTGTTTCATTATAACAGATAACCGGACTGTTTACTGTTACAGATGGTTTAGGTTTGATTATTAAACCTATGGTATTACTTGTTGCAGGACTGCCAGTAATGCAAATGCATTACTGGTCATTACTACTTTTATGCTATCATTATTATTAAACGATGTACTTGAATAATTTATACTGTTAGTACCAACTGGATTGCCATTTAAATACCATTGATAGCTTGGTGATAAACCAGAAACATTAGGTGTAGCTGTAAATGTAACATTTGTTCCCGGACAAACATTATTTGTATTTGGTACAATAGTTACGCTAACAGGTGTAGGATTAGTTACTGTTAACATCATACTGTCACGCCTGATACAACCATTATTACTGACTGTAACCTTGTATGGACCACCTGTATTAGCAGTAATAGTTGGTGTTGTAGCTGATGTTGACCAAAGATATGAAGTAACAGGTATAGAAGTGGCATTCAATATAACAGATGAACCAGAGCAAATAGTAGTATCACGTAAGTCAGGAACTACCGGATACTGATTTATTGTAATAATTTTTTCTACAGAATCCTTAATACCACATAAATATTTATAAAACCGGACTGTAAATGTACCATTGGAAGAAAATAAATGTTTAGGGTTTATAATAGTTGATGTATTATTTACTCCTGTAATAGGATCTCCAAAATTCCATCTGATTGAATCAAAAGCACTTGCCGTTGCTTTAAACCGAACTGAGTCACCATAACAAAAAACGCTATCTAAGGTAGATATCGAAGAATTGTAAAAGAAGGTAGCAATAAAAGGAGGTAAACCAAGTTCGCATAATCTTCCGGCAAGGTTTACTGCATTTACGGTAAATGTTGCGGCTGGAGATCTGGGATTATTTATAGAATGTAAAGCATTTCCTCCCGGACCAAAATTGTAGTTTGCAGGAGATGAACCTATTCTTGGAATCTTTGCGCAATATATTTTTCCATCTGGTGCTAACTGTAATGCACCGTCATATTCGTTAGGTATCAACTGAAATAATGTTTTGGAAGCAGGTATACTTCCTGCATTTAAATCAAAACGCCAGATACGGGTTTCAAGAGGCCATGTCGCACCGGCGAGTGTATCAATAAATACTTCAGTAGTATATAAATATTCATTACAATTTGAAAATTCAATGCCATATGGAGCTTCTGATTTTGGTGAAAAATTTATTGGTATTGTTATTGAATTGCTGACAACACCTGTTGCAGCATCAAAGTCAGATATCACCAGTTCTTTATTATCATAATGAGTGGCAGCTATTTTTCTTCCATCCGGTGAAATTTTTATTATGCCATTAGCACCTAATCCTTGATTTGCGATTGTAACAATAACTACCGGTCCGGAAGATGAGATAACGGGAACTGTATTTACTCCGGCAGCGGTTACCAGATAAGAATAATACTTATTTTCATTTGTACCATGCACCACAACCCAGTAATCCGTTTTATTCGCATGTTTAACAGCTGCAAGATTTTCGGTTGTTGGGGTTTTAAGTGGCACATTTTTTCTGGCAATAACAACATCTCCAAGTCCTCCATTTAATGACATATCTATTTCAGAATACATAAATCCATTATAAGCACCATCTGCGTCTAATACCAACGGAGCAAGCCCGCCTTGCATATCAACTGTAAATATGTAGTAAATTCCGGAGCTACCGGGTTTGGGTACTATTATACCGGATTGTGAACTTTTAGGATCTCCTTTTAAATTATTCCCATTGGGCATAATTACGTGGTTCTTGTTCCAAACCTTAATGCCATCTGTATAAAATAATAAATTACCGCTTGCATCGCTAATCGTAGAACAACCTTCTACAGTACTTAATTGCCCTGTAGTAACCGCAACGGGTGCCCCTGAATTAAATGTGACACCTGCCTTTTGTCCAAAAAACCAATTATTAGCTTCATTTTGTGAATGCGCATAATTAATTGTTATAAGCAATAAGATAAGTGTGTAAATTTTGCCCATAATTCCCTGTATAAAACAAGTTTGAATGATTAAAGTTACAAAATACAGAGCATTTGAGCAATTCTACTCCTATTCATTAATATTCATGAGAGTATTATTGTAGAATAGTAATTGTTCCTTTTTTAGATAAATTTGTGCCGTTGTAACATTTAAAGCTAACTATATAAACGTAAGTATCAGATTGTGCGAAAGTACCTTTATATAGCCCGTCCCAACAATTATCTTTATTGTTTGTTTCAAATACCTTCTCTCCCCACCTGTCAAATATAACTAGTTTATAATCTGTTAAAAATGGTGGTGATAAGATACCAAAACAATCATTTATTCCATCACTGTTCGGAGAAAATGCTGTTGGCATATGAATAAAATCATTAGTACACTCATTAATTAATCTTACTAATACTGAATCTGAGTTTTCACAGTCATTAGCATCTTTAACACGAACAATAAATAAAGTTGTTGCTTTAATTACAGATGTCGGATTTTTAATTGAATCTGCACTTAACAAATCTGCAGGCATCCAGTTGTACTGCAAACTTCCATTACCATTCACATTTAATTGTACCTGTTCTTCATACTTAACATCTGCTTTATCGACAACTGCATTAACAACAGGAAGTTGATTTACTTTTATTGGAACAACTCCCGATTTCGAACAGCTATTTCCAAATCTTATCGTAAATAATAAATTACCACTCACTGTATTATTTATTGTCAGATTATCACTATTTGTAGTTGTCACTGTATCAGTACCATTTTTCCAAAACACATTATAATCAGATGATATAATATTTAAATCTACTAAAGCATTCTCCCCTTTGCAGTACTCAATGTCTGGTATTGAAAAAGAAACTGAATTTACTGTAATACTAACTGTATTGCTCGTAGCTGTATTGGATGCAAGGCAACTACTACCACTTGTTGAAATAGATACGCTTACCAAGTCTCCATTATTTAATGTATTAGTTGAAAATTTTGGGTTGTTAATTCCAACAGGATTACCATTTACATACCATTGATAATTTACCGAACTTCCTGTATCTATGGCAGTAGCAGTAAATATTACCTGCTCTCCTAAACAAATATTATCCTTCGATGCTATAATTGTAACTGAAGGTATTAATGAACCTGTAACTGTTAAATCTAAATTTACAGTACTATCGCAATTTTCAAAAGTGCTCAATATTACTGAATGTAAACCGGTTGTATTAAATGTTTGATTACCAATTTTTACACTATCACCAAAACATATTGTTTTTGTAATGTTAGTTGTTTGAGTTCTTTTAACAGTCACAATTGATACAGCTGTGTCGGTACATCCACTTGTAGTGCCTATGACGGTATATGTCGTAGTAGTTGTTAAGGGTAATGTGGTCGGATTCGAAATAGCTGCCAAACCACCTGTCCATGTATAACTTGTCGCGCCGCTCGCAATTAAACTCGCTGTTTCATTATAACAGATAAACGGATTGTTCACTGTTACTGATGGTTTAGGTTTTACTGTTACCGTTGATACAGCTGTGTCGGTACATCCACTTGTAGTGCCTATAACGGTATATGTCGTAGTAGTTGTTAAGGGTAATGTGGTCGGATTGGAGATAGCTGCCAAACCGCCTGTCCATGTATAACTTGTCGCTCCGCTCGCAATTAAACTCGCTTTTTCATTGTAACAGATAAACGGATTGTTCACTGTTACTGATGGTTTGGGTTTTACTGTTACCGTTGATACAGCTGTGTCGGTACATCCACTTGTAGTGCCTATAACGGTATATGTCGTAGTAGTTGTTAAGGGTAATGTGATCGGATTGGAAATAGCCGCCAAACCGCCTGTCCATGTATAACTTGTCGCTCCGCTCGCAATTAAACTCGCTGTTTCATTATAACAGATAAACGGATTGTTCACTGTTACTGATGGTTTAGGTTTTACTATTTACCGTTGATACAGCTGTGTCGGTACATCCACTTGTAGTGCCTATGACGGTATATGTCGTAGTAGTTGTTAAGGGTATGGTCGGATTCGAAGTAAGCTGCCAAACCACCTGTCCATGTATAACTTGTCGCGCCGCTCACCAATTAAACTCGCTGTTTCATTATAACAGATAAACGGATTGTTCACTGTTACTGATGGTTTAGGTTTTACTGTTACCGTTGAAACAGCTGTGTCGGTACATCCACTTGTAGTGCCTATGACAGTATATGTCGTAGTAGTTGTTAAGGGTAATGAAATATGGATACAGTTGGAGATATTGTGCTTCGCAAACCGCCTGTCCGTATAACTTGTCGCTCCGCTCGCAATTAAACTCGCTTTTTCATTGTAACAGATAAACGGATTGTTCACTGTTACTGATGGTTTGGGTTTTACTGTTACCGTTGATACAGCTGTGTCGGTACATCCACTTGTAGTGCCTATAACGGTATATATCGTAGTAGTTGTTAGGGGTAATGTGGTCGGATTGGAGATAGCTGCCAAACCGCCTGTCCATGTATAACTTGTCGCTCCACTCGCAATTAAACTCGCTGTTTCATTATAACAGATAAACGGATTGTTCACTGTTACTGATGGTTTAGGTTTTACTGTTACCGTTGATACAGCTGTGTCCAGTACATCCACTTGCTTGAAATTGCCTATGACGGTATATGTCGTAGTAGTTGTTAAGGGTAATGTGGTCGGATTCGAAATAGCTGCCAAACCACCTGTCCATGTATAACTTGTCGCGCCGCTCGCAATTAAACTCGCTGTTTCATTATAACAGATAAACGGATTGTTCACTGTTACTGATGGTTTAGGTTTACTGTTACCGTTGAAACAGCTGTGTCGGTACATCCACTTGTAGCAGTGCCTATGACAGTATATGTCGTAGTAGTTGTTGAAAGGGTAATGTGGTCGGATTGGAGATAGCTGCCAAACCGCCTGTCCATGTATAACTTGTCGCTCCGCTCGCAATTAAACTCGCTTTTTCATTGTAACAGATAAACGGATTGTTCGCGTTACTGATGGTTTGGATTTACTGTTACCGTGATACAGCTGTGTCGGTACATCCACTTGTAGTGCCTATGACGGTATATGTCGTAGTAGTTGTTAAGGGTAATGTGGTCGGATTGGAGATAGCTGCCGAGCACCTGTCCATGTGTACCGCTTGTCGCTCCACTCGCAATTAAACTCGCTGTTTCATTATAACAGATAAACGGATTGTTCACTGTTACTGATGGTTTAGGTTTTACTGTTACCGTTGATACAGCTGTGTCGGTACATCCACTTGTAGTGCCTATGACGGTATATGTCGTAGTAGTTGTTAAGGGTAATGTGGTCGGATTCGAAATAGCTGCCAAACCACCTGTCCATGTATAACTTGTTGCTCCGCTCGCAATTAAACTCGCTGTTTCATTGTAACAGATAAACGGATTGTTCACTGTTACTGATGGTTTTGGTTTTACTGTTACCGTTGATACAGCTGTGTCGGTACATCCACTTGTAGTGCCTATGACGGTATATGTCGTAGTAGTTGTTAAGGGTAATGTGGTCGGATTGGAAATAGCTGCCAAACCACCTGTCCATGTATAACTTGTCGCGCCGCTCGCAATTAAACTCGCTTTTTCATTGTAACAGATAAACGGACTGTTAACCGTTACTGATGGTTTAGGTTTTACTGTAATTGGTAAATTGGCACTAGTTGCCGGATTACCTGAGACACAACCTAAATTGCTTGTTAAACGTACTGTTACAATATCGCCATTATTAAATGCTGAAGAAGAATATGTATTACTATTTGTTCCAACAGGGTTGCCATTTACAAACCACTGATAAGTTGGTCCGGCACCACCATTTGTTGGATTTGCAGTCAAAGTTGTGGAGGCACCCTGACAAACAGATGCAATTCCTGAAATAGAGACACTAACAGGTAAAGCAGAGGTAATTGCCATAGTTATGGTATTGCTAGTTGCCTGAGTACCAGAGTTGCAAGCAAAATTACTGGTAATCTGAACTTTAATTTGATCACCATTACTTAGTGCATTATTTGTATAGATATTACTGTTCGTTCCAACAGGATTGTTATTTAAATACCATTGATAAGTTGGACTTGCTCCTGCATTTGTTGGTGTTGCAGTAAATGTAACATTTGTACCTATACATATTGGATTTTGTGATGCCACAATTGAAACAGTCGGAGGAACATTAGCAACTGTAATTGTTTTAGTAGAGGTAACTAAACAGCCTCTGTCACTTTTAATAGTAAGTGATATTGTTTTTACTCCCAAGGTGGAATAAGTTACTGAAGGTGGATTTTGTCCAATGAAAGTTGCAGGAGTAGCATTTACACCAAAATTCCACGTCCAGTTTACTAAAGAACCAGCAGGTGGTGATGTTGAAGCATCTGTAAATGTTATAGCTTCACCCGGGCATATTTGGTCATCTGCATCAGAATCATTTATAATAGCTACAGGCCCCAACACTTGGGCTGTACCACCAAATGTCATACTAAATCCATTTCCCGTTGATGTAAAATTATTGATTGCAATTGCATATGTTTCTCCTGCGGCTACTGTTAATTCTTTAACAAACTGACTTTGACATCTTGCAGCTCCAATACCACAGAAAAGATATGCAATATCTGCATTACATCCGGAATACTCTTCATTATAACCTGCTGTAGGAGATAAACCTGTACTTGAAGTATTTGCATTTGGTCCGCCGGGTGTACAAAGAGGAGCAGAAGCCATACATCTTACCAATTGCTTACCTGTACAATTCCCAATTCCTAAAGGAAGTTTATATACCGCAAAATCTATATCATCATTTGGATTGGATGGTGTAATCGTAAAATTAAAAGTACCTGCAGTAGAAAAGGTCATAGAATACCAAGTAGAATTTGATTCTATAGTACCACCACCAAAACAAGTTGCATCATTCATTTCTGTATTATTGAGTCCGGCGCCGGATGTACTCTGAACTGTAAAAGAGTTTAAACCACATAAAGGCACTGCTCCTTTTACACCATCACAATCACCACCTGAGACAGGAACGGGGTTGTAATTATTAATACAATATTTAAACGTTCCTGTATTTCCATTTACACCATCCACTCTTACCAGGTAAGTTTGACCAACTGTTAAACCACCTTTATAAATCTGAATAATATTTTGTCCGGTTGGAGCGGAGGCACAAACTAATTCAGTAATAGTTCCCCCACATGTACCGGAATATAAAGCAACCTGAGGTCTGTTTAAAGTTCCGCCAACAGGTGAGCCTTGGTTTCCATTAATTACGACAGTAACATCTGTTGCAGTTGCAACAAATTTAAACCAAACATCATTAATTGCACCTGTACTCCAGCATCCCGCTGCTCCGTAGCCATCATCGGTTGCAGCTGCTATTGTTCCGGCACCATTTGCAGAACAAAAATTATTGACATTGGAAAGTAGAATTGCATTGGCACAATCATTATTTGCAGGTTGTGCATATGAAAAAAAATAACTGCTAATCAGAAGCAGAAATAAAATAGAATTTCTCATAATATAGTGATACTCTAATTTAGCTAAAAAAGAGAAAAGATTAGAGTATGTGTATTAATTTATTGCGAATTGTACTTATTTGTTCATAAGTACTAAAATACTTCATCTAAGATAGACCAATTAGATGGTTCAAATGCAGTTTTTATATCTTTCACACTAAAATCTTGCAACTTTTTAGTTGTTGTTCTGCCTATAGATATTATTTGTTGATTTTCTTTAGATTGAAATTTGGAAAAATAAGCTTCTACACTCATCGGACTTGTGAAAATCAGTATTTCTTCATCTCGTTTATGAATACTTTCTTTTGGATAATTTTCATATACAACAACAGTTCCGATATTCATATTTTTTTGTAATCCTTTCTGAATACTCTGCATAGATTTTTTCGCCTGTGGGAATAGAATTTTGCCGGATGCCACATTATCAAAATCCATTGCTATTTTCTTTAAATCGCTTCCTTTACCAATAAAATCAACATTATAACCTATTTCATAAATCGCCTGTGCAGTTCCCTGGTTGATAGCAGCAATTTTTATGTTGGCATTCGGGTTTATTTTTCCAGAATTAAAGAAATATTTAACGCCATTTTTACTACTGAAAAACAACCAATCGGCGTCTTGCGGATAATCAAAGTCTACTTGTTTAAATTCAATAAACGATTCGTAATTAACTGTATAGTGATGCGCTTTTAAAGCTCTGACTAAGTAATCGTTTTCAGTTAAATCTGAGGTAATAAAAACAGAAGTTGGTTTTGTATTTTTGAGTTGTTCTACAGAATGTTTTGCAGCGCTTTCAATTGTCGAAGAGTTTCCAACAATGATACGGTGAGTTCGTTTTGGAAATGTATTCCATGCAGAAGCCTGTGAAATCCAAACATGAAAATCATCTTCTATCTTTTCTGCATATACCCCAAGCGGCATTTGGCATCCGCCTTCAAAATCGTGTAAAATTTGTCGTTCTATTTTTGTGACTTGTGCACTTTTCTCATCATTCAATATTTTGCAAATCTTTGTCAGCTCTGTATCATTTTCTCTAATTTGAAAAGCTAACACACCTTGTGCAGGTGCAGGAATAAACATTGGGGTTTTCAATTCAACAATTTCAAAAGCACTTAAATCAATTTTTAATCTTTCCAAACCTGCAGAAGCCAATACAATCGCATCGTAATTTTCATCAGTCAGTTTTTTTACTCTTGTTGGAACATTGCCTCGCAAATCCTGTAAATTAATATCAGGTCTGAGTGCCAGTAATTGTGCCTTTCTTCGGGCAGACGAAGTTCCTACCGTTGCATGTTCTTTCAGTTTCAATAGTTTTGTCTCATCTTTACTTTCTTTTCTTATTAAAAGAATATCAAACGGATTAGCTCGATGAGAATATGCTGCTATCGTTAAACCTGCCGGAAATTCTGTTGGTAAATCTTTACAGGAATGTACGGCTAAGTCTATTTCATCTGCAAGTAATGCATCTTCTAATTCTTTTGTAAAAAAGCCTTTACCTTCAATTTTATCAAAACTAAGATTCCATTGCTGAGTGGCATCACCTTTTGTTTTAATAATTTTTAATTCTGCTTCAATACCATTCTTTGCCAATTCCATCTTAGTAAAATTAGCCTGCCACAATGCAAGCTCGCTGCCACGAGTTCCTATTATTATTGGAGAAGATTTTTCTTTCATTTCTTTATTGAAAGCTTGTTTTTAATTCAGAAGATTTCTCGCTTTGCCTGAAATGACAAAATGGTGTTACGGCCGGAATTTCTTATTTAAAAGTGATTTCTTGGATGCTTTAAATGGCAGTGCAATATATTTTTCTTCCATATACTGCATAACTTTTTCCAGTATTTCTTTAGAGTTTGCGTCTAATGTTTCAATATCTTTCTTAAAAGCGGTATTCAGTGCTCTGTCTTTTATGTTTTTAACCTCATTTGGTATATCTGCCAATGCTAATTCCAATCTTCTTTCTTTGTGCAATTCATCAAAGCTCATTAAAAATTCTTCAAGCATTGCTTCAGCCTTAAATAACTCTCCTTTTCTGAACTGCATATTTTCCTGAGCTTTCTTTTCGAGAGAAGCTACATCGATATAGTCTACATTCTTCAGTGCAATAATTTCTTCTTCTACATCCTGAGGAACTGCTAAATCTACTATCGTTACTTTTCTGTTTTTAGGAACTAACTTATCAAAGATATCTTTTGTAAGTACAGCATAATTTGCACCGGTGCAGGTAAGAATTACATCCACATCTTCAGTATGGTGTATCAATTTTTCTAAAGGAAACGCTTTGCCGTTTTTAAAACGTGCAGCCAATTCTTCTGCTTTATTCAGAGTTCTGTTATATACCACCACATTTTGAGCCCCGTTTTTAGTCAGTAAATTTGCCATCAGGTTATTTGTTTGCCCTGCGCCAATAATCAGCATATTAGCATACTTAAAAAAGTTACGCTCCATTAAAGTTCTGAATGCCAAAGACACTACAGAAATTGGTTTTTCTCCGATACGTGTATCGCAGTGGATTTTTTTTGCAAATACAATGGATTGCTGATAAGCAAGTCTTATATCGTCACCACAAAGGTTGTATTTTTTAGCGTTTATGTATGCAGATTTTATCTGTCCTAAAATTTCGCGCTCACCTATTACCAGTGAATCCAAAGAAGCAGCCACGCCAATAAAATGTCTGATGGCATCCTCTCCTTCAAATACCAATGCTTTAGATAAATGCAGGTTAATCAATTCTTTGTTAAAATTCGGATTGATAAACATGAATAAATCTTTCAGAAATTTATTGTCTATATGTTTATCATAAGTAAAGAAGAAAGTTACACGATTGCAGGTATTCAGGTACATCAACTCATCCAACGAGAAACTTTCCTTTAATTCTTTGAGTCGGTTAGCAGGAAAATCAGCCACATCATCATCTGTTAAAAGATAATCTTTCAGTCTGTTGACCTTAGCTGTTTTATGAGTAATAGTTACGACTTTGTAACGCTGCACTGAATACGAATTTTCGTTCTACAAATATGGCATTATAATAGACAATAAAAAAATGATTTTAGTCATGTATTGTTCATCTAACAATAAAATAAACTAATCAGGATATTCTATTTGAACATAGCATTTGCCATTTTGAAGTTGCAAATCCTTTTTCACTCCTAATGAATAACGAACTATAACATGCTTATTTTCATCTGTTTCAGGTAATTTTCCTATAACTTTTGCATAGATAATCTTATTGTTTACCAGATTTTTAATTTTAAGTATAGTCCCTATTGGCAGACTTTTGTGCATTGCAAAATATACATTCTCCATAGCGCCAAGTGTGGTTGTCATAGGTGCACCTGTTCCTTTAGTGCTTTGCAAGTTTCTACCGGCACTTTTTTCTTTATATATCTTTAATAATTCTTTCTGGTTTGCATTATCAGATGCCTGAATATCAGGCTTTTCTACTCCAGTATTAAAAGTATCAATTTGAGGTTTAACTGATTCATTAGCTGATATTGCAGGCTGAGGTTTATTTACAACTTTCAAATCATCTTGCTTTGCAATTGATTTATTGGAAGGAATATTTACTACGCTTTCCGGTTTTGAGGCAGGTAAATCATTCTTAAGCGAACTATTTGATTCAATTAATAGCAGACTGCCTACTTTTACATTAAAATCTTTCAAATCATTCCATTTTTGCAGATCTTCCACTTTTACATTATACATTTTTGATATAGAATATAAAGTTTGCCCTTGCAACACTACATGATATTTTGTCTTAGGCGCTAATTCTTGCTTATTCGCAACTTTAGGTTGAAGTTCATTATTATCTGTATTTGAAGTAGTTAAAGTCTTTTTATTACCTGTATTAGGAATTCTCAAAATTTGTTCAGGGTTAAGGTTATCCTCTGTTAAAGAAGGATTTATATTTAAAATAGAAACGACCGTGACGCCATAGTTTTTGGCAATTTTTGTAAGTGTTTCTCCAAACTTAACGACATGCATTATGTATTGCGGTGTTTTTACAGTTGATTTAGGTTTAGTTGTTTGGCTAAAACCAACTGTATAGCATAATACAAACAACAATATAAATTTCCATTTTCTACACATAATCAGAATTTAAGGCAAAAGTCTGTTTTTTCAATTTTGAAAGTTAGGCTTTTTTTCAACACAAGTTTAAAGTACTTTTGTCCTGAAAACACTTTTTAACATTGAAAAAAAGTAAAATTTCGCATGAAGATTCTAGGTATAATACCTGCAAGATATGACTCGGCACGATTTCCGGGAAAACCGCTGGCTATGATTGCCGGGAAATCGATGATACAGTGTGTGTACGAACAATGCAAAAAAGCAATGAGTTTGACAAATGTCATTGTTGCAACGGATGATGACCGGATTGGTAAAGAAGTAGAAAGATTTGGTGGAAACATTTGGAAATCTATCGAGCAACATCAGAACGGAACTTCAAGATGTGCCGAATATGTTGAAATTTATAATAGTCATCCAAAAATTGATTTTAGTTATAATTATGTGATAAATATACAAGGTGATGAACCTTTAATTAATCCTGATCAGATAGATGAATTAGCTTCTTTATTTAAAGACAAGAATGTACCCATTGCAACATTGGTAAAGAAAGAAACTGATTTATCCCTATTATACAATTCAAATATTGTAAAAGCAATTTTAGATGAACATAATTTTGCGATTGATTTTAAAAGGAGCATTGATGATAAAGTATTGTTAGACCAAATTTACAATGCTGGTTTCTTCTATAAACACATAGGCATTTATGGCTTTAAAACAAATCTTCTTATTAAACTTGTTAAACTGGCCCCGACTGAAAATGAATTACATCATCATTTAGAACAACTGCGCTGGTTAGATTATGGTTTTAAGATAAAAGCCGGAATTACTGAATATGAAAGTATGAGTGTGGATACAAAAGAGGATTTGGAAAAAGTATTAAAAACACTAAATCATTAAAGACTTGTAACAGCAACTTTTGCAACAAATGGCGACAATGCAACACCCATTCCATTGCAAGACATTACGTATTTTGTATGTTCATTCAGACTCATTATTACCGGTGATTTCGTTTCAGAAAAGCCCATGATTCCCTGCCATTGCTGTTCAATTTCAAAAGGAATACCCGGCAAAATAATTTGCCTGAGTTTTGTTGTTAAATCGTTGATGATTTTTTCGTTTGGTTCAAATGCAGTAGTTTCTTCTGTTTTGAAATCGATATTTCTGCCGCCGCCAAATAATACACGCTTCCCGACATTTCTGAAGTAATAATAACCTTCATCAAAATGAAAGCTTCCTTTAAATGGTAAATCTTCAATTTCATTTGTCAAAATAACTTGACCCCGACCGGGTTTAACTGGCATATCCGGCAATAATTCATTTATGAACGCATTAGTACATAAAATAATTTTATCCGCTTTTAATGAAAATGTACCGCTTGATTCATTATAAACTTCAAGTGTATTTCCATGTATGTGTTTCACATCTGCACCAGTAATGATTTGAATACTATTATCTCTTAATAATTTCCAGTAATTTTGCATCATCTTTCCGGAATCTATTTGTGATTCCATTTCACAATACAATAATTGGTGTATGTTTTGAAATCCAAATTTGGAAATATTATGCGAAGCATCCAAAAAGACAGGCGATTTAAAGATAGGCATCAGCCATTCATTCAAACCATCTACAACACCTTTTGGAATCGGACTATCATTTATTAGCTCATATCCGCCAAATGGAGTCCGTCCAATTTTTTCTTCACCTAAGCGTTGCATCAATACATTTAATCCTTCTGTGCGATGCCATATTATCTCATAAGCCTTCTTCTCGCCCAGTAATTTTATATCGCTTAAGATTTCTGTCGGAGAACCAAAACACATAAATCCTGCATTTTTCGTTGAAGCACCACTTGGGAAAATGCCACGTTCCAACAAAACAATCTTAGCATCTTTATATTTTTCGCGCAGCTCAAATGCAACAGAGCATCCCATAATTCCTGCACCAACAACTATGAAATCGTACTGAATTAGTGTTTGTTTTTCCCAAAAAGAAAGCATGCTACCTAAAATTTTCAGTTGACAATTTACGATGTATGTTTTAGATATAGAATAATTTACTCATAAAATAATAAGTCTTTCTAAAAACATCTTTATCTTTAATACAATTAAACAATACTATAAAAAAAAATATTGCCCTCCTGTTTACTGATAGTATTATCAATTACTTTATTAATATAGATTCTACTGGGTTAGTTACGACGATATGAAAAAATTTGGAAGTCAGGTGTTAATCCTAAATGATTTAGAAACCGGAAAATAATCCAACAAAATAAGTGGAGAATATCGGATTCGAACCGATCGCCTCTTCACTGCCAGCGAAGCGCTCTAGCCAAATGAGCTAATCCCCCATTTAAAAGAATACTTGCAAATATAGAAAATTAATTTTGACAAATCAGGTCCGAACTTTGATTTCTACTTAATATCATTAACGTACTGTATTTTTCACGAATTATGTTATTTTTGCAGTTTTGCAAGCATGGAATGAATTTTCTCGACTCAGACATATTTTACATACGCTTACGTACTCATTTCAGGTTTGTTTATCTGCACTGTTTTAAATATTTTACCATCAGGCGATTCTTTGTTGGCATGTTATACTTTCTCACAATTGTAATTGTTAGTATAATTAATTCAGTTACCAGATTATTAGATGAAATTCTTTTCCCGAATTATAAAAGAGTGCCGGTAAAGCAACCGGTTTTTATTATCAGCAACCCGAGAAGCGGAACTACATTTCTGCACCGTCTCATGTGTCTGGATGAAGAAAAATTTGTATACAATTTATTATATCATACCACTTTCCCATCTATTACTCTTTACAGAATCATACAATTCTTCAGTGCCATTGATAATAAGATCGGGAAACCACTTCACCGTTTAATGGACCTTATTAACGATAAAATGTTTGGTGGCTGGGATGACATACATGCAACAGGTTTTAATAAATCTGAAGAAGATGAAGGGTTGCATTTTGTTTCCGGAATTTCACCCAGTGTTGGCTTGGTAACTCCATTCTTAATAGATTTTAAGGAACTATATATTCCTGATAAATTAGATGAGAATACAAAGGAAAAAATCAAAAAGTATTATAAATCCACCATTCAACGTTGGATGTATGCGTTGGGCAGCGATAAAATATTTTTAAGTAAAACAGTTATGAGCTCAGGAAGACTGGAAATGTTGCACGAATTATTTCCTGACGTAAAAATTATCTTTTTAATTCGAAACCCTTATCAGGCTATCCCTTCTTTCACTTCCATGTTTGCAGAACCCTGGACTTTACTACATCCTGATATAAAAGAAAATTCTGATGAGTACAGAGAATGGGGTGAATTAGGAATACAATACTACAAATACTTTAATGAACAGAAACTGAATTTTAAAAAAGAGAACCTGATTACAATTGCATACACGGATTTGGTTTCACATCCAAAAGATACAGTCCTGAAAATTTACGATCAATTAAAATTAGAAATTACACCTGCGTTCTTAGAGCACTTAGAAACTGCAACTTCTACTGCAAAAAAATACAAAAGCACACATAATTACTCCTTAGAAACTTATGGATTTGACAAAGAACATATCTACCATGAACTCAAATTTATTTTTGATGAATTTGGTTTTGAGAAGTGATTCCTGAACTTCTTCACACTACTTGTGTGGTATTTGCTTTTTGAAGACCGGCATTGGCTTTTTCGTTTATTGATGAAATCAATTCATTCTGATTTTTCAATCTTCCTGTAGTCTTTTCATATAGTTCATTATACTTCGGATGCATGGTGCCAAAAGCACGATCCCAAGCAGTAGTCCATAAGCCGTAATTTTTGACAAAATATTTATGATGCATATTATGTGAAACGGATGTATTAAAATATTTCCCCAACCAGTGTCGATTCATATTTTTTGGAAAAATTTCAAAGCCGAGATGTCCATATACATTGTAGCCAATCTGAAACAACATATAATACATAATTGCATGGTGGTGAACCGGCAAAGTGAATGCAATCAACACCACAATAAGAGTTTCCATTATGGCCTCCAGCGGATGAAAAGCATAGGCAGTCCAGGGAGAAGGATTGGTAGATTTATGATGAATCAGATGTACAAATTTAAAAATCTTGGGATGATGCATCAAACGGTGCGTCCAGTAAAAGTATGCATCGTGCAAAAAGAACATCCATACATAAGTAAAGCAATAATACACTATACTATGCTGATGAATGTTGTCGTAGATATTTGTGTATGGCCTTAAGACAGTAAAAGTCAAGACTCCGATAGTGGCAAAGATACACATGGAAATAGCAGAATAAAATATATCGCGGCGATAGTCACGAAATTTAGGAAAAGCCGGTTGTATTTTTCTGGGTAGCATTACTTTTCGCAACAAAACATAAAACAGAAAGAATATAATTCCGGCCGCAATAAAATAACGTATACCGGTATGATATAATTCTTCTTGCCATTTATGAAGGAAATATTGAAATTCCATAAAAAATTATTCTTTCTCTTTACAAATTTTAGATTGTATTTCCAGTAATTGCTTGTAAGTTATAGGATTTTGTTGCTGATCAAAATAATAATTTTGTGCAGAGTCTAATGTTGCACTTATTTGCATTCCAGTCGTCACGCCATCATATTCATATCTTTTTAGCTGTATTTGTTTTCTCTCGATGGCAGCGATTTTCATATCCTTATAAAAAATGATTTCAGTAATATACTTGTAAATAGGATAATCATATTCCGTACCAATGCTACCTTTTTTATTAATAACAGAATCTTTCAGTACAACATATCTTATTTTATTATCACAAAAAGAAAATGAATCAACGCTTTCATGTGGCGCAGAAAGTATACTATTTGCCTGCACTTCTGCTTTCTGATATACATTCTCAGTTCCGGCCATTAAAAGCAAGTAGAAATATAAATAAGTGAAATTCATAAAATAACATTTGAGAATGTTGTATAAAATTATACAGATTTATTAAAGAAACAAAATATAAAGTTCAATAATGAATCTTACGCTATCGAATTACTTTGAATACTAACTCTTTCAGCAAATCAGCACTGTTGTTATTTCCGGTAGCATACAACCCTTTTGCTTTTGCATCGTACTCACAGAGTAAGTGTAAAATTTCTTGTGTTTTTTGTACTGAATAGTAACGCGTTCCGTTACTTACATCTGCCGGTATCCAACCAATAACTGCAGTAGCTGCTTTTACATCCCTGAACTGATGTAAGACAAACAATTTACTGAAATGATTATACATATAAGCGAGTATGGCAATAATCGGACCAGCTTTAGGATTTTTTTCAAAATACAATACCATCTTCATCGCCTTGGAAAAATCTCTTCTGATAATGGCATTATTAAATTCAGTAATATTATACTCTTTTGAAATACCTATATATTTTTCAATAATTTCGAGTGTGATTTCTGTATTGTCGCCGAGCATTACCGACAGTTTATCTATCTCATTTGAGATACGGGATAAATCGTTGCCTAAATTTTCTGCCAGTACTTTAGATGCTTCATTGTTTATGGAAAAATTTTTCTTCTTTACATAGCCTGCAATCCAGTTAGGCAACTCATCATCCGCTTTCTTTTTAGATTCAAAATAAACTGATTTCTTCTCAATAATTTTTGCAATCTTAGTTCGCTTGTCTAATGTTTTATTTTTATGCGCAAACACCAGTACGGTAGTTTCAACAGGATTTTCTATATACTTTTCAAAGACTTCCCAGTCTTTGACTTTAAAATCCTGTGCTTCTCGAACGATTACTACTCTTTTTTCTGCAAATGTCGGATATTGTCTGGCATCGTTTAATACCTGCATCGGATCAGCATCTTTACCATAGAACATGGAATAATTAAAGTCTTTTTCATGTGGTTCGAGCGCATTATCAGAGATAAATTCTTCAATTAAATCGATATAATAAGGTTCTTCACCGCATAAAAAATATACCGACTCAAACTTTTTCGTTTGTAAACTTTTCCAGAGAGTTTCGAGTGTTGCAGCCAAAATGATTAACGATTAACGATGGACAATTTACGATTTATTTATGAAGAAAGATTTTAGCTAAAATACTACTATTCAACATTAGCTATAAATTGTTAATCGTCTAACCTTTCAAAATTGCCATAATGTCTTTTTGCATCTTCTGAGCTATGGCATTGGCAGTTTGTTCTGTAGAACTTTCTGCATAAATACGAATAATAGGTTCAGTATTAGAACCGCGTAAGTGTACCCAATCCTGATCGATATCTATCCGTAGACCGTCGATAGTATTTTGAGGATATTGTTTATATTTTTCTTTTACTTTCTCAATGATATCCAATAAATCCATACCCTCTTCGAGCTGTATTTTATTTTTAGATATCACATAGTTTGGATATTGAGTTCGAAGAGAGTGTACACTTTTATTAGAAAGTGCCAGATGCGACAAAAACAATGCAATACCTACTAGTGCATCTCTGCCATAATGCAGCTCAGGTAAAATAATTCCTCCATTGCCTTCTCCTCCAACTACGGCATTCGTTTCTTTCATTTTTTCTACCACATTTACTTCACCTACTGCCGATGCAGCATATTGTACACCATGTTTCTCACTGATATCACGCAATGCTTTAGTGGAAGAAAGATTGGAAACTGTATTTCCTTTTTTATGTGTTAGAACATAATCTGCAACTGCAACCAACGTAAACTCTTCTCCAAAAGCAGCACCTTGTTCATCTATAAAGGCTAACCTGTCAACATCCGGATCAACGGCAATTCCAATATCAGCTTTTTGTTGTTTCACTTCAGAAGAAAGTGCGGACAAGTTTTCGGGTAATGGTTCAGGATTGTGTGCAAATTTTCCTGTGGGTTCACAGTATAATTCATGTATCACTTCCACTCCCAGCGCATTTAATAATTTCGGAACAGCAATTCCACCAACACTGTTTACAGCATCAATCACTACTTTAAATTTTTTCGCTTTAATAGCTTCAATGTTTACATAAGGAATTTTTAAAATCTGTTCGATGTGATAATCCAGGTAATCCTTCTTTGCAACCTGTCCTAATTTATCAACTTCTGCGAAATCAAATTTTCCTGAGTGTGCTCTTTTTAAAACTTCCTGTCCTACCTTATCTGAAATAAATTCTCCTTTTTTATTTAATAACTTTAAGGCATTCCATTGTTTTGGATTATGAGAAGCAGTAATAATAATTCCACCATCTGCTTCTTCCGCGGTTACTGCCATTTCTACTGTTGGTGTGGTAGCTAAACCTAAATCAACTACATCTAATCCGATTCCAATCAGATTACCAATCACAATATGATGAACCATCTCGCCTGAAATACGGGCATCTCTTCCGACAACAATTTTCTTTGCATCTTTTTGTTTGAGAATAGTACCAAATGCTAATGTAAATTTTGCAATATCAATAGGTGTTAATGCATCACCGGATTTGCCGCCAATCGTTCCACGAATGCCTGATATAGATTTTATTAATGACAATGTATAAAAATTTAGAGAGGCAAAGTTATACAATTATGCCTTAGGTGCATTGAGTAAAGATAATAACAGTTGTTAAAATAACATTTAGATAAGAAAATAGTACGGAAAGATTAATCTATATTTTCACTTTTTAACCAAGCCATCTCTTTAGATTCAGATGTATTTTTATTACTTATGAATTCATAGATACCAAAAAGTGCAAAAACAAAAAATAAATCACCAGCCCAGCTGAATTTGTTGAATGGAATTGCCATGATATAGCATTTTACTAAACCGGCAATATCTAATGTGTATAAATTTCCAAACAACCAAACACCAAAATTACTAATCAAAAAGAAAAGCAGGGAGGATAATAAACTAAGACCTATTGTTTTACTGATATTCAACTTATCGTTGTTTAATAATCTGCCTAATAAAATAATCAGAAGAACTGAACCATACGTAAAAAGAATAGTACTGTGCAGTAATTCGTAATGATTGACATATGATAATATAACATCACTAATAAAAAGTGAAGCTATGGGAATTATAATTGCCCATTTTTTATCTTTAA
>JAXLTZ010000002.1:0-2906 GCA_046329785.1 Chitinophagales bacterium
CACCCGGCAATTGCTCGCCCGGATTTGACAGTGATAGATCGTATTTTCTCCATTGATTTCTAACTAACCCGAATTGAGCCAGACGTAAGGTTACACTGTCCGTAAAGTCTGTTAACATCAGGCGGCAAAAACGAATGGAACGGAAATCAGAAATATTACCAACTCTGGATTCATACTCTTTAATCGGGATTTTTATTTGGTACCAGTATGCATACTGATTGCCATCAATCAGGGTAGAATCTTTACTCGCAATGTATGGGGAGTTAGTCAGGAAATTTTCATCAAACTGAACCTTGTACTGGAAATATTCTTCCGTTTCATTTAGAGTGTTATCATTGTTCAGGTCCTCATTATCAGGTTGTGTTTTTGAGTTTCCATTTACATTGCCGCCACTAAGGTTATTAGAAGAGTTCCCCTGTGTATTCGAAAAATCTTTATAGCGAATAATAACACCATCATCACCGGAAAAATTGCCATCTCTGTTAAATTTATAATTATCACCGGAAGGGTCGATGCTTGCTTTATCAAGCGCAATAGGATTTGAAACCAGCGTAGAAAGTTTGGTTAAGTAATTGGAAAAATAATTCTTTTCTGCATCATCGTCCAAACCATCCAAGCCTACATCTTGTTTTTTTATAACATCCGGGTCGGCATCAAAACTATTGGTTAATGCGTTCTGAATCGTAGGCGTTACACCCCAAGAAGAAGTATCAACTGTTGTACCTCCGTTAGGGCGGGGTAGTCCGTTCTCATATTGCTTTCTGGAATCCTTTAAAATATCTTCTGATAAGTTTCCTAACTGAATATATAAGTTACCTTTTCTATTGGCACCGGGAAACTGAAAAGGATCCAATACCCAGAATTGAATAAATTCTATATTAGCTGCTTCAAAATCGCTGGTACCATCAATAGTACGCATAATACCACCCCACCGGGTTTCGGGATTATTTAATTTACCGTTTGCATTTATACCTTTTGAATAAGGAGTTGGCGATGTCTCATAATTGTAAGGTCCTCTTTCTTCAGGGAAATAAGATAAATCCAGTGTATAAAGAGGTGGATTGGTAATAGTTGAATTCTGTCTGTTTTTAAAAACATCCTGCTCAAAATATTGATGAGTGTAAATATTGTTTCTGGTGGCTTCTGCTGTAGCACTGTTTAAGGGGTTGGTGCCGCCGCCACCGCCCTGAAAAATTGGATCAATGGAATACCATGAAAGTTTTGCCCTGTTGAATCCATATGCTAAGCTATCGCTGATGCGCGCCTCCGGAAATTTTTCTACACCATAAATATTTGGCATTCCTTTAGGAGCAGAAGCTAAGGACCAGGTAAGATAGCTTCCTCGCAAATCGAAGGTGGTACTCGCTCCTTCAAAATCATCTACATATACTGTTCCTGCGTCATCAATATTAATTGCTTTGGAATGACCAGGTATAAAATAAGCGGCTTCTGCTGCAACCGTTATTTTAGAAGGTGCTTTGGTATCCTGCGCTGTAATTTTATTAAATACTCTGGTTAATCCTTTTGATTCTGTTGCATAATTAATGTCTAATCCGATGATATTATTTTTTACCGGATCATCATTGAAATTTACTTTCTGTGTAAATGGTTTTTCTGCTAAACGCATATGTGTTAAACCAATAGTGAAATTTTTGTTGACAGAATAATCTAATCTCGTTCCAAAGAGAGATTTATTCACAACACCAAACAGAATATTATTTTCAAATTTTATATCAATAGGAATTCCTGAGTTTAATACGCCCTGATTAATAATTACTACTTCACCAATACCATAGTTGACGGTATAATCAACATTTTCTTTTAACTGATTTCCACCGGCACTAACACTTACTGAGCCTTGCGGTAAATTAAAAGCACCAGGCAGCCTGAACGTACTGTTATCTGTTCCGCGGTAGGAGCCTTTTAATACAAACCGGTTAAACTCCGGGAATTGTTGCGCAGCAAACTTAGTGGTATCATATAAATACCGGTATACATATTTTGCTGCTATCGCAGGATCTCCTATTGCATTTGCCAGCGAGCTGCCGAAGGGTTCCAAAACCGGGAAATATATTTTCCCGTTTCTCGGGTTAATGGTAACATTTGGTATAAAGTCAAATCGTCCGTCATTTTGAGGGTCCAGCTGATTATTGACATTATCGAGATTAAGTACTTTTAATAATTGCTGACCTGTAATATTTCCACCGTCCGGCAAGTAACGTTTTTGTCCGCCACCCGGGTCGATATAATAAATGTCAAAGAAAAACTGATCGGGACTTACATTAAAGGCACCTAATGAATACACGTTTTTCATCATCAAATCCCATATTGGCTCAACAGTTCTTACAGAAGTTGCTTTTAACATCTTTAGCGCTAAAATCTGATCTTTAGTTTTAGTAGTGTCTGCGAGAGGAGGTAAGTCAGATGCAAACTCACCTAACTGATATACTTTTCCATTTACTGTATATTGTATGGCAACACCTAAGACCTCATCAGGGCGCAACTGTTGATTTAATGAGATGTAACCAAGTTGTGCATTAAATGCATATTCAGTTGTTGCCAGTTTTCGTGCACTTACTTTTTCAAAATCATCTACTGCAAATAAGTTGTTGCTTTCTAAGAAGCTAATACACCTGCTTGGATCTCTGAAGTCCAGAGAATTTGCACTTTTTGTGATAATATTATATAAATTGTTTGAATTGCTTTCCGGGTAAATTCCACCATTACTGGTAACAGTAGATGTGTTGTAAATTTTACTGGTTTCTCCCAAATCCTGAAAGGCTACAATTTCTCTTACTTCTTCTGTTTGTCTGGTTTTATTGGTTACCCAAACTTCAATTCTATTGATAACTGTTTGTGCACCGACAAAAGGCAATCTGCTCAGACTCTGTTCATAAGTATCTCTG
>JAXLTZ010000020.1:0-46621 GCA_046329785.1 Chitinophagales bacterium
TAGGCGTTTCTGGTCTGTGATAAGCTATAAAAGCAGCGTCAATATCTTTCCAGTATTTGCGAAGCAAATTTCGTAACCCAACACGGTTGCGTTCCAGAATAATGCCTTGAGCCAATGTAACTTCAAAAATAGCTATTTGGCGTTCTATTCCATTTTCGTTGAGTGTAATATAACCCAACTTTTGAACTTTAGAAGCTACGTTGCTGTCTATGCCTGTAAGTGTTTCAGGTGTTGCCAGTAAACGAGATTTAATAAATGCTTCACCCAAGAATTGTTTCCAATTGGCTTGGTTATATCGCTGCTTAAATAGGTTGTGAATTTGGTCGTATGTCATTATTCAAAAGATTCAGAAATTATTAAAACGGGTTTTTCTACTTTACCTTTTTTGCCTTTTTGTGCGTCACTCAAATCAACATTGTATTGTATTGCAATTTTGTCTATTTCTGCTAAGGCAATAGTCAGGTTTGCTTTCTTCTTTTGCAATCGGTCAATTTCGGTTGGGAGATTAGTGTATTTACCAATATCAATAAGCACTACAATTTTTTGAATGTTCTCTTTTTGTTTCTCAGAAACTTGTGGATGTTTTACAATGTCGGATAAGAATTTTTTTGCTCTTTGTGCCACACCACCCAAGGCTTCGGGGTCTGTTTGTGATTGAACAATTTTATGTTCGAGTGTTTCAAAATGTTCTAATGCTCTGTTAACGTGTTCATGGTGCGTATCAATTAAGGCAACATTTTTTTCTTTTTCCTCTGCCGAAAATATTTTAAATGCTTCAATTGGAGTTATTTCACTTGGTTGGTTGCTGCTGTCCACCCAATAGAACTCAAATTTTTTATTAGTTTTTAAGAATGCCGCCGTTCCATTTTGCAGTTCGGGTTTCTTTATTTCGGCTGAACTTCTGCCTGCTCTTGATTTTAGGGGCAATTTTTTAATCTTTTCAAACCATGCCCTGTTGGCTTTTTTGAAGTGGCGCAGGAAGTATAAAAATTTCAATCGCTCGTCTTCTTCTTCCTTGTATGTTCCACTAAATAGCTTTATGTCATCTAAAATTTCTTCGGTAGAGAATACCTGATTGTCTTCTCCAAATGCCGTGTGAAAAGCCTGTATTTTCATAAAGGCTGTTTTGTTCAGTTTAATTTGTGAATCGCCTTGTGCCGAAGGATAAAATACATAGTTGTAAATGGCACTTGCTTTTGTTCCGATACGATTTACACGCCCAATTCTTTGCATTAGCTTGGTTGAGTTCCAGGGAGTATCATAATGGATGATTACATTAGAACGGTGCAAGTTCACACCTTCTGCCAATACTTCTGTGGTGATAATTATATTGTAATCATTTACTTGTTTGTCCACTGCCCAATTTGCATCAAAGTTGGTTACAATGGTTTCATACATTTGTTTCCTGTTTGATGCAGAAATTACCAATACATCTTTTCTTCCGGCATCTACCAGTGCTTTTGCTAAGTAGTCAACAGTGTCTTTTGATTCTGAAAATATAACCAGTTTGCCTTCTACATTAGTTTTCTTATTTAAGAATTGTTTTGAAAGTTGAGCAATAAAAACATCCATTTTTGGATCGTTCTCAATAGCATTCCAACCTTTTACCAATTCCTTAATCAGTTTGGAATCTTTTTTTAAACTTTCAATAAAACTATCTTTGAAATCTGAACTTTTAAAGGTTTGATTCTTAGGGTTTTCTTCACTTAACCGTTCAATTTCTTTTTCAATATCATCTTCTGACCAACCTTTGTCCAATAGTTTATTTATATTGGTATCGGGAGCAATAAACACTTTATCATTTTCAAACATTGCAATCATTCTGTCGGTAGCAGTTTGAAAATTGCCTAATGATTTTTTGAATGCATAGAAACTACTTTCCAATCTTTTTATCAATTGGGTTTTCATTATAAATGCTAATGATTTAGACACTGTTTCTGCATTTTCGTAGTACTTATCCTGTATATCTTGCTTTAACCCTGCAATTGCCTGATAACGGCTGTATTTTAGTTTGTCTTCGTCTGTTAAATAGAAAACAGTTTTGTGAAAC
Organism: Chitinophagales bacterium; assembly: GCA_046329785.1. GTDB lineage: Bacteria > Bacteroidota > Bacteroidia > Chitinophagales > JADIYW01 > JADJSS01. Next base: position 2,051 of record JAXLTZ010000020.1, read on the forward strand.
AGTTCATTCAGTTTTTCGTCCATCAAGTATTCCACTTTCTTGGGTGGGTCAACTTTTGGAAACTTGATTCCTTGTTCGTCTAAGTCAATTTTATATTCTGGAATATTTTCAAGGTCGGTTCGTGTTCTGCGTATGGTAATTGGTTCAATTACATTCTTGCGAATCTTTCCATAAATGGTTCTTAGCTTATTTACATCTAATTCGTCAAAACGCTTCAGCGTTTTATATTCTTCCATTAAGGGACTGAAAAATGAAGTCAGGTTGGTGATTGGCAAAGTTGATTGTCTTGCATCCTGAAACATTTGAATCTGATAAAATATGTCGTCAGGTCTGTTATTCAATGGAGTTGCAGTAACTAAAATTACTTTTTTCTGTAAGCCTTCAATCAAGCCTTTATTTACTCTTGGGCTCTTAGTTATTTTTTGAAGACTATCAAATGCTCCCGTAGTGTGATTTCTGAATTTATGAGCTTCATCAATTATAATCAAGTCATATTCCTCTTTATTCCAGTAATCCTGATGTCCTTCTAATATTTTATCAAGACTTCCATTAGTAATAAATTTGGTGTATTTATCCAACTGGAAATCTTTGAATGTGTTTTTCCAGTTCTTTTCCACCGCAGGCGGATAAACGATTAGTATTTTGGTGTTTTCTCTGCCGTTTTGCATTACAAACTTTTTTGCTACCATTGCAGCAATGACAGTTTTTCCTAAACCAACAACGTCAGCTAATAAAAAACCATTGTGTTTTAAAAGCATATTATACCCTTCGTTTACGGCATCCACCTGATATGAAAGTTTTTTGAAATTTTGAGGTAAGTCTCCCATTGAATCAGGGTCGTAGTCAATATTTTTTCCGAAGTATTCAGTCAGCAGTTTTATGTAAAGTTCAAAAGGTGTTATCTCTTCATTTAGATAAGTTTCTTTTTTAATGTTTTGAATATCTACCGGCAAAATGTCCACCGATTCAGCCCACAATTTTTCAAATTCTTCTGTTGCAAATTTTACATCAGGATATTCAGTCAACTGAACATTAAATTCGTAATTGTAAAAATTACCACCTCCAAGACCGGCATCAGTCAGGTTTGAAGAACCTGTAATTGCTGTTGCCGGTGTATGTTGGTTAAATGGTTCTGGTCGTAATATGTAAACTTTGGCGTGTATCTTTTTCTCTGGATGCGCTTTGATTTGAATTTTCTTTTCAATTAAGTCGTCAATAAACTGTAAAATTCCTTCTTCAGTATCTTTGTCGTAATTGGCTTTTTCAATATCATCCTGAATTATCTTGATAAAATCTTCTTTGGTTCTTTCGTGATTTTTGAAAAATTCAAGTCCTTCCTTATGAGCATCTGCAAGCATCTTGTCAATATTGATGCCTACCAAAATTCTAATATTTGGAACTTTGTCTAAGAACGGTCTGATTCTGAAATAGCCTGATGCCCTAAAGTAGCCGACTAAAGCGTCAAAATATTGAATGTTTGGATTATATTTAAAAACACCTTCAAATTTGTTAATTAAGGTGTTTTCTTCACTATTAGTAAAAAACTTTGTAGACATCTATGGTTTATATTAATATTTCTTTAAAATAATCATTTAGTTTTTCCCAGTCATCCTTCTTTAAAAGCATTTCATCAACACTAAATTCTGTTGGAGATTCGGCAGTGTGCAACTTCTTACGAATACCATTTATCCGCATGTGAATGTTGCCTCCACCATCAGCACTGTAATCTACTAAACTATTAATGAATTTACTACTGTCTTTTATATCTAAATAGCTTCCTTCATCTGCATTTAATTCAACTTTAGTTTTGTGGGTGTTGGTGTCTTCGTATAGTTGTTTGAGGTTGAGGTCTAAGTTTTTAGAAATATTAGCCATGTTTGGCGAAACCAAATCAAAGGTAAGCTGCCGGATTTGTTTAGGATATTTGTGTACCAGCTTCCAAAATTCTTTTTTATCAAATAACGGCTCTGCCATCATTGATAGATTATAGGCTTTGAGTTTAGCATCAATAGTGTCCTGAATGAAATGGCTTACAATCTTACAATTTCCAAATGCTTTAGTATTGTCCTGTATGGCAATTTTCTGTACATCTGGTTTATTATTGATAGCTACTATAATATTCGGGTAGTTTTCGATATTGGCTTCTGAAAAATCTTTCTTAAATACTTTTGCATTTCTTTTAACTCCAATCTTATAATAATACATCGTGTCCTTCTGATAGAGGAGCTTAGATGTAATTTCAGACTTACTCGAATAGAAATTAAAGTTTTTAGAATTTAAGATTTCGTGAAAGATATTGTTTTTGTCTGCTCTAATGTCTTCTGCCGTTTGGTATTGTTTAAACATATCCATTTGCAGGGTTTTGTCAACAACTAACTGATAACGAAATACTTCAAAGTTTGATGACTTAGATAGATGTGTCTTAGTACCGGTATTCATAGTATATATAGTTAATAGTTTTAATCAAAAATAGTAAAAAAATGTGTATAAAAAAACCTTACCAATTGGTATAATTTATGTATATTTGATAGTAGATTAACCAATTATGAAACCCCAAAAACAAGATAGTAATACAAGAGATATTGCACTGGATGCTTATAAGAATGATGCTTTTGATAATGGATTTTATCAATATTTTAAAGACAGGAAAGGAAGCCATATATCTGCCATATTAAATAGTAAAGACCGTAAGGTTACTTTTAAAGATATTACCTATAAGATGCTGACTGATTGGGAGAAAGCGGGTTTATTGGATAATAACAGAGATGGGAATGAGTGGCGACGGTTTAGTATAATGGATGCTATTTGGCTGAAAATAATACTTGAACTGCGTTCTTTTGGAATGAGTTGGAAACAAATAAAGATAACAAAGGAAAGTCTGGAGTTTCAGAATAAAAAATGTGGTGTGGCTATGCCTTTGCTTGAATTTTATACAGCTTTTGCTATTGGGAATAGGATGCCGGTACTATTATTAGTATTTCAAGATGGGATAGCTATCCCTGCTAATTATACACAGTATAAGGTGTCCAGAGATTTTTTAGGATTGGATAATCATATACAATTGAGTTTGAATAATATCATCCAGGGATTTTTTCCTGATGTGGATTTGAAACCAACTCAAAAGATTGAAATTCCCGTTGATTTGGATGAAATGGAATTACTTGCTTTCATACGGTTGAATATCTTCGAGAAAGTGGAGATAAAACTCAAAAGTGGTAAAATAAATATTTTAGAAGGAACAGAAAGATTAGCTGTTAGTGAAAAGTTAGCTGAAATTGTAAGACAACATGATTATCAGAAGATTGAGTTTGATATTGCAGGAGGTAAAAAGGTGTCTTTTACCAGAAAAGTACAACATAAAATAAAAAATAAAAAGGGATAATGCACCCTAACTAATTGCCAATTGCTTTAATGACTGGATAATGCCCCAGAGTTACGGCGGAGCGATTAAACCATGCTTAATTTAGAAAAATGTAAAAAGATTTTACAAAAAGACGGACAAAAGTACACAGACGAGGAAGTAAAGCAAATCAGGGACTTATTATATAAGATAGGTCAACTGGACTATCAGATTTTTAAATCTACAAAATTATCAAACAATGGTAAATGTAATTCTTTACACAAGAGTATCAACTGATGAACAGGCTGAAAAAGGTTTCAGCTTAAGAGATCAAAAAGAAAAATTAGAAAGATATGCTGATGCTAATGGCTATACAGTTGTACAGCATTTTCAGGACGACCATTCTGCTAAGACTTTTGATAGACCTGCGTTTAATAAATTATTAACATTTTTAAAAGGTAATAAGGGTTTTGTAAAGAAACTCTTAGTAATTAAGTTTGATAGGTTTTCAAGGGATTTAGAAGGTGGTTTGGTGATGATTACTCAGCTTAAAAAATTGGGTGTTGAATTGGAGGCAATTGAGCAATTATTAGATGATAGTGTGCCTGAAAATATCCTGATGAAAGCTATTTATATGGCTACTCCACAGGTTGAAAATGCACGACGTTCTTTGAACACTACTAATGGAATGCGAAAGGCAATGAAAGAGGGTAGATGGGTGAGTGGGGCACCAATAGGGTACAGGAATGCTCGTGATACTTTAAATAGACCTATTATTGTTTTTTCTAAAGATGAACCACTGGTAAAAAAAGCGTTTGAGTTGTATGCAACTGGTATATGGGAAATTGATGCATTACGTAAAGAAATGAATAAAAATGGTTTGAAGATTGGAAGAAATAGATTTTGGAGTTTATTACGTGACCCTTTTTATTATGGCATGATTAGAATAAAGGAATACAAGAATGAAAGAGAAGAGTTGGTAAAAGGTTTGCATGCTCCAATTATAAGTGAAGAATTATTTAATGAAGTGCAGTATGTTTTATCTGGTAAGAAAAAGATAAAAGCTAAAAAAAGCAAAGCAAAAGAAGAGTTGGCTTTGCGTGGTTTTTTGGTTTGTAGTTGCTGCGGAAAAAATCTTACTGGTAGTGCTTCTAAAGGAAATGGAGGAACGTATTATTACTATCATTGTCAACCTGGTTGTAAAGAAAGGTATAAATCTGATATAGTGCATACTTCATTTAATAATTGGCTTTCTTCTATTTCAATAAAACCTGAAATTGCAAGTTTATATATTGCTGTAATGGAAGATGTTTTTAAAACAAATGAAGGAGATAGGGATGCAGAAATTAAAAAGTTAAATCAACAAATTACTAGTTTAAAAGAGAAGCAAGAAAAGGCAGCAGAGAGTTTAATTGAAGGTGGTTTGGATAAGCATGACTATAAAATGCTTAAAGATAAGTATGCTTTGCAAATCGTTGAATTGAAAAATAGGATTGATGATTTGAAAAGTGCATCAAGTGGATTTGCAGAATATACTAAGTTTGGTTTTTCGTTATTGAGTAACTTATCTTACTATTATAATCAGTCAAATTTGGAAAATAAACAGAAAATGATTGGTTTGATATTCCCTGAAAAACTGGTGTTTTCAAATAGTAGTTATCGAACCACAAAACCGAATGAACTACTTAGCCTAATGTGTAACAATATCAATGAGTTAGAAGGGGTAAAAAAGAAAAAGACTTCCAATAATGAAAGTCTTTCCTTTGTGGTAGCCCGTAGGGGAATCGAACCCCTGTTTGAAGAATGAAAATCTCCTGTCCTAACCCCTAGACGAACGGGCCATTTTTTTAAAGCGAGTGCAAATATACCAACTTTTTAGGTTTCTGCAAGCCCTTAACAATAATTTCTTTTTGATAAAATTAATTTCAGTTACTTTTACAAAAATTCACTGTCGTATGTCAAAACCAAAAATTGCAATAAATGGATTAGGCCGAATCGGACGTCTCGTATTCCAAATTCTACTCGAAAGAAGAAATGTAGATTTAGCAGTTATAAATGATATTGCACCTAATGACGCTTTGGTTTATTTATTAAAACATGATACCGCACAAGGTAAATGGAATAAAACCATCACCTCTAAAGAAAACCATTTATTTATTGATGATGAAGAAATAATCAGTACTTCCATTGCAACATCCAAAGATCTTCCGTGGAAGGAACATGAAATAGATGTAGTAGTGGAATGTACCGGCAGATACCGTACTAAAGATAAACTTCAGGAGCACATTGATTCCGGCGCAAAAAAAGTAGTCATTTCATCACCTGCAGACCAGTCTGTTAAAACAATTGTTTTAGGAATCAATGACGAAGCGGTGCTTTCCTCAGATACTATACTGTCTAATGCATCATGTACAACAAACTGTCTTGCACCCATGGTAAAAATATTGCATGATAATTTTGGTATTCGCCATGGAATTATGAATACTATTCACGCATATACCAGTGATCAAAAATTACATGACAGCATTCATGCTTCTGATTTTAGAAGAGCAAGGGCAGCAGCGCAAAATTTAGTTCCTACTTCATCCAATGCCAATAAAGCACTCGAATGGGTAATGCCGGAAATTAAAGGTAAAATAAAAGGCGGTGCAGTTCGGGTGCCTGTAATTGTTGGTTCATTAACAGAGTTGTATCTTAATCTGGACAAAGAAACTACAGTTGAAGAAATAAATGCAAAATTTAAAGAGGCAGCTGAAAATCACTGGAAAGGGATTTTAGAATACACACAAGAACCGATTGTATCCAGCGACATTATTCACAATCCACATTCCTGTATATTTGATGCTGAACTGACACAAAAAGTAGGAGACTTATATAAAATTGTTGGCTGGTACGATAATGAATATGGCTATGCAAACAGATTGGCAGAATTAGTTGAAAAGGTAGCTTTTTTATAAAGAAGTCGATAGTTTATATTACTTTTTTTAAAAACGATTAAATTTATAATTCATCATTTAAAATTTATAATTCCAGTATGCAAACCGTAGATTCTATAAACTTTCAAAATAAACGTGCTTTAATCAGAGTAGATTTTAATGTGCCGTTTGATAAACATTTTAATATTACTGATGATACCCGTATCAAGGCAGCATTACCTACTATCAAAAAGGTTTTAAATGACGGAGGAAGTGTTGTGCTGATGTCGCACTTAGGCAGACCATTAAAGAAACTGAAAGAAGACGGTACGATAGATAAAAAGAAATTTTCACTGATACATGTTGTAAAACATCTTTCGGATTTATTACACAGAAATATAAAATTTGCGCATGATTGTGCGGATGAAGAAAGCCACCAACTTTCTGCTTCGTTGCATAAGGGAGAAATATTACTGCTGGAAAATACCCGTTTTTACAAGGAAGAAGAAAAAGGAGAGGAAGCTTTTGCCGCTAAGCTGGCTCGTCATGGCGATATATATGTAAACGATGCATTTGGCTCAGCGCATCGTGCACATGCAAGTACAACTATTGTTGCCAAACATTTTTCAAAAGAGCATAAAGCATTTGGTTATTTAATGGCTGCCGAAGTAGCAAATGCAGACAGAGTATTGCATAAAGCAGAAAAACCATTTACTGCAATTTTAGGCGGTGCAAAAGTATCGGATAAAATTCTGATTATCGAAAACCTGCTGAATATTGCGGATAACATCATAATCGGTGGTGGTATGGCTTATACTTTTGTAAAAGCATTGGGTTGTGAAGTCGGTAAATCATTGGTAGAAGATGATATGCTGGAGCTGGCATTACATATTTTAAAGAAAGCAGAAGCCAAAGGTGTAAAGATAGTTTTACCGGAGGACTCTGTCATTGCTGATAAATTTGATAATGATGCGGCTGTAAGAGTTGCAGATAACACAAATATTCCATTTGCCTGGATGGCACTGGATATCGGTCACAATTCTATTATCGCTTTTGAAGAAGTGATTAAAAATTCCAAAACTATCCTGTGGAACGGGCCTATGGGTGTTTTTGAAATGGAGAAATTTCAAAACGGAACCAAAAGCATTGCAGTAGCCGTTGCACATGCCACACAAAATGGAGCATTTAGTTTGGTTGGTGGCGGCGACAGTGTTGCAGCTGTAAATAAATTTGGGTTAGCACACAATGTGAGTTTTGTTTCTACAGGTGGTGGTGCATTACTGGAATTCTTTGAAGGCAAAACATTGCCGGGTGTTGCTGCGTTGATTTAAGAATTATTATCCATAATTTATATATCTAATAAATTATGGATAATAATATTTCTGGCTATTTTTAACCATTTTGATTATATCTTCAACAGCTACTTTTATTTCACTTGGTATAGTTAATGTAATTACATCTTGTTTGTTTTTTAATAGAAGTGTTGCATAGTAAATTGGAATATAGCGTTCCATTAGTTTTTTCCCAATTTCTGAGTCATCAAATAATTGTTGTACAATATTTTGTTGATGGTGAATTAATAGATTAATCAAAAGAAAATTAGTATTGTTATATTCAGCTTGTAATATTAATTGTTTTGCATCAATAAAAATATTATTCATTTTTCCATTCCAAATAGAACTTATAAATTTCAAGTTTCTAAAATCATCAGAATCATGGTTATATTTTTCTAAAAAATGATTTAATTTTTCTTTTTCTTTGTTTAAGAAATAAAGTAGTGCTAAATTATTTATAGCATCTATTTGTCCTTTTTCAATAGCTAATAGGTAATATTTTTGAGCTAAATCTATTTTATGTTGATCTTCATATAACATTGCTAAATTATAATAGGAATTAACATTTTCTTTTTCAATAGCTTTTAAGTAATATTTTTCGGCTTTTTTATAATTTTTTTGACTTTCATATAGTAAGGCTAAATTATGTAATGCCTTATTGTCACCTTCTTCGATAGCTAACAAATAATATTTTTCAGCTTTATCATATTTTTTTTGCTCCTCATATAGTAATCCTAAATTGTTTAAAGCTCTTTTTTCATCATTCTTTATTGCCAATAAATAATATTTTTCAGCTTTATTATACTTTTGCTGGTATACATATAATAAAGCTAAGTTAAATATCGCATCAGCATTTCCTTTATCTATTGCCAATAAGAAATATTTTTCAGCAATATCAATTTTATTTTGATTCTTGTATAAGATAGCTAAATTATTTAATGCTTTATTGTCGTTCTTTTTTATACCTAATAAATAATATTTTTCTGCTTTGTCATATTTTTGCTCATTTTCATACAATAAGGCTAAATTATTCAAAGCTTTATTTTCATTTTTTTCTATAGCTAATAAATAATATTTTTCGGCTTTATTTATTTTTTTTAAATCTTCATACATTAAAGCTAGATTAAATATAGCATCAGTATCATTATTTTCTATAGCTAATAGGTAATATTCTTCAGCTTTGTCAAATTTTCTTTGATCTTCGTATAGTAATGCAACATTAAATGCTGCATCAATATTCCCTTTTTTAATACTTAATAAATAACATTTTTCAGCATCTTTTATATTCTCTTTGTTTGAAAGAATAATTCCTGAAATTAAATCTTTTACACCATCTTCTTCTTGATCGATATCATTCACTAAAAGCAATGCATCTTTGTAATTTTTATTATCTATTAAGTTTAATATTTTTTTATATATAGCACTGGTTTTTTCTGGTAACTCTATTTTGCAATCCATTATTTCATTGCCTAGATTCTCAGTTAATTCTATAATTCTATCTCTTTCTTTAGTTGTTATATGTTTTGATTGTGCTAATGCTTTCGAATGCAATAATGCTTTATCATAATCTAATTCTTTATTTTGTAATTTTTTTATATGATTAATTGCTAATTCTTTTAATTCATCTCTACTGTAAAAATTTTCCAGAAATATAGTTAAGTATTTTGCTTTGCGCCGCTCACTTGGGTTGCCTTGTGTACCTAATAACCAGATATTAAAAAAACGTTCTGCTAATAAATAAATATTATTTTTCTTTTCTGTTTTCCTTGTTTCTACTATTCCATATTGGTCTAATTGCTTTAAATTGGCAGAAATTAATTTACTTTCCATTTTGCATTTATCTACTAATTGTTGCACAGTGCAGCCATGCCAAATAAATGCCATTTCCATTACAATTTTTCTATGTGATGGGGTTAGTTTATCTAACCTTTCCTGGTATAATGGAGAAACCTTATCAAATATATGATTTAGATAATCATAACCATTTTGGTAATTATGTTCTATTAATATTTTTATAAAGAATTGCAAGGTACGTGGTAAGCCATCTGTTAAAATGCGTATAGCTTCTAATTGCCCGGGTTTTTCGTAAATAAAATTTTCTAATTGAGGCATCTCTAAAATCTTACTCCAGTGTTTTAGTAATGTTTTTATTTCTTCGCTTGCTAGTGCACCTAAACGATGTGTTCTGAAAAATTCGTAAAATGGATAATCATATTTCCAAAAATGTTCTGCCATCCGTGTGCTACCGGCAATAATTTTTATATCATTGTAGTTTAGTAGAGTTTCCCGTAAAATATTTGCGTATTCTTTTATGTTGTCAAGAATTCTATCAAAATTATCTAATAATAAGACAGCGATTAGTTTTTTCTTATCTAATACTTCGTGCAATAATCCAAAAATATAATTGGTGTATTCTTTGTCATCTTCAAATTCATCAAAATCCTTTTTACTATTTTGTATTGAATATCTTTCGCACAGCTCATCATAAACGGTTTCCCATAAATCAAACAATCTATAAATTCTTCCTTGTTCTTCAGGTAAATTTATAGCTACATACTTCTTTTGTAACGTTACATTTTCATCTATTTCTATTTGGATCCGTTTTAATAGAGTAGATTTTCCGCTACCACGTCTTCCTAAAATTAACTCATGCTGAATGCTGTCGTTCCTTTTTTTCTTTAATAGATCTTCAATAATTAATTCATACTCATGTGTACGAATAACAAAGTTTTGCTTTATTGATTCAGGCGTATTATTAGCGTTCTGATATATTCTTAGCTTTTGTTCTATGATATTATTTGTTTCCATAAAGTGGATTTATATTTTTCCAATATTGTTTCAAGAAAGGTGATATGAATTTAAATTCGTTTTTTGAATGTTCAAAGATGTAACCGTCAGACTGTAATTGATAGATGATATCCATATAGTCATCTGTTTTATATTGTCCTGCAATGTCATTTATTTTTTGAACAGGAATTTTGTTATTGAATGCACAATAACCTAATACTTCATTTATGAATGGAAAATGCTCAGGCAAATAATCTTTCAATCTACTTTTCCAATCATCAAAATTCTTATGCTCTTTTAAAATATTGTCAAATGCTAAATCAATATCATCGTTATTAATTTTTCGTTTGTCTTCTTTTTTACAAGTTCTATTAATTTCTTCTAACATTAAACTGATATAATATGGTAAATAATGACCTATTTTATCTAAAAGTTTTTCTATCATCTTCTCATCATATTTTATTGTAGCATCTTTAGTAGCTTTCTGAATAAATTCGATTGCTTCTTCTTTTGTTAATTCAGGAACTTTTATAGAATGCAAGTCATTAATATATTTTGGTCTTCCTAATTTGCGCGTTATATGATGTAAGCCAATTGAACCTGCAAATACAATACTGAAATTTGAAAAATTATCGTCTTGTCGCCACTCTCTAATGTTATTTAATATTTCAATAGCATCATCTGTTTTATTTGCTTTGATAAACTTATTAAGTATTTCTGGTAACTCATCTAAGAATAAAACTACAAACACATCTAACTTTTTTATTTCAGGTAAAATGTTTCTAATCTCTTCTAAATAATTTATTTCATTTTTATCGAATACTATTTTATTAAAAGCAACTTCTTTTATTTTGAGTCGATCATAAACTTCTTTAACCTTTTTCCTAATTTTATCTTTTTTAGATAAGGTACTTAGTATTAAATAATAGAAACGTTTATAAAATTCTTCATTTGATTTTACACCTTCAATATCTTCATAAATGCAACAGTAATTATCACTATGATTTTTTACCATATTTTTCATTATGGAAGATTTTCCTACACGTCTTGGAGCAACATATAATATGTAATTGCCTTTCTTAATCTCTTCCCATGTTTCTTCTTCAATATCAGTTCTTTGGAAATAATACTCGTTAGTTGCTGTATTTCCAACAATGGTCAAAGGTGAATACCATTTTTCTTTCATAACAGTAAATTTATTGCCAAAATTAACAAACAATATTTATATTGTCAAATATATTTAGCAATATTTTTATTGTTAAGCTGTTATTAAGCTGTTTAAACGCTAAAAATAGCGCGAGGCGGTCCATCGGACCGCCTCGCTTGCATTAAAAGAAGTTTTTTATTTCTTGACTTCTTTCTTTGTTTCTGATTTTTCTTCCACAACTGCAACTGCGCTGTCTTTCTTTTGCGCGGTGCTGTCATCGGTAGTCGTTAATGTAGAATCTGTCGTAACATCTGTTACGTCTACAATTTCCGGTTCATCTGGTTTCGACTTAAACCAGTCGCATGAAGTAGCTAACAAGCCTACCGTCATGCAAACAAAAAATACTTTTTTCATTTGATTGATTTTGGTTAATAGCATATACGCAGAAACCAAACTTTTAGTTCGTTTTGATTTTATTCTTAAGATATTTTAAGGATTGATAAAAAGCTGCGGATATAATAGCTAAAGAAATGTTATAGAATTAAAGAGAACATCGTACGCCATACATTTACCTGAATTCTATTCAGAAAAATAATCAATTCCGAAAAATTTTAAGATTAAGGTTACCCCAACTATAAGAATAAGCACCAATACGAGCTTCCTGAATTTTTCCTGGGGAATTTTATCTAAAATAATTTTGCCAACGTAGGAGCCAACAAAACCAATCACCATTAAAAACGGAATAAGGTATAAATCGTGTTTATGGACATACCCGTTGAGAAGATACACAATCGTTCTTGATCCGTCTACTGCTAAATCGATAGCCGCCGAAGTAGCAACAAAAACAGATTTCTCAACACTAAAAGCGGCCATAGTGATGCCGCGTATTGCGCCGCCTGTTCCTAACAATCCGGCAAAAAAACCGGATAAACTGCCGCCGATAAAACTATTTTTTTTATTTGGGGAAAATTTTAATTCTTTCTTGATTAAAAACAGTAAACTCAATCCTATTAAAAACAATGATAAGACAAGTTGCAAAAATCGCACTTCGATAAGCTTACTTATAAAAGCACCAACGACAACAAAAGCAACAGCAGGAATTCCTATGCGAAACAAAATTCTATTATCCAGTCCGTTTTTAAACAAAGCAATTTTAGAAATATTACTGAACACATGAAAGATGGCAGTAACTCCCAGTACAGTCTGAAAGTCTAAAAAGTAATTTGCAATCGGGACAAAAAACGTGGAAGAGCCAAAACCACCAATAGTTCCTAAAATCTCTGCAAGAAATGATAAAATTAAAAATAAAGCGGTGAGTGCTATCGACATATTATTTTACCGGATATTCCACAATGTTTTTTTCTGTTTCCCAAAGCTTGATAAACAACTCATATTTGCTGTCTAATTTTGCGCGGATTAAATCATAAATTACGACCGCTATATTTTCTGCTGTTGGATTGAGACTGGAAAATTCAGCTGTATCCAGATTCAGATTTTTATGATCAAAACGCTCTTCAATTTCTTCTTTAACAATATCTTTAACAATTTTCAAATCAATTACATAGCCTGTTTCCGGTTCAATTTCTCCAATTACTTTTACCTCTAATGTGTAATTGTGTCCGTGATAATGTTCATTAGCACATAAACCAAATATTTCTTTATTTTTTTCTGCAGACCATTTATCATTCCACAGTTTATGGGCCGCATTAAAATTCGCTCTTCGAATGACCGCTACTTTTTTCATGATATAAAGATAGTTTTTATTATAGTGAATAACTGTTGATAATTCATAAATGTTCAAATTTTAAAATCATTTATCATTTATCATTCATCATTTATCATTATTTTCGACCATGCTTTTTAAAGACGTCATTGGTCAACAGGAAATAAAAACACATTTACTTGAAATTGGGAAATCAGGAAATATTCCGCACGCACAATTATTTTTGTCACAACCCGGAGCAGGTGGTTTAGCATTGGCATTGGCATTTACACAATATATTGTTTGTGAGAATAAACAGGAAGAAGATAGTTGTGGTGTTTGTGGTGCCTGTGTGAAAGCGCAAAAATTGATACATCCCGATATACATTATACATATCCTATTATTGCGAAAAAACCATCACCACATCCAAGTTTAAGTACGGATTACATTCAGGATTGGCGAACGGAGATTAGCAAAAATCCATATATAAATGAGTTAGAATGGCTACAAAGTATAGGAGCAGAAAATAAACAGGGAAATATTACAGCTGACGAAGCTCGAAATATCCTGAAAGGATTGAGCTTGACAGCGTTTGAATCCCGTTATAAAATTCAGATTATCTGGATGGCAGAAGCCTTATCAAAAGAAGGAAATATCCTGTTGAAATTATTGGAAGAGCCACCTGAAAATACAGTGTTGATTTTGATTGCAGAAAATCAGGAAGAAATCTTACCAACTATTCTGTCTCGTTGTCAATTGGTGAAAATAAATAAGATTGATGATGAGGCTCTGGCATTGGCGTTATTAAAAAAAGGTGTTCCTCAGGCTGACACACAGCACATTGCCTATTTGGCAGAAGGTAATTTTAATGAAGCACTAAAACTTATAGACAGCGAAACGGCAACCAATACTCGCTTAATTACACAGTGGTTAGATTATTCTGTTAATTTAAAAGCAGGAGAGTTGTTGAAATGGACGGAGGAAAATGGTAAACTCGGCAGAGAAAATCTTAAATCATTTTTAGAATACTCCACACATATTTTCAGAGAAGCAATAATGTTACTGCATGTAAAAAATTATACGCCAAGATTAGCAACGGATGAACTGAAATTGGTTGAACGCATTAATAAGTTTCTAAATTATCAAAAAATGATTTCTTTACTCGAGCTTATTAATAAAAAACACTACGAAATAGAGCGCAACGTAAGCCCCAAAATGGTGTTAATGGATATGTCGTTAAGGGTGAATAAGATTTTCAGAGGAGTTGAATGATACGGTAAACTACTCTTACTCCTTTTTCAATGAAAATAATTCCTCAAAATAATTCTCCTTTAAAAGATAATTAAATTGAGCAGCAGTCACATCATATATAATAGAACCAAAGCCTGATTCCTTAGTTTTAACAGTAAAATCATCGGGTAAACTTTTTATTTTATCTGAAGACAGCATACTTATGGTAAGTTTGCCTTTTTTACTTTTTATCAATTGGATAGTCATCCAATCATCGTCATCATCTTTTATATTTACATAATAAATTCCATTTCTTTCTATTAAAACATCTTTAGTCATATTTACAACCACTTCTTCTTTTGTAGATTTAAACAATACATAATTGTCTATAGTTTCTCTGGTAGCTTTATTATTTTCAGATGGTAAAGAAATTTTAGTTAAATCGATTTTAGTGGTATCGTAATATTGTTTTTCAATTTCCTGATAAGCAACCGTATTTTCTTTTATATAAACCGTAACTGTACTAACGGAAGCGGATTCTTTCTTTTTGTATATGTCCGGAAAATATTTTTCGTTGTAAGTACTGGAATCAAACATGCGCTCGGCATAATAATAAGTACCAATCATTGTTTTCGGGAAAGCAGACAAAGTAGTACCGTCAACCGGCATTGGTTTATCAAAACTAGTGATGTTGCAGGAAACAATAAAAGGAAATAATAAAAATAGTTTTAGGACTTTCATAGAATGGTTTTGTATGTAAATATAAACTTTTTAGGCAGATTGAATTATCAACTGTAAAATTTATAATGAAACATTTAAATACAACTCATTCATTAACAATTGCGTACAACTTCTACTGAAAAATCTCATTTTTTAGCGTATTTTTGGTAAAATATTGTTTCAAGCAGATGTATGGGTTAAAAATTGTAAATCATACATCGTAAATCATATATTAAAAATGAGTTGTAATAGTTGCGGAACCACGGGCTCAACACCGGGTGGTTGTAAAAATAACGGGCATTGTGCAACCGGCGGGTGCTCCAAATTAGAAGTTCACGATTGGTTAAGTGATATCACTGCTGACCCTTTTGCAAGATATAATATTCATGAAGTAAGTTTTAAAAACGGTTCGCGAAAAGGATTTTATCGCAATGATAAACGTTTCGATGTGTTTACCGGAGATTATGTGATTGTGGAAGCTGCGCAAGGTTATGATTTAGGACAGGTAACCTTGAGTGGTGAATTGGTGCGTTTGCAAATGAAAAAAAAGCGTGTTAAAGAAAATTCTGAAGACATCAGAAGTATTTTACGCATTGCAAAGGACAATGAACTGAACCTGATGGAACAGGCACGTGCGAAAGAAAAACAAACGATGTTGAAAGCGCGTATATTGGCGCGTAATCTGGGGTTGGATATGAAACTCGGAGATGTGCAATTTCAGGCGGATGGCAGAAAAGCAACATTTTATTATACTGCAGATGGTCGAGTTGATTTCAGGGAATTAATAAAAGTACTGGCTGCTGAGTTTAAAGTAAAAATTGAAATGCGCCAGATTGGCGCCCGTCAGGAAGCTGGTATTGTTGGCGGCATTGGTTCCTGTGGGCGTGAATTGTGTTGTTCTACGTGGTTAACGAGTTTTAAATCAGTAAATACAACTGCGGCACGTTATCAGAATTTATCAATCAATCAGACAAAATTAAGCGGACAATGCGGACGTCTAAAATGTTGTCTGAATTATGAGTTAGATACCTACTTAGATGCATTGCGTTTTGTTCCTGAAAAAGCAGAGATTTTACAACTTGAAACAGGAGAAGCACGTTTAATGAAAACAGATATCCTGAAAGGATTGATGTTCTATACAGTCAAAGGTTCGGGAATGTTTTATCCAATCTCATTGGAAAATGTAAAGATGGTGTTAGAGATGAATGCAAACGGTAAGAAACCTGTTGATATAAATGATTTAGCAGAAGTGGTAGAAAAAACGGAAGAAGAAAGTATAGAGTTTGCAGATGTGGTAGGGCAGATTTCTTTAGCAAGTTTAGACAGAAAAGATAAGAAACATCATCATAAAAATAAACAGCGGGGACAACAACGAACTAATTCAAATCAGCAAAACAAGCCTCAGAATAATAAT
Source organism: Chitinophagales bacterium (assembly GCA_046329785.1). Lineage (GTDB taxonomy): Bacteria > Bacteroidota > Bacteroidia > Chitinophagales > JADIYW01 > JADJSS01. The sequence goes on from JAXLTZ010000020.1 coordinate 18,641, forward strand.
CAACAACAGACGCAAAATAAACAGCAAGGTCTGCAGAATAAACAAAACAATCAGCAGCAACGACCACAAAATAATCAAAACAAAAATCAGAATCGTCCGCCACGACCAAATAATCAAAGAAATGCGAACAACAATTCAAACAAGAATAATCCGCCAAAAGAATAATTATTCGTCATTGCCATTGAATAAACTGTCATTGCGAACGAAGTGAAGCAATCTGCTGAATAATGAAACGATTTGTTCTAATATCATTGCTTTTTCTTATCTGCAATTCATTTGCTCAAACGAACAATAAACCTTTTCTGCCGGTTAAGTTAATGCCGGCTGCCTTTCAAAAACAAATTAAAACGGTAAATAGTGAATTTAAGTTTGCATATGGAATGCGTTTAGATTCTGTTATGCGTGATATCAGAAACTATCCGGAAGATACTATTCGTAAATTTATTTTTAAAGAAACAGATTACGAGAAAGTATTCCGTTGTCCGTTCTGGCTGGCGATGGACAGCGCACGATATTGCAAATTTATTCCGGAGTTAATTAATGCATTATCAGATACCACGTACGTTGGCTTGGAGAATGCTAATGATGTAACGATATGGTGCAGAATAAAATCAGGGCAACTAAAACAGAATCTAAATACTTATCAAATAGATGATGATGCATTTAAAGTATGCGGTCGTGCAAGCTGGATTTTAAAACGATTAACTAAAAATGAATTTGGAATCATCCGTTGTGATACACAAATAGAAGATATCAGAACTATTCAAAAAACATGGTTGAAATGGCTGAGTACATTAAAGATTAAGTAGCTTTTAAAAATTCAATACATTTTTTTACAACAATCTTAGCATCAGCAGGTAATTCTTTCTGCTTCCATGGATGCTTTCCTCCAAACGTGTGATCAGCATTTTGTATAGTAAGTAATTTACTCTTTGTATTCCATTCATGTAATAGTTCAGCAAAAGAACAGGGTACAGATGTGTCGTCTGTTCCATGCACAATCAACCATGGTACATTGATATTTGCAGCAGCTTTTGGGATATTTAAGCGTTGTTTATGAGCAATATAATTTTCATAAATTTGATAATGCAAGGGCATATTCTGTTGGGTACGTGAATTGAATGTATAAATAGCACCATCTTGTTTCCATTTTTCTAAATCCTGCCCTGCAAAGAAATCATCTGCATCTTTTACGCTTGCCCAGGTGCATAGTTTCTTTATCCGTTTATCTTCATTCGTTTTTAATATTGCAATTCCACCGCCACGGCTATGTCCTATCAAATAAATTTCATTTTTATCACCTTCGTATTGAGTTGTATTGTTTTCTATGTAATCAACTACCAAACCTAAATCATCTGATTCTATCGAAAAATTATTTTCACCAAATGCATTTAAATCCGCAAAGCCTGTTGTTTGTTCTAATGTGGTGCCGTTATAAGAAAAATTGAATTTTACGAATACAAAATCTTGTTTTGCAAATGCTTCTGCAATTAAATCAAAATGTCCCCAATTCTTAAATCCTTTAAATCCATGACAAAAAATTACTATTGGCTTTATCCTACCTGTTTGCTCCAAACAAATATCTATTGAAATTGGTTTGCCTTTTGAGCCATTTATCGTTAATTCGGTTCTTTGCATCTATTAAAGTTTGTATATTGCACTATCATTTAATGTTTTTCCTTTAGCAAAATTAAACAATCGTTGAGTAACAAAGTAGATAATTTAAAAGCGCCGATTGAAAAAGAATTGGAATTGTTTGAACAGAAGTTTCGCGATGTAATGCGAAGTAATGTTGCATTACTGGATAAAGTAAATTATTATATCTATCAGCGAAAAGGTAAACAGGTCAGGCCAATGTTCATTTTTCTTGCTGCAAAAATGTGCGGTGAAGTAACAGATGCAACTTATGTCGGTGCTTCATTGGTGGAGTTGCTGCATACAGCTACTTTGGTGCACGATGATGTTGTAGACGATGCATATGAGCGCCGCGGATTCTTTTCTATTAATGCTTTATGGAAAAATAAGATTGCTGTTTTAGTAGGTGATTATTTTTTATCGAAAGGCTTGCTCTTAGCACTTGATACTAAAAATTATAACCTGCTTCATATCACCTCAACTGCCGTAAAACGCATGAGCGAAGGAGAATTACTCCAAATGGAAAAGGCCAGAAAATTGGATATTGATGAGAGTATTTACTTTGAGATTATCAAAAATAAAACGGCTTCACTTATTGCTGCAGCATGTGAAGTAGGAGCAGCTTCTACTTCTGATAATTCAGAACTGATTGAAAAAATGCGAATGATTGGTGAGAACATTGGTATTGCTTTTCAGATTAAAGATGATTTATTTGATTACGGAGAAGCGGATATTGGTAAGCCACGTGGTATTGATATTAAAGAACGAAAGATGACATTGCCGTTGATTTACACCTTGAATAATTCTTCCAAAGATGAAAAGAAATGGGTCATCAATACGGTTAAAAATCATAATGAAGACAGAGAACGTGTAAATGAATTGATAAAATTTATCAAATCTAAAGGCGGTATAAAATATACAGAAGATATGATGTATGAATATAAACACCGGGCTTTTGATATTATAAAAACGATAGATGATTCGCCTGCAAAAACAGGACTGATTGATTTGGTAAATTATATTACGGAACGCAACTATTAATATGTCTATTGCACATCAACCACCAAATAATAAGGAGAAAATTGGCGTTCAGACTTTTGCGCTTGTAATTGGTCTTATAATTTTGTGTGTAAAGTTTTATGCTTTTTTTACAACGAATTCTAATGCCATCTTAACCGATGCACTCGAAAGTATTATCAATATTGTTGCAGGAGGATTTGGTTTATATAGCTTGTATTTGGCAGCGAAACCTCATGACGATGACCATCCATATGGTCATGGAAAAATAGAATTTATTTCTGCAAGTATTGAAGGCAGTCTCATACTTGCTGCAGGTGTAGCAATGATAATAAAGTCAACTTATAATCTGTTTAAACCTATAGAGATATCCCGTCTGGACATTGGTTTAATATTGGTTGTTATTTCCGGTATCATTAATTTCGGATTGGGCCATTTTGCTCAAAAGAGCGGTGAAAAGAATAGTTCTTTAACGTTGGTTGCAAGTGGAGCTCACTTAAAATCAGACGCATATACTTCCATAGGATTGTTAATGGGATTAGGATTCATCTATCTCACAAAAATATACTGGGTCGATAATTTAGTATCCATTATGATGGGAATACTCATCATATACAGCGGTTTTAAAATATTAAAAAGATCAGTTGCGGGAATTATGGATGAGGCGGACTTTGCTTTGTTAGAGAAAGTAGTATTGCAATTAAATACCAACAGACAGGAAAACTGGATAGATATTCACAACCTGCGCATCATCAAATTCGGTGATAAAATTCATATAGATTGCCACACCACTATCCCATGGTATTTTAATGCCAATGAAGTACACGATGAACTTAAATTGGTAGAAGAAAATATTAAACAGATTATTCCTAATAATTTAGAAACCTTTATACACGCTGACCCTTGTTTGCCGGAATCTTGTAAAAGTTGCTATAAAACGGATTGTAAAGTACGTCAGTCACCTTTTGAGCAAAAAATAGAATGGACTTTGGAAAATGTAATGAAAAATGAGAAACATTTTTTGTAGAAAATTTGACAATCACGACAAAATGACGTAATTTTGTGACAAATGACGTGATTTGAAAAAGAAAGCAACTAAATCTTACATACAAAAAACAGCACCAATCCCTATGGTAATGGAAAAAGAAATGCCATTTTATGGTCTTGAAACTATTGCTGTCAAAGAAGATACGCATGATTTAATTTTTAAATCAAGAAATGGGATAACCATGCGCCAAATCCAAAAATATATGGATATCTATAATCTTACGCTTAAAGAAATGGCAACTATTTTAAATATTTCTGAGCGCACACTACAACGCTACGATTCCAAGGATATTTTGAGTAAAGATGTTTCTGACAGAGCTCTGCACTTACAACGCTTATATGAAAGAGGTGCTGAAGTTTTTGGCTCTTTAGATAGTTTTAAAGGCTGGATGAAATCTTCTATTCTCATTTTAAATAATGAAAAGCCTATATCTTTTTTAGATACCATTTTTGGTTTCGAATTGTTAGAAAAAGAATTGGGCAGAATTGAACACGGAATTTTTGCATAAAGAATTCAAATCCCGGAAGGGAAGTTTATGTTAGTATATAGAATCTCAAGAGAAAAATTTGCTGAAGATTTAAGCGGAACGGGTGCACGGTTAAATGGCGGTCGCTGGAATTCGATGGGTATTTCTATGTTATATACTTCTTCGTACAGGTCTTTGTGTGTGCTGGAGATATTAGTGCATACTACACATAATTTTGTACCCAATGATTTAAGGTTAGTTACCATTAAAATTCCTGATGAAAGTGCAATAGAAGAAATAAAATACGAGGCCATCAGGAATGAAATCGATAAACGTGGAGTGAATGCGCAATTTTATACAATAGGAGATAGGTGGATTAAAACCTCAAATGCACTTGTTTTAAAAGTTCCATCTATAATCGTTCCAGAAGAATTTAATTATCTGATAAATCCATTTCACAAAGATTTACATAAAGTAAAAATTGAAAATGTGAAAGCGTTTGATTTTGATAAACGATTGGTGAAGTGATTTACAATAAAAATTACCACAATAATTCATTATTAATATTTGGATTCCAATTTGTTAGTAATTTGCCTAATTTATTAATATCTGCGGGATAACATCTGATGTTAAATTCACAACAGAATTTATTTTCTACACTACCATTTTGTTTTGAAAAGACTGATATAGTAGATTCACCATTTATTTCATGGCAAAATATATTTAACAATAAATAATTCCAATGGTTTTCATCATTCTTGCCTTTCTCAAAGTTAATTTTATGATTAATATTTTTAGGAAATGATATTAATTCATTACCAAGCATCTTGAACTCATCTGCATAATGATAAAATTCAAATCTTGTAGAACAAATCCCATTATTAAACATAATCTGTGAAAAGAATAAATCATCATTGTTGTCAAATGAAATAACTTTTATCTTAATTTTATAAGATTCTTGCATTTCTTATTTTTTTCTCAACTCAAAATTTTGTCCTAAATAAACTTTTCTTACTTGCTCATCAGAGGCCAATTCTTCGGCACTTCCTTGTTTTATTATTCTTCCTTCAAATAATAAATAGGCTCTGTCAGTAATAGATAAGGTCTCGTGCACGTTGTGGTCGGTAATAAGAATTCCGATATTCTTTAATTTCAGTTTTTCTACAATAAGCTGTATGTCTTCCACCGCAATAGGATCTATACCTGCAAATGGTTCATCCAGCAATATAAACTTTGGATCTGATGCCAGCGCACGTGCAATCTCGGTTCGTCGGCGCTCACCACCCGATAAAAATTTACCTTGTGTTTTACGAACATGGTTTAAACCAAATTCTTCTATTAATACTTCCAGTTTTTCTTTCTGAGCAGATTTCTTTAAATCAGTAAATTCTAAAATTGCTTTGATGTTATCTTCTACACTGAGTGTTCTAAAGACAGAGTTTTCCTGTGGTAAATAACCAATGCCTAATTTAGCACGTTTATACATAGCAACAGAAGAAATGTCTTTATCGTCCAGAAAAACTTTACCCTCATTGGGAGTTACCAATCCAACTGTAATATAAAAAGTAGTGGTTTTACCTGCACCGTTTGGACCAAGTAAACCTACAATTTCACCTTGGTTTACTTCAATAGAAACATTATCTACTACTTTGCGTTTACTGTATGTTTTTACTAAATGTTCTGCTCGTAAAATCATATTTAATTTATTGTTTTATGCATTTATTTCTTCTTTTATTTTGAATTTATTAAATAAAAAATAAAGTATTAAACCTAGGATTAAGATTAACGACATAGAGAAATATACTTCTATATCAAATCGATTTACAGAATAGAATAGAACGTATTTTAATGCAGTAAAAAATATAAATATTGGATAAATAATCAATCTAAATACTATGTAAAGTTTTAAAATTGATAATGAATAGTTTGTAATTATAAAAAATGAAAATAAGGCAATTAAACAAATAGATAAGTTCACATACCTAAGTATTGTAACGGAAGTAGTAGGAGAATGCTCACTTATTCTCATAATTAGTCCAAACAAATCAATACCAACAATAATGATAAATATCACCTTAAAAATATTATTACTGAAAAGCTTTTTACTCATTTTTTAATAGATTTATTTATCTCAGGTCTTTCAGTTTAAATTCTATTTTTGTCTGGTTGTTCCAAACATTGGCATATAATTGATAACATATATCGAATGTTTCCTTTACCTGTATCATTTTCATGTAATCTCCCATCCCAAATCCAACACCATTTCTCGGGTCTTGTCCGTCTTTTAAAATATTTAATTTAAGATGATTACCGTTTAAAACTTTGCTGTATCCGGTGTCATACACATCTTTAGTTACAAAACTTGGACGCATATTACCCGGCCCAAATGGTCCCATCTGTTCTAAAATATTAAAGAATTTCTCGTTTATATCAGTGAGTTCTATTTCTGCATCTACTTCAATTTGCGGAATCAGTTGCTCATCCAGGATTCTTTCACTGACAATCTTATCAAATGCATTGGTAAAATCATCTATCTTATCAATCTCAATAGTCATTCCTGCAGCATATTTATGCCCACCAAATTGCACTAAATGCTCGCTGCAGGCATCAATTGCACTATGTAAGTCAAAACCCGGAACTGAACGACCTGAACCAACAGCTTTACCGTTTGCTGAAGCAAGAATAATGGTTGGTCGGTGATATTTTTCTATTAACCTCGATGCCACAATTCCAATTACTCCTTTATGCCAGTGCTCCTGATACAAAACCGTTGACTTTTTGTTGATTAAGGATTCGCTGGAATCAATCATTGCAAATGCTTCTTCCGTAATATCTTTATCTAAGGTTTTTCTATCGGTGTTGTTTTGCTGTACTTTTTTTGTTTTCTCTATTGCTCTTTCATAATCTTCTTCAATCAGTAATGTAACAGCCTCTGAGCCATGTGCAATTCTTCCTGCTGCATTGATGCGAGGACCAATAATAAAAACCAAATCAGAGATATCTAATATTCTGGTAAGTTTTAATTCACTCATCAGTGCTCTAAAACCCGCACGCGGGCTAGTGTTTACTTTGTCGACGCCAAATTTTGCAAGAATTCTATTTTCTCCGGTGATAGGAACTAAATCAGATGCAATACTAACTGCAACCAGGTCCAAGTGGGCATATACTTTTGTTGAATCAATATTATTTTTAATTGCGAAGCCCTGAATTAATTTGAAACCAATTCCACAACCGCTTAATTCATCAAAGGGGTAGTAGCAGTCTTTTCTTTTTGGGTCTAAGATAGCCACTGCTGCCGGTAATGTGTCATCCGGTAAATGGTGATCACAAATAATAAAATCAATGCCTTTTTCATTTGCATAATCTATTTTATCATGTGCTTTGATACCACAATCCAATGCTATAATCAAGCTGATGTTATTATCAGCGGCAAAATCTATTCCTTGAAATGAAATACCATAACCTTCTGTGTATCTGTCTGGTATATAGTATGCAATGTTATGGTAAATATCTTTAAAGAAGGAGTAAACCACTGAAACTGCTGTCGTACCATCCACATCATAATCGCCGTAAATTAAAATATGTTCATTTCTTTCAATGGCCTGCTCAATACGAGAGATTGCCTTCTCCATATCTTTCATTAGAAACGGATCATGCAGTTTTTCTAAACTTGGCCGAAAAAAATCTTTGGCTTCTTCAAATGTTTTTATATTTCGCAACACTAATAACTTACATAAAACAGGATGAATATTTAATTGCTTTTGCAATTCATCCACCGTTTCTTCATCGGCTTCCAGATATGTCCATCGTTTTTGAGGCAACATAGATGTCAAATTTATTGAATTGTTATTGGAATAAAGAATTTTTTGATAATTCTATTCTATTTCCAAATATTGAGAGACAAAAAGACAGAATATTCCATAAAATACATTAAATAATTCTGATTCGTGGATAAAAAACAGTTTTGTTTTAAATCCGTTTATTTTACATTTGTGTATGACTGAGTTTATCAAAAAGATTATTTACACCTCTATTGGTGCAGCATCGGTTACAAATGAAAAATTCAAGGAATTATTAGAGGATTTGATTCAAAATCAGCATTTTACAGAGGATGAAGGCAAACGAATAGTAGATACCTTTTTAGTAGATTTGCGCCAGCAGATAGATACTTTTAATGGCTCCATTCAATTGAAAGCGGATGATTTCTTCAAAAAATTTGGCTTTCCCGGTATGCAGTCTATCAAACAGGATGTAGAAAACTACATGCAAGATATAAAAGACAATCCAACCATCTTATTAAAATTACCGTCTAAAAAATAAATAACCGTCTGTGTAGACGGCTATTTAGGGAGTTTTTATGTTTCTACATCTATAATGATGTTAAGACAAAGTTAAGTACTTAATCTTAATAGTGCTTTGATTTTAATCAAATAAACAAGAGTAAAGAAAATAAAATTTAAGATTTGTTAACTATTCGCTTTTAAAACTTAAACAAACAAAAAATCACTTAAAAGATGTCAAAATTTTCAGTGTTCTTTCCATCTTCATCGTTCATAAAATTTCCTTTGGAAGGAAGAGTCTTGTAGTCGGTAAATTCTTTCATTTCTTCATATAAACCACCCGCATCGTAAAAGCGTCCGAAGTTTTTATTAAAGCGTAATTCAATACTTCCGGTTGGTCCATTTCTGTGTTTTGCAATAATAATTTCTGATACACCTTTTAAGGAAGCACCATCCTGTCCTTCATTCAAATTGTAATATTCCGGTCTGTATAAAAACATAACCATATCAGCATCCTGTTCAATTGAACCTGATTCCCTTAAATCCGATAGCATTGGTTTTTTTTCACCGCCTCTCGATTCCACACTACGGTTTAATTGAGACAATGCAATTACCGGAATATTTAATTCTTTTGCTAATCCTTTCAATGAACGTGAAATAGAAGAAATTTCCTGTTCACGATTCATGCCTTTATCTCCGCCGCCACTCATTAACTGCAAATAATCGATGATGACCATTTTGATGCCATGGGCATTCTGCAAACGACGACATTGTGCGCGTAACTCATAAATATTTATCGCAGGCTGGTCATTTATATAGATTGGTGCGGAGGATAATTTTTCTACTTTATCACGTAAAATGGAATATTCATTATCTGTCATTTTTCCATTGGCAACTTTTTGTGCATCAATCTCGCACTCCAATGAAATTAAACGTTTCGCTAACTGAACGGCACCCATTTCTAAAGAGAAAATAGCGACAGGCATATTAAAATCAACAGCGGCATTACGTGCTAAATTTAGTACGAATGCTGTTTTACCCATAGATGGACGTGCTGCAATAATTACTAAGTCAGTTGCTTTCCAGCCTGAAGTCATTTTATCCAATTCCAGATAACCGGAAGGCACAGAATCTTCTAATAAACCATCTTCACGGTTTAGCAGCCCGTCAATTTGCAATATTGATTTTGAAACCAGTTGCCCGATGCCCTGTACAGAGTTACGTAAATTTTTATCTGTGATTTCATAGATGCGTTTTTCTGCCGTATCGAGCAAATCAAAAACATCTGTAGTATCTTCATAAGAATCACGAATAATATCATTAGAAATTCTGATTAATTCTCGCTGAATAAATTTCTGGATAATGATACGTGCATGATATTCCACATTTGCTGAAGAAGCGATTTTATTCGTCAATTCACTTAAATAAAAGGCACCGCCAACTTCTTCAAGTTTTGCATTTTTACGTAATTCTTCTGTTACTGTTAATAAGTCAATGGGTTGAGATTTACCGAATAAGTTTTGAATAGCACGAAAAATAGTAGCATGTGCATCTACATAAAAACTTTCCGGTTTTAAAATATCCGATACATAAGAAATAGCATCCTTTTCAATTAAGATAGCACCGAGCACGGCTTCTTCCAGTTCGCGTGCCTGAGGTGGAATTTTTCCATATAATAAATTAGAGATATCTTCAGTTTTATTGCGAGAAAATCTGGTTGTACGCTTGTTAGTGGTTTGTTCTTCCATAGCTGACGAAAATACTATATTAAGTTCGTACAAATTTTGATAAAAATGAACGTTAATATGTTAATAATGTTTTGCACGTGGAACTTTAGGTTTAACGTCTAAGAATGAAAGATTTAGAAATTTTAGCTGTAAAAATATGTTGAATAATAAGTTTTTTATGTTAAAAACTGCACTGTTTTAGTGGATAACTGTGTGGATGAAATGTTGATATCACATCAATTTTATTTTCATATTTTTCATATATAAAAAATTTAATACGATATAAGTAGTTCAAATAAAAGCTAAAAAAATTCAAATCCGTACGCGTTTCAATCCGGCAGTTCTTTCATGTCTGCTGATAGCCAGTTGAATTAATTTTTCTATCAAGTCGGCATATTTTAAACCTGAATGTTCCCATAATTTCGGATACATGGAAATTGAGGTAAACCCGGGTAACGTATTCGGTTCGTTAATTATTACGTCATCATTTTCTGTCAGAAAAACATCGACGCGAGACAACCCTTCCAAACCTAATACTTGATAGGCTTTACGTGCAGTTTCCTGTATCTTTTTTAATTGAGCACTTGAAATATCCGGTGCGGGAATATAAATTTTTGCATTGTCGTTTTTATATTTATTTTCAAAATCATAAAAACCTTTTTCCATTACAATTTCACCAACTGTACTTGTTTCAATAAATTCATTTCCTAAAACAGCACACTCTAATTCTCTGCCAATTACAGCTTGTTCAACTAAAACTTTCGTATCAAATTTAAAAGCTTCTTCTAGTGCATCAAAAAATTCTGTTTCATTTGTTGCTTTACTTACACCAACACTAGAACCCATATTACATGGTTTTACAAATAAAAGAGTGCCTAATTCTTTTGTTGTTTCTTCGTAAGATATTTTATCGGACTCATGTTTGTAAAAAGTAATTCCTTTGGCATGACCTATGCCTGCATCTCGTAAAATTCGTTTAGTAAAATCTTTATCCATAGCCACTGCAGAACCTAACACACCTGGACCAACAAACGGAATATTCATCTGCATGAAAATTCCCTGTAAAGTTCCATCTTCGCCGTTGGGACCATGTGTTATCGGAAACACAGCTTTCATATCATCTAAATACTCCTGATTATCTAAACGGATTAATTTATGATGCTCATTGCCAAATACTACTGCTAACTGAATGCCTGATTTTCCAATCACACATTTTGTATCCTGTAAATTGTCTTCATTCTCCAGATACCATTTCCCATCTTGTGAGATTCCAATTATGGTTACTTCAAACTTAGCTTTTTCAATAGCATTATATATATTTCTCGCAGATACAATTGACACTTCATGTTCGGGAGATTTACCGCCAAAAACCAACCCGATTTTCTGTTTAGACATATTTATTGATTTTATGCAGCAAATATAGAATTCGAATTGTTTTTAAGAGGATTAGATTATAAACTAATGTGAGAAAGAAGCCTGTTAAAATATCTGAGTAATTTATGTATTTTTGTTGATTAGAAATAAGAACGTCAAATTGGCGTTTATGTCAAAAGCAGATTGAATGAATAAAATCTCGGTTACTATCATTTCTATTATTGGTTCGGCCATAGGTTTGCTATTACTTGTTTTTTTCTCGTTAGGATGGTACACCAATCATGGTGAGTATGTAACGGTACCAAATATCAAAGGGAAATCGATGTATGATGCAAAAAGAGAGCTGAATAATTATGATCTGGATTATATGGTTGTTGATTCTACGTATGATGAAAGTAAACCTCCATTGTCTGTTTTAGACCAGCAACCAAGAAAAGGTGCAAAAGTAAAAGAAAACAGAAAGATTTACATTACACTTAACGCTTCGTCGCCGCCGAGTGTGAAAGTACCCAATATCATAGATAATTCACGAAGACAAGCTGAACTGATACTCAATAGTTGGGGGCTGAAATTAGGGAATCTGATTTATGTTCCGGACATGGCAAAAGATGCGGTATTGAATATTCAGATTAATGGAAAAATTGTTAAACCCGGAACTATTGTTTCAAAAGGAACTATGATAGATTTAGTTTTAGGAGATGGGTTTGGAAATCAAATTACAGAAGTACCGCCTCTAACAGACTTAACTGTATTAGAAGCCAGAGCAGTTTTGGAAGCAGTGCATTTAAATGTTGGCTTGATTTTAGCAGATGGTAGTATAGAAGATACATTGAATGCTTATGTGTATGATCAGGAACCGAAATTCGGACAACCCGGAAAATTAGGTGAAGGCAATACAGTACAATTGTTCATACGCCAAAATAAATCCGAAGTACCTCAACCATAATATTACAGACGACACTAATGAATAAACTCTTTACATACCTTCTTTTTTCACTTATAGTTGTTGCTGCTTTTGCGCAAAAAGAAACTTTAATGCCTTTGAAGTATCATCCGTTACAGAATGATAAAACAAACAATGCGTTTTTACAAAAAAAAGCCAACAGCAGAATCACATCTCTTTCACTACCATTTTTTGACGATTTTTATCAGAAAGATATTTTTCCGGATGTAAGTTTATGGGAAGATAATTTTGTATTTATTAATACAACTTACCCTAAAGAAACAGTAACAGTTGGTGTTGCTACATTTGACGGTACTAATGCCAGCGGTAAACCATACAGTTCATCGGCTACACTCGTTTCAGGTGCTGCGGATAAGCTCACCTCCAATCCGATAGATTTATCAGGTCTGACAACAGACAGTAATGTTTTTTTAAGTTTTTATTATTTACAAGGTGATTTTGGTGAGACACCCGTTGCTCCAAATGATTTACTCACGGTACAATTTTTAGATACATCCGGTAACTGGAATATTATGTGGCAAACAACTCCCGATGACATTATAAAAATGCGTCAGGTTTTTCTGAAGGTTGATTCAATTTATTTAAACGCAAATTTTCAGTTTAGATTTCAATCTTTTGGTAATTTGAATGGTGCTAACGATATGTGGCATATTGATTATGTAAAATTAGACAAGAACAGAGACACGGCTGCCGATAGAAATATAAAGGAGATGGCGTTTGAATTTTTACCTCCGAGTTTACTGAAAAAATATTACGTGATGCCATACAATCAGTTCGATACAACTGATTTAGCCGATACAGTTAGCATTTTGATAAAAAATAACTTTAATAACGTCACTACTGACTTTATTGATTCTTACAAAGCAACAGTTGTAAATACCGGTGATGTCTTAAAGGATTCTACAGGTGCATCTATAGATTTTGGTCCGTTAACAGAGAATATTATTAAATATCCAAAATTCAATATACCAACGAACGTTGCAGGTGATACAGTTATTATAAAAGTGGATTATCATTTTGAAACATCAGCAGAGGCAAGTGAGCCGGCAAAAGTCCTTGCAAATAATTCTGTGACACATAATCAGGTATTCAGTAACTTTTTTGCATATGATGACGGTACTCCTGAACGTGGCTACTGGTTGGCAGATGAATCAAATTACAGAATGGCAGTGAAATATTTTATGCGCAATCCGGATACATTACAAGCCATAAAACTTCAATTATTTCCGGTTCGTTCCGATAACAGTACTGCTACATTTAGTATTTGTGTTTGGAAGAATTTCAGATTGAGATCGGTCTATAATCCAAGTGATATTATTTACCGGGAATCCAACCTGAAAATTGCTGACTTAAATAAAGAGTTTGGTGTGGATACCCTGAATGGCTATTATTATGCGCCTATCAGGTCACAATTTGTTATGAACGGTGCAACTTATCCGTTACTGTTAAGTGATACATTTGCAATCGGTGTAATCGTAGATAATCCGAATTCATTAACAGTTGGTTTTGACAGAAACAATAACCGTTCTTCCAGTAATTTCTTTGTAGATGCGAATACGGAGAAGTGGACACAATCTGTTATTCCGGGAACCATGATTATAAATCCTGTTGTTGGAAAGCCTTTACCTGATTATTTAACTCCGGTGAAAGAAATAAAAACAAAGAAATACGAAGTAAAGATTTATCCGAATCCGGCAAAAAATCAATTGTTTATTGACGGGATACAGGATAAAAGCTTGATAGAAATATATTCTTTAAATGGAAGTCTGCTGAAACAGGAGATATTATTTAATAATGATTTTATTTCAATAAATGAACTTCCTGTTGCTACATATGTTATTAAGATAATGAACTTAAAAACAAACCAGTTCGGGACTTCTAAATTTGTCAAAGGTGAATAATCTGCCTGATAAAATAGTATTATTTGACGGTGTTTGCAATTTTTGTGCATCCAGTGTTCAATTCATCATCAAACATGATAAAAGTAATTCACTGCAGTTTGCCAGTTTACAATCAACTATTGGGCAACAATTACTCACAGATTATAATATGTCCAAGAATCTAGAAGGAGTTGTATTTATTGAAAACGGCAAAGCCTATTTTAAATCACTTGCAGCGTTCAGAATAGTACGTTATTTCAGTGGATTTTGGAAAAGCTTAATTTTATTTAGTATACTACCTAAGTTTATTACTGATTTTTTTTATGATATCATTGCAAAAAACCGATACAAATGGTTTGGCAAAAAAGACAGTTGCATGATTCCTTCTCCGGAAATCAGAGCCAGATTTTTAGAAGTTTAACTTCCTCTTTTAACACATAGAACATAGAATATAAATATAGAATTACAGACTGTAGTATATGTTGATTGTAGAGGGTACACATAGTTGTAAGCAAAGCTTACAATACTATGATTTTCTTAAAAGTAAAAGTCCGAAAAGAGTTGCAATACCGATTAGCTTTTATTTTTTAAACTATGTTTCTATGTGTTTTAAATGAATCTGTTATCTTTGCAATTCATTAATCATTAATCATTCAACATTAAATATATGGGACGCGCGTTTGAATACCGTAAAGCATCAAAATTTGCCCGCTGGGATAAAATGGCTAAAGCTTTTACAAGAGCAGGAAGAGAAATAGCAATGGCAGTAAAGGAAGGTGGACCAAGTCCGGAGACGAATCCTAATTTACGCAGGGCAATGCAAAATGCCAAAGCGGCACAGATGCCGAAAGACAGAATAGAAGCAGCTATTAAACGTGCTTCCTCAAAAGATGATAAAGGATTTGCCATTGTGGTATACGAAGGAATGGGACCACATGGAACGGCAATCGTTATAGAATCAGCTACTGATAACCCAACCAGAACTGTTGCAAATTTACGCGCCATATTGAACAAAGGTGGCGGCTCTATGGGTACACAAGGCATGCACGATTTTATTTTTGAACGCAAAGGTGTATTTAAGATTTCTTCCTCAAATATTGATGTGGAAGAGTTAGAATTCGAATTGATAGATGCAGGATTAGACAGCATGGAAAAAGATGAAGAGAATCATTTGATTTTATACACAAAATTTGCAGATTTCGGCTCCATGCAAAAAGCGCTGGAAGATAAAAAAATAGAAGTCATCAGTGCTGAATTGCAACGGATACCAACTATTACCAAAGAGTTGAATGAAGAACAAACCGATGATGTACTGGAACTAATAGACAAACTGGAACAGGATGATGATGTTCAGACAGTTTTTCATAATCTGGCTTAATTTATTTTTTACATAGATTCTTTTCCAAAGCCTATTTATTCCTCGAAAATAAATTCTATTTTCGTAATCAAATATTTCTATCTCAAAAACTATTATGAAATAAGCATGAGAAGATTTGTACCTAAACGAAATGTTTATTATGCGAATTTTATCTGCACCGTAAAAAAATAAATAAATACAAATGAAGCCAGAAATTAAAAAAATATACGATGCCCATGTTGCATTTGAATTAGAGCAATTTGATAAAAAGCATATTAAAACTAATATCAAAGATGAGATTTCTGCCGCGTGGAAATGGCTGGATACCGTAAAATTAAATCAGGTGGCATCTGTAGAGAATGTGATAGCGTTTGAAGAACGAAATATAAAAGACAGAAAACTCACTAAGCATCAGAAAGAATATATTGTGGAGCTGTCTGAGTCCATTCATCATCTGGCTTTAAAAAGTAAACATACAGTAGCAGATTTTCTGAATGAAGAATCATTTAATGATATTGCAGATAAAGTAATTGAACAAAAAGAAATCCGTGATAAACTAATTAAAGATATTGTGCACAATCCGTTCTATGGTGAAATGATTGCTGATACGTTATACGATGGTATTAAGTCCTTTGCGGCGCAAAGTGGTCCCAGCAATGAAACAGTCGGAGGTTCTTTATTTAATTTAGGTAAAGGTATTTTAGGAGCAGCATTATCAGGCGTTTCGGATACGATAGATAAAAACATCAAAAAATTTATTTCAGAAAACTTACAGAAATCAATTGCTAAAAGCGAGCAGACATTAAAAGATAAATTGAGTGATGCACAGCTACGTAAAATGGCAAAAACAATCTGGGAAAAATTAGAAGAAACCAAAGTAAAAGATTTAGCAAAAGGAGTGAAGTTGACAGAAAAAGACAGAACAGTTATCATGCATTCAGCAGAAAAAGCAGTTCACGCAGCTTTGCAAAGCGAACCAGTTGCGGAATTAAATGAACATATACTAACTCATTTCTTCGACCATTCCGGTAAAAAGTCTATCGTTCAGATATTAGAAGACAATGGAATTACAGAGAAGATTGTTATAAAAGAAACGGAAGAATTCTTAATTCCGTATATAGAAAAAGCAAGTAAAGATGGTTTCTTAAAAGAACGCATCGAAGCGAGATTAAGTAAGTTTTATACTACACTATAATTTACTGTATTATAAGTATTCCCAATATTGCATATAGGGGCATGTAAAATAAGCAATAACCAATGCTATTATCATAAAGATAACTGTTAAGGCTACAAAGGGGAATTCCTTTCTTCGTAAATGCGTAAAGGCAGCACCGGACATTACACCTGCCATTCCAAATGCCGCAATGCAGGTAAGAAAATAACCATGACCCAACAGTTTCGGGACAACCAGTAAAATTGCTAAAATGACTTCTATTGCTCCAATCAGCTTAACCTGATTATCTGTAAAATCCTCTGCCCATTTACCTGCACTCGCAATTACTTTTTCTCTGGTTTGAATTAGTTTTGCTGCACCTGCCATTAAAAAGACAAATGCGAGTAAACCCTTTAGAATCCATAGTATAGTTATCATACATTTATTTTTATTATTAAAGTTAACTAAATTATGTCCCCGGTCATTAATATTTATGAACATTTGGATTTCTGTAGAAAAAAGATGGCTGTCAATTTTTGACAGCCATTCTATTCTGATATTCTTTAAATAGATTTTATCGGGCATATACACCATTTGGAGAAATAACAGCTCCCGGACCGCCAGTAATTCCTACAGGTGGTACTATAATTGTAACTTCTTTTCCATCTACTTTTAATGTAGTAGTACCCACACTTCTTTCAACACCTTGCTGGTGAAACGGTGGCATTTCTGCAGGAACTCTGCTGATTAAATAAGGTGCACTTGCATCTTTCATTTCTACTTCAAAAGTATGTCCGCCGGTTACCACCTTTGCTGTTGCCCCATTCTCAGTATTCTTTATATCAAATGTGGCGTCTAATACAGGTGCTTTTTCAAATGGCGTTCCTGCAAATATTTTAGGACCGAAATAGGCTCCCACGGTTTTATCCGTACTTACAAAGCCCATAACAACAGGTGGTTTAGTGGCATCAGGTTGAAATAATATCATACCACTTGGAGCATTACCAACCGGTGTATTCACCATTCGTGCAACATGGATTATTACATTCGGCATTTTAAAACTTGTATCTGTTACAGCAGCAACATCTACTCCGCCTTCCCAGCTCATCCATTCTGTTACAGCAGGATTCGCAGGAGTAGTGGTGGTTGACTCAGTAGTACTTGTTTCAGCAGCCGGTTTCTGGTTACATGCAATAAACATAGTTATTGCAAGAATTGGAAAAATAATTTCTTTTCTCATAGCTTTTAATTTTAATTGTTTAATTATTGAAACGTAGGTTTTTTAATTGATTTTTGTTGATGCAATTTAGATAAATAAAAATGAATTTAAATACCCAATTGGTGGTAGGATAACTGTTCCGGAATAAAACACGTCTTGTGGATAAAAAACAACGGTCTGTATTTTAATTGGTTCTATTTTTATACAAACCAAACTTAAATATGTTAACCATTTTCCACGGAACTGCTCGCGTAGACAGTAATTCACGTAAAATTGCCAATTTTTATGACAAGTTATTAGGAGAGAAAAATATACCTCATCAGTTTTTTACCTTAGAGAATGTAGATGAATCAATTTTTAATAAAACCTTTCACAACCCAAAACATCCTCAGTTAGCAAGTATTGAAGATAATATACTCGCTCCAACTTCTAAGTATATGTTTATTATTCCCGAGTATAACGGAAGTTTTCCGGGAATGTTTAAAGCATTTATTGATGCATCTGATGTAAAGAAATGTTTTCATAATAAAAAAGCATGCCTAACAGGTGTGGCAGAGGGAAGAGCAGGGAATTTAAGAGGAATGGAGCATTTGACCAATATTTTTAATCATATGAAGATGAATGTTCTTCATCTTAAGATTCCAATTTCACAAGTACATTTAATGCTTGACGAAAGCGGTAAACTAACAAACCCCGAAGTAATAAAAATGATAGATACACAGATTGATTTATTCATGGATTTTTAAATTTTCAGATGAAGATAAAATACAGCCTCTTATTTATTCCTGTTATTGTTTTGTTTACTATTCAGTGCAATCAACAAATTAAGAACAAGCGGGAAGTTTTCCATATGAATATTTCTGCCGGATTAACATCACTGGACCCTGCGTTTTCAAAAGATCAGGCTACCATGTGGTGTGATAACCAGATTTTTAACGGTCTGGTACAAATAGATGAACATTTGGAAGTGCAGCCTTGTATTGCAAAGAGCTGGAAAATAAGCAGTGACGGTTTGCATTATGAGTTTATTTTACGCAATGATGTTTTCTTTCATGACCATGAGAAATTTGTAAACGGGAAAGGCAGAAAGGTAGTCGCGCAAGATTTTGTGTATTCCTTTTATCGATTAATAGATTCAACTGTTGCTTCAACCGGCGGATGGCTCTTTAATGATAAAGTAGATAAAACAAATCCGTTTGAAGCAGTAAACGATTCTATTTTCAGAATTAATTTAAAAACGCCTTTTCACCCTATGTTAGGCTTGCTTACCTTGCAATATTGTTCAGTGGTACCCAAAGAAGTAGTTGATTTTTATGGAAAAGATTTTCGCTCACATCCTGTTGGAACCGGACCGTTTAAATTAGTGCGCTGGGAAGAAAGCAATGTATTGATATTAACGAAGAATGAAAACTATTTTGAAAGAGATACTGCAGGTAACAGACTGCCTTATCTGAAAGGAGTGCGTATTAGTTTTACGGCTGATAAAGGTTCTGAATTTTTACAGTTTTCACAAGGGAAACTGGATTTTATGACAGGACTTGATATTTCTTATAAAGATAAGTTGCTGACACGAACAGGTGAGTTAAATCCTGAATGGAAGGATAAAATCAATTTTGAAAAAATGCCTTACCTGAATACCGAGTATTTGGGTATTTCAATGGCAAAGCAACCATCAGAAGCTTTAAAAAATAAGAAAGTTCGACAGGCAATTAATTATGCCATTAACAGAAAAAAGATGATTGCCTATCTGCGAAATGGTATTGGCATCTCGGCAGAAAATGGTATGATACCAAAGGGCGTTCCTTGTTTCGATATAGATGCAGTGAAGGGATATACTTATGATGTAGAGAAGGCTAAAAAATTATTAATTGAAGCCGGCTACCCAAATGGAAAAGGTATTGGAGAAATTAAAATTTATTCCAATCCGACGTACAGTGATTTAATTACTAATATCGCGAATGAACTGGCAAATATTGGTATTGTATGTAAAATTGAAAATACACCGGCTACATTTTTACGTGAAGCAATGCGCAAGAATGAAGTGGAGTTTTTTCGTGCTTCCTGGATAGGTGATTACCCCGACGGTGAAAACTACCTTGCATTATTTTACCACAAGAATGGTGCTCCGCCGAATTATACTTTTTTCAAAAATGCAACGTATGATAAATTATACGAAGCTGCCATGAAAGAAACTAATTCGGAAAAAACATGCGCACTGTATCATCAGATGGAACAGATAATTATTGATGAAGCACCTGTAGTACCTCTATTTTATGATGAAGTGACTCGATTTACGCATAAGAATATTTCCGGATTGAAACCAAATGCCATGAATTTGGTTATTTTGAAAGAAGTAAAATTAAATTAGGTTTCATCGGATAATTTACCTGTTTGTAATTTTAATTGTAAATTGTTAATCGAAAAGAGACTATAATGATTACAAATATTATTAAAGATAAGTCCACCAAATTATTTATTTTCTTAGGTGGTTTTTTTATTGCGAATGCATTTATTGCAGAAGTAATTGGTGTAAAAATATTCTCTTTAGAAACTACCTTGGGAATTACACCTTTTAAAATTCCATTGTTTGGAAATGAGTTTTCATTTAATCTTACGGCAGGTGTCTTGTTGTGGCCCGTTGTATTTATTATGACTGATATTATCAACGAATATTATGGAGAAAAGGGCGTGAGGTTTTTATCTTATCTGACGGTTGCTTTGCTTGCTTATGCATTTGTGATGTATTATTTAGCTATAAAGTTAGTTCCTGCCGAATGGTGGCCGGGTTCTAAGTCATCACAAGGAGTTCCTGATATGCAAAGTGCATACGCACAAATATTTGGTCAGGGAATATCAATTATTCTTGGTTCACTAGTCGCATTTTTAATAGGACAGGTGGTCGATGTTGTAGTGTTTCATCGGATAAAAAAGTGGAGCGGAGAAAAATATATCTGGCTCAGAAGCACCGGTTCTACTATTGTTTCACAACTGATAGACAGCTTCGTTGTATTATTTATTGCATTTTATCTGTATCCAAAATACATAAGTGATTCCAATGGAAAGGCCTGGCCATTTGCATTAGTCATGTCTATTTGTATCGGTAATTATATCTATAAGTTTATTATGGCAGTATTGCTGACTCCGGTAATTTATATCGTACATAATTTTATTGAAAAATATCTTGGACATAAACTCGCTGCAGAAATGAAAAGTGCAGCGCTAAAAGATGAAATGGCTATAGACAAAGTGATAGATGCAAAATTGAAATAAAAATTATTATTTCAAAATCTCTTCAAAGAAATCCAGCATTGCCTTCCATGAACGTTTAGCTGCCTTTTCATTATAGGCTACACCTTTAGATTTGTCAGAGCCGGCTGCAGAGTCAGTAAATGAATGGACAGCATCGGCATAATAAATCATTTGCCAGTCTGCTTTGCTGTCACGCATTTCCTGTTGAAATGAATTGATTTCTTCTTGCGGAATAAAAAAATCATCTGCACCATGACAGACTAAAACTTTTGGTTGAATCGGAATAATTGTTTTAGTGGTGTCTCTACTCAAACCGCCATGAAATGAAACTACACCTTTTACATTCATATTTGCTCTTGCAGCTTCCAATGCACCTGTTCCACCGAAACAATATCCAATTACTGCAATGTTATCAGGATTTGCACCAGTTTTAATTAACTCTTCAAGTGCCAGTTTAATACGAGTACGATATTCATCCACATGTGATTTATAACGAGTGGCAATTTCACCTGCTTCATTCGTATTTTTTGGATAATTTCCTTCTCCGTATATGTCAGCAATAAATGTATAATATCCCAGTTTTGTTAGATTCTCCGCTGATTTCTTTGCATGTTCATTAATTCCCATCCACGCAGGTAATATTAAGATACCCGGTTTATTCATTTTATTGGATTCAGGGATAGAAGAAAATCCATTCAGTATTTGTTTCCCATCGTTGTATTTTACTGCTTTTAAAGATGTTTGTGCTGTACACGCAGTGTCTATTATCGTCAAAAATAGTAGTAATAAAAACATGTTGGTTCTCATATGAATTTATTTAGAATAGTAATATACAACTCTGCTGACAAATTTGCTATATGATTATTCAGTATAACATCCCAGAAATATTAAATTTTGATTTCTTATTCTCAAGTTATACCTTTGTATTGAATTTTGGTTTCCGATTTCAAATCGGGATTAAAAGGGAAACAAGTGAAAATCTTGTACAATCCCAGTTGCTGTAAGCACACCATGTCATCCTGAACTTGTTTCAGGATCAGTGGTACTGAATTCTACAGCCACTGTGCCGATAGTTATCGGTACGGGAAGGTTTCAGTAAAGTGTAAGTCAGAAGACCTGCCATTTTCAATTCACTTAAAAATGTTCTGAGGAAACATTTCAGGTATATGCAAACGAAAAGATATTACATATTACTAGCACTGTTTTTTGTTCTTTTAACAAAAAATAATTTTGCGCAACAAAGTTTAGATTCTGTGCAACATTTGGATTCTGTAACCGTATTGGATTTTTGTATACTTTCTGTCACAAAATTTAAGCATGCTACTTATCTTATAAATAATACTCAAAAACAATATGCATCACAACATACGATAGAAGAGATTTTACAAACAACAACACCTGTTCAAATTAATTCTTATGGTACTGGTAATGTCTCATCAGTTTCTATTCGCGGAGCAAATAATGATCATACAAATGTTTTTTGGAATGGTTTGAAATTAAACTCTCTGACCCTCGGTGGTACCGATATCTCTTTAATACCTATGGAATCGGGTGATGTGTTAAATGTAGAGACAAATGGTAATTCTTTTGGTGGTAATATTAATATTCAATCAAAACCTGATTGGAATATAAAGTATAAAGCAGGTTTTAGGAGTGATATCAATAGTTTTGACAATTTTAGAAATACACTAAATATTAATTTAGGAAATCGGAAGGTGCAATATCATGCTACAGGTTTTTACCAGCAAGCAAAAAATAATTTTGTTTATACAGATAAATACAAGTTTAATGAGCCATTGGACACAATGAATCATAATGAATTAAGAAGCTATGCTGTAATAAATACATTTAATTTATTATTGAAAAATCAACAAAGTATTTCATTTGGAAACTGGTATCAGTTTAAAGATAAAAATGTTCCAAATATTATGGGTTTGAATAGTGTTAGCAGTAAAAATCAGATAGATAAGAGTATCAAGTCATTCTTCATCTGGAAGAAATCAAACCAAACAAAATATGATTTGGAATTAAATTTTTCACATGTATATGATCAGATGAAATATACAGATAAACTATTGCCAACTGATACTTTTCTTTTCATTAATTCATTTTACCGTACGCATCGGATTTCTAATTCATTCACAAGTAAGAATTATTTTAAATACAATCTTCAGTTGCTTTCGGGTTACACTTATAATATACTGTATGCAAATGTTAGAGAATATGCTAAAAAAGCAATTGATCATGTTGGCGAAGTTTTTTCGGAGTTAGAATATAATTACCGTGATCAGTTAGTAAGTTCGTTTAAAATTACTCAGCCATTTTCGTCATTTAAATTTATTCGCCCGCAATTTACAGCTAAGTTTGCATATAAGATTCCAACACAAAAATATGAAGTGCAGGTATCTTATACTGATAAATATCGATTCCCAGATTTGAATGATAGGTATTGGTATTTGGTAGGTGATGTAAATTTAAAACCTGAAACAGGCTGGACTGTAGAGTTGGCTAATAAGTTTTTATTATTTCCAAACTCTAAAAGCAAACATAACTTTTCAGGAAATGTAAGTGTGTATTACACTAAAATCAAAAACAATATTATTTGGACGCCAATTAATGCTGTTTTGTGGTCTCCAAAAAATTTAAAGACAACACAACTCTATGGAATTGAAAGTAAATTAAACTATAGTTATAACATTAGTAATTTAGTTGTCAATGCCAGTCTAATTTACAACTTCAATCGGGCGCAAATTATTGAAGATGCAAATAATGACGATTTGAAAGGGAATTATTTGCGGTATAAACCACAGCATACGGTTAAAGCAAACTTTTATGCAGAACAAAAATATATTGGTATTGGTTTTAATTATATTTATACATCTTCCAAATTTACAGATGAGGAAAATTTCGAATACTTTGCATTAAAACCTTATCATCTCCTGGATGTTTTTCTAACATTTAAAGGAACAATTAAAGAACAACATACTCTCCAGTTTATTTTTAAAATAAATAACATTACTAATACTGTTTACGAATCTATTCGTTCGTATGCTCAACCGCTGCGCAATTATTCAATATCCTTTATTTATAATTTTTCAAAATTTCAAAATAATTTACAATGAAAAAACAATTTATTTTAGCAGCATTTTCAATCAATATGCTTATTTCATGCCAAAAAGAAAACAGTAACAACGTTGACAACTATATAAAATCCGGTTCTGCATTAGTAATAAATGAAGGAGGCTACACAAAAAATAATGGAAGTATCTCTTACATTTCACGAGGCAATAAAGTAGTCAATAATATTTTTGAACAATCAAATAATGGTTTGGTTGCTGGTGATGTGTTACAATCTTTTACAAGAGTAGGAAACTTTGGAATTATCTGCGTAAACAATTCACAAAAGGTAGTTATTGTAGATGCTCGAACGTTTAAACAGGTTGCTGAAATTACAAGCGGAACTGACTATCCACGTTTTGCTTTGGGTGTTTCTAATGATAAAGTATATATTACCAATGGTAGTTTTACAGGCCAGGTTTTAGTAGTGAATCTTAAAACATTTACTGTTGCAAAGACAATAAACGTTGGAAGTGGTCCGGAAGAAATGTTAATGTCAAATGGAAAAGTGTTTATAGCAAACAGTGGTGGTTTTGGAACTGATAACACAATCAGTGTTGTCAATACATCTACTGATGCTGAAGTTTCAAAGATAACAGTGGCAGACAATCCTACTGAAATGGAAAAGGATGCACAAGGATATTTATGGGTGTTGTGCAAGGGGTATGTTACTTACGCTCCTCCAACCTACGCACCGGAAAGACAATCAGCGGCAAAATTAGTGCGTATCAATCCCTCTTTAAATTCAATTGACAGACAAATTGAAATCATTCCTCAAACAGAAGATTTCAGTGCAGCGGATAATTTAGCAATCAGCGGTGATGGCAGTAAAATATTTGTATGCATAGATGATAAGGTTTATCAAATGCCGATAACAGCAACTTCGTTGCCTTCAACACCTATTATCACTCATTTATTTTATGGCTTGGATGTACATCCGTTTACCGATGAAATATGGGGGCTGGATGCAGGTAATTTCAACGAAGCCGGAAAAATAATCCGCTATAATTCAAGTGCCGTTGCTATTGATACATTTAAAGTTGGTATCATACCTAATGCTGTTTACTTTAATTTGTAAAGAAATTAATTACATTTAAATTGATGAACAAACATGAAATGAAATATTGCCCGCGTTGCCATTCAAAATTTGAATGCAAAGCGGGTACTATTTTGTCTTGTCAATGCAGTAAAGTAAACTTGAGCGAAAAAGAAAAAGAATATATTACTGGTAATTACACTGATTGTCTTTGTATTGATTGTTTAGAAGAAATTAAACAGAAAGTCAAAAATAACTCTCAGTGTGAAGAATTTAGATAGATATAGTTCTTTTTGAACAGCTTCATTAAAAAATATTCCTATTTTTGCATTAAATGAACTTATGTGAAAAAACGGTACATTCTATTAATTTTTACTGTTTTACTTCTTTTGTACATCCTTTGGTGTAACATAAGTATAATTTATACCAGAAATCCAAAATCAAAGATTCCATTAACAGATAATTTATTCTATCAGAAGGATTCATTTTTTTCCGGAAATGCAACAGTGCTCTGGCAGGGATTTTATCACGACTGGTCCTATAACCATCGTTTAAACAGGTTAGGAGACTGGATTCAGGATATTAAAAGTAATGATGGCAAATTTCAGGCCTCATTTAATCATTCTGCTGCATCCGGTAGTGGTTCTGATGTCTTAAATTATCTAACGTATTTTACGTATTTAAGAACAACAAAAGCTCGCTTTTTATCTTCCACGATCTCCACAGTTGTAAGAGGAAGAGAGGCTACCACTACAACAAAGATTATTACTGTCAAAGGTGTCTTGCCTGCAGAATTACGAAATTACAAACATGCAGTAGTTGTTTTAAACGGATTTGATTTGTATTGCAGAAGTTCAGATGACGGTCAGGTTATGGGAACATCCAATGCAGATAAACTTTCTCAATTATTTCTTGAGGTTGATAAATTAAAATTTACCGGAGATGAATTTGAATTTGATTTATCCATTAAGTTAGGCGCAGATTGTGATTCACCGGAATGCTTAAATCTAAGTCCCGGTGATAATGAGTGGTTTGATTATCAGCTAACCGCAGGATATCAGTTAATAGCCTTTAATGACGATGCACGTTCGACGAACAGTAGCCTACAACAATATTATTCGTGGAGAAAGCCATTTAAAACTAAACCCGACATGGATCCAAATGAAATTTTCAGAAATAACTTTACTTTACTAAATAAAACTATTAAAGGTGCAGCAGGATTTAATATTGGTATTCCTGTTATTAATAAGATAGATATAAATTTACCAAAAGGAAAAGGTGGATTATTGAGGAAAAGACTGGAAACTCCGCATTTATTATCGTTGGATATTGCGGTAACAGATTTTTCCTATAATTCTTCAACAGGTATTTGTACTTATAATGCAGATTTATTTTTTAAAAACTGGAAACCGGATATGCATCCGCTTTCGTACGGTAATGATGGTAAAGCATATGTAAATCTGGGATTGCGCCTATTACAGGTCAATGACCCGGCTGCCGTTGTAGAGATACAATCTATAAAAGGAAAAATAAACTGGGAAACTTCCCAACTAGATCAGCGTCAGGCTAATGATCCTAATTCCGTCAAATCATTTATTTTTGTCAGATAGATTACTTGTTTAAATTAACTAATTTATAAACCAAAACTTTTGTAGATTTATTCATGTTTAAACAGCAAAAATATTGCAGTAATTGTGGCAATGAAGTTGTCCTGAAATTTGCAGAAGGCAGGGATAGAATTGTATGCGAACATTGTGCTGTTATACATTATACAAATCCTAAAATCGTTACTGGCGCATTATGTGTTTGGGAAAATAAAGTGTTGCTGTGCCGGCGTGCGATAGAACCACGTAAGGGATTCTGGAATTTACCTGCCGGTTATCTGGAAGATTTTGAAAAAGCGGAAGATGGAGCCATTCGGGAAACATGGGAAGAAGCGGGTGCAGAAATCGAGATTGAAAAGGTTTTAACTGTTTATAATTTACCGCAGGCAAATCAGGTATATATACATTTCCTCGCCAAACTAAAAGACGGTATTATTCGTAATGGAGAAGAAAGCATAGAATCTGCTTTGTTTAGAGAAGAAGAAATACCTTGGAAAGAATTAGCGTTCACTTCGTCAGCCTTTGCTTTGCGCAAGTTTTTTGAGGATAGAAAGACAGGCGTTTTTAATACACATTTAGGCACATTTCCGGAAAAATAAGAAGTATTTCTATACCATTTTTCATTTATAGTCTTTATCTTTGTACTATGGAAACGACAAAATTTAATAGCAACTTTTTATTAATCTCCGGCTTAATTTTAGCGGCAGTAATTTTCAGAATAATTCCTCACCCTTTTAATATTACTCCAATTATAGCAGTAGCATTATTTGCAGGTGCAAAATTTAAAGATAAAAAGTGGGCAATTATAATTCCCGTTGCTTCACTTTTTATAAGCGATGTTATATTATCATATGT
>JAXLTZ010000021.1:0-45414 GCA_046329785.1 Chitinophagales bacterium
GGAATGCTGATTTATTAATCGGTAACCATGTACAAGCAGCTCCTCTCTTAAAACAAAGTAAATTACAAATTATCTCCACCGGATATATGCTGATAGAAAGCGGAACAGCAACTACTGTTTCTTATATTTCCAACACTACGCCAATTCCTGCCAACAAACCTGAAATTGCTGCATGCACAGCATTAGCAGGTGAACAACTTGGATTGCAATGTATTTATTTAGAAGCCGGCAGCGGTGCAAAATATGCTGTAACAAAAGAAACTATAAAGGCGGTGAAAAAAATGATAAAAGTCCCGCTCATTGTTGGCGGCGGCATTCGCAGCAAAGCGCAAATTGAAGCTGCCTTCACTGCCGGTGCGGACATCGTGGTAATTGGCACCGCCATAGAAAATGATGTACAATTCCTGGAAGAAATAAAAACAATACAAAAATAAAAAAGATAGAGTTGCTGCAAAAGAATTCTAATTCTAAATACTAACTACTCATTACTTGCTAAAAGGCAGAATCATACAAACGACAGGTTCCTGGTATCAGGTTTTAGTGGATGACACCATCATTACTGCACGCCTGAAAGGAAAATTTAAACTGCAGGAACTGGATACCACCAATCCTATTGCCGTGGGTGATTATGTTACTTTGGAAAAAACAGAAGGCGGCGAATTCATCATTAATGAGATTCTACCGCGCAACAATTACATCATTCGTCAGTCGCCGAGAAACAAACACCAGCGACATATTATTGCATCGAATATTGATTTAGCACTACTGGTGGTTACCATAGCACAACCGCGTACTTCCTTAGGTTTTATTGACCGTTTCATCGCTGCTGCCGAATCGTTTCATATTCCTGTGAAAATTGTTATTAATAAAATAGATTTATTAAAAGAAAAAGAAAAACAACAGGAAGAATACATGCAAATCGTATACAACCGTTTAGATTATGAAGTGATTTGCAGTTCTACTGTTACTAATGAAGGTATTGATAAAATAAAATCCACGCTGAAGGATAAAACCACTTTAGTAGCCGGACACTCGGGCGTTGGAAAGTCTACATTGCTAAATATCATCAACAAAGATCTGAACCTGAAAACGGGAAAAATTTCTGAAAAATGGGGAAAAGGTATGCATACCACTACGTTTGCAACTATGTTCCAGATTATGGAAAATTCCTTTATCATTGACACGCCCGGCATTAAAGAATTTATGTTACTGCAAGTGGAACCTGAAGAAGTATCGGGTTATTTCAAAGATATTAAACAGTTTGCACACGGCTGTCAGTTCAACAATTGCCTGCACCAGAACGAACCCAACTGCGCAGTAAAAGAAGCTGTAGAAAATACTAAGATTGCTGCCACACGTTATGAGAACTACCTCAATATTATTCAAAACATCAAGGATATTAATTACTGGGAAAGGAAGTGATTACTCCTCCCGCTTAAATCCGATTCTTCTTCTCTCCTTCTGTGTTGTATCTAAACGGTCTTTTTGCAATAAATAATCCAGCGCTTCATAAACGTCTTTGAATTTTTTATTGGTTTTAGATTCCAGTTTTTTCAATTTATCCGTCAATTCTTTGTGCGTTAATGCATATTGTCTGATTTGTACAAAAGCCCGCATAATAGCAATGTTTACAGCAATCGCTTTTTTCGAATTCAGCACACCACTTAACATTGCGAGACCCTGTTCAGTAAAGGCATAGGGTGTTACATTTTTATTTCTTTTATCTTGAGGGTCAGATGCGGTCACAAATTGTGACCGCATCATATTCCATTCTGCAATAGAAAGGCGAAACATAAAATCTTCCGGGAACCGTTCAATATTACGTTTTACTGATTGATTCAAAACCTTTGTTTCCACTTCATATAATTCTGCCAAATCATAATCTAACATTACTTTTTGGCCTCTGATTTCATAAATCTTGGTTTGTACTTTTTGTAGTTGCATTACATAGTTTTACCATTTAGATACAAAATCATATCACTTTCCATAAATTTTTTCTGAAAAATCTTACAACTTATTACTTACGACTTATTACTTTTATCACATGCGCGCCGTTATCCAGAGAGTCACTCATGCATCAGTCACCATCAACGAAAAAATAAAAGGTGAAATACAATCAGGCTTACTGGTATTATTAGGTGTAGAAGAAACAGATACAGAAAAAGATATTGATTGGTTAGTGAAAAAGATTATTCAATTAAGAATCTTTTCTGATACTGAAGGAAAAATGAATCTTTCCGTGCAGGATATAAACGGTGATATTTTAGTCATCTCGCAATTCACCCTTTTTGCCTCCACGAAAAAAGGTAACCGCCCGGGATTTACTCGCTCTGCAAAACCTGATATAGCAATTCCTTTGTATGAAAAATTTATCGGCGAAACCGAAAAACAATTTGGGAAGAAAATTTACACCGGTGAGTTTGGTGCGGATATGAAAGTTGCATTAATAAATGATGGTCCTGTTACTATTATAATAGATAGTCAACATATGGAATAAAATATGTTTTTACCTCTTATCATTTAAACTCTAACCCTATTTTCTTTCATTTTCATGACAAATTAATGCAAAGTATTTAATTAAAGTATTTTAAATCAACATTTTATAAAATATACAATTACTATTTTTAATGACAAAGCCATTTATTTGTACCAGCAAATTAAAAAAATGTGTTCTATTTTTGATATATAATTTTTTAATCCATAAAAAATATCAAAATGAAATCAAAGATTCACGAACTCAAATATCAAACAAACAAAATTTTGAGTAAAACAACAAAAACACTTTTCTTATCAACAGCTATATTATTACTAAGTGCATTTGCAACAAGTTGCATACCAAATCTACCAACCGGCGGACCTGTAAGTCCAAATATTATTTATATTCTTCAAAATAAAAGCATACCAAATTCTGGTTCTCCGGCTAATTACTTTGATTCCGTTGGAATTGATGCAAACAATGACTCTGTTTTTGATTTGTATATGATAAGAAATAACGGTTCTCTTGGCTCTATTGGTTTAGCATCTTCTCCTAATACAGAATTTGCCGGCACAACTGATACATTTCCTTCATATTATAAAATATACAACCTAAATGAACCGGTAAGTAACTCTAATGCCTGGGCTGGCTTTCATTATGGATCCTTGTACGGGCCTAATATTACACTTGGTGGTACTTCAATCATTCCAAATACTAATCTGAATGGTTCTGGTTTCTTTGGATTCAGAATTAAAAATGGTTCAAATTATAATTATGGTTGGACAAAGATTTCTATCAATATCTTAGATCCAAAATTAATTACTCTTGTTGAAACCGCTTATAATACTGTTCCTAACCAATCTATTAATGCAGGAATAAAATAAGTCTATCACATTAAAAATTTAAATCGTGAAATCAACTAAAACTTTCTTCTTTGCTACAGTAATATTATTGCTAACTGTATTTTTAACAAGTTGCATTCCTACAATCCCGGGTGGAAATCCAACACCAACACCACCATCGGATTCAACAGTGGTTTATAAACTTGCAAATGAAATTGTAACAAACCTTAATCCTTCAACTGGTGATTATTCTTGTTATTATAAAGACATTGACAGCAATGGAATGGATGACATTTATTTTTGTCCATACAATGGTGTATACGGTTCTGCCGTATCCAATATCTTTAGCGTTGATAGCAGCACACAGCTTGCTATCAAAAATACTGCTGACTACACGAATGGCTATATATTCTCTTTAAATGATACAATAACTAGAGCTAATTTTCCATACAATCACATTACAAATGGTATGCAAAGTAATGGAACAAAGATTGTATATGTTGGGTTTAGAATACTTCAAAATAATGGATATCATTACGGATGGATGCAGATAAAAATGGAAGTTGCCTTTACCGGATTACCTCCGTATGCTGTTGCTGGAACAATAAAAACAACACTCATCAATTATGCTTACAAAAAAGCACCAAATACATCAATATTAACAGGTAAATACTAAACATACAAAATAAAAAAATAATTGAAACCACCTAATAAAAAAGGTGGTTTTTTTTATTTTCTTTCAAAGCTACCAATTGTTATTTTTTTCATTTACACAATAACTTTCTACACTTTTTTTTCACCTTGTATTCACATGCTTGTTGAAATTTTTTATCGTTGTTGGAAATCTATTTAACTCATTCAAATTCAATCATATTATCATTATTAACACTTCGAATAAACAGCTTGTGGAAAAGTTCAAATGGAATTTTTAAATCATTGAAGTAGCTTTAAGATGTCAGAGGTGATGAAGCAAAAAAATCCTGTCTTTTCAAACATATTTTATAAAAAAAACGGTAAAAAAAAAGAGTAAATGAATACTGCATTGGCTACGGAGAAAATCTTACAGGAAAGCGATAATCGTTTCGTGTTATTTCCAATTAAACATGATAAGATTTGGGCAATGTATAAAACGGCATTACGCAGTTTTTGGGTGACAGAAGAAGTAGATTTAAGTCAGGATGTTATTGACTGGGAAAAAAAACTGACTGATAACGAACGCCATTTCGTAAAACATGTATTAGGCTTCTTTGCTGCCAGCGATGGTATCGTAAATGAAAACCTTGTCGTGAATTTCATGCAGGATGTTACCATTCCGGAAGTACGTTGCTTCTACGGATTTCAGGTG
Organism: Chitinophagales bacterium; assembly: GCA_046329785.1. Lineage (GTDB taxonomy): Bacteria > Bacteroidota > Bacteroidia > Chitinophagales > JADIYW01 > JADJSS01. Next base: position 4,664 of record JAXLTZ010000021.1, read on the forward strand.
GCTATTGAAAACATACATGCAGAAATGTATTCTTTATTAATTGACACGTTTATTAAAGATACTTCTGAGAAAGACAAGATGTTCAACGCCATGGAAACGCTGGATTGTGTGAAGATGAAAGCGACATGGGCATTGAAATGGATTGACAGTGCACCATCTTTTGCACACCGCCTGGTGGCATTTGCTGCTGTAGAAGGAATTTTCTTCAGCGGAAGTTTTTGCTCCATCTTTTGGCTGACAGACAGAGGCTTAATGAAAGGTTTGGGTAAATCCAACGAATTTATCAGTCGCGACGAAGGTATGCATTGCGATTTTGCCTGTTTATTATATTCCATGCTGGAAAATAAATTAAGCAAAGAAGAAATCTATCAGATTATCTGCGATGCAGTAGAATGCGAAAAAATCTTTGTAAAAGATTCTTTGCCGGTTTCTTTAATCGGCATGAACGATAAACTGATGTGTGAGTATATCGAGTTTTGCGCAGACAGATTAATTGTAGCCTTAGGTTACCCGAAAGTGTATAACGCGCAAAACCCTTTTCCTTTTATGGAAAAAATTTCTACTCAGGGGAAAACAAATTTCTTTGAAGAACGACCGACTGAATATGGAAAAGCAGGCATGGAAGCAGGTGAAAAAACAGTGGAAGTAGACTACGACGATTTTTAATATATACCAACCAAATAAAACTATAAAATATGTACGTTATAAAACGCGACGGCAGAAAAGAACCTGTCCACTTTGATAAGATAACAGCACGCATCAGCAAGCTTTCTTTTGGCTTAAATTCCACCTTTGTGGTCCCTCACAGAGTAGCGCAGGCTGTTATTCAGGGTTTATATGATGGTGTAACGACAACAGAACTGGATGAATTGGCTGCACGTACCAGTGCTAACATGACGGTTGTGCATCCTGAGTATGCTGTATTGGCGGCGCGTATTGCAGTTTCTAACTTACACAAAAACACAAAGAAAAACTTCTCCCGTATTGTAGAAGAATTATACAACTACATCGACCCGAAAACAAACAAACAAGCTCCTTTAATTGCAGATGATGTTTTTGAAATCATCATGAATAATAAAGAAAGACTGGATGCTGCTATCGTGCACCACCGGGATTACAATTATGATTTCTTCGGATTTAAAACACTGGAAAAATCCTATTTATTAAAGATGCACGGCAAAGTAGTAGAACGTCCGCAGCATATGCTGATGCGTGTAGCCGTTGGTATTCATAAAAATGATATAGACGCTGCCATTGAAACGTATGATTTAATGTCGGAAAAATGGTTTACGCACGCAACACCAACATTGTATAATGCGGGTACGCCAAAAGCGCAGTTGTCTTCTTGTTTCCTGTTAACAATGAAAGACGACAGCATTAAAGGTATTTATGATACTTTGAAAAATTGTGCTGAAATCTCACAAGCTGCCGGTGGTATCGGTTTAAGCATTCACAATGTAAGAGCAAAAGGAAGTTATATTAAAGGTACTGGCGGCGAAAGCAACGGATTAGTGCCCATGTTACAGGTATTTAACTCCACGGCAAGGTATGTAGATCAAGGTGGTGGCAAACGCAAAGGTGCTTTTGCTATTTACTTAGAGCCTTGGCATGCAGATATATTTGATTTTCTGGAATTACGCCGACCACACGGAAAAGAAGAAATGAAAGCGCGTGATTTATTCTTTGCACTTTGGATTCCGGATTTATTCATGAAACGAGTAAAAGAGAATGGCAAATGGTCGCTGATGTGTCCGAATGAATGCCCGAATCTGGCAGATACTTATGGAGATGAATTCGAAGCATTATATCTTCAATACGAAGCAGAAGGAAGATTCCGCAAACAAATAAACGCACAGGAATTATGGTTTCATATTCTGGATAGCCAAACGGAAACAGGCACGCCATACATGTTGTATAAAGATCATGTAAACCGTAAATCAAATCAGAAAAATTTAGGTGTCATCCGTTCCAGCAACCTTTGCACAGAGATTGTAGAATATACTTCTGCTGATGAAATTGCGGTGTGTAATCTGGCTTCTATCAATCTAAGCAGATTCGTAGAAAACAATACTTTCAACTTTGAGAAATTATACGAAATTACGTACATCGTTACAAAAAATTTAAATAAGGTAATTGATGTAAATTTCTATCCGGTTCCGGAAGCACGTAACAGTAATATGCGCCATCGCCCTGTTGGCTTGGGCGTACAAGGGTTGGCAGATGCATTCATGATGTTACGCCATGCATTTGACAGTGAAGAAGCACGCATCTTAAACAAAAATATTTTTGAGACTATTTACTATGCAGCATTATGCGCATCGAAAGATATCGCAAAAAAAGATGGTCCTTATGAAACATTCAAAGGCTCTCCTATTTCAGAAGGTAAATTCCAATTTGACTTATGGAATGTAACACCCACCAACCGCTGGGACTGGGAAACATTGCGTAAAGAAATAATGGAACATGGTGTTCGCAACAGTTTATTGGTAGCGCCAATGCCAACTGCTTCTACTTCACAAATTTTAGGAAATAATGAATGTTTTGAACCATACACTTCCAATATCTACACACGTCGTGTATTGAGCGGACAATTTATGGTAGTGAACAAACATCTGTTAAGAGATTTAATTGATTTAGGATTATGGAGTGAAGAAATGAAAAATGCGATTATCGCTAATAATGGCTCCATCCAGTCAATAGATGGTATTCCACAGGAAATAAAAGATTTATACAAAACAGCATGGGAAATAAAACAGCGTTCTATAATTGATATGGCGGCGGACCGTGGTGCATTTATCGACCAAAGTCAAAGTTTGAATTTATTCATGGAATCGCCAAACTATAAAAAACTGACTTCGGCGCATTTCTATGCATGGGAAAAAGGATTAAAGACAGGTATGTACTACTTACGTTCCCGCCCTGCGGTAGATCCAATCAAATTCACCGTAGATGTAGAAAAAGCAAAACTATCAAACAGTGCTGCAGAAAAAGAAGTAAGCGCTGTTTATACAGAAAAAATGGCTGCTGTAGCACCAATTTACGAAGGTGTTGCAAATGCACAACAAGAAATATTTACACTGGCAGAGCCGGTGGCTCAGGAAAAATCTATTGAAGAAAGAGCCGCAGAGTTTGGTATGAGCGTGGATGAATTCTTAGCAGCACAAAAAGTTTGCTCTTTAGAAAATCCAGGCGAATGCGAAATGTGCGGAAGCTAGAAATACACTAACCAACTGGATTCAAGCTGTCCCGTCTCGTTTTAAACAAGACGGGATTTCTTTTATTACTTCAAAATATTTATTATCTTCACTCTATAAAACAAGTAGAGTATGCAGTTTTTACAACAACCATTTGCATGGTATATTGCCGGTCCTTTAATTGCTTTAAATCTTTTTCTGCTGTTGTATTTTGGTCAACGCTTTGGTTTATCTACAGGTTTAAAAACTAGCTGTGCAGCACTCGGTGCAGGAAATAAAGTTCCATTTTTCAAGTATGACTGGAAACAAGAATCGTGGTTATTAGTTTATATTCTAGGAACCGTTATCGGTGGTTTTATTGCTTTTCATTTTCTGAACGCAGGCGATGCTGTAATTGTTTCGGATAAAACCAAAACCGCGTTGGATAATTTGGGAATTGTTTCCAATGAATCATTTGAACCGGCTGAATTGTTTTCCATTCAGCAGCTATTCACTGTAAAAGGATTTTTGATTTCACTCACGGGCGGCTTATTAATTGGCTTCGGAACACGATGGGCAAATGGGTGTACTTCCGGTCATGCCATTTCCGGTTTAAGTGATTTACAATTGCCCTCTTTAGTAGCAGTCATTGGTTTCTTTATCGGTGGCTTATTGATGACACATTTTATAATCCCAATAATTTTTAAATAATGCGTAATATAAAATTTTTACTGCTTGGTATATTTTTTGGAATTGTTTTATCAAAAGCTCAGGTGATATCCTGGTTTCGTATTTATGAAATGTTCCGGTTCGAATCGTTTCATATGTATGGTATTATCGGAAGTGCTGTTGTGTTAGGTGCCTTCATAGTACAATTTATAAAGCGAGGTAATTTAAAATCATTAAATGGAACGCCTATTATTATTGAGCCAAAGCCTAAGACTTATACAGCAAGTATATTCGGCGGTATTCTATTTGGATTAGGTTGGGCATTAGTTGGTGCCTGTCCCGGGCCAATCTATATTCTAATTGGAGCCGGATTCTGGAGTTTTATTGTTGTACTGATCGGAGCACTTTTGGGAACATTCATTTATGGTTTTTTAAAAGAAAAACTGCCTCATTAATAAAAAAAGTTACACAAATAAATTCTATTTTTGAAATTCTATAATTCATCAATTTATTCATTCAATAATTAAAAAAAATGGCTTACGAAGATTTAGCACCCAAAGAATTTTTAGCTGCATATAATGAACAAAAAGATAATGCTGTTTTATTAGATGTACGAACTGCTCCGGAAATTGAAGAAGCAAGTATAGATGGACATGTTGCCATTGATATTCAGCAGCCTGGTTTTACAGAAAAAGTGGGTGCCCTCGATAAAAATAAAACTTACTTTATTTATTGCAGAAGCGGCAATCGCAGCGGACAAGCTTGCAGATATATGGCCACACAAGGTTTTGATAAATTATACAATCTCAAAGGTGGCATGATTGCCTGGATGGATACAGACTTTGAATAATGGATGTCTTATTTTTTAAAACACAGGCTGAACTACGTAAATGGTTTCAAAAAAATCATTTGAAAGAAAGTGAAGCATGGATTGGTTTCTACAACAAAAAATCCGGCAAGCAAGGAATAAGCTGGCAACAATTAGTAGATGAAGAATTATGTTTCGGATGGATTGACGGAATCCGCAAAAAGATAGGTGAAGATACTTATTGCAACCGTATCACTCCAAGAAAGAAACGCAGCAACTGGAGTAATGTCAATATCAAACGCATTCAGGAATTAATGGATATAGGTCTGGTATGCGAACAAGGTAAACATGTTTTCCATACACGTGATTTAACTAAACAAAATTCTGCTTCATTTGAACAAGAAAAAGTAGAATTTCCGGATATATACTTAAAAACATTCAAGGCGAATAAAGTAGCATGGAAATTCTTTGATGCGCAAACCAATACCTATAAAAAACAAGCTACCTGGTATGTAATTAGTGCCAAACAAGAAGAAACACGTCTTCGAAGGCTGGAAATATTAATAAATGACAGCAAAAATTTGCTTCACATTAAGCCATTACGTAGAAATAAGCCCGGGAAAAATTAAAAAGTTCTCATTTTTATGGTCTAATTAATTAGCAAAAATGGCAAATAATCAATAAAAGTGAAATTTTATTGTAAAAAATGTAAATTTTAAACAATTTAATTGAAATATTTGCACAAAAAGAAGTGTTTTATTAATTTTGTTACATCAAGTTCTTTAAAACACAACGCAAGTTGTCATGATACTTAAAATTGTGAGGTGATGAAATTTGGCAGCCATGCCCTCTTGTCTCGGGGGTGAGGATCACGAAATAAAGACGAAATAGAGCACTTCAATGTGCAGGGGTTGACCACCAACTTTTGTTTTGTTCCTAATCGCCTTGTGTAGGTTCAAGTCCTACTCTCACAGCCACAAAAAAGTCCGTTTCGCTTAAGTGAGACGGACTTTTTTATTTGAAAGAAATGAAATTTACTTACAATTCTTCTTTATCAATTCTGTGGCTTTTGAGTAGCCAAGTTTTTCCGCTTTCCTGAAATCAGAGCAAGCCCCTTCCTTGTCATTTAGCATCAGCCTCGAACCACCACGGTTAAAGAATGCCCTGGCATAATCAGGTTTGAGTGCTATCGATTTGGTGTAGTCTTTAATGGCATCTGCATATTTCTTCAGATCATGTTTGGAGTTTGCACGATTATAATAGGCAAATGTGTTATTCGGGTCGTACTCTATGGCTTTCGTATAATCTTTAATAGCTCCTTTAAAATCCTGTAATTTATCTTTGACATTACCCCGGTTATTATAGGCTTCAACAAATTTTGGGTTTAACTCAATAGCTTTTGAATAATCTTCTATTGCACCTTGAAAATCTTCCATATCATTTTTTGCAATGCCACGATTATTATATGTCTGAGAACGTGTCGGATCTAATGCTATTGATTTTGTGTAATCTTCAACAGCACCGATATGATCGCCTGCCAGATTCTTCTGGTTAGCACTAATAAAATAATCTTTAGCGGTTGTTTGCGCTGCTGTTGTAAATGGCAACAATACAATAGAAAATAATATCAGAAAATTATTGAACATCAACAATCTGTTTTGTATGCAAAGATATTTTATTCCACTCATGCGATTTCTTAAATAATATTATTTTGTCTTGCGCATCTCTTCCAGCATCGAAATAATTTTATCTAACTTCTCTGTCTCAATCAGACTTAAATGTTTTTGTAAAGCTTCTATCTCCAGTTTTGCATCCAGGTTAGTCTGATAGTCTGCCTGCGCCTGCGCCCTATCCCGGTCGCTCTGACGATTTTGTGACATCATAATAATGGGTGCTGCGTAGGCAGCCTGTGTAGAAAATAATAAGTTTAATAAGATAAACGGATACGCATCCCAGTGCTTTACAAAACCTAAAACATTTAAACCCATCCAAAGTACAACAATGATAGTTTGAATGATAATAAAACGCCATGAACCCATACCGGTAGCTACAGAATCTGCTAATCGTTGTCCGATTGACGAGGTTTCAAGATGCTCTTCGTGCCAGTTCTTTCCTTTCTTTGCCATTGCTTTAATTTTGTATTATAAAAATACACATTCTGATGTTGAGTAACCGGAATATTTATCAAACGTTGTTCAAATTTAAACAGTTCCGATTTTTCCCCGTACTCCTAATTCTATGAGTTCCATTTTTTGCGGCTTACCATTCTCTATTTCAAAACGAATAATAGTACGCATTTTATGAAAGCCATGAACACCGGCAGCGCCTGAATTGATGTGCAGTAAACCATACTTCGGGTCTTTGATTACTTTTACAATATGTGAATGGCCGCACACCAGCACATCCGGTTTCTGTTGTTGAATTATAGTATTTACACGAGCATTGTATTTTCCAACAGCACCTGCAATATGCGTGATAAAAACCTTGCAGCCTTCAATTTCTACTAATTGATTTTCAGGAAACTCTGCTCGCAATTCCTGTGCGTCAATATTTCCGTAAACTGCGTATAAAGGTTTAAATGCTTTCAGCTTATCTGTGACATTTTGTGTGCCAATATCACCGGCATGAAAAATTAAATCCACATCTTTGAAATAGTGAAAGATATTTTCATCTAAATAACCATGTGTATCTGATAAAATGCCGATGCGTGTCATTAATTTCGAATAATCTTGTGATATAAAAATGCTGACAATAAACTCAAAACTACAACACAACTCCACCAAACGGAAAAGCTTGAACTGTCAATAATAGTAGAACCAATAAATGGACCAACCGTCTGTGCTGCAGCCCAGGTCATTGTCCAGTAGGCCGCATACTGCCCTCTGTTGCTGTCATTTGTTCTATTCATCCAATAATTAACCAATACAGAGAAAGAAAACATTTCACTTAACGTAATAATTGTCATCATCACAAAAGCACCGGCAAAATTTAGCCGGATAACAACTGTCAATAAATAAGCAACTGCGTGCAATGCCACACCAATTGTAACTGCTTTTTGCTGCGACCAGTTTTTTCCTATCCAGTAAATCAACGTCATTTCCGAGATAACAATCAAGATGCCATTCCATGCAGATAAAAATCCAATCTGATTTTCCTGCAAATGCAATTGCTGTTTGTAAAATACCGGAAGATTTGAAAATAGTTGTACAAAACAACAGAGAAAAATAATAGATATCAGTAAAAAATAAACAAACGATTTATCTTTTAATATTTCAGTGGCATTTTCATTTGTGTTTTCACTTTCTTCTCTTACAGTTTGTTGAGATGGCAATAAAAACCACAATAATATTGCTGATAAAATATTAGTAATACCATCTATCCAGAATAATAATTCGTATGAATGGTGTGCCACAAAGCCACCTATGCCTGCACCTACTGACCAACCTAAATTAAATGAAAGGCGCATCAATGTAAAGGAACGCATGCGATTTTCTTTAGTACTGAATTTACCTAAGGCTGCAGAATTGGCTGGTCTGAACATTTCATTTATAACAGCCAATATAAATGTGCTGATACATATCAGGTAGTAGTTTTGTAATTGTCCTAAAATGATGAACCCAATACCGCCAAAAAATAAACTAAACAATTGTATCTTATAAAAACCAATAGAATCTGTTAGTTTACCGCCCGCATAACTTCCCAGAAATGCACCGATGCCCCACAAACTCATTACTATACTTGCTTTGCTGATACTACATCCAAGTTTTGATGTTAAATACAGCATCATGAATGGAATAACCATCATGCCGCAACGATTCACTAAATTAACAAACGACAACAGCCATATCTCACGGGATAATCCTTTGTATGAGTTTAAATAATATGCAGTTGCTTTACGTATCATGCAACATAAATGTAGTAAAACGATTATTGAATTTTAAAAATCGAAAGTTATCAAAAAATAAAATAGTTAGCATGACAAGTATTTTTATTTTTTTCACGCAAAGAACGCAAAGAGAAAAAGGCGCAAAGAACTAATTTTATTTTGACGTGTTTGTTTCAATAAATGAAATTATATCATTTATTTTCTTTGGTTCAAACCAGGTGTAGTCTTTATGTTTATTAAAGAAAGTAAGTTGACGTTTTGCATATTGACGTGTGTGCAATTTTATTAAATCAACTGCTTCACTTAGTGTAGTTTTATTATCGATGAAATCAAACAATTCTTTATACCCAACAGTTTGCAGTGCATTATGATCTCTGAAATTATAAACAGATTTTGCTTCCTCTAAAAAACCATTCCTCATCATTTCATCAACTCTTGAATTAATGTTATGCTGTAATTGTTCTTTTGATACGTTTAGTGCAATCTTTACCGGAATAAAATTCCGTTTTACTTCATTCTTTCTTTTAAAGGCTGAAAATTTTTGTCCTGTTCCAATACTTACCTCAAGTGCACGAATCACGCGCTGTGTATTGTATATATCAATTGAATGGTACGTTTCTTCATCTATTTCCTTTAATTGTTGCTGCAATGGTTCAATACCGGATTTTTTAAACTCCAGATTTAATTGATCCCTGATTGCAGAATCAATTTGTGGAATTTCATCAAAACCATTCAACACTGCATTGACATAAAAACCTGTTCCACCACAAAGTATTACTGTATCTCTTGTCTTATATAACTCATCTAATAAAGAAATAACCTCACGTTCATATTCGCCTGCAGAAAAATATTCAGCAATACTTTTATTGGCAATAAAATGATGTTTTACTTCAGCTAATTCTACTTCGCTTGGCCGTGCAACACCGATATTCAGTTCTCTAAAAATCTGACGGGAATCTGCCGAAATAATTTCTGTATTAAAGTGTTTAGCTAATTGAATAGCAACTGCAGTTTTACCGACAGCGGTCGGCCCGGCAACAACAATTAACAATTTACGATGTACGATTGATGATTGATGTTGGTCTGTTTCCATTGTTAATCGTTAATCGTTAATTGAAGTTCTTTCCCTTTTTCCAACATCAATGCAAAAGCTGCATTATAATCATTTTTAATTACGCCGTCTAAAATTGCATCTTTTATCGCATCTTTTATCACACCTACTTCGCGTGATGGTCTGATATTAAATGTTTGCATAATAATTTCTCCGGTGATAGGAGGTTGCCAGTTTCGAATATGATCACGCTCTTCTACTTCTTTTATTTTTTGTAAAACAAGCTTCAGGTTTTCTTTGTAGCGTTTTACTTTTTCTTCATTTTTAGAAGTAATATCTGCTTCACACAATAGCAACAGGCTTTCCAAGTCATCGCCTGCTTCAAAAATAATTCTCCGAATAGCGCTATCTGTAATATTTTCTTTCGTTAGTGAAATCGGGCGCAAATGCAAGGCAACCATCTTCTGCACAAACTTCATTTTTTCATCCAATGGCAATTTCAACCTTGTAAAAATCTTCGGTGTCCATCGTGCGCCTACCACTTCATGTCCGTGAAATGTCCAGCCATGTCCTTCTTCAAAACGTTGTGTGGCAGGTTTTGCAATATCATGCAGAATTGCGGACCAACGCAACCATAAATCATTTGTGTTTTGAGAAAGATTGTCTAACACTTTCAACGTATGATAAAAATTATCTTTATGCCCGTAGTTTTCTACCATAGAAACGCCCTGCAGTTTTACCATTTCCGGAAAAAACTGATGCAGTAATTTTGTGTTGAATAATAATTTAAATCCTATTGAAGGTTTTTCAGATAAAATAATCTTATTCAGTTCATCAGTAATTCTCTCCTGAGAAATTATTTTCAATCTGTCTGCTAATGGTTCAATTGCCTTATACGTTTTATCTTCAATTTTAAAATTCAACTGAGATGCAAAACGCACAGCGCGCAGCATGCGCAGCGGATCATCATCAAAAGTAATTTCCGGTTCTAAGGGTGTGCGAATAATCCCGTTTTTCAAATCTTCCAATCCGTTAAACGAATCAATGATTTCACCAAATTTTTCTTTTGATAAATAAATTGCTAATGCATTGATGGTAAAATCTCTGCGGTTCTGATCGTCTTCCAGTGTGCCGTCTTCTACTATTGGTTTTCGGGATTCACGACGATACGATTCTTTGCGTGCGCCGACAAATTCGAGTTCTATATCCTGCAATTTAATTTGTGCAGTGCCGAAATTTTTAAAATAAGAGACATGCGGTTTAGGCTGAATCTTTTCAGCCACTTTCATTGCCAAATCAATACCGCTGCCTACGCATACAATATCAATATCTTTACACTCTCTTTTCAGGATTTTATCGCGCACAAAGCCACCAACAGCAAATGCTTCTATATGCATTTCATCGGCACTTTGCGCTACTAGCTGCAACAGTTCCTGTTCTCTTTGTGTAAAATTTAATTGCATCTATGCAAAGATAGTTATTAGTAGTAAGTAGTAAGTAGTAAGTGAGAAGATTTTATCTTAAATACTCAAGAGAATTATCTGCATTTATTCTTATCAGTTTTGACGGGAATTTATAAACGGATGTATCGTATTTATTATCAACAATAAAATCCACTTCGCTTTTTATCTTTTCTGAAATATCTTCAAATGATACAGGATTTTTATCTCCTGAAATATTAGCGGAAGTAGAAATAATCGGTTTCCCAAATAATTGAATTAATTTTTGACAAAATTTATGATTCACTATACGTATGGCTATTGTGTTATCATTATTTACCGCATTCCTTGCAAGACCTTCTGGATTAGAATAAATTACTGTTGTTGGTAATTCAAAAGAAGTAATTAAGGATGCTGTTTCATTTGATAATGATACATATTTTTTCAGCATTTCAACTGAATCTACCAAAATAATAAGACTTTTTTCTTTGGGGCGTTGTTTAATCTGAAAAATCTTATCTACTGCACTTTCATTTGTTGCATCACAACCAATTCCCCAAATCGTGTCGGTAGGATACAAAATTGTTTTACCTTCCTCCAAACAATTAAGTGCTTTTTGAATTTCTGATTGCATAAAACCGTGAAGTAAATATACTACACGTTCTGTAAAAAAAGTATCAGGATTTTATTCCGGCAGATAAATAATACCGTATTTGTAGTGTTTCTTTAATGATCCGTGAATTAACACCTCATTCTTCCAGAGTTTGTCTGATAATTTCGGAGCAAACAGCATATCTATATCTTTATTTCCAAATAATGTTTTTCTGAAAATAATTTTTCCGTTTTTGTCCATCTTCACTAAATCAGTAATAATTCTGCCACTTACATCTGCTTCTTTGCGTTCGCTTACTGTTTTTGCATCATTAAAAATGAAATAATAATTACCATTGTATTCGCTGAATGAGAAAGAATTGTAGTGGCTGGTATTAGGAAAAGAAAAACTTTTATCTATAACAGACTCAAAATCTCTTTTACCATTCTGGTCAAAACGTGTAACAATAATATCGTCTGTGTGATAATAGGTAGTGGTTCTTGTTCCGCCGCTCGAAGAATAACTCGTAGTAGTTGTTATATAATCCTTTTCAAAACAAATGGTCACAGCTTTTGAAGTTCTGTCAAACATTACTCTTTTTACCTTGAATGCAATTGCACCTTTTTCTGCTTTTTTTTCACTTTCACCAAAAAGTTCTTCTTTTACTTTGCCGCCAAACGGATAAATATTACTGGTAAGTACTTCGCCCGCAGAGCTAATGATTACAGCATAAGTACCATTAGCTCTTAGTGATTTATTATTAGAAATATTGGTGTAAGAACCAACCACCATAATATTTCCATTTTCCAAATCCACTACACTTCCGCTTAAAGGTGCAGCATCATTTAATTTAATTAATATATCCTTCAAATCATTTGCCGCAGTAATTTTCAATATATGAAACTTATAATTCGGCGTTTTTCTGTCTTTATCATTTTCATAATTTTTTGCAGCAAAGTAAACATCTCCGTTACCCATAACAGAATTATCAATTAAATCAAATTTTTTATCTGTATACGAAAGTGTTTTATTTACTTTATACAGCACCTTCAGTTTATCATCCATTACCAGAAATGAAACATTTTGATTGGTTGATTTTGCATCCTGCAACCCCTGTGAATACATATACAAAATCTTTGTTGAATCATAACTCATGTAAGAACCTTCAATATCTGCATCGAAACTCATATTAATTCCAAAACCCATAAAACTAAACGGTTGCTTATAGTTATATGAGTATTCTAATATTTTTGTAAAATTAGTATTGAGTGTATTTGATTTTGTCGGTGTTGTATAAGCAATGACAGATTTGTCTTCTTTCTTATCGAATCCTGTCATAATAAAATAATTACCGCTTTTAGTAGTATAAATATCTTCCAGCGATAAATCGCTTTTGCCATATTTGTATTCTATATCCTGTTCTCCAAGCAGGTTATGTTTAAAATCATAAAACGCCAGATGTGTATTCTTTGTTGATTGCTCCACTACATAATAGGCTTTGTCAGTATGCCCACCATAACGAAGCAACGTAAACATACCTCCATCTTTTTTATATTCAGGGCCCCAGGTTATTTTAACATCCTGTGCGGCAAGTATAATTGTATTCAAGATCATTAAGATGGAAAATATTTTTTTCATGTGCATGGATTGACTTTTTTGTATTTTTTAATTTAGTTTTTGTTTTGTAACTAATTGATTTTAAAACTAACTTTTGTCACTTTTTATTTGTTTACAAACCATAAACCAGAGAACTGGTTAGTACTTATGTATAACATATGCAAAGATGCACAATTATTTATAAAAAATAAAATTATATGAATAGTAAATAATATTACAAGCTCTTATAAACGCTCATCATCTTTTCCGTCATCTTCTGTGGATTAAATTTCTGAATCTGACGTATGGCCTTTTCTTTTATTTCAGCAGCTAATTCCAGATTATAATAAATAAAATTTATTGCTGCTGAAATTTCCTCCGCATTCGTTGGGTCGATAAATATACAGGCGTCGCCACCCACCTCGGGCATGGAAGAAATATTACTCGTAATAACAGGTTTCCCGCAGCGCAATGCTTCTAATATCGGCAAGCCAAAACCTTCATATAAACTTGGATAGACTAAACCCTGAGACATGTGATAAATAATAGGCAACTCATACCAGGGCAAGTCTTTCAGAAAGAAAACATTTCCTTCCAATTGATTTTCATAGATGTAATTCTCTGCGTGTTCATATTCATCTCCGCCATTAGAAACCGCTACTAAATGTTTGTCCCTGTTTTCGGGTAAAGTCATTGCTTCCAGCAGTTTTAAAAAATTCTTTCTCTTACTTACTGCACCAACATACAATATAAAATCCCGAGGCAAACCATAGCGTGCAAAATATTCATCTTTCAATACATAATTACATTCATGTTCGTATTCTCTGTTCCAAGTTTGATATACTACATGAATTTTTTCTTCAGGTGTTTTAGTCAGTTCGATTAAATCCTGTTTGGTTTGTTCGCTTACAGCAATAATTGCATCGGCAACATGGCATGCTTTTTTTGTTTTATAAGCATACATCTGCCGGTCGATAAACGGAAATGTTTTAGGTAGTTTATGAAAAATAACATCGTGAATGGTCACTACTTTTTTAATATTTGAAGGCAACTCAGGCACTTCATTACTCAACCCATGATATACATTAATTCCATGCTTAGCAATATCATCTTCCACTCCTTTAAAACGCCACAAATCTGCACTGAATGCATCCGAAACAACTGTATTGTCTACAAAATATTTGTATTTATACTGACTCTCTTCGAAATACTTCTGATGAACAAAAATTTTATATTCTTCATCCGGATAAAACTCCAGCAAACGATGTAATAATGTTCTGGAATAATTTCCTAAACCAGTTTTGTTGTCGTATAAACGCTTCCCGTCGAATCCAATAATCATTCTTCTGTTTCTTAATACTTACTAGTTAAACCTTATTACTTATCACTAAACTGCGACATTAAAATCTCTCAATGCATCATTCAACGATGTTTTTGTATCTGTACTTTCTTTTCTTTTGCCTATAATTAATGCACAAGGTACCTGATATGTTCCTGCCGGAAACTCTTTGGGTATGGTTCCCGGAATAACCACACTTCTTGCCGGCACTACACCGCGATATTCTTTCGGCTCACTTCCGGATACATCAATAATTTTGGTAGACATGGTTAATACAACATTTGCTCCCAGCACCGCCTCTGCTTCCACTCGAACACCTTCTACTACTATGCAACGGGATCCAATGAAACAGTTATCTTCAATAATCACCGGAGCAGCCTGAACCGGTTCTAACACACCACCAATTCCTACACCACCGCTTAAATGCACATTCTTTCCAATTTGCGCACAACTACCTACCGTTGCCCAGGTGTCTACCATAGTACCGCTATCCACATACGCGCCAATATTTACATAAGATGGCATCATTACCACACCTTTTTCAATGAATGCACCTTTTCGTGCAATGGCGTGCGGCACTACACGAACACCTAATGCTGCATAATTCTTTTTTAATGGAATTTTATCATGAAATTCAAAAGGTCCAACCTCTATGGTTTCCATTTTTTGTGTAGGAAAATAAAGAATAACTGCTTTCTTAACCCAGTCATTTACTTTCCATCCTCCAGCAACAGGTTCAGCCACGCGCAATTTTCCAGTATCTAACAGCGTTATTACTTCGTTAATCGCATTTAATGTTGTTGCGTCCTGTAAAAGATTTCTATCATTCCAGGCGTTTTCAATAATTTGTTGTATTTCATCCATAAAAATTCCGAAATTTGAGTTCAAAAATAAATATTTAAAAAGATGAATAAGGTTAAAGTTCAATTAAATGTTAGCACAAAATGGTTTATCCTTTTTTTTGTGTTGACAACTTTTACTTCCTGCAGCAATAAAAAGAAAATTGAAGTAAAAAATAATAATGGCGTGGTGGTGGAAAGTTATTTTGTCGATAAAAAAAATCCTGACATTAAAATCGGTGTTTATAGTAAATTTTATGATGACGGAAAGATTCTTGAAGTGGCAAATTATTCGAATGGAAAGATAAATGGTGAACGAACGCTGTATTATCCGAACGGAAAAATTATGCAGGTAGAAAATTATAAAGACAATAAATTTGATGGAAAATTTACAGCATACAACGAAGACGGAAGTTTACAACAAGAAGGAAGTTATAAAGACAATATGATGAACGGAGTATGGAAAAACTATTTTAAAGACCAAAAAAATAAAGTAAAAGAAGAAATCACTTTAAAAGATAACCATATAAACGGTTTGTATAAAGAATATTACCCGAATGGAAATTTATATGCATCCGGCAATAAAAAAGAAATTATGGAAGATTTAGATGTTTTTGACGGAGAGGTGCTTATTTTTGATTCTGTGGTAAACAACAAACTTATCCGTAAATTGCATTTTGAAAATGGACGACAAGTGTCTAAGGAAGAAATAAATAATTAAATTAATATGATGAAGAAAATATTTTATGTTCTGATTTTTATAAGTATGATGGTTGCCTGTGAGAGTACCACAAAAAACCTTGGAGAACAATTTACCGTTCAGCAACCTGTTTCAGTAGATGAAGTTTTGGCGCAGTTACAATCCAATAATTCACTAAAAGACATTCAAATTGAAGGTACTATTGAGAAAAGTTGCATGAGTGAAGGATGCTGGTTCACTATTAAAGATACAAGCGGCACTGAAATACTCTTTAATGTGAAAGATAAAAAATTTAAAGTACCCACTAACAGCCCCGGAAAAGTAGCCATAATGTTAGCAGATGCCGCACGGGATACTACTTCAGAACAAAAAGTCGACTTAGAGGTTAAAGGTTTGATGTTTAAATAAGCGTTAACTGCTTAAAAAAAGCATATTAATCTTGTCAATTAGGGAAAAAAAGCTATCTTTGCACTCGCTTTTGTAAAAAAGCAATGATTCCGTAGCTCAGTTGGTAGAGCAATACACTTTTAATGTATGGGTCCTGGGTTCGAATCCCAGCGGGATCACAGGTGCCAAACCACGAACGCTTGATTATCAGAGGATGACAAGCGTTCATTTTTTTAATGATCATTCAACGGCAATCCCAAACGTTGGTAATCCTTCCAGTTTACATATTCCGGAGCCACACGATGTTCTACCATTGTAATACAGTCCGTTACCGGACAAACCAGTTTACATAAATTACAACCCACACATTCTTCTTCTTTGATAGAATATGTATTATATGGTTTCCCGTATTCAAGATTAATAGATTGATGTGAGGTATCTTCACAGGCAATATAACACAAACCGCAGTGAATACATTTTTCCTGATCAATATTTGCAATATGGTGGTAGTTGATATCCAAATCTTCCCAATGCGTAATTTTATCTACACTTTTGCCAATAAAATCATCAAGTGTTTTATAGCCTTTTTCATCCATCCAATTATTCAAGCCTTCGCACATGTCTTCCACAATTCTGAAACCATGTTTCATGGCAGCAGTGCAAACTTGTACATTACTTGCACCAAGCAACATAAATTCCACTGCGTCTTTCCAGGTACTGACGCCGCCAATTCCTGAAACGGGAACTTTTGATGTCAATTCATCCTGGGCAATAGTAGTAAGCATTTTCAGGGCAATCGGTTTCACTGCCGGTCCGCAATAGCCACCAAACACTGATTTCCCTGCAACATAGGGGTTTGGAACTAAAGTGTCTAAATCAATTCCTGTAACAGATTGTATGGTATTAATTAAAGACAAAGCATTGGTGCCACCTTCTACTGCCGCTCTGCCGGTTGGCACCACTGAATGTACATTTGGTGTAAGCTTAGTAATTACCGGAATTGTTGCCTTTTCCATTACCCATTCCACCACCATTTTTGCAATTTCAGGATCTTGCCCAACTGCAGCACCCATTCCTCTTTCCGTCATACCGTGTGGGCAACCGAAATTTAATTCAAAACCATGTGCGCCGGTATCTTCCACTTTAGCAATTAATTCATGCCAGCTTTTTCTGTCATTATCCGCCATTAATGAAACCACCATTGCACGGTCAGGGAATAATTTTATGCACTCTTCTATTTCTTTTAAATTGATATCTAATGGTCTGTCACTAATGAGTTCGATGTTATTAAATCCCATTACACGACTTCCGTGATAATCCACTGCAGAATAACGCGAAGAAACATTTTTTACTTGTGAGCCTAGTGTTTTCCATACCACACCGCCCCAGCCTGCTTCGAAAGCACGCAGCACGTTTATTTTTTTATCGGTGGGTGGCGCACTTGCCAGCCAAAATGGATTTGGTGATTTTATTCCGAGAAAACTAGATGATATATCTGCCATTGGTAATTATTTTAAATGATAAATGTTGAATGATAAATTAATTTAATTGTTGTAATGACTCTTGTGATGTCTTTACAATTTTTGTCAAAATATTAATGATATGTTCTATTGAAGTCAAGTATGTTGAATAATCTAATTGTACAAACTGACTCTTATCTAAAAGTTTTAACCAATATCTTGTTTCTCTTGCTTCTTTTGAAGCGATAGACATTTTAGAAATAAAATCTTTTTTTGTTTGTGCAGCATTCGCTTCTTCTACGTTAGCTCCGATACTTGTTGCAGATTTTAATAATTGTTTTGAAATTACAAAATCTTTATTTTCCAATAAGATTTTATATAAACCAATAATTTCGATTGAGAAATCAAATGATAATTCTAGTATTTTATTTTCTGTCTTCATTAAACATTTATCATTTAACATTCAACATATAATCAAGTATTGCTGCTGCGCCGTCTTTGCCTGCTTGTACTGCATCAACGACTTCTTTACCGCCGTTTACACAATCACCACCGGCGAAAATACCTTTAATATTTGTCGCACTGTTTTCAATTTTAAGTTTACCATTAGAGTTTGCTAATTGATTTGAATTAACTACTTCTTCAAACGGAATTTGTCCCGCTGCTTTGATAACCATGTCGACATCCAATGTAATTGTTTCTCCTGTTTCAACCGGAGAGCGACGACCGCTTGCATCTGCGTCGCCCAGTTTCATTACACTGCAAATTAATTGTGAAACTTTACCGTCTGTTCCAACAACCTCTTTCGGTGCTGCAAGCCAGATAATTTTACAACCATCCAATTTAGCGATATCCAATTCTACTTCTGTACAAGGTTTTTCTTCCTGTGTTCTTCTGTAAACCAATGTGACTTCTTTCGCACCTAAACGTTTAGCCTGTGTTGCCGCATCAATAGCCGTCATACCCATACCAATCACTGCCACGTTATTTCCAACCGGAACACTTGAATATCCTTTTGTTCTGATATCATAAATAAAACTGATTGCATCTACTACGCCATCTAATTCTTCTCCCTTGATATTTAATTGTCGCGCAATACCAACACCAAATCCAAGATATACTGCATCATAGTTTTTTTGCAATTCTGTTAATGAGATACTTTTTCCTAATTCCTGATTGTATTTAATTTCAATACCACCTATGGATGTAATATAATTTACCTCATCTTCGCAAAATGCCGGTGTAACTTTATACGCTGCAATACCATAGGTCATTAAACCACCACCTTTATTTTCTTTTTCATAGATGGTTACATCTACCCCTTCACGTGATAAAACATGCGCGCAACTTAATCCTGCGGGACCGGCACCAACAATAGCCACTTTTTTTCCTGTTGATGCTTTTCTTGTAAATAATTGCCAGTTATTTTCAATTGCTTTTTCTGTAGAATAACGCTGCAGTTTTGCAATATTAATTGGCTCTTCTTCCATTAAATTATAAACACAAGCGCCTTCGCATAATTTTTCTACCGGGCAAACTTTAGAGCATCCTGCACCTAAAATATTGGATTCAAAAATAGTATGCGCAGAACCTTTGACATTGTCCGTGGTGATTTGTTTAATGAACTTTGGAACATTGATACTTGTTGGACAACTTTTCATGCAGGGTGCATCATAACAAAACAAACAACGGTTTGCTTCAGTAAGCGCAGCATCTTTCGTTTCAAACGGCGGATGAATATCACTAAAGTTTTGTTCGTATTGTTCTGCTGATAATCTGTTATTGGTTATTGACATTTTATTCTATTTTAAATTAATACCCTGAAACAAGTTCAGGATGACAGTATGGTTACAGCTCCGTTAATTTCCCATAGGTTTCAGGACGTCTGTCTCTAAAGAACTGCCATGTGCTTCTCACTTCGTCTATCATGTCCAGATCAAAATCTGCAATCAGCAATTCATCTTTATCTTCAGATGCCTGCGCAAAGATTTGTCCGCGTGGGTCAACGAAATAAGAAGTGCCATAAAACTTGCCTAAGTTCCATGGTTTTTCTTCCCCTACTCTGTTAATACAGCCCATGAAATATCCATTTGCTGCTGCATGTGCCGGTTGTTCCAGCTTCCATAAATACTGAGATAATCCTGCTACCGTTGCAGATGGATTGTACACAATCTCTGCACCGTTTAACCCTAAACATCTTGCTCCATCCGGGAAATGACGATCATAACAAATGTATACGCCAATCTTTGCATATTTTGTTTGAAAAACCGGATATCCTAAATTGCCCGGTTTGAAGAAAAACTTTTCCCAGAATCCACTGGTATGCGGAATATGATTTTTTCTGTATTTCCCTAAGTAAGTTCCGTCTGCATCGATTACAGCAGCAGTATTATATAATACTCCGGCTTGTTCTTTCTCATAAATCGGAACTATAATAACCATATTATATTTTTTTGCGTACTCTGCAATGCGTTCTGTAGTTGGTCCGGGTACTGTTTCAGCAGATGCATACCATTTCTTGTCTTGTCCCGGACAAAAATAAGGTGTATTAAAAATTTCTTGCAAGCACAAAATCTGTACGCCTTTCTTTCCAGCTTCTTCAATCAATGGAATATGCTTTTGGTACATTGCTTCTACAATTTCTTCGATGGTTCCTTCGCCTTCCGTTTTAGGAAGACTCATTTGAATTAATCCTGATTTTACAATTCTTGGCATGGTTTATTTAATTTAAAGTTTTATAATTAACTGTTTTTGATAGCTTAATTTATGTTACTTTTTGAGCCAAAAAGTAACCAAAAAGCTTTTATGAAATTTAAGGCAATTTTTAAATCTTTTTAGAAAGATTTAAAACCGCAGATAAAATATACTCAAATGCTTATTGCCACGCTTCGTATATTTTACTGCTATTGCTGCAAATTTCATAAACCTAACTCTTCTGCGGTTTAATACATTTTAATCAGGTCTTTGATTTATGTATTAAATTTTACCGCTCACTTTATTTCGTTTTACAAATTGCCCGTAACCTTTTTCTATCAGGCATTTATTATTATCAATCGCTACTTTACCTCGCAACAAAACTGTTTTTACTTTTCCTGTCAGTTCCCAGCCTTCGTATGCTGAGTAATCTACATTCATGTGGTGTGTATTAACGGATATCGTATGTTTTTCATTCGGGTCGAATAAAATAATATCTGCATCACTGCCTACTGCAATAGTTCCTTTCTTTGGGAACATACCAAATATTTTTGCAGGATTAGTACAAGCTACCTCTACATATTTATTCAATGTGATTTTTCCTTTGTTCACCCCTTCGCTAAACAATAATTCCATCCGGTTCTCAATTGCAGGATGCCCGTTCGGTATTTTTGAAAAATCATCTTTACCCATTAACTTCTGTTCCCATTTAAAAGGACAATGATCCGTTGCTACTACATTCACCAAACCCTGGTTGATGCCAGCCCATAATGTTTCCTGGTCTTTCTTTTCACGCAACGGCGGACTCATCACCCATTTTGCTCCCTCAAAATTTTTCTCATATAAAGATGCATCCAAAATCAAATATTGAATACATGTTTCTACAAAAACCTTTTGATTTCTGCGGGTGGCATTGCGAACCGCATTCAATGCCCCTTCACAAGTTAAGTGAACAATATAGCCCGGACAGCCTGTATAATTTGACATATCGGAGAAACGTCCGCTTGCTTCTGCCTCTGTAACTTCCGGCTGTGATAAGTAATGATATAACGGCGCTAGTTTCCCTTCTGCTTTATGTTTTGCAATTAAATAGTCTATCATATCACCATTTGTTGCATGAACATTGATAAGGCCTCCATGCTTTTTTACCTCCTGCATTAAACCAATCATTTGCCGGTCATCAATCATTAATGCACCTTTGTATGCCATAAATGTTTTGAAAGAAGTGATTCCTTCTTTCTCTATCATGGTTTGAATTTCTTGCTTAGTGTTTTCATTAAAATCGGTGACTGCCATGTGAAAACTATAATCACCTACTGCATTGTTGTCACTTCTTCCTTTCCATTCATCTAATGCAGATTGTAAACTTTTACCTTGCGTTTGCAAAATAAAATCAATCACCATAGTGGTACCGCCAAACAAGGCTGCCCGTGTTCCGGTTTCATAATTATCACTGGAAAAAGTACCCATAAATGGCATATCGAGATGCACGTGCGGGTCTATACCGCCGGGCATTACCAATAATCCTTTGGCATCTATAATTGTATCTGCTTGCTGTTCTAAATTTTTTCCGATAGCAATTACCTTTTCACCTTCAATATAAATATCTGCAACATAATCGTCGGTTGCAGTAATTACTCTTCCGTTTTTTATTAAAGTTGACATATCAATTTTTTTATAATTATCAGTTGTCTTTCTCACTTTTTAAAACACATAGGCATATAGAATTTAAGGCAAATCGTTTGGTGCAATTCTATTCGTTTTGCCATAGCGACGCAATAGCATCTCGTCAAAGACGAGATTACTCTGTATTTCTATAATTATCTTCCTATTACTCATAACACTATGTGTCTATGTGTTTAAATTAATTGTTTTAAAGTTCACCTATATCTTCATTCCAGAGTGTCGGATTTTTTTCAATAAAATCTTCCATCAGATGGATGCATTCTTCATTGTTTAAGTCTATCACTTCCACGCCATGCGATTGCATAAATTCTTTTGCTCCTGGAAATGTTTTTGATTCACCAACTATTACTTTTTTGATTCCGAACTGTACTACTGCACCTGCACATAAATAACAAGGCATTAAAGTAGAATACAACACTGTTCCTTTATAACTACCTACACGTCCGGCATTGCGTAAGCAATCAATCTCCGCATGTGTAATCGGGTCGCCATCTTGTACACGTTTGTTATGTCCGCGCCCTACAATCTTTCCATCTTTCACCAACACGCTTCCGATTGGAATACCTTTTTCACTTAAACCGGCTTTCGCTTCGTCAATCGCCGCTGTCATAAATTCATCTGCCATATTATTTTTTATTACGCATTAAAATAAAATAAGTCAATCCGGAAATAATAAATCCAACAAACCATGCAAAACTGTATAACTGAACAAAGAAGTTTGGAACACTCGCAGTATCAATAACTTTAATCGTTACTAAAAAACCTAAAACATTAGGTGCAATACCAACCAATAAAGCGATGATGGCAGCAGCATTAATTCCATTTTTGAAGCTATATATGCCTGATGCATTGTACAATTCATTAACTACTAATTCTTTTTTTCTGATAAAATAATAATCGGCAATCATAATACCACCGACCGGGCCAAGCAAACTTGAATAGCCAACTAACCATGTAAAAATATACCCGCTTGGGTCAGCAATTAATTTCCAAGGGAAAATTAAAATGCCAATAACTCCTGTAATATACCCACCAATTCTGAAATTAATTTTTGACGGTGCGAGATTAGCAAAATCATTTGCAGGACTTACAATGTTTGCGGCAATGTTTGTTGCAAGTGTAGAAATAGCCACAGCAATCATTGCTACACTTACTAATAATTTACTTTCAAATTTTCCTGCCAAAACTAATGGATCCCAAATAGTAGTTCCGTATATAATAGTTGTTGCAGATGTAACTACCACACCAATAAATGAAAACAAAGTCATAGAGGATGGTAATGCTATCGCTTGCCCAACCACTTGTGCTTTCTGGCTCTTAGCATATCTTGTAAAGTCAGGAATATTTAAAGAAAGTGTTGCCCAAAAACCTACCATACCGGTTAATGCGGGAAAGAAAAATTTAAAGAAATCTTCGGTAGTAGAAAATTTAGATGGTTGCTCGAGAATAGGTCCTAAACCATGGCCTGCACTGATTGCCCAGAATAATAAAGCTAATGCTGCAGCTGGTAAGAAGAAAGCTTTAAACACTAATAATCTTTTTATGCTTTCTACACCAAGATATACTACAAACATATTCAGCAACCAAAATGTAAAGAAACAAATGGCAGGACCGGTTTCCAAACCAAAAGATGCAGGAAAAATTTGTGGCAGTGTTTCCAAAGAAGGCATCCACAACCGCAACATTTGATAGATGGCAAACCCGCCAATCCATGTTTGAATGCCGAACCAACCACAAGCAACAATTGCACGCAGCATTGCGGGAATGTTTGCTCCTGTTGTACCAAAACTTGCTCTTGCAAAAACAGGAAATGGTATGCCGTATTTCGTTCCGGCATGACCGTTTAATATCATTGGTATTAGCACGACTAAGTTACCGAGAAAAATAGTTAAGATTCCCTGCCACCAGTTCATACCGCCTTCTATCAATGAGCTTGCAAGCATATAAGTAGGTATGCACAAACTCATACTTATCCATAAAGCAGCATAATTCCAGGTGTTCCAGGTTCTTTTACTTTCCGGAACCGGTGCTAAGTCTTCGCTGTAGAGAGATGATGTTGTTATGTCTTGGTTTTCTGTCATGTTTTATTTTTTCACTCAAAGAAGAAAATAAAATAAACCTCAAAGATTTTTAATTTACCATATTCTCATCAGCAATTTTTAATGCTTCGCTGATGATGGCCAAGCCTTCGTCAATTTCTTCTTTATTTATTGTCAAAGGTGGAGCGATGAAAATATAACCCCATCTTACAAAAGTGTACATTCCCAATGCCCTTATTTTTGCTGCTATCTGATTCGTGATTTTTAATTCATCGCCACTTGCATTATAGGGTGCTATTAATTCGCCGGTGCTTTTATTTTTCAGCACATCTAAACAACCTAACAATCCTGTATTTCTGAATGCGCCCATGCTCGGATGTTTTGCTCTCATCGCATTTATTTTTTCTTCCATGTATGCACCCATATTGCGTGCATTTTCAATCAAGTTATCACTATCATAAATATTGATAACGGCTAATGCCGCTGCCAATGAAACGGGATGTCCGTTATACGTCAAGCCTATCATCATGGGTGTATTTTCAAACTTTGCAGCAATTTTATCAGATACCATCAAACAACCTAATGGCAAATAAGAAGATGTTAAGCCTTTCGCCATGCAAATCATATCCGGAATGATATCGTGATTTTCAAAACCAAACCATTTTCCTGTTCTGCCAAATCCACTCATTACTTCATCTGCGATAAACAGAATTCCATATTTTTCGCATAAGGTTTTTATTCCTTTTAAATATCCTTTTGGATAATGCAGACAACCGGATGAACCGCTTTCACCTTCTATTATAAACGCTGCGATGTTTGCCTTGCCTTCAAAGTGTATTACTCTTTCTACATATTCTAAACTCAACTTTAATTTTGTTGCTTCGTCCAAATCTTTCATTCCAAAGAAATAATATGGATCATCCAACAAAACAGCATTAGGCATTTGTTGAGCATCGTTTGCAATTTTTCTTGGGTCACCGCCGACAGACATACCACCGATAGAACCGCCATGAAACGCTCTGTAACGTCCGACAATTTTATGTCTTCCTGTGTATAGTCTTGCTAATTTAATGGCATTGTCCACTGATGAAGTTCCGCATAATGTATAAAATGCTTTGTTTAGATCGCCTGGACAAATTTCTGCTAATTTTTTGGACAGCTTTGCTCTGATTTCTGTTGTACAGGTTGGTGCCACAAAACTTACTTTTTGCATTTGCTCCACTACCGCATCTGTTACACGTTGGTCTCCATGTCCAATGTTTACTGACATTAAGCCGGAAGAAAAATCTATTACTTTATTGCCGTCACAATCGTATAAATAAACTCCTTCTGCTCTTTCTACAGCTAAAGGATTTACGCTTCTTTGCGCCGACCAGGAGAATAAACTAAATTGTTTGCTATAGTTTACTATTTGTTCTTTCGTCATTGTTTCTGTTTCTAAATTTGTCATTTTTATCTTTATTATTATTCACTTATAATTAAAAACATTACCCTTTGTCACTTTTTTTCTTAGTCAAAAAAAGTAACCAAAAAAGACAAGGCAAAACGATCGTCCTACGCTGCGTGCCTATGCTTAGCTACGCGTTTTGCCATCCCACGCTTCTTTATATACGACAAAATTGAACTCTATTCTTCACCTCAAATCTGTATCCACATATTCAACATTAATCATTTACCATTTACCATTCATCATTACTTTAACTCATCCAGTTCACGCCTGCTTCAGGATTCCATTTGGTAGTACTTTTTTTCAGTTTTGTCCAAAACTCAATGGAACTTTTTCCTGTAATATCGCCAACTCCAAATTTACTTTCATTCCATCCACCAAATGAGAATGGTTCGCGCGGAACAGGAACACCCACATTCACACCAATCATACCTGCACTTGCTTTATCAATAATATATCTTGCCATACCACCATTTTGTGTAAAAACACTTGCTGCATTTCCATAGGGATTAGCATTTTCTATTGCTAAAGCTTCATCCACCGTATTGGTGCGCATAATGCTAATGACCGGGCCGAAAATTTCTTCTTTTGCTACTGACATATCCGGCGTTACAAAATCAATAACAGTCGGACCTACATAGGTTCCATTTTCTTTCCCTTCTACTTTTGTATTGCGACCATCCACTAAAATTTTTGCACCGTTTTTCTCTGCCTCTGAAATATATCCTTCAATCCTCTGTTGCGAAACTTTATCAATAACGGCACCCAGATTTTTTCCGGGAATAATTTTTCTCGCTTCATCACAGATTTTGTCAATAATCGAATCTACATTGCCTACTGCAATCATAGCACTCGCAGCCATGCAGCGCTGTCCGGCACAACCGCTCATAGATGCAGCAACATTTTGTGCCGTCATTTCCGGTTTGGCATCCGGTAGTACCATCAGGTGGTTTTTTGCTCCACCTAAGGCCAGACATCTTTTATAATTATGTGTTGCCCGCTGATATACAATTTTTGCCACTTTGGTAGAACCTACAAACGAAACCGCTTCAATATCTGGGTGATCACAGATAGCATTTACAATTTCTACATCTCCGTGCACCACATTAAAGACACCGTCCGGCAAACCAGCTTCTTTTAAGAGTTCTGCTAAACGTCCACAACTCAATGGCACTTTCTCAGACGGTTTTATAATCATGCAATTGCCCAATGCAATGGCATTTGGAATAGTCCAATTAGGTACCATAGAAGGGAAATTAAATGGCACGATAGATGCTACAACACCCAAAGCAACATGCTCTGTTCTACATTCAACTCCTTTACTGACCTCCAGCACTTCACCAGTTACCAACTGTGGCAACGATGTTGCGAATTCTGTTAATTCGATACATTTTTCAATTTCGGCAACTGACTCTCCATACGTTTTCCCATTTTCTTCGCTGCATAATTCTGCCAATTCTTTCAAATGTTTTTCCAGCAAATATTTATACCTGAAGAAAACCTGTACTCTTTCTTTTATGGGTGTTCTGCTCCAAGCCGGAAATGCTGCTTTCGCTGCTTTTACTGCTTCATCTAAATCTTTGGAAGTGGACATTGGTACAGTTGACAGTAAATTGCCATCTAAAGGGGAAATTACTTCTATTTTTCTGTCTGTACCTGCAGGTATAAATTGACCGTTAACATAATTTTGAATCGCTGCGTATTTCATGTCTTATTAAAATTGATAAAATTTAGTGAACAAATAAGCCCTGCAAACTCGGTTGAACGTGACAAAAAAGGGTTTTGTCTGGTATTTTCAGTTTGGCCGGATATCAAATATAATAAAAAATCTGTATGATGTTCCATTCAAATTATATCTAACATCCGTTCAGATTATTGTATTCTTCATTTTTAGTGCTTAATTTTGATTTAAACTATATGTTTATGAAAAATCTTATTCTTCTTCCACTGATTTTTGTTTCCGGAATTTTATGTGCACAAACTAACATTATCGGAACCTGGAACAATGATGAAGTTGGTGCACTGATTTTTAATGCGAACGGTAATGGTAGCTTTGGTGGCGGCAGTTTTACATTTACCAATACAGCCAATAAAATATTCGCAAGTAGTGATGATGGTGATTTTGTCTACTCCTATAAACTTACAAACGGGCAATTAACTATTTCAGGTGGAATATTTGATGCACCTGTCACTTTTACTAAAACAAAAAGTTCATCTTCAAGTGCCGGCACTTCAAAATCCGGAAGCATTGATAAATCTATTGTAGGAACCTGGTGCTGGACGAATGCTTCTTCTACCTATTCATCAAGTTCAAGCAACACGCGTTGCCTTGTAATCAATGGTGACGGCACTTATCAATATACTTATGAAGGCTCCATAAGCGGTTCCGGTGGTGGTTATTATGGAGGTTCTGCCAGTCAGAGTGCTGACCATGGAACCTGGAAATTAAATGGCAATACTATTAGTGTTATTTCTGCCAGTGAAGGTGCACAAACCTATTCCTTTCAAAAGAAAAATCACCCGAAAACGGGTGATCCTATGATTGTTATTGATGGTGATGCGTATGTTACGTATTACCAAAAAAGTCCGTGGTAAATTAGATATTAAAACGGTAAATCGTCATCTATTTGTGCCGGCACATCTGCTTCAGTATATGCAGGTGTTGCTTGTTGCACCGATGCTGTTGATGTATTAGCAGAAGATTGCGTATTTTCTTTTCTGTTGACACGCCAGGCTTTTACATCTGTATACCATTTCCCATTATATTCACGGCTTTCTACATCAAATTCTACTGAGATATCATTGCCTTCTACAAAATTTTCATGATTAACCAAGTCACCCCAAAATTGCACTGCCACTTTTTTAGGATATTTTTCATGTGCCGTTTCAATTACAACAGCTTGCTTTTTCCATGTTCCATTTTTGCCTTCACCCGATTCAACAGGCAATACTTTAAATACTTTTCCGCTTAATTCCATCTTATTTATTTTTTACAAAAGTAGAAAATAGTAATGAGTACTAAGTAATGAGTAATTAGATTTTTATACACGAATTAAATAAATAACTAACACATCAACTTTTTTTACTCATGCATATTAATTTTCTTAATTAATCAGTAACATTTGTATGGAATTTTGGTGTGTGTTTTGATGTTATTGGATAAAAAACAGTAATTTTAACTATGGATACAACTGTTATGCAATTCGTTTCTAAAGATGCTTTGCATTTTTTCAGCGACAATAAAGTATTACTAAGTTTAGTAATGGGTTTGGGCTTAAGTGCGTGTTGTGGTTTCAGGGTTTTTGTGCCTTTGCTGGCAGCCAGTATTGCCTCTAAAATGGGAATTTTGCACTTGGGTGATAGTTTCCAATGGATGAGCAGCACTGCAGCTATTATATGTTTTGGGGCTGCCACTGTTTTTGAAATCGGAGGTTATTATATTCCATTTATAGATAATATTTTAGATACGATAATGACACCGGCTTCCGTTATTGCCGGAACTTTATTGACTGCATCGGCTATTGTACCGGACTTAGATCCGATGCTGAAATGGGGTTTAGGTATTATTGTTGGCGGTGGCAGTGCCGGAATTATTCAGGCCGGAACTGCATTAACTCGTGCTACTTCTACAGCCACCACAGCCGGTGCAGCCAATCCGATTGTGGCAACAGTAGAACATATTTTAGCTATTGTGGGTAGTATATTCAGTATTATTATTCCTTTCATAATTGCAGGAATTGTTTGTGTGGTAATTGTGGTCCTATTGTTTTTTGTGATACGATATTTCAAGAAACATATACCAAAAACAGAAATAGCGCCGGTTCAACGGAAATAATTTTAACCACATAGAAACATAGATTTTTACGCAAAGCAAACCGGATATTGTAATTCATAACCAAACAGATGAAGAAAACAATAGAGCAAGCTTTGCTTGCCTCATGTGTAACTATTAATAGTCGTATTTTATTATCAGATCTTAAACTGCACATTTTCTATGTTTCTATGTGGTTAATAATTGCAACAAGTCATTACCTCGGAAGAGGTAATCTCACAAAACCAATAAATGAGATTCCCTTTTTCAAGGGAATGACATTTTCCTATTGTATCTTTATTGCGTGAACGCGTCCACACAAAATACACTCAACTTTTTATCGAAGCTCACAGTCCGGCGCTTATGGAATATGAGCTTAATTTATCTTTCCTTTTACCTGACCAGATTGCTAAAAAAACCAATTCAATTAGGTATGCCATTTTCCATTTCGTTTGAGCCGACTACTTCCTGCAACTTGCGCTGTCCTGAATGCCCGAGCGGGTTGCGTTCCTTTACACGACCAATCGGTATGCTCGAACAGGATTTTTTTCAAAAAACAATTGATGAAATTTCCAAGAATTTAATTTATCTGACGTTTTATTTTCAAGGTGAACCGTATCTGCATAAGAATTTTTTAGAAATGGTTTCATATGCAAAGAAGAAAAAAATTTATACCGCAACATCTACCAATGCGCATTATCTGACGGATGCGATGTCAAAAAAAACCATTGAAAGTGGTTTAGACAGATTGATTATTTCTATTGACGGCACTACGCAGGAAACATATGAAAGCTATCGTGTCGGCGGACAATTAGACAAAGTGATTGAAGGAGCAAAGAATATCGTGAAGTGGAAGAAAGAACTGAAAGCAAAAACCCCTTACATTATTTTTCAATTTTTAGTGGTAAAGCCAAATGAACATCAGATTGATGAATTGAAATTACTGGCAAAAGAAATTGGTGTGGATGAAGTAATCTTAAAAACCGCACAGGTGTATGATTATAAAAATGGCAACGAATTAATCCCGGAGAACGAACAATATTCGCGTTACAGGAAAAATAATGATGGCACTTATTCTATAAAGAATTCTTTAAAAAATTCCTGCTGGAAATTATGGCATAGTTGCGTTATTACCTGGGACGGCAAAGTAGTGCCTTGTTGTTTCGATAAAGATGCACAACATCAGTTAGGCAATTTACAAACGCATTCATTTTCTCAAATCTGGAACAATAATTTGTATAAAGATTTCCGTATAAAATTAGTGAAAGGCAGAAAAGAAATTGACATCTGCACCAATTGCAGCGAAGGTTGCGAGGTGAATTTTAATTATGAGATGTAACTTGGCAGTTTAAACACTTTTATCGTTTATATTTTTTTATTTCAATCAATATTTCATCATTCAAGGACTTTCCATTTTCTTCCCAGTTGTAATATAAGACTACATAACCATTAGTTATAATTGAACCAGAAAACTGATACTCTGGAATTGGTTCATTAAATCTCTTAGATATTACTGGAATTGACTTCTTTTTTCCTGTTTCAAGATTATGAATAATTAGATTATTCATTTTTAAATCAAAATAAATTACAAAGCTAACTGAGTCATTTTCGCCTGTATAAATTAATTCAGGTAATTTCTGTAATTCTCTTCCTGATTCTTTATCTGTTAAAACATAAAAGCATGGACCGTTTCCTGCGCATCCTGCCCTGAAAAGAATTAATCTCTTAAATTCTTTCACAAACTGGAAATTAAGTCTAGGCGGAAGACCCATCGACATGGAAAAGATGGTATCAATTCGATGCTTAGGTGTCTCTTTTAACAATGAAAGTAATTCACAATCAAATCCATAATAGAGTAAATGTTCATTAGATAATTTAATTGTATCATCGCCATACCATTCTCTAAGAAAAGAAATATCACATTTTACATTATTTTGTCCTAAGCAAAAAGTTGCATTAATTATAAATGCTATAGTAATTATTATTCTCATTATTTATTTATAGCATCATAAATCACCTGCTGTATCTTAGGACGAATGCCTTGTTTTGCTAAAGTATTTACATCGGCACTTGGATACACACGGTTACATAGGAAAATAAATATCAGATTGTTTTTAGGATCTGCCCACGCGATAGTGCCTGTAAAACCGGTATGTCCAAACGATTCCGGTGATGCGGCATCGCACGTCGGTCCGTCTTGTCCAATGGGTGTTGGCTTATCAAACCCAATGGCACGTCTGTTGTTCGGATATTGTTTAGAGGTAAAATTTTTTATGGTGCTTGCATTATAATATTTATAACCGCCGTAAGTTCCGCTATTTAACAACAACTGAAAATATTTCGCTAAATCATTGGCATTGCTGAAAATTCCTGCATGTCCTGCCACGCCACCCAGCAACGCTGCGCCCTGGTCGTGAACTGTACCCAATAATAACGATTGACGAAAATTTTTTTCTATTTCCGTTGGCATAATCTTATTCAAATCATAACCATTCCATTTTGGATTGTATTGCGTATAATTCATTCCTAATGGAGCATACAAATATTTTCGTGTAATATTCTGCAATGAATCTTTATAAGTTTTTTCAATAATTTGCTGCATTAAATAGTATGCTAAATCGCTGTATTTATAATCTTTCACCGGAGACAAACCACAATCGTAAATCATTTTCCAGACAGAATCCTGAAATGATTTTTTCAGATATAAACTATCTAAAATCTTTACAGAAAAAACAGAATCTTGCCTTTTTGCATACCACAAACTGTCAGGATTTCCTGCTATATCCAACGAATTCTTATAAAATGGAATCCATGCGGGCAGTCCTGCCTGATGACACAACATTTCTTTTATAACAATATCTTTTTTATTAGAATTTTCAGGATAGGTATAATAATCGCCCAATTTTTTATTGATATCAATTTTACCTTGCTCCTGCATTTTCATAATTATTGGCACACTTGCCGTTACTTTTGTCAGAGAAGCAATATCAAACAAGTCAGTTAACTTCGTAGCTATTGTATTATCGTAAGTATGGAATCCGTATGCTTTCTCATAAATCACATTTCCATCTTTCGCCACTAACAATTGTGCGCCCGGAAAAATTTTATCTTCAATGGCTTTATAGATAATTGCATCCGTTTTTTTGAGTGTTTTTGCGTTCATATTCACCTCGAGCGGATTGCCATATTTTAAACGCATATTGGCTTGCGTGCATTCACCGCTGCCATATTGGAATTTTCCAACGGTAACCGGTAATGTACCCTCTGCACCACGTGCACCAAAAATAATTTGTGCAACAATAGATTCTGCCTCATCTTCTTCATTATATCCAACAATAATAGAATTAAAATCCTGAAAATATTTTAAACTATATGGTGAACCCAATACACATAATATCGTTGAATTTTGCTTATTTACCTGTCTTAAAAATGAAATTGAATTATCAGTTAAACCAAAATTCTTTGCGGCAAAGCGACTCATGTCCTGAATATCCGCTATTACTAAATGATACTCTTTTAATTTTGCTACTGCATCATTAAATATTTTTACATCAGTATCTTTTGGGAAGAAGAAATGATCGACTTGTGTATATTTATCAAGCATCGTAGAAAAAACTGTTGGTTTACTGCTACCAATGCTTACGTTTGCTATTCGTTTCTGCAAATTTAAAACCGGAATAATTTTAGCGGAATCCTGTACCACAGTAATTGCATTCTCGAGCAATTTAAACTTCAGATATTTGGCACTATCACTATTTATATCCGCGTCTATATCATCTATTTTTATTGGCTGAAAATGACTTAACCCTAACCAATATTTTGCTGCTAAAATCTTACGTACTTTCTGGTCAATCAATTTTTCCGGAATAATTGAATCCTGCAAAACGGCACAGCGAACTCCTGCAATAGCGGCATCTACATCATCCGGAAATAACATTACATCATTACCTGCTAATATCGCCATTACTTCTGCTACGCCTGAGGGATAATATTTCGTAATCCCTTTCATGTTCATTGCATCCGTAAACACCAGTCCTTTAAAACCCATGGAGTCGATGAGTTTTTGCTGAATAATTTTAGGTGACAATGTTGCAGGAAAATTGGGTGCTCCATCCAAAGCCAATACATTTAAATGTGACACCATAATACTGCCAACCCCATAACGAATAAACTGCTTGAACGGATATAATTCTACCGACTCTAATCTTTCTAATGAATGTTTCAGCACCGGTAAGTCTTTATGTGAATCGACATCCGTATCGCCATGACCGGGAAAATGTTTGCCACTTGCAAGTATTTTATTATCCTGCATTCCTTTCATATATGCCAGCCCGCGGCGCACCACACCAAATTTATTATCGCCGAAAGAACGGTCGTTAATCACCGGATTATTCGGGTTGCTGTTCACATCAATATCCGGTGCGAAATTGATATGAATGCCGATGCGCTTCATTTGCCGTGCAATTTCTTTACCCATATCATAAATCAATTCTGGATTGTCAATTGCACCCAGTGTGAGTTGTCGCGGATAAGAGATGGTATTATCCAAACGCATACCAAGCCCCCATTCTCCATCAAAACCAATCCATAACGGAATCTTGCTCTGTGCCTGATAACGGTTGGTTAATTCCGCTTGTTTTTGTGCCGTACCTTGAAAAAAAATCAAGCCTCCAACTTTATAGTCATTTATATATTTATCAATCGTTTTATAACTGGCTTCATCTTTATTCGAGTAAGCAGCCACCATAAACAACTGACCGATTTTTTCATCCAGAGTCATCGTCTTCAAAACAGAATCCACCCAAATATTGGAAGTATCTTTCAAGTATGGCGGGTCGGATGCTTTTAAGTAGGCAGTATGCAGTAGTAAGTATGCAGCACAGAATTGTAGAATTACAGAATTGCGGAATTGTACAACATTCTTAAACCACTTAATGATATTTATTTTATCTCTTTTCATTCTTTAATTATCCAATGCTATAATTCAAGCATTATCTCCAAAAATCAGTCCTAAATTTGCTCAAACATAAGAAAATTATAGACTTTGATATGTTATAAACTTTAAACGAACGTGGAAACGTGTCTATTTAAATAATAATTTTTTAAACCGCATAGAAACATAGCTTATTCTATGCTTTTGAAACTAAAGCATTTACAGCAATTAATATTCAAATCGGATGTTAAAGAAAAACAGAGTTTCATCTTCGACGAGTTGTTTTCATCATATCAATCACAAAAATCATAGTTAAGACA
This sequence comes from Chitinophagales bacterium, assembly GCA_046329785.1. Taxonomy (GTDB): domain Bacteria; phylum Bacteroidota; class Bacteroidia; order Chitinophagales; family JADIYW01; genus JADJSS01. The sequence continues at coordinate 39,533 of JAXLTZ010000021.1, forward strand.
TTCTATTATAATTTCTCATCAAAATAACAGCATTTAACACGATGTAACGAGTAGTATTTTGTATTTTGTGTCCACATTATGTCTGACATCATCAAACTTTTGCCCGATTCCATTGCCAACCAGATTGCTGCCGGTGAAGTGATTCAACGACCTGCTTCCGTGGTGAAAGAATTGCTGGAAAACAGTGTGGATTCAGGTGCCAAAAACATACAGTTAATTATTAAAGATGCCGGACGTGCACTGATACAGGTAGTGGATGACGGGTGCGGTATGAGCGAAACGGACGCACGCATGTGTTTTGAACGTCATGCGACGTCTAAAATTAAAAAGATTGAAGATTTATTTTCATTATACACGTTTGGTTTTCGCGGGGAAGCAATGGCAAGTATAGCTGCGGTGGCCCAGGTGGAAATGAAAACCAAACTGCACAATAAAGAAGTTGGAACCATTTTAATTGTGGAAGGTTCAAAGGTAATTTTGCAGGAACCCACAGCCACCAATTCAGGTACTTCAATTTCTGTAAAAAATTTATTTTATAATGTACCTGCACGTCGTAATTTTCTAAAATCGAATCAGATTGAAACCAAGCATATTCTGGATGAATTTGTACATGTTGCTTTGGCAAATCCCGGCATCTTTTTTTCATTACATCATAACGGAATAGAAGTTTATCACCTGAAAGCTGCCAATATCCGTCAGCGAATTGTCAATATTTTCGGTAAAAACTACAATGAAAAATTAGTGCCTATTGAAGAAATTACAGACTATGTAAGTGTACGTGGATTTATTGGCAAACCGGAAGTAAGCAAAAAAACGCGTGGTGAACAATTTTTCTTTGTCAACAATCGTTTTATCAAAAATAATTTTCTGAATTATGCGATTACCAAAGCCTACGACGGTTTAATTGCTGAAAAGAATTTTCCGTTTTATTGTTTGTTTATTGATATTGAACCTGGTGCTATTGATATTAATGTACACCCGACAAAACAGGAAATAAAATTTGAAGACGAAAAAGCAATTTATTTATTGCTGAATGCTGCAGTGAAACATGGCCTGTCACAATACAGCGTGATGCCAACGATTGATTTTGAACACGAATCTACGTTTAATCAATTAGTAGATGAGAGAGTGTATAATGAGCAACCTTTTAAAGTAGTACAATCTAAACTGAATACCGACTCTAATACACGCGGTTCATATCATTCACCATTTGATAAAGATATTCCTGCAACACAGCAAAGAAATTTTACGGATGATAACCACGGAAATTTTGATGACTGGAAAAAATTATACGAACTTGATGAAGCAACGGAAGAAAAGACCGTAACGATTCGAAGCAAAATGGATTTACATGCACTGGAAAGTGAAAATGAAATCTCGAATAATCCGTTTAAAAATGAACGTTTTGAACCAATTCAGCTACATGAACGTTATATATTGACACAAATCAGAAGTGGTTTTATTCTGGTTGATCAACACAAAGCACATCAACGAATTTTATTTGAAAAGTATTTGAAAAATTTAGCGAATCAGCCGGCGGCCACACAAAAAACGTTATTTCCAAAATCACTGGAATTAAATAACAGTGATTCGGAAATCTTAAAAGAAATTTTACCGGAATTAAAAGCATTAGGGTTTGATATAGAATTTTTTGGCGGCACAACTTTTGTGGTTCATGGCATGCCAAGTGATTTGCGCGATGAAAATGAAACTCAATTGATAGAAAAATTGTTAGAAGATTTTAAAACCACCAATAAAACTGATGAATTTGACAAACGCAAAAATGTAGCGAAAACACTGGCGTATCAAACTGCCATAAAATCAGGCACTATGATGGATAAGCATTCAATGCAGCAACTGATAGATGAATTGTTTGCCTGTGAACAACCTACTATCAATCCGGCAAGTTTGCCTACATTTGCGCAATACAGTTTTGATGAAATAGAACGAAAATTTGGAAATTAAAGCACATAGACACATAGATTTTATTCAAGAAAAAGAAAATTACAGAGAAACAGAGGTTTCATCTTCGATGAAGAAACATTGCTTCTTTGATTGAAAAAATAAACACATGAACAATCTGACACCCGTAGTTAAGAATCTGATTTTACTGAATATATTGGTATTTGTAGCCTGTCTGATATATGGTGATGATTTGACAAATCTTTTAGCCATGCATTATCCGGCAAACCCCGAATTTAAACCATGGCAGATTATTACGCATATGTTTACACACGGCGGAATTTTCCATATTCTTTTTAATATGTATGCCTTATATAGTTTTGGAGCTATTCTTGAAAACGAAAGAGTTTTAGGAAGCAAACGATTTGCATTCTTATATTTATTTTCAGGATTAGGTGCCATTGCTTTTCATTTAGCTGTACAGGCATTTGTTGTTTGGCAACAAACAGGCAGCATCTTCCTCTCCTACGAGCAGGCAACAAGCAGCAATCAATTAGCCTCTATTTATTTTTCGGGATTGGTAGGTGCAAGTGGTGCTATTTATGGTTTACTGGCAGCATTTGGTTATTTGTTTCCAAATGCACCGCTGATGTTTATGTTCGTACCTGTTCCTATTAAAGCAAAGTATATGATTCCATTGGTCATTATTGGTTTTGATATTATGTTTGCACAAACAGGCGTTGGAAATATTGCGCATACTGCACATATTGGTGGTGCCATATTCGGATTTTTATTAGTTTTATTCTGGAATAAGACCAACAAAGAAACGTTTTACTAAAAATGAACATCTGGCAGGACATAAAATGGCAATACAGATACGGCTCGGATTTAATCAAATTAATTCTGATAAACATTGCTGTTTTCATTATTGTCAACGTAATCAATATTCCTTTTATACTTTTTTCCAAAAGTATTCCATTTGACATTACCGGTTTTCTTTCTTTATATGCTTCGCCGCACAACTTACTACGTCACCCATGGGGAATTTTAACCTATATGTTTATGCATGCAGGCTTTTTTCATTTACTGTTTAATATGCTTGGGTTATACTGGTTTGGGCAAATTGTGCAGGATATGATTGGCAAGCCTAAGATTCTTCCAATATATATTTTTGGCGGATTCTTTGGTGGTTTACTATACATTCTGGCATATAATGTATTTCCTGTATTTAGTAATGTAGTTAGTAGTGCTACCTGTATTGGCGCATCTGCAGGTGTTATGGCGATTGTGTTAGCTGCTGCAACGATTGCTCCTGATTACGAATTACGTTTCGCAATTTTTGGAAATATAAAAATAAAGTGGATTGCCCTGGCGTATGTCATTTTGGACTTAATCAATATTCAAAACAGCAATGCAGGTGGTCATATTGCGCATCTTGGTGGTGCAATGTTTGGTTTTATCTTTATAAAACAATTGCAGAACGGAAATGATTTTTCAAAACCATTCTATGCCGTTACTGATTTCTTTTCCGGTTTATTTAAAAAGAAAACTAAACTAAAAGTTGAATACAAAAAAGAATACGCATATACTTCTTCAAACAAACAAACGAAAACAAATACAACACAACAAAGCGAAGCTGTCTCTAAACAAGAAAAATTAGATGCTATCTTAGATAAAATAAATCGTTCAAGTTACGACAGTTTGTCTAAGGAAGAAAAAGATTTTTTATTTAAAATCAGTCAGGAAGATTAATACTGAGTGTTACTGATTTTTATTATTATTTGATTATTTTGGAGAATGAAATATTTGAAATGGCTTTTATCTTTTACATCAAGAACTATCAACATTATTTTTGTTGTATTGTTACTGGTAAGCCTTTCTGCCTCATACATCAGCCCTGAAAAAATCTGGTTTCTACCATTTGCAGGCATGTTACTTCCATTTTTTATTTTAGTGAATTTAGGATTTGTTTTAAGTTGGATATTACGCAAAAGGCATTTTGCTGTTGTCTCTTTATTAGCAATTGCTGCATGTGTGCCACAGTTATTTAATCTGGCAGCCACTAATATTGGGAAGCCTGGTTCTGAAAGCAAAACTGCAAAAAAAATAAAAGTACTGTCTTATAATGTACGTGATTTTGATTTGTACAACTGGAGTGAGAACATAGATTCCAAACAAAAAATAATGCAGACCATTAAAGATAAAGATGCCGATGTAATCTGCTTTCAGGAATTTTATAATGATACAACCAAAGAGTTTAATACTATAACCCAATTACAAAAGATAGGCTATAAATATTATTTTTTTACGAGAGAACTAGTATTGCGAAATACTGATGAATGGGGAATTGCCATCTTTTCTAAACTGCCGATTAAAGAACATGGCAATATCATGAAGCAGCCATTTAAAACAGGCTATGGCAAAAAACCGTTTAAAGGTTTATACGCAGATATTGCCATTGGTGATACCGTAATACGATTTGTAAATGTACATTTGCAGTCTATCTATTTTGGAACAGAAGATTATGAAACCATTCAGGAGTTCAGAGAAACACAAAATCTGGATGAGCATGGTGCAAAAAATATCATTATTAAATTAAAAAGAGCATTTGAGCGGAGAGCGCAACAGGCAGATAAATTGAAGAAATTTTTGAATGCACAAACTAAACCGATAATTTTATGCGGCGACTTTAACGACCTACCAAACTCTTATGTTGCGAATACCATTTCAGAAGATTTGAAAGACGCGTTTATAAATTACAGTTTTGGAATCGGTCATACATACAATGGTAAGATTCCGTTTTTGCGGATTGATTATATGCTCACCACTCCTGCATTTACTGTACATAAGTTTCAGGTAGTGAATAATAAAATCTCAGATCATTTTCCGATTTACGGAGAGTTTACTTTAGGAAAATAATCTTAAAACACATAGGGTCATATAGTCTATAAAAATCGAAGATTCCTAATGTAAATCTGAATTTAATTTTCAAGTACTTTAATAACAAAAGAATACATAGTAAAGAATAAATTCTTTTACAGAATCTACACTATGTGTCTATGTGTTTTAAAAAATTAAAAATTAGTTTTATCACTAATATAATAATGATTTCTGTCTGCACCATTGCGTGCGATGAGTTCGCCGAGAAAACCTGCTACAAATAATTGCGTTCCTACAATTATTGTTAAAATACCAAGGTAAAAAATAGGCCTGCTAGTCATCCCAACAATACCGAAAAGTGTTTTAGTAATGGTAAGATATATCAAAATTAAAATACCGAAGAAAAAAGAAAGTACGCCAAGTGTGCCAAAAATATGCATGGGTCTTTTTCCATAACGGGCAACGAAAGTAATACTCATCAAATCCAGGAAACCATTCACAAAACGCTCAACACCAAACTTCGTTTTTCCATATTTACGTTCCTGATGTTGTACGGGTTTTTCAGTAATTTTTTCAAAGCCTGCCCATTTGGCAATTACGGGAATATAACGGTGCATTTCACCATATACTTCTATGCTTTTAACTACCTTTTTCTGGTATGCTTTTAAGCCACAATTAAAATCATGTAAGTTATTAATACCGGAAACATAACGTGTCGCAGCATTAAATAATTTAGTAGGAAGAGTTTTGGTAATCGGATCAAAGCGTTTTTTCTTCCAGCCGGAAACCAGATGATAACCATCAACAGTAATCATTTTATATAATTCAGGAATTTCATCCGGTGAGTCCTGCAAATCAGCGTCCATAGTAATGACTACATCACCTTGCGCTGCTTCAAACCCAACTTGTAAAGCGGCAGATTTTCCGTAATTACGTTGAAATTGAATGCCTTTTATATTTGCATTCCTCTGTGATTCCTGTTTTATAACTTGCCAGGAATTATCACGGCTGCCATCATCTATTGCAATCACTTCATATGAGAAATTGTTAGCTGTCATTACTTTCTCAATCCATGAAAATAATTCCGGCAACGATTCTTC